>OZ246409.1:0-61000 GCA_965231035.1 uncultured Muribaculaceae bacterium
CCACCACCAAAAATCTGACCATTCATTTGAATGGTCTTTTTTATTGCAAAAATTCTTGATTTTTTAAGGTTTTTCTGATATGATAACGGCAACAAACAAAGGGTGATTTTTCTCCCTTTTTATTTTGTCCTGTAATTTTACAGGGCTTTTTTTGTTTAATCAAAAGGATAATAAATGCAAAAAGTTAAATATGTTTATATTTGGAATGGTGGCGAGTGTCCGGCGTGTGCGGCTATGGACGGGACAGAATTTTATGATGAAAAAGATATTAATCCGTATCCGCCGTTACATCCAAATTGTAAATGCTATATTTCTGTTCTGGAAATAGATGACGATGGAAAAATTAAACCAACAAATGTTCAATTCAAAAAAGCAGTAGATAAAACACTAAGTAGCGAGGGCGGATATACAAAAAACGAAGGTCGTAAAGATCAACCCACAAAAATGGGGGTAAAAAAAGATACGTTGGATATTTATAATTCAAAGTATCCAAATTTTAATTTTCCAGATAAAGTTCAAGATTTAAAAATTGAACAGGTGGAACAAATTTACAAAATGGAATATTGGGATAACTTAAGATTTGAAGAAATAAATAATAACCGAATAAGAGATGCGTTATTTGATATGCAGGTTATGAGTGGATATGAAAATATGGCAGAACAATTACAAGAATCTTTAAATAAGTTTAATTTTATAAATTCATCAATTGATGGAGTGATGGGCAGCAAAACTATTAAAGAAATTAATGATATACCATCAAATAAAATTAATGATTTTATGGAAATATTGAAAGATAACAGAATGAAACATTTGCAAAATGATGATAAACAGAAATGGGAAGAAAATAAAAATGGTTGGGCAGAAAGAACCCTTAGATATTAAGATTTTGTCCAGTCGCCTTCAATTGTTGCATTCATACCACAAAATATATTCCACGAATTTATGTTGCCATAATGTATATTTATAGTATTGTTTGCTGTATGTGTAAATCGGATTTCTGATATAAAATCTATAACTCCGTTATTAAATCTTTTGGTATAAGTTGCGTGTGTTTTATCATAAATTTTCATAATTCCATCTACATCACAAGTATGACCATATTGGGAAGAATATAATTTAAATTTACACTGTTTATCAGTGCAATCAGAAATTACCATTTTTCCATCATAATTATCACCAGACTTGTTCAAAAACCATGTACCAGAAAATGTTTGATTTTCTTTTTCGTCTTTTGATGCCATAGAACAGGCAGATAAAATTAATATTACAAATATTAAAAACTTATTTTGCATACCCGTACTGTAATGTATTAACATTAAAATTTCAATTTAAATCCATGTTTGTTAACCAGCTCGTGAAGCAATAAAATTATTATAAGAATCCTATTTTGGATTTGGGCTTAAATAACACAGATTCAGGTATTTATAAACTGATCTATGTTTGCGGTTGATTTTGGTGGCATGCTTGTATTTCTGGGCATACGCCGATGCCCACACTAATGTGGTATCATTCTCTGATAATTTATTTAAAGTAAATAACAAAAATCTTTATGGGGATATCCAGAACCAAGCCCATCCAGCAGGAGGTGTTCCCGTAGGTTGACTGGTTGGGACAGCCATAAAACGGGCGTCATCACCAGTTGCAACAGTATTAGCAACTGCGCCAGTTGGCAAAAGCGGGAAAGAAACGGTTCCACTGGTTAAATTTGAAGCATTCGTTTGATCAATATTTTGAACATTGCCAAGACCTACCTGGGTCTTGGTAACAGCATGTGGGTTTGAAATATCGCTGATGTGTGTATAAACAGCTTTGGCAGATGGATATTGATTGTCTGTGCTGGAACTATTTATAACCAAAGTTTTATTGGATTTTTCTTCGAATCCACTGGATAAAACAATTCTATCAACATATGCCTTAGAAGAAATATTCGCAAAGACCATAGGGCTGTAACCAATGAAAATCAAGGCACTTGCGATGATTATCATAAATAAGGTTTTTAAAAAATTTATGCAAAAAACATCTTCAAAAATGTGCACAATTCTTGAGCCTTGAAAAGACTTGTTAAAAAATAACCTCAAAAACATAAGCACAATAACTCTCTCGGTTTTTTATGCATAACATACTGTTATGATAATAATTTACTATTTTTCGTGCAATTGCGTCAAGTCTAAAAGCCTCGAATCATTTTCTTTCCTAGTGTTAATAAAATATTTTTAAAATTCTTTTTCTGAAATTTCTTATTTTGGTATTAAAAAATTAATTGTTTTCAAAGAGATAATTTAAAAGAAAACAGTCTTGTTGAAAAATTTGTATGATGTACTACAATTTAAGTGTGTCTTTTGGCACATAATACCTAAAAAAGGAGAAGCTGATGCAAGAACTAAAAAAATACTTATTGTTACCTTTGTTGATAATAGGCGGTTTGAATTGGGGCCTTGTTGGGGCGTTCCATTTTGATTTGGTAGCCAATATTTTTGGACCAGAAACTCTTCTGGCGCGTTTAGTGTATATTGTCGTGGGTATGGCAGCTTTGTTGTACACCTATGCCTTGATGATAAAAGAAGGTAAAAAATAAATAAAAATCCGCCATTTGGCGGATTTTTTATTAAAACGGATTTTTTTTCCATTTATATCCCGAAGATGAATCTTTATAAGCACGATTAAATAATGCGATCATATAATCTTTATCAAATATAACATCTTTGCTTTCATGACAAAAATCATCAGGTATTGATGCCAAGTTATAATCTATATCGTTGTTTTTTACAACCATGTACATTCTGTATAAATCACCATAAGCTTGATATTTTATAATAGAAGATATTGATCTGCTGAATATTTCATAAACCCTGGGTCTTACAACTTTGTATTCTGAGTGAAGTTTGGAATTTCGAATTAAATAAAGTTTTCTTTTTACATTACATTCTTCTTGATATGTTTCTGGCGGTAATAACAACTGCGAAACTACACCGCCATCAACGTGTAATTCTTTATACTGTTTACCATTAACATTTACATCAAAAAATACTGGTGGAAATACACCGGGCAGAGCCGATGACGCAAGTACAATATTTATTATAAGATCCGTAGAATCTTTTTTACCAGAATCGGCAATAGCACCAATATCCCAAATAACTGGATCTTGGGTATCTAAATTGGTTGTGCTGATGTATAATTTTCGGCCTTTTTTATTTTCAAGCGCAATTTTATTAATAATTTCCGGCGTTAAGTATATTTGTAATTGTTTTTTTAAAGGTTCTGTGTTTGTTACCGCTAAACCGCCAGTTAATCCGTCCAAAATATCGATGATTGTAGCAACAAAGACATATTCTCGCGTCATAGTTGTGTACATTTTTTCCAAAGTTAAATCATAGTCCGAACCCAAAAAAGCAAAAGGTGCAATAATAGCCCCAGTGCTGACACCCGTTACCACTTTGAAATTGGGTCTTTTTTTAGTCTTTGTCCAGCCTTTTAAGAAACCAGCGGCATAAGCTCCGTTGTCAGATCCACCAGAAATTGCCAAATACGAAATTTCATTTTTTATTGGATAAGGATAATTTTCTGAGCAATGTTTTTTATGATATATGTCCTTTTTATAATCCAGTTTTTCTGTGTATCTTATGTTTTTATTGTAATTATCAATAACAGCAGAATTGACATCATCAACCGGGACAGGTGTGTACCAAGATGCCAAAGAGCAACCCGACAGGCAAAATATAAAAATAAAAAGATTTAAAGGACGTTTAAATATATTTTAATTCCTTATAACGCTGTAATTATACAATAAATAAGGATAAATAACTATAAATAAAAATCCGCCAACCGGCGGATTTTATTTAGAAATTTTTGTTCTAAAGTTAGTGTTATATTGTTTTATTGCTTCAAGTTCCAAATTAAAAGCTTCGGATTTATTTACCGGCTCACCAGTTTTTCTGTTTGTTCTGAAACTGTGTCCTCCTGTCAGAGAATATTCAACATAACCAGCATAAAAAGATATTTTTCTGCAATTTTTCACTAATAAATTTATGTGATTAAAAGGCAGAGGTCTTTCAACACTTTTTAAAACTTCAGCCAACCTGATACGGTCTTCGGCAAGTTTTTCTTTTGTTTGTTCTGTTTTTAACACTTAATAATCCTTTTTTATAACAGGGTATATTTTATAGTACATTATTTATTGTTTGTCAATAAATATAACATCTTGAATGTGTAACACAATAATTATGTTGCTTTTTTTAATAATTGTGATACAAATACTACGTACGTTGATTTTATTCAATAGCTGACTTATACTAAATTTTTCTTCTAATAAAAGTAAGATTTTCTAAAGAAGTAATGAAAAAATCTTCGCTGCTTTCATAATTATTATGTTGGCGGTTACTTTACTAAAAGGAAAAAAAATGAAAGGTACAGTAAAATGGTTTAATTCTCAGAAAGGTTTTGGTTTTATTAAACCAGAAACCGGTAGTGAAGATGTGTTTGTTCACATTTCTGCTGTTGAGGCTGCTGGATTAAAATCTTTGGCAGATAACCAAGAAGTTACATTTGAAATTTCAGAAGAAAAGGGACGTAAGTCTGCTAAGAATCTGAAAATTGCTTAACTTTGAATAAAAAACCGCCGTTTGGCGGTTTTTTTAATGTTCAATTTTATCTAATTTTTTTAAGATTGGTTTAATCCAATATGAAAAGAAAAACGCCAACGGGGCGTCAGTTTTTTATATTGCTCAATTGGGTTTCAAGTTTTATAAAAATACTTGACAAACATATAAAATGTATAATAATACATTTGAAAAAATAATTTGGAGAAGAAAAATGAATTTTTTAAATAGATTAAGCAAAAAAAAAGAAGTTCAAGTAAAAACTGATATGAATGAAAATAATACAGATGATATTGCTGTTAAATATATTATAAAAGACCCAAAAAATGTTTTTGTTGATTATGATTTATTTTCAAGTTGTGAAGAAATGCCCGTTTGTTTAGAAAATAATGGTAATTCTGGTTGGTTAGAATCAAAAATTTTTCCAACGGGTGGTTTTATCAGATATTTAAGCGAATTAAAAAAAGCTCCTTTGGAATTCAGAAATATTGAATTAGCCAGAACAATAACAGAATATGACTTTGCTGGTAAAAAAGTTTATATTTTACCAACAACAGATATTGTAACAACACCTGGGTGGTCATTGTCAACAAACAAAAAAACCCGTGAACACATGTTAAGAACTATACGAGAATACAGAACTTTGAATCAAAAAATGGCTGATATCATGGCAAGAGCGGATATTAGAGCGGTTGTAAAGGGTATGTAATAAAAAATCCTCAGAAATTTCTGGGGATTTTTTAATGTTCAATTTTATCTAATTTTTTTAAGATCGGTTGAATCCAATATGAAAAGAAAAACGCCAACGGGGCTGCAATTATTACTGAACCAAACCAGGCAATCCAAAAATATTTAAAATCACCCATTGCGTAGTGAATAAGTGAAATAGATAGTGTCATACAGAAAATCATATAAATTTGTGGGATAAAACGTTTTATTTTTGACATTTATGGGCTCTTTTGATCGATGTCTTTATTTTGCACAGGTTTATATAAAGGTTGAACCTGTGAAACACCCATAAAAAAGACACATTTAAAATGTGTCCTGAATAACTGGCTCGGGCAGCTGGACTCGAACCAGCGACATACGGATTAACAGTCCGTTGTTCTACCGACTGAACTATGCCCGAATTGCCCGCCAATCTTATAATTTATTTTTAATGATTTCAAGTGGTTTTTTAAAATTATTGCGAATTTGTTTTTTTAGTGCTATGTTTCAACCTGTCCGTAAAATATTAAAAAAGGAAAAGAAATGTTATTGAAAGGTAAAAAACTTTTGATTACTGGTGTTGCTAGCGATAAATCTATGGCTTGGGCGATTGCCAAACGTGCTTCAGAAGAGGGTGCAGAAATTGCGATGTCTTTCGGTGCTTTTGGTGAAAAACGTGCACGTCCTTTGGCTGAATCAATTGGCGCGAAGATTGTCGAAGTTTGTGATGTTCAGAACGAAGCGGAAATGGATGCTTTGTTTAATAAAATTGAAAAAGAATGGGGACATTTGGACGGTTTGTTACATTCTATTGCTTTTTCAGACCACAACGAATTAAATGGTCGTTATGCTGACACTACACGTGAAAATTTCAAAAATACAATGGACGTTTCGGTGTTTTCTTTGGTTGATTTGACACGCCGCAGTGCAAAGTTAATGAAAAATGGTGGCAGTGTTGTAACTTTGACTTATTTTGGTGCTGAAAAATCAGTTCCGAATTATAACGTTATGGGTGTTGCAAAAAGTGCTTTGGAATCATCTGTTCGTTATTTGGCATCTGATCTTGGTCGTGATGGTATTCGTGTTAATTCTCTCAGTGCGGGTCCGATTTTGACCTTGGCTGCCAGTGGTGTTGGTGGATTCAGAAGTATGTTGCGTTTGAATGAAAAAATGACACCTTTGCGTCGCAATATGACTTTGGACGATGTATCTGGCGCAGCGGTTTATTTGTTCAGTGATTTGGCAAGTGGTGTAACTGGTGAAACTCATCACGTGGATTGTGGGTATTCTTCAACTGGTATGTTACCAAATGAGCTGAAAGATATTTTATTGAAAGGTTTGGAATAAATTAAAAATCCCGCACTTGCGGGATTTTTAATAAGTGTTTTGGTATTGCTTTTTAATTAAAATCTTTGGCATAAGACCACTAATAAAAGTATTTGGTTTTACTTTTTCCCAAGTTTTTATTGCCTCAAGCATTGCATAACCGTTTTCAGAATTTTGGTCGTTTCTATAAGAATATATTTTAGTTAGTACATTATAAAATATATCTATAAGTTTTGTAACACCTTTGTCAAATTGTTTAAATCCATTTGGGGTTATTCCATGTCCCAAAACCATAAAAGGAGTTTCTTTGAAATAATAGGGTTGTTTCATACTTTTTACAATGTTAATGTTTTGTTGGATTTTGTTTTCAGTTCCATCAAATACGTAAAGTTTGCTGGTTTCCAAAACGGTAATAACAGAATCAAAAAAATTTTGAATTTTAACTTCTAAATTTACAGTCATCATTTCACAATTACCTTTGTTGTGATAAATATTATGCGGCCAGAGTGCGTTTTTGTTCAACAAGTTCTTTTTTTACGGCTTCTTGAATTGCCTTGGAAATTTCACCTGATTTTTTCTTTCTAAAGATTCCAAACAACTCTGTTGCTGGAAATTTAAATTTTGCTTTGGTTAATTTCCAATTATCTATAAAATCTTGAACTTTGCTTTGACGTTCTTTTTCTGTACCATTGCCGTTATAATATTCGTCAATACTCATAATTACAAAATTAGTAGAGTCATACAGTGAGTTGTCATCATTTCTGACAAATCCGTCTTTTGTTAGTATTGAATTATCTGGACTGTAGCGGTTTTTAAAAGCGGTGTTAACTTTTGGATTATTTGACATTTTTGTAAGAGTTAAAATATTTTTCTCAATAGCATCAGTCTTGAATTTGTTATATTTATAATTCTTACTTTCTTCTAGAAACTTGATAGCGGATTTAAAGAAATCGTTAATCATTTTTTCGTATTTATTTTCTTTTGACATATTGCCACCTCGTTATTTGCTTGATAACATTTTATCACTTTTTTATGCCATTTCACAGCATAAAAAAAACCGCCAAAGACGGTTTTAATTAGGCATGAACCGGTTGTCTTCCAGAACCAAAAAAATTACCGATATCATTAACAATACGATCAAACTGCACCTTTGCTTTTTTAACAAAAATACCGTTTGGTTTAATTTTGTCCCAAACCTCCAACGAATTCAAAAGATTATTTGTAACCGATGAATTGTTTTTTGTTTCACAATATTTGGATATTTTAGCAATAACATCAAGAAATATTGAAAATATATAGTTATTACCATTTTTTTCGAAGTTTCTGAAACCGTATGAAAACATTAATTCGTTAGGTTTGTTTTTAAAGTATTCTCTGAAATTAAACATTTTTCTGACTAATTCTATGTTTTTTTGAATTAACAATTTTTCTTTTTCATCGAAAACATAAAGTTTACTTAGTTCCAAGGTTTCTATTACAGATACGAAAAAAGCTTGGATTTTTTCATCAGTGTTGTGATCTATCATTTTACAATTTCCTCATCTTGATAGTTCATAATTATAACACATTTAAATTGAATAATCAAATTAAAACCTGCTAATGCAGGTTTTAATAGGTAAGTTCAGGTTGACTTGTAGAAAATAAATTCTTGAACTTGGAAATATTCAAAAACCCTTTTAAAGACTTTTGTTTATAAGTATTTTTTTCCAACATGGATTCTGGTAACTGTAACTCTTTTCTTATATTATTCCATGTGGTTATAGCATTTAAAAGATTTTTTTCGGACGAAGTTGTCTTGTTTTTATAATAATAATCACACATCTTAGATACAACATTAGTAAATGCCAAAAATAACGAGTTCAAATTGGGATCAAATTGGTTAAACCCAGTGGACGTAATTGATGTTTCGCATCCGCTTTTTAAGTTTGAATACGTAGAAACATAATTTGGAGTTCTTTTCAAATTTCTGACAAGAATTATATTCGCATTAATTCTGGGCCATTCTGTATTATCAACTTTTGTTTTACTTTTTTTAAGTATAAATATTACAGAATCAAAAAAGTTATCAATAACGATTTCTGTATCAACTTTTGTATTTTTCATAACGATACCTTAAGATATTTTTATAATGTAAAAAAATATACCATATTTTTTAATTGTCAATCAAGAGTTTTTTATATTTTAAAACTTTTTAGAATTATGTTTAGCATTCGTAGTTATAGTACGCAGGCAGTTTATAAAGATTGTCAGTAACCGCATCGGCCAATATTGGGATTATACCAAGTATTAAACCTGGAAAAACATCCAAAATTATAGCTACAGAATTTGGCTTTCTTTGGATTATTGGAGAGTTACACCTTTTATTAGAACTATTTAGAATTATATCATTTTTACTTTCAACAGATTTTGATGTTTTTGGTTCTATTTTTATTGTTCCCATTTCTCCCGTAGCTGTTATTTGATTATCTGAATTATTATTAATATTTACAATTTTGTTGCTACCTATACCCATAGTTCCACACGCTGAGAACATTATAACAGTCGACAATATTAGATATTTTTTCATAGTTTTCTCTTTTCTGTAATGCAACCATTATAAATTGAAGCTATTTATATATCAAATCAAATTTTAATTGTTTTAGATTAATATAATTTCTATAATGAAAACATGTTGAAGAATCCTGATTTATTTATTCGTGCGGAACACGCAGAACTGCTGAAAAAGCTGAATGAATGGGACATTGCTTATCATCAAAAAGATGCCCCATTGGTGGATGATGCGACTTATGATACTGCAAAAAGACGCGCCAAGGAAATCGAGTCAGAATACCCAGAATTGGCAAAAAATGGTGTTTCACAGCGGGTTGGTGCGGCCGTATCACGCGAATTCAAGTCGCACAGGCATACAGTTCCTATGCTTTCTATTTCTGACGTTTTCAGTGAAGCTGATGTTGCAGATTGGTTTAAAAAAATCAAAGACCCGGATATTTTTGTTGAATTGAAAGTGGATGGGTTATCTTTTTCAGCACTTTATGAAAATGGAATTTTGATTCGCGGATTGACCCGCGGCAGTGGTCATGAAGGTGAAGATGTTACAGAAAATCTGAAAACCATTTCTGATATTCCACAAAAGCTGACCGGTGATTTCCCAGAAGTAATAGAGGTTCGTGGCGAAGTTTACATGGCACGTTCGGACTTTATTGTTCTGAATGAAATGTCTGAAAAGAAATTTGCAAATCCCAGAAATGCTGCTGCAGGTTCATTGCGCCAGTTGGATTCAAAAATCACAGCCACGCGTAGGTTGTCTGCTTTTGCTTATACTTTTGGTGAACTGTCAGCCAGAAGTTGGAAAACACAAAGTGAATTTTTTGAAAAGTTGGAATCTTGGGGATTCAAGACAACCAGTCACTGGGCGCACCGCGTAAGCACTATGGAACAAATCCAAGATGTTTATAACGAAGTCATGATGCATCGTGCGAATATTCCATTTGATATTGATGGTCTGGTATTAAAGGTGAACGATGTTGCAACCCAAGAAAAAATGGGAATGACCGCACAAAGCCCACGCTGGGAGGTTGCATATAAATTTCCAGCTGCACGTGCAATAACAACTTTAAATGATATAACAATCCAGGTTGGTCGTACAGGTGTTCTGACTCCGGTTGCGGAACTGGAACCCATAAACATTGGTGGTGTTTTAGTACAAAGAGCAACATTACACAATGCTGATGAAATTGTCCGTAAAGACTTTCGTGTAGGTGATAAGGTTATAGTTCAACGCGCAGGCGATGTTATTCCCCAAGTAGTAGAGAGTATAGAGCATAAACCAGGCAGCAGTGCATACATATTTCCAATAAAATGTCCCGTCTGTGGCAGCAGTATTGTCCAAGAAGCTGGATTGGTTGCACGCAGATGTGTAAATTCGCTTTCTTGTCCTGCGCAGATTGTGGGTGAACTGGAACACTTTGTATCTAAAAAGGGTTTTGATATCGAAGGTCTGGGGGTAAAGCAGATTGAACTGTTTGTGTCCAAGGGTTGGTTGAAATCTCCTGCTGATATTTTTGACCTGATTGAAAAGCATGTTGATGAATTGGTATTGATGGAAGGTTTTGGTGAAAAATCTATTTCTAATCTGGATAAATCAATCAAGCATGCGCATAACATTGATCTGCACAGATTGTTGTTTTCAATTGGTATCCCCGAGGTAGGTGAAGCCACAGCAAAAATATTGGCACGTGAATTTGGAAATTTATCAGATTTACGTTCTGCAAGTGAAATGCGTTTAAAAAAAATAGATGGTATTGGCGATATTATGGCGGCCGAGATTGTATCTTTCTTTGCGGACGAAAATAATATCATTGCGCTGGATAATCTGTTAAAATACATCAAGGTTAATGATGCCAAGAAAGCGCCAGTTTCTGATAATCCTTTGTCTGGTAAAAAAATAGTTTTAACTGGGACTTTGCCAAATTACACCCGTGACCAAGCCAAAGAAATACTGGAAAGCTTTGGTGCACGCGTCCAAGGAAGTGTTTCAATAAAAACGGATATAGTCTTGGCAGGTGCAGATGCTGGCAGCAAATTAGCCGAAGCAGAAAAACTGGGTATAACAATTTGGTCGGAATCTGATTTCGAAAAAGCAATAAAAGAAAAATAAAAATATGTTCTTCAGAAAAAAGAAACGTGATATTTTTGGCAGAGTAAAAAAACGTCCAACGTTGCGGACGCATTTTTATGTCTTTTTATTAAATTGTTTTATGGCAGCAGTTGCTTTGGTTGCACTTTATGTTTTAATTGTGTTTTTGCAAATGCCGTCTTTGGATTCTATTTTGAATGAAACACGTTTGCCATCTGTAACATTTTTAGATAACCGTGGTAATGAAATCCGCAGCAGCAATAAAATTATGGGAAATCCAGTTTCTGTAAAAACTTTGCCACCGTACGTTTGGCAATCGATGGTTTCAATCGAAGATAAAAGATTTTTTCAACACGGTCCGATGGATGGACGTGGTATGACACGTGCTTTGTTTTCAAATATTATTCATGGGCATGTAACTGCGGGTGGATCTTCGATAACACAACAAACAGCCAAGAATATATTTTTGTCGCGCGAAAAAAAGGTTTCCAGAAAAATCCAAGAATTAATTTTGTCTTATTGGTTAGAAAACAGATTTGATAAAAATCAAATTTTGGATTTGTATATGAACCGTGTGTCTTTGGTTGGTGGAATGCGTGGAATTGATGCTGCTTCACGTGTTTTATTTCAAAAGCCTGCAACAGAACTTAGCATCGCAGAATCTGCCCAAATCGCAGCAATGTTAAAGGCACCAACAACATACAGCCCGTTAAAAAATCCTGCTAAAAACATTTCCAGAGCGCGTCTTGTCTTAAAAGAAATGGTTGTGCAAAAATATATAACTTTGGAGCAAGCACGTTTAGCCGCCAGAACAATGCATGCAGCACAGCCGGCACCAGATACAAATATTTACCGTTATTGGACAGACTTTGTAATGGACGAAGTTCAATCCAGAGTGGGGGATGTCGATACGGACATACATGTTTATACAACTTTGGAAACATCTTTGCAGGAAAAGGTTGCAGTTGCGATTTTGGGGCATGTTAGCGGATACCAAGGGGCAGGTTTGGCAATGTCTCGTGATGGTGCAATACGTGCAATGGTTGGCGGCGCAGATTATCAATTCAGCCAGTTTAATCGTTGCTTGGCACCGCGTCAGCCTGGCAGCAGTTTTAAGCCTATTGTGTACTTGGTGGCATTGGAACATGGAATGCGCCCGGATTCTTATGTAAATGATTCCCGGTTTACAATTGGGGACTATAATCCGAAAAATTATAACGAAAAATATTATGGGGATATTCCATTGGCAACTGCTTTTGCAAAGAGTGTTAATTCTGTTCCGCTAAAGCTGACCCAACAATATGGTATAGATGAAGTTTTATCAATGGCGGGACGTTTGGGTGTTGGGGCAAAATTGAAACGTGAATATTCAACAGTATTAGGTTCATCCGAAATGACTCTTGTGGATTTAACAACCATGTATGGGGTTATTTGGAATGATGGACATTCTGTTCGTCCTTATTCCATTACCAAAATAACAGATGGTACAGGTAAGGTTATTTATGAACGTAATCCTTCGGATGCTTTACAGTTACTATCCCCCAGCACGGTTAACTATATGAAAGAACTGATGTCGGATGTGGTAAAGGTTGGTGGAACAGGAAATCGTGCAATGGCGTCTGGTGTATTGGGTGGAAAAACCGGAACCAGTAATGAAAATCGCGATGCTTGGTTTATTGGTGCCACAGATGATTTAACTATGGGTATTTGGGTTGGAAATGACGACTATAAACCCATGGACAGTAAAATAACTGGCGGAACAATCCCTGCAGAAATTTTCAAAGCTGTTGTCAGCTATTAGAAAACTGTTTTTTTAGCACATTTTTTATGGTATAATACCCAGTATGAAAACGAAAATTTTTGGATTTTTATCGCTAGCTTTATGCCTTTGCGCTGGGGCTGCAAACGCAAACTGGGAATATTCAGGAGAGCGTGTTGGTGACGGTTGGTATCGTGATGATGGTTCACGATTAATTTTGTCCTTTCGTGGTGGTGCCGCGTTTGCCAAGGGTTCTGTTAATAACGATATAAATTCTTTGACAGCTGGTTATTATGTTAATACCAGTGATGGAACAGTTATATCCGAAGCTTATTATAACTCATGCGTTGATGCTGGGGGTTGTTCCGGTTACAGTTATGCAGGTTTGGGTGATATTTCAAAATTAAAAGCTGCAAAAGATTTTTCTAAATACAGTTTTGCTGCTGGTGCCAGTGTTGGTTGGACAATTCCAAATTCACCACAATGGCGTATGGAATTTGGTTGGGATCGTATTTCTGAAACAGAATATAATTCTGCACCTTTGTTTTCAGGAAATTTGAAACTTACAGGTGGTTCTGTTTCTGGACTAGAAGTTAAAGTAGACAGTGGTGGCGCATATTCAACACTTAACACAAATATAATCAGCGCTATGGCATTTTATGATTTCTTTGATGGTGTCCAGAAACCTTTGCACCAAATGATTCCTTATGTTGGTTTTGGAATTGGTTATGCCGATATGAAAACTACATTGGATTTGGCTGATTTATATGGGGATTTATCAACATCACTTGACTTACAAAATTATGGAAAATTGGATACTTACAGTGTGTTGCAATTTTATAAATCTGAAAAGACCAGTTCTAGTGTTGCGGGCTTGCTGGCTTTGGGATTTTCTTATGGTCTGATGGATAATATGTTTTTGGATTTAGGTGCACGTTTAATGTATGTCCCAGAAATTAAATACACAATATCAAATGAAGATGCAACAAAATCTCGTGATTGGTTCAGTGTTAAAAGTATGCTGTACACGAATATTATGGCAGGCGTCAGATTCGAATTTTAAAATCCCGGGTGACCGGGATTTTTTATTTATTACCAACACCATATTTTCCACGATTAAAAGGTCGATATGATAATGCCTCAGCCAGGTCTGACATTTCAATATTATCTGCACCACGCAAGTCAGCAATTGTTCTGGCGATGCGTTTAATTCTGTTATATCCACGTGCAGACATTCCCATTTTTTCCGCAGCACTGTTCAAAAACAGTGTCAAAGCTTCGTCCAAAATCACAATTTCTTCCAGTTCTTTACCATCCAGACGGGCATTAACTTTGCCTTGGCGTTTCAGTTGTTTTTCGCGTGCAACCACAACACGTTTTCTGATTTCTGAACTGCTTTCAGATTTGAAATCTTCGTTCTGCATTTCCCACGGATTAACTGCATCAACATCTACGTGCAAATCAATTCTGTCCAGCAACGGTCCAGAAATTTTGTTTTGATATGCTTCGGCACATCTGGGCGCCCGTGTGCAAGAAAGTGCAGGGTTTCCCAAATGCCCACAAGGACAAGGGTTCATAGCCGCAATCAACTGAAACCGTGCGGGATATGTTGCGTTTCGCTTTGCACGTGAAATCATAATCTTGGCAGCTTCCATTGGTTGACGTAAAATTTCAAGTGTTGTGCGATTAAATTCTGGCAGCTCATCCAGAAATAAAACACCATTGTGTGCCAGAGATATTTCACCAGGACGTGCGTCAGAACCACCACCAGAAAGTGCAACCGCACTGGCTGTATGATGAACACTTCGGAATGGTCGCGCCGATACCAGACTTCTGGAATCCAATTGCCCAGCAATTGAATAAATCATCGAAGATTCTAAAATTTCACCAGCTGTCATTTCTGGCATAATTCCAGGCATACGGGACGCCAACATAGTTTTACCAGATCCCGGCGGTCCAACCATCAACATTGCGTGTCCACCAGCCGCCGCAATTTCTAAAGCACGCTTTGCAGACTGTTGTCCTTTGACTTCGGATAAATCACCCGAATTATTTGAACCAGAATTTGGTTTTATAATTTGTGGCACAGGTAAAACTTGTGTACCTTTAAAGTGATTGATTAATTCCATAACATGATTTGCAGCCAGAATGTTTGTATGCCCAGCCCAGCGTGCTTCGGGTCCTTGGGCACCTGGACATATTATTCCCATACCATTATTATTTGCCCAAACACTGGCAGGCAAAACACCAGCTGTTTTTGTAATTGTTCCATTTAATCCAACTTCGCCAATAATTAAATATTTTGATAATTCGATTTCTGGCAAAATTCCCAGACTGCATAAAATCCCGCACAAAATTGGCAGATCAAAATGCGAGCCTGACTTTTCAACATCCGCAGGTGATAAATTCACAGTTAATCTTTTAGGAGGTAAAGATAAATTCAAAGCAGATAAAACATTTCGAATTCTTTCTGCTGATTCTTTTACAGCACGGTCAGCCAAACCAATAATATTGAATTCTGGCTTTGCCAGACCAGATGATAATTGAATCTGGACATCAATTTTTGTGGCATCCATTCCATTAAAAATTATCGAGCTTAAAGAAATCATAACAACTACATATTAAAACTTGCACTTGGGTAATTCAAGGTCTAAAATGATTCCGAAATTGAAAAATAAAAGGAAAGAAGATGCCAGTAAAAAGTAAAAATACAGCAAAAGAATGGTTTAATACAATATTTTATGGTGCACTGATTGCAATATTATTCAGAAGTTTTTTGTTGGAACCATTTAATATTCCATCCGGTTCAATGATACCAACATTACAAGTTGGCGATCATATTTTTATTAAAAAATGGTCTTATGGATATTCACGTTATTCTTTCCCATTTGGTTCTTGGAAAATGTGGGACAGCAGATTTTGGGGTAACGAACCTCAGGTCGGTGATGTAGTTGTATTTCGTAACCCGATTAACGAATCTTTGGATTATGTAAAGCGTTTGATTGGAAAACCTGGCGATACACTTCAAATGATTTCAGGTCGTTTATATATAAATAGCAAGATGATTGAACGTGAAAATCCACATCCTTATATTATTGCAAATTTGCGCAAATCTTTACGCAGCGTTGGATATTATAAAGAAAATATCGCAATCAAAGGCAATAAAATTTGGGTTGATAATAAACCGGCAACATTCAATTACACAATTGAATACAAAAGCGATGATTACTGCAATATGTACCCAGGCCAATGTGATGTTTTTAATGGTACAGAATATGATGAAATATTACCAAATGGTGTTAAGCACAGCATAGTTGAACTTTCTGACAAAGCTGCTTACGATAATACGCCATTATTCAAGGTTCCAGAAAATCATTACTTCTTTATGGGTGATGATCGTGATAACAGTGGTGACAGCAGAGCAGAAATTGGGTATATTCCAAAAGAAAATCTGTTGGGCAAAGTATGGGTTGTTTGGTATTCTCATAACTATTATGCACCTATGATTGAATTGTGGACATGGGGAAATAAAATGCGTTGGGACAGATTTGGTCTGGGAATAAAATAAAATTGATGAAAAAATTAAATTATAATTTTAACGATACAAAACTAATTGATTTGGCATTGACTCAAAGTGGTGCGGATTCAGTTAATAATAATGAACGATTGGAATTTATCGGCGATCGAGTGTTAGGATTGACTGTTGCAGTATTGCTTTTTGAAATGTTTCCGAATGAATCCGAAGGTGAACTGGCGCGTCGTCATGCAGTATTGGTTTCAACTGATACATTGGCGACGGTTGCGGTTGAACTTGGTCTGGACAAGCAGCTTCGTCGTGGTCATATGACAGGCGGCCGTGTCCAACATATTTTGGCAAACGCGATGGAGGCTGTATTTGGTGCAATTTACTTGGATGGCGGATTCAATGCTGCCCAGCAAGTCATATCAGAAATATGGCGAAATATTGCATCTGCGGATTTGGTTGCACCAAAGGATTCAAAAACTGCACTCCAAGAATTCGTTCAAAAGAAAGAAAGTGGTACTTTGCCAATTTATGAATATTTGGAACCAGTTGGTGCTTCGCACAGTCCGGAATTCACAGTTTCTGTGACTGCCTTGGGAAAAACTGCCACGGGGCAGGGAATATCAAAAAAGGCAGCCAGTTCAGCCGCTGCAATGGCTTTGTTGAAAATTCTTGCAATTTAACGATTTGGCAGGTAATATTCCAGCCAGAATACCAAAGGATAGTTTTATGTTTTCAATTTTATTAATTTTGTTAATTGTTGTTGCCGTCTTTATGATTGGCTTGATTTTGTTACAAAAGTCCGAGGGCAGTGGTATGTCTGGTTCATCGGCTGCATCAATGTTTGGTGGTGTTTTGACGGGGGCTTCGGCTGGTAACTTTTTGACCAAAGCAACCGCTTGGTTGGCAACAATATTTTTCGTTCTTTGTGCCTTGTTGGCGATTGTATCGTCCAAGACTGATGTTTTATCACGTCAAAGCGAATTGCGCCAGGAATTGATGCAGGGTGAGCCAACGGCTGCAACACCAGTTGCCCCAGCTACAACCGAGGCACCTGTGCAACAACCTCAGCCGGCAACAACTGTCCCAGCTGCACCAGCACCAGTAAAGAAATAAAAAAACCGCCAAATGGCGGTTTTTTAATTAGGTAAAGAATTTATTTCTTTTTGAATTCTCTGTACAGTTTTTCAACACAAATATATGCAACCAAGGCAGATAATGCAGTAATCAGGCCTGGGAACAATCCGTTTGAAAATAATGCGAACAGTATAATCGCAACGACCAATACTATTGTGTATTCAATGTTTTTATGTAAAACATTCAAAAATTTTTTAAATGGTTTCATCTCTCAATCCTTTTTTATTTCAGGGCCCGTTTAGAAAATTATTTGTCCGCCAAGCCTTGCTGTCTTTGGAATTGGTCCAAAGGAAGAATTACGGCTGACATAAATATTTCCGGTTATCGTAAAGTCGCCGCAGAATTTCAGCATTTCAACATCGCGCAGGAACAAATTACCATCAATTTCAATGTTGCAAGGCAAAGTATACTGACGCATATTTTGCAAATACAAGTTTCCTTGGATACGAACGCCGCATGCCAATTTGTTGTTTGGCTTTATGCTGTCGACGATTACATCACCGTATAAATTATACTCTTTTTTGGCTGCTTTAACCAGTCTAATTTTTTCGCCGCAACATTTGGATTTCTTGATAAGAGGCAATGTGATTGTCTGAATACTTTTTCTTGTGATCTGTTGAGAAGTTTTTAATTGAACGCTGCCGTTTTTATCAACGGTAATGTTTTGGGTTGTAACAGTTACAGGAACTTCGTCGGATGCGACCAAAACGTATTCTTGGTCTTTGTTGCGACATCCCATAAATTCAGAAATCAAAACTGAAAATAAAACGATAATAGTTACCAACAGGGTCAGGTTAACCATGCCGATCAGGTCAATAAAACGAACCCAATGCCAGAATTTCTTGCCAGCAGATTTCAGTGCTCGAAATGGCCAAGATACGATTTTTTTGGTTGTTATCCAAAATTGTGAATGTTTAACAGAGCCGAATTCCTCGGCTTTTTTAGCTTTTGCTTTGCTTTTTTCAACACGACGCGCAGCCAGCTTTAATTTCAATTTTTCAAACATTTATTCACCTTTTACAGAAATAATAGCCTAAAAATACAATTTGTCAATTAATTTGTCAAAAAAATAATTTGTTAATAAAAACCGCCCAATCGGGCGGTTTTTTAATCTTGGTTGGGGCACACGGATTCGAACCGCGATATACAGAGTCAGAGTCTGTTGTTCTACCGTTAAACTATGCCCCAATGCGGTGCGCATTATAAACGCCATATTCCTATTTTGCAATTAAAAAATAGTCCAATTTACAGAGGGTTTTACAAGATTGAATTTCAATTGACAAAATATATATTTTGTTTAACTATTTTATAGAACAAAACCACAAGGTTCAAAAATGTCGATAATTTTTATTGATTTTAAATTCATTCTTTCACCAATAGCGTGGAGTAAAAAAATTAAGGACAGAAATTTTTCTAACGGAGATTTTTGGTTTGATAATAAAGATTGCAAGATTTGTGATTCTATAAATAATGAAAACGTAAAAGCAATTTGTCCATTGGTAAAATTTATTTCGGAAAATTATAAAAGTTCCAACATAAATGTTGAAAATAATAAAGGTGACGGGGAAGAAGTCCCGCCTTCAAAACATATAAATTTCGCAATTCGTTCTTTTGTGAAAAAGTTTCAGTGGGTATATCCAAGTGCGACATACGGCAGAACACAAAAAGCCCGAGATGACTGGGCAATGATTTGTTGGAAGTGCAAGAATTCCAGACATATGGATTATTATAAAGAAAAATAAATAAAACGCACCCAATCGGGTGCGTTTTTATTTTGTAGAGGAGTACCACGAAGTGGGGAGGTGTGATAAATAATATGTTTTTAACGACTCCCCGCCATTCCGGCACCCCTCTACCATAGGGGAACCAAGTATATTGCCAGAATTACATCATTCCACCCATGCCACCTGGCATTTGTGGGGTTGGCTTATCCTCGGGGATTTCGGACATTACACATCCTGTGGTCAGCAGAACACCTGCGGTGCTGCTGGCGGCCAATAATGCTGTCTTGACTACTTTTGCCGGATCAATAATTCCAGCCTTCATCATATCAACATATTCCCCGCGCTGAGCGTCGTATCCAAAGTTATAATCTTTAGCTTCCAGAACTTTGCCCACAACGATTTCACCCGATACACCTGCGTTATCCGCAATCTGTGCCATCGGTGATGTCAATGTGCGACGAACAATGTCAATTCCAACATTCTGATCGGCATTTGCACCACTCAGCTTTTCCAATGCATGAATCGCGCGCAGCAATGCAACACCACCACCCGCAACAATTCCATCAGCCACTGCTGCGCGTGTCGCCGCCAGTGCGTCATCTACACGGTCTTTCTTTTCTTTTACTTCGACTTCGGTCATGCCGCCAACCTTGATAACTGCGACGCCACCAACCAATTTTGCCAATCTTTCTGACAATTTTTCACGATCGTATTCAGATGTGGTCTTGGTCAACAATTTGCGAATTTCTTCGGCACGTGATGCAATCGCCTTTTTATCGCCGGCACCGTTTACCAACAATGTTGTTTCTTTGCTGACAACCACTTTCTTGGCCGAACCCAAAACCGCCGGAGTTATGTTTTCAAATGTCATTCCCATGTCGTCCGATACAACTGTTGCACCAGTTACAATCGCAATGTCACGCAGCATTTCTTTGCGTCTGTCACCAAATCCAGGTGCCTTGACCGCACAAACTTTTAATCCACCACGCAGGCGGTTCAGAACCAATGTTGCCAGTGCTTCGGATTCGACATCGTCCGCGATAATCAGCAATGGGCGACCAGATTGCGCCACTGGCTCCAAAATAGGCAACAGTGCTTGCAGTCCTGTGATTTTCTTTTCAGAAACCAAGATTTGCGCACCGTCTAATTCCGCCAGCATCTTTTCGCTGTTTGTTACAAAGTACGGCGACATAAAGCCATGATCGAACTGCATACCTTCAGTGATTTCAATTTCTGTTTCCAGACCCTTGGCTTCTTCAACTGTGATAACGCCTTCTTTGCCAACGCGTTCCATCGCATTTGCAATTTTTTCACCGATATCAGAATCGCCGTTCGCAGATATTGTCGCAACCTGAGCGATTTCAGAACTATCTTTGACCGGACGAGCATGCTTTTCAATGTCCGCAACAACCGCACCAACAGCCAAATCAATTCCGCGTTTAACATCCATTGGATTCATTCCGGCGGCGATAACACGGCGACCTTCTTTAATCAATTTTTGTGCCAACAGTGTTGCAGTAGTTGTACCATCACCAGCATTGTCTCCAGCCTTTTTTGCAACTTCTTGAATCATTTTTGCACCGATGTTTTCGGCAGGATCTTTTAAAGATACCTCTTTGGCAACTGTGACACCGTCTTTGGTTGCAATCGGTGCACCGTATGATTTTTCAATGACGACTGTGCGACCCTTGGGGCCCATGGTAATCTTTACCGCATTGGCAAGCTTGTCAACACCAGCGGCCAATTTATCAGTGTCGAATACAATTTCTTTTGCCATTTTAAAACTCCCTTATTTCAATATTCCCAATATATCTGTTTCTTTGACCAAGACATAGTCTTTGCCATCTATTTTAATTTCGTTCGCAGATGATGCCCATTTTGCAAACAAAACAACATCTCCGGTTTTGACTGTCATTGGAATCTTTTCATCACCGTCAAACGCACCGTCACCAACCGCGATAACTTTTGCACGACTGGGTTTTTCTTTGGCTGTGTCTGGGATGATAATCCCACTGGCGGTTTTATTTTCTTCTTCAATCCGTTCCAGCAGAACATAATTGTGTAAAGGTTTTAGCATAATTCATTCTCCTTTGTATATTACGCATCAGGTATATAATGCAGTAATTTCATATTTCAAGGCTTGATTTTATAAACGCAGTATACTAGTTTTATAATAAGAATAAAGGGGAAATATTTATGCAAATAAATGTTCGTGTTATTCCGCGTGCCAAGCAAAACAAGGTTACCATCGAAGCTGATGGCGGCCTAAGAATTCATACAACAACTGTACCGGCTGATGGCAAAGCAAACGAAGCAGTTATAAAACTGCTGAGCGAACATTTTAAAGTTCCAAAATCAAAAATTGAAATTATCCGAGGTTTTACCAGTCGCGACAAGGTTGTCATAATTCAAGATTAAATCAATCAAATCTGCGGGCTTTTTAACCACATAAATTTTATAGTCATGCATATCTGCGATAAATCCTTTGCCCTGCATATGTGTCAGCATACGGCCAAAGATGCTCCAATATTTTTTTGTGTTCAAAAAGAATATAGGTTTTTTTGATTCGCCAACCTGTTGCATGGTCATAATATCTGTCAATTCGTCCAGTGTGCCAACTCCCCCGGGCAGAATGCAAAAAGCATCAGATAAATCAAACATTCTTTGCTTTCTTTCGGTGATACCACTTACGATTTCAACATTTACGCCTTTATGAGCAGGCTCTTGTTTTGCCATAATTTGTGGTGTTGATACGCCGATAACTTCGCCTTTGCCCTTTATTGCACCATTTGCAACGGCACCCATCAAACCAACATTACCGCCACCGAATACTAATTTTATTTTGTTTTTTGCCAGCAACTTTCCCAACTTTGCTGCATCACGAGCATAAGCAGGTTCAGATCCAAATTGGTGTCCACAATAAACTGCAACTGATTTCATAAAAATTCCTTTATTTTTCTGAATTATAGCATAAAATGACAAAGCTATGAATAAGAATTTCACGGATTTTATGCAGAAATATAAAAACCAGCGGATTGCCGTGGCTGTCAGTGGTGGGGTGGATTCTGTTTGCCTGCTGCATTGGTTGCATGAATCAGGGCAAAATATTGTGGCGTTGCATGTTAATCATGGATTGCGTGCCGTTGCAGATACAGAAACAAAGTATGTTTCAGAATTGTGTAAGATGTTGAGTGTGGATTGCGAAGTTTTTTATTGGAATGGCAAAAAGCCTGAATCAGGATTAGAATCTGCTGCACGCGATGCCAGATATTCTATGATGATTGATTATTGTCGTAAAAATAAAATTGAATTCTTGGCAGTGGCTCATCAGGCAGATGATCAAATTGAAACTTTCTTGATGAATTTGGGTCGGGGCAGTGGGGTTTACGGTTTGGCTGCTATGCGTCCTGAATCAGAACGCGATGGGGTAAAAATTATTCGCCCACTGTTAAAGGTATTTCGTTCTGAACTGGAAGAATATTGCAACAAAAACAAAATCAAATATTTTATTGATGAAATGAACGCGGATGAAAAATATACTCGTGTTAAAATCAGAAAAAATCGCCATGTCTTAGATTCAAAACTGGGGATTTCTGACGACAGAATTTTATTGGCTATTGAAAATTTATCGCGTACACGCGATGCTTTGGATTCTAATGTTTCAAATTTGGTTTCAATTGCGATGATGGATGATTACGCCAGATTTGATGAATCTTTTTTATTTGACGAGCCAAACGAAATTAGACTAAAGTTGCTGGGGCTTTTGATTCAAAAAGTAGTGGGAAGTAGTTATCAGCCGCGCTTGAATTCTTTGGAAAAAGCACTAGATAGATTAAGCGGTGATTGTAAAATCACACTTGGTGGTTGTGTTATCAGAAGGTTGGGTTCAGAAATTCTGATTGTTCCCGAAGGTACCAGTTCAAGTTTTAATAAAAGAAAATAGATAAACAGGAAGTAGAAATGGAAAATCAAAATAAAAAAAGATTCTTTGGTCGTGACGGTTCAGTTATATTTTTAATAATTTTTATATTGTTATTTGCAGGCTTTGCCAGTCGTATTTTTATGCGTGATTCCAGTATGGTATTTTCACCAAACGGTCCACAAATTGTTACAAAATCAAAACCAGTTGAACTTTCTTTTTCTGATATACTACGCAGACAGAAAGATATTAAAACAATGGTAATTCGTGAAAGTACTGCGACAGGTGTTTTGAATGATGGAACAAAATATAATGCAACAATCGCTTATGATCCAGAATTACTGACAAAATTGTCCAGTGCTGGGGCTTCTGTCACTATTGATAAATCAAAGACCTGGGTTGATTATTTGGGAACATGGGTTCCAATTCTGATGGGATTGTTATTTATCTGGTGGATATTCCGTGGAATCAAGGGTTCAGGCAGCAGTGGTGGAATTGGTCGTGCATTAATTGGTCAAAACCCAACAAAAATTACAGTTGGAAAAACCAAGACCACATTTGCAGATGTTGCGGGCATTGATGCTGAAAAACAAGAATTGATGGAAGTTGTAAACTTTCTGAAAAACAAAGATAAATTCAAAGAACTGGGTGCCCGTGTACCACGTGGAATTTTATTGTCCGGTGAACCTGGAACTGGAAAAACATTACTGGCGCGCGCAATCGCAGGCGAAGCCGGTGTACCATTCTTTGCCGCATCAGGCAGTGATTTTTCTGGAATTATTGTTGGATTGGGCGTTGCAAAAATCAAAGAAATTTTTGAAATGGCAAAACGCCATACTCCATGCATTTTGTTCATCGATGAAATTGATGCAATCGGTCAAAAACGCAGCCAGCATTCATTTAATGACCAAGATCGTGAACAGACATTGAATCAATTGCTGATTGAAATGGATGGATTTTCAAACGATACAGGCGTAATTGTAATTGGTGCAACAAACCGTCCGGATATGCTGGATCATGCTTTGCTGCGTCCAGGAAGATTTGATCGCCAGGTTTATATTGAATTACCAGATTTGACAGGCAGACGCGCGATTTTGGATTTGTATGCCAAGAAAGTAAAAATTTCTTCAAAAGTAAATATCCAAGACATTGCTCGTGGAACAACTGGATTTTCAGGTGCTGATTTGGAAAATTTATTGAACGAAGCAGCATTGCATGCAGTTCGCAGCAATCATAAAGAAATTGAACAATCAGATGTCGAAGAAGCCCGCGATAAAATTATGATGGGCCCAAAAAAGGCAAAAAAAATGCGTGCCGAAGATATTAAATTGACTGCTTACCACGAAGCTGGTCACGCATTCGTCAGCATAATGTATCGTGATATTACTGATCCAATACACAAGGCAACTATTATTCCGCGTGGGCGTGCGTTGGGTATGGTTCAGCATTTGCCAATTGACGACAAAGTTTCTATGACTGTAAAGGAATTGCGTTCGACATTATCTGTTTATATGGCGGGACGTGCAGCTGAAGAAATTTTCTTTGGACATGATAAAATTACAACTGGTGCCGAGGCTGATATTGCAGCCGCAACCCGTATGACCAGATATGCAATTACGGTTGCTGGGTTGTCTGAAAAAATCGGTTTGCCTGCTATTAACCAGGTTATGCATGTTGGAAGTAAATATGCATTGGAAAATGCGTCTGAAAAAACAGCCGAAGCAGTTGATGTCGAAGTTAAAGCATGGATGACATTCGCGTACAAAGATGCCGCAGGATTGATTTCTAAAAATAAAGAAACTGTAAAACGCTTGGCTGAAGAATTGCTGAAACGCGAAACTTTGACTGGTGAAGAAATTACAGAAATTGTTTTGGGTAAAAAAGTAAAAACTGTAAAAGCTGAAACCAAATCCAAAAAAACAAAAAAATAAATTGCAGGGTAAATTTGAACTTTTAACAATGCCACCAATAAATACTAATTCAGTATTATTATCGGTCGGCAGCGATTGTGTTGTTTTTGATGCTTGGGGACGGGCAAGTGATTGGAAAGAATTGCTAAAAAAACGTAAACTGAATCTGTGTGCGATTTATTCAACACATGGGCACAGCGACCATATTTCTGCCGCACCTGAATTAGCCGAACAGCTTGATATTCCTTGGTATATGAGCCACTTTGATATTACATTAATTGAATGGGGAAATCCATTGTTGGAATATTTTGAAATTCCAAAAATCAAATCTGATTATAAACAGCCCTTGGATTTACCTGCGGGTATATATGATATTTTGGGATTGTCAGCCATGGTAATTGATTTACCTGGTCATTCACGTGGTGGTGTTGGATTTTATTTCGAATCAGAAAAGATATTGATTGTTGGTGATACTATTTTTGCAGACTCGATTGGTCGGTATGATTTGCCAGGTGCAAATTTATCAGAATTAAAAAATTCGATTTCAAAAATTTATGATATGAATTTATCGGATGACACGGTTGTTGTGTCCGGTCATGGCACACACACAACTATTGGTGATTTGAAAAAACAGAATCCGTATTTTAAAAAATAACGCGCTTGCCGCGCGTTATTTTTAACTATGTTATTTATGTTCTATTTAATTCCAACAGTGAACTCGTCATTCCAGCCCGCAACAGATTTGTTACCAATTGTGCAACTGATATCTTCAAATCCATTCTGAGTTTGATTTTTTTTGATAACGCTGCTGGTTATTAATCCGCCAGCTGTACCCAAAACAACACCAGCAACAGAATCCGAAACTAGGCGTGCCTTGTTAAAATTACCTTCTTTGTCAGTCCAAACACTTTTGTTGAAATTAATATCTTTCATTGCAGCTACTGCTGTTTTGATTGCTTTTTCAGAATTAGCAATGGCAGTTGCGTTACCATTATCACCAGTTGAATTATCAATCTTTTTTTCATCTTTCTTTTCTACGCATTGCTTTGTCGTTGCGTCCCAGTTTGGTTTTTCCGACTTTGTACATTTGCAAACGTTTGGCGTTACAGTTGTATCCCAGATCGCACCAGAATCTTTGGCTGTCTGTAATTCGCAATCAATCTGAGCCTGAGTTTTAGCATTTGCAGCGATACATAATTTCTGTGTGCTGTCCCAAGTTGGTTTTTCCGACTTTGTACATTTGCAAACGTTTGGCGTTACAGTTGTATCCCAGATCGCACCAGAATCTTTGGCTGTCTGTAATTCACAATCAAGCTGAGCCTGGGTCTTTATGACAGTTTTTTTCACTGTATCACCAATTGCCGTACATGTACATAAAGTGTTTGAATAGGAGGTGTCTAAAAAATTATTTTCTGCATCAAAATTATTATCTTGTTTTGTTAAAACATAAAGATTGTTATACAGAATTGATTTTTTTGTTGCCTTGCATTGTTCAGCTGAACATTTTTGAAATTGGTTCGCATTGTACTTTTCCCATTTATAATTTGTACCATATTGCTTGCATTGTAAAATTGTATTTTCAGTCGTATTTTGCCCTTTGAACTTTGGTTTTTCTGCCACAGTAAAAGGAATTAAAGAGTTAATTACCCCTGCAAAACATTGGTCATAAACAGTTTCGTTATTAAACCAAATATATTTTTCTGAATCGCGGTAATCACATATTTCTTCTTCTCCGTTCCAAAATTTTTTTGGATCAGATTCACAATCTTTCTTTTGATTTTCTTCTGCTTTGGTTATTTCTGAAATATCAATTTTGCAGACACCAGGTAAAACCTCACCATAATTGGAATCCCGTAAAATTTTGTCAGGATTTGATGTATCGAATTTATTTATAAGACCAATACTGTCATTAAATTTAAAATATACGTCAGATTTTAGGCTTTTATCACATTTGTTAATTCTTGCATCATGAACTATTCCCCATGTGTAATCAAATAAATTTTGCAGGGAACAAGTATATATTTCATTATTGTCTACTTTGCTTCCTTTGAAAAAATGTCCTGCTGGAAACAAATATTGTTTGCCAATTAATGCGGATGTGCATCTGATGGAACTGCCTGAATTATAACCAGATTGGCTGGGATAGATATTTTCGTTATCGTCTTTGTTACTGGGTTCCGAGGCGAATGCAAATCCTGTGGTACTTGCAAAAACTGTAAAAACAAAAATCAAAGAAAGAATTTTTTTCATAAAATATCCCCTTGTTTATAATACGGATAATATCATAAAGGAGCATTTTGTTCCAGTATTAAATTGTTTTTTGTGTAAAAACCAAAACTCGTTCAATTTCAGATAAATCGTAAAAACAGTTTATAAATTCCCAACCAGAATTTTCAAAAATTTTACGAACGGCGGAATTTTGACCCTGACCAATTTCTAGATATATTTTCCCGTTTTCTTTTAATAGTTTCTGTGCTGACTTTGCAATTTGTTCGTATGCTGCCAATCCATTATTTTTTGCATACAGTGCCATTTTTGGATCATGCTGTGCACCTGTATCAACACGCTTGTCACTGTGGGCGATATATGGTGGATTTGAGATTATAACATCAAATTTACGCTTCAAATCTGAATTAAATTTTTTATGCAGTATTTTAATTTTATCTTTTAATTCCAGATTTTGTACATTTCTTCGTGCGACACGAACAGCAAACCAAGATTTATCAATTCCAACACCAGTTGCGTTTGATGAATTTTTTACAATCGCAGAAACCAAGCATCCTGTACCTGTACCCATATCTAAAATATCCAGATTTTTTTCGCTTTTATGATTTTTAAGAACAGCTTCGACCAATGTTTCACTGTCTGGTCTGGGATCCAGAGTCCATTTGTTTGTATAAAAAGGTAATCCATAAAACCATTTTTCATGAATTATTTTTGCCACAGGAGTACTTTTCTTCAGTTGATGCGCAGCTATCAATATCTTGAATTTTGAAGGTTTTTGCCACTTATTAAGGATTATTCTGGCGGCACGAATACCACCTGCGCATTTTAAGATTTCAAAGGCTTGATTTGTTTTCATAAAGCTATTATAATCGGCTTCATGAAAAAATCAAAAACTATTCTAAACGCGAACCGGTTAGCACAGATAATTATTTTGTTTGCCATATTGCTGGCTACGGTTGCTGTTTCAATGCTAATTACCAAACGTGGTCGTCAAACGCTTGGAATCCAGGAATGTACATCCCAGATAACTGTGGGCGATGGTGACACACTATCAAAGCTTTTGGGTGCCCAGGGTGTTTCCCCACAGGATATTGATTCTATTTCAAAAGTATTAAAAACTCAGGTTGGAATTTCCAAACTGCGTGCTAATTCTGATAGAATTATATTTTCACGCACTGCGGACGATGCGCCTGTTAATAAGATTGTTTTTATCCCCAGTCCCTGGAAGCAGGTTGAATTAACCTGTAAAGACGGAGAATGGTTGGCAAAAACTATCGATATTGCACCAGATACAAGGTTGATTTACAAACAAGGTGAAATTAAAGATGGGGATAGCTTTTATGTTGCAGGTGTTCGTGCAGGAATCCCAGAAAGCGTTTTGGCCGATGTCTATGATTTGCTGGCTTTTGAAATGGACTTTGAACGTGATATTCGCGCAGGTCAGGAATTCTTTGTTTTGTACGAAGAAAATTATTCTGACGGTGCAAAGGTTGATAATGGTCGCGTTGTTGCAGTTTCGTTCCAGGCTTTGCGTGGTGATGTAAAAATGTACAGATTCAAGAAGTCTGACGGTATCGCAGGTTATTATGACGAGTCTGGAAACGGTGCGATTAAATCTTTGAAACGTACCCCAATAAATAATGCTCGCGTAACCAGCAGTTTCAGCCTGCATCGTTTACATCCGGTTTTGGGATTTACACGTGCACACAAGGGTGTAGACTTTCGTGCAGCAACCGGAACTCCGATTCCTAGTGCAGGTGCTGGTCGTGTTGTTGCACGCGGATATAATGGCGGATACGGAAACTTTATTAAAATCAGACATAATGGGTCTTATGAAACTTTATACGGTCATATGTCCAGATTTGCCAAAGGTGTTGGTGTAGGAACAGCTGTACGCCAAGGTCAGATTGTTGGATATGTTGGTGCAACAGGAATTGCAACAGGTCCACATTTACATTATGAAATTATAAAAAATGGCGTTCATGTTAATCCTATGACAGTTCAGTTGCCTGCGATTGATAATTTGAATACAACGGACAAGGAAAAATTCCTGAGTTTAAGAAAGATGATGGATTCAGCAATAAATGTGCTTGCCGAAAAACCAGATATGTTTGTTCAGATGTTATAAAAAACCGCCAATTTGGCGGTTTTTATTTTATAAAAACGTTTTCAGCGGCCAGTAATTTTCTTTTTGTTTTAATTCCACCGACACCGGAATATCCACCAATAGAACCATCCGAGCTTATTACTCTGTGGCAGGGGATTATTGGGGCCATTGGGTTTTTGCCAACGGCATTTGCAACTGCACGAACGGCATTAGGATGTCCACACATCGCGGCCGGTTTCTTATAACTGACCATTTGCCCACAGGGAATCATTGTCAACGCCCGCCAAACATCCTTTTGAAAAGGTGTTCCATTCAATTTTTCGATATTTATATTTTTCATATCCTTGATAGTATCAAAGTTTCTGATATTGTATAAATAAATTAATATATTGACAAAAATATATAAAGTATTATATTTGTCTAAAAGAGAATAATATATGAAAAATAAAAAAGAAATTTTTGAAACAGTGGAAATTATCGCAGGAAGCCTGAATATTAGTGGGTATAAAACAGTTTTGGCAACAAACCTTGTTTTGTGCAAGAACTTTTATGCTCCTGATGCAGAAAAAGTTGAAATACCAGGGCTTATAAGAGCTTGGAATGTTCTGATTAAAAATGCAACGTTTGCAGATTTTAGTAATATCGAAGAAACCGTATGTTTTGACGGGAGAAAATTAAAAAATGTAAATGCTCCGAAATACAGAATGTCTGGAAATTTGCATTTTCACTCGGCTGGTATAATCAATGCGCCAAAGGTGCAGGTAGATGGTAATTTATATGCTTTTAATGCGCATACAATAATTGTAAAAGATGTTAATGGAAAACTGTATTGTAATAAAACAGCCGTTGTCGAAGGCAATTGTAAAGAAATTAAAAGAAATGATAATTGGGTTTTTGTTAATAACAAGGTTTTTATTATAACAGAAGAAAAAAATAAAAAATGTGTGCTGGTCAGCGAGGATGGTGAATATAATCCCCATGCTATACTAAACAAATATGGAGAATGGGTTTTACACAGTAACCTTATTTCAAATATAAAAAGAGACATGGAAAAAGGTATATAATTTTTAATAAACACCCGAAAGGGTGTTTATTTAATTAAGGTTTGAATTAAGGCCTAAAATAGTGTAAAATATAACATGTGGGAGAGATGTGTTAATGGCTTTTATAAAGCGCGTTTATAACACGTTGTTTAAATTTTTATCACTTCTGTTTTTTTTGCGACATATTACTTTTAATTTTAAATATGGTCTCAAAAGGAAAGAGGGTGGTCTTTTATACCCTAAAAGATTTCAATTTATTTTAATTTGTTTTTGCTGTGTATTTATTCCTGATGTTTCTTATGCTGAATTAACAGCTAAAACATATGTTGATACAATAGCCTCAAGCAAAGTGAATACTGTGGATTTGGCAAGTATTATTGCCGCGGCCATTACCGGTAAAGAAGATACGACTAATAAAATTAAATCTGTGTCTGGTGGTGGAACTGGGATCACATCCAGTTCAACTGATACTGGGTACCCCAGTGCAAAAGCGGTTTATGATTTATCAACGACCAAGGTAAGTTTAACTGGTGATGAAACAATAGGTGGAACAAAAACATTTTCGACTGGACCAATTGTTCCAACTCCAACTTATCCGACTTTGTAGTGTTTAAAAAATGAAAAAAATATTTTTGATTTTTTTAAGTGTTTTTTTATTTTGGACCTCTGATGCGTTTTCCAATCAGGGGATAAACGTTCAGTATGTTCACAATGCCGTAATGGCAGAGCATAATATTAACATCCCAATAAATGCAGCTGTAAATCCAAATGCGGCTGCAAATATGCAATATGTCTTGTACCTTGTTGATTTAGCAAATCAATCATTGAATGGATGGGCTGTAACAAATTATGCATCAACTGCATATGCTACAACAAAATGGGCAGACACAACATCTGCAAACTATGTTTTGAAAAATTTAATAAGAATAGTACCTGTTTTTACAGCAACTACGGTTGCCAGTACAACAAGTTTCAGTTTTTACATAAGTGCAAAGGGAAATTTTTCAATTAATTGGGGTGATGGGAATACAGATACAATTACAAAAGCAAATACAACAAATACTTCATATTCTCATACATATTCAACGGCTGGAACATACCAGGTAAAAATATCTGGATTGGCAACAGGTTATAATACAAGTCCGACCGTATCTGCGATAAGTTTTTCTTCTAATAGTAAACTTGCAGGAATTAGTGGAAAATTAGGTACTATATTTCCCACAGTTGGAACCGGGGTCGGTAATCAACCGGTTTTTTATAATTTGTTTTCTAATTGCACAAATTTGGTTGGGTCAATTCCCACAGGGTTATTTGATGGTATAACAGGAACCCCGATTCCATCAATATTTCAAAACACTTTTTATGGGTGCGCTAGGTTAACAGGATCTATACCTGATGGATTATTTTCTGGTTTAACAGGTGTTCCTGCTGCAAATATGTTTGATGGTACTTTCCGAGGTTGCACTGGATTAACAGGGGCCATTCCATCAGTATTGTTTGGCAGCATGTCAGGTGTTCCAGCTTCAAGTATGTTTAATCAAACATTTTATAATTGCAGTGGGTTAACAGGTTCTATACCAAGTGATTTATTCGCTGGAATGTCGGGTGCACCAGCAGCTAGTATGTTTAATGGGACATTTTGTGGTTGTAACAGTTTAACAGGATCAATAGCTTCTGAATTATTCGCTGGAATATCGGGTTCCCCAGCAGCAAATATGTTTAATCAAACATTTTATGGTTGTGTTGGATTAACAGGGGCTATTCCATCAGGATTGTTTGGCAGTATATCAGGTGCGCCAGCAGCAAACATGTTTTATGGGACATTTTATAGTTGTACCGGTTTAACAGGCACAATACCTTCTGGGTTATTCACTGGAATTTCGGGTACTCCTGCAAGTCAGATGTTCTATGCAATTTTTTCAGGTTGTACCGGTTTAACTGGTGCAATACCTTCGGGATTATTTGGAAATATATCTGGTACACCGGCGCAGTACATGTTTTATAGAACTTTTTATAATTGCAGCAATTTAACTTCTATACCAACCAATTTATTTGGAAATATATCTGGCACGCCAGCTACGGGTATGTTTCAACAAACATTCAATGGATGTACAGGTTTAACTGGAACAATACCTTCGGGTTTATTTGGAAATATATCTGGTGCACCAGCATCAGGAATGTTTAATTCAACATTCAGTGGGTGTTCTGGATTGACTGGATCTATTCCAACGGGTTTATTTGGAAGTTTGTCTGGTGCCCCAGCTACCCAAATGTTTGATTATACTTTTATGAGTTGCAGTGGATTGACTGGATCTATTCCAACAAATTTATTTGGAAGTTTATCTGGTGCCCCAGCCACATATATGTTTGAAGGTACATTCTTGGCATGCGGTGGTTTAACAGGAACTATACCCTCAGGATTGTTTGGAAGTTTAACTGGTGCACCAGCAGTAAATATGTTCAGTGGTACTTTTCAGGGTTGTGTTGGATTAACTGGTGAAATACCATCGGGATTGTTTGGAAGTTTAACTGGTGCACCAGCACAGTACATGTTCAGTGCAACTTTTGGCGGTTGTACCGGTTTGACAGGCATACCATCGGGTTTATTTGGAAATATAACTGGGGCACCTGCACAAAGTATGTATTATGGTACATTCAACGGGTGCACCGGTTTAACAAGTTCTATTCCATCAGGTTTGTTTGGAAATGTAAGCGGGGCAGCGGCTGTTTCAATGTATTATGGAACGTTCAGTGGGTGCACTGGCTTGACAGGATCAATACCCTCAGGGTTATTTGGAAACATAACGGGCTCTCCGGCTGCAAATATGTTTCGTGATACATTCAGAAATTGTTCAAGCTTAACCGGAACAATACCATCCGGATTATTTGGCAGCATATCAGGAAGCCCAACTAACTATATGTTTAATTCAACATTTAATGGGTGTAGTGGTTTGACAGAGTTGGGTGGTTTTGAAAACTGTACATTTACATCTGGAACTTCAGTTTATTATCCAATTGGTGGAACATTTTATGGATGTACAAGTGCAACTGGGGAATCCCCGTCAGATAAAAATGGAATGAAGTTCTATAACTGGGATACATCTACATCATCATTACAAACATTTTATGGTGATACAAATCTATCAGATTACAGTACAATCCCATCAACAAGAAAATAAAAAACACCCATAACGGGTGTTTTATTCTGAAAACTGGTGCGCCCAGAAGGATTCGAACCCTCAGTCTTCTGATCCGTAGTCAGATGCTTTATCCAGTTAAGCTATGAGCGCAACGGGGCTAATTTTATATTAAATTCATCAAAAAGCAAGAAAAAATAACATGTTTTTAGTATAATATCTGATATGTATTGACAAAGTCGTTATACAGTCTATATTATTAGCACAAATTTTGAAATTAATAAAATACCAATGCGAAAAGAAAAACAATTTTATGTGCCTCATGTAAGTTTTTACCTGAATGCCTATGTAACTTATTTTTGTAACCGTGCGTGCGAACATTGTCTTACTTGTTCCAGTCCGAAAAGATCCAAAGAAATTTTACCGTTTGAAGATATTTTGTTTTATATTCATGAATTCAAAAAAAGTAACAATTTTAGGCATGTAGTATTAAATGGTGGAGAAGCAACATCTGCATATTATTTTCATTCTGATGATTATATGTCAATTCTTTATACTGAACTGTTAAAAAATAAATGCAATATAGAGTTGCATACAAATTCTGTTTGGGCCAGTTCGGCAAAAGCTGATATTATATGGCAAGATTTAAAAATTTTGGATAATCCTGATAAATGTGGAAGTTCTGAAAATATTTTGGATTTGTCTTGCGATAAATATCATAAAAATATGAAAGAGATAAAAGAAAGTATTAAAATTTTGTCAGGTTCTGAATTTAATCAAAAAAAACTTTCAAAGAAAATATTATCTTTTAAAAATGATCCTATTGTTGCCGAAGTTCAAAATTATCAAAAAAAAGATTATCCAAAATCTGACATTTTTTATTCAATTTATAATGATGTTATTAAAACTGGTCGAGCAGCAAAAAATAATATAGGTATTGATGTACCATTCTTTGAATATCAGACGGAATATACAACATTTATAAATTTTTGGTCAGATTTTATGATAAGTCTTTATCCAAACAGAACTGCTTCAATAGGGGCTTCTCATGATGGTAAACGAAGAGTTTCTTATGTTAATAAAGACGGTTCATTAAAATCATGGGAACAGCTGTATCCACAGCTTGTACAGAAATATCTTGATTGTTATAAGGCAGATAAATGCAATTTATTAGATATAAAAGTTTTAACCAGAGCTTTTGTGCCAAAAAACTGTAGATAAAAAATTATTTTCCGTTTCCATAATACGCTTTGTTATAACATATTCTGCATACAGAAAGATAATTCTCGTCACCAATTGAGAATTGTTCTCCTTCTCGAATAACATTCCCGTTTTTGTCTTTACGCAAATGATGTGTTGCTTTTCTTAAACACTCTTCTGTCTGACAACTTGATTCAATTATGTGTAAATTTGCTCCAACTTCTACAAGTCTTTGGGATGCAGGGAACAGGTGTTGATTACTATCTACCATCAAACCATAACACATCACAATAACATTTTTATTATCGGCAATATCAACCATAATATCGATATTGGATGGTTTAAAGAACTGAACTTCATCAATAAATAAAATTTTAGTATCTTTTTTTTATTGAATAACTAGAAAGGTCGGGTAAAGCCAAAGCTGGTGTTTTAATCATATTTCCTGGACCACCCATACGTGATACAACCTCTGATTTAGAAAATCTATTATCAAAAGAAGGTTTTAACACTTCTACACCTACACCTTTTTTTCGAAAATTAAATGCATTAGAAATAAGAAAACCAGATTTTAGAGACCCCATAACACCATAATGAAAATGTAAATTTGCCATATTTTGCCTTTTAGGTTGACTACATACTTTCTAATCTTTTAATACGTTCAGCGACCGGTGGGTGAGTTGCAAAAGCTTCACCAATAAATTCGCGTGGTGCTGTTGGATCTGCAATGCACATTGCCGCCATAGATTTTACTTTGTCTAGGCATTCAACACGAGAATCTTCGGTAATCTTGCGCAGCGCAGATGCCAATAATTTTGGGTTTCTGGTAATTTGAGCACCTGTGGCATCCGCTGCAAATTCACGCTTTCTGGATATTGCCATACGAAGTATTGGTGTGATAATCCAATTGAAAACCATAAATGCCAGCCATACCATTAACAAAATTGCACCGTTGTTATTCTTTTCATCACTGCTGCGGTTGCCCCCATACATGGCTGTGCGTAAAATAATATCCGCTGCGAACACAGTAACACCAATTCCGGTTACCAATAACATATCTAATCTGATATCACGATTTCCAATGTGTGCCATTTCATGTGCAATTACACCTTCCAGCTCCAGACGGCTTAATTTTTTTATAATTCCGGTGGTCAGTGCAACACTGGCGTCTTTGGGACTGCGTCCGGTTGCAAAAGCATTCAAAGATTCATCTTGGATTATATAAACACGAGGGCGGGGCAGTCCCGCAGCCAATGCAACATTTTCAACACTGCGAAAAACCTCGCGGTATTGTTCTTCATCTTCGTGAATTTCGGTTGCATTTGCAGAAGACAACATCATTGAATCACCAAAAGCCCAAGATATTCCCAACCAAACAAAGCAAGCCACAAACGTTGGAATTGCAACCATAGTTGTTGTATCAATCGCCTTTTGTAACGGTGCTACCATCCAAACAAACAAGAAAACTAATGCAATAAAAATTACAGGAAATAAAATAACCAAAATTGCAGTTTTTACATTATTGCTGCGAATATGATCATAAACAGTTTTAACTTTTTTCATAATTACTTCTTTTAATCATGACAATTATAGATAAAAAAAGAATTTTTTCAATCTAATCTGATTTAACTTTTTTAATAAATATTTCAAAGCAACCATTGTTAATCGTTTTCCAAGAACGAATTTTATTGGCAAGTATCCCATTGGTTATCCAATCTTGGAATTTTGGTTTTAATATTCCGCTGGCACCAGTAATTATTCTCGCGCTTTTTATGCCTGAATTTATTAACTCATTAATTTCCGCCCATGCTTGTTCTTCGGTTTTTTGATGAAGATCCAAAGTAAAGTGTTCTGGGATTGGTTTTTTTTCTGGAATAAGCCGACTTAACTTTAATTCTGAACGAACTTGTTTTTTTACACTACTTTCATCTGGTGAAAAATCTTCACCAATCATTTTATGCAAATCAAAATCAGACAATTGTTTCATACTGGGTTATGTTAAAGCCAGTAATAGAAAAGTCCATAAAAAAATCCGCCGAAGCGGATTTAATTTTAAATACTGTCAGCATTTACCCATTTACCGCTTTTCAGCAATCCTGGGGTCATACCTTCGTTTGTACGCAAAGCATCAATAGTGCTGCGAGCCTTGGTTGCATCCAAATTGCTGATGCGAACCTTGAACATATCGCCTTCTTTGGTTACTGTTGCGTTACCGTATGTGCTGATTTTCTGTGCCAGATTTTTTGCACCATCTTCTGCATAGAAAGCGCCAGCTTGAATTGTGTATTCACCGGTTGTTGCAACTGGTTCTGCTGCGACTGGTGCAGCTTCAACTGGGGCAGGTGTTTCTGTTACTGCTGGTTCTGTTGTACCAACAGTTGCATTCTTTACAGCTGTGCTTTGATCTGCCAAAACTTGAACTTGGACCTTGGTTTGACCGTTAAAGCTTAACTTGCGTGCAACAGCAGGGGAAACGTCCATAATTCTGGTGTTAACAAATGGACCACGATTGTTTATACGAACGATTGCAGATGTTCCATTGTCCAAGTTTGTAACTTTGGCAATTGTTGGCAAAGGCAATGTTTTGCTGGTTGCAACCATTTGGTCAATATTAAATGTTTCACCGTTGCTGGTTTTTGAACCATTCAATTCTGCTGGGATAATTCCGGCAACACCAGTTTGATCATAAGTTAAATCTTCGGCTGGGACGTATTGAGTATCTTCGACCTTATAAGCACTGCCAACGTAATATTTTGGTGCAGCAGCTGTCAAATAAGCATCTGTTGTGTCTGGGGTTGTTGATGTTGTTGCATCTTTGGAAATCAAAGTTTCCTCGGAAATTCCATCAGCACCATATCCGCCCATATTATTTTCTGATGTGCCATAATCGCTACATGCGGCCAGTAAAGCTGTTAATACTGCCAATGATACAAGTTTTTTCATTATGAACTCCTTACATTCTTGAACGTAATTGTATCATATAAAAAGCTATGTTTCAACTAAGAATTATTAAATTTTCTTTCCTATGATATATGCAATCGGCAGATATAAGATTCCAAACACTGCGATTGCACCACCAAGTGCGAATATGCTGTTAATAGGTGCAAACCAAAGTACTGTACCGAAAACAGCGGAAAGAGTTCCAAAAGCAATCATTGCGCGGACTGTACGGGCTTCTAATTTGAACAATGCACGTTTTTTGCACGCGCGCGCCAGTAGATAGTTTTTCAAGTATCCGCTGATAAGTAATCCCAATGGAATTGCTAAATAGTTAACAAATGGGAATAATACTACGTGCAGGATACTGGCAACAATTAATGAAACAATGCTGGTTTTTACAGGTGTTCTGACATCTTGGGCGGCATATAATGTTTTGCTGTAAATCTGGCTGATAACCATTGCAGGTAATACAAAAACTTGAATCATAATTGCATGTGAAACTGCGTCTGTGGATGCGGATGTCCATGCCCCATATTCAAACAAAAATTTGATAATTGGATTTGCTAAAACGAACAATCCAACCATGCTTGGAAAAATCAGCATCATAGACTGTCTGATTGAAGAATTCTGCTGAATATAAACGCTGCGCATATTTTTTTCTGCGATTGCATTTGATAACGAAGAAAGCAAAACCGTCCCAGCTGCCAAACCAATCATAGCAAAAGGCAGTTGAATAATTCTGTCTGAAAAATAAAGCCAAGAAACAGCACCGCTTTGATAACTGGCAACCAAAGTTCCAACAATAATATTCAGCTGATAAAATCCGTTTCCAAAAATGCTGACAGCAAAGCGTTTAAACATTTGTTTAATTTTTGGTGTCCATTTTGGCACTATTAATTTCAATCCAAAATGTTTGCTGCGTATTCTGCCTAATAAAATAATAACTTGCAGTACTCCGGATGCAACAACGGTCAAAGCCATCATAAATAGTAATGTTTCATTAACGTGACCGCCTAAGAAAAACAGCAGGCATATTAGCATAACATTCAGCAAAACTGGCATAAAAGCAGCCAGGGCAAATTTTGAAAATGCATTCAAAACAGCAGATAAAAACGCTGCTACGCAAATAAATATGACGTAAAAGAACATTACGCGCGCTGTGAATATGGTCAAAGCAACCTTTCCTGGGTCATGAAAAAATCCAGGTGCCAGAATAAAAATAATCAATGGCATAAATATTTCAAACAGCAATGTTATACCCAGCAGGATAACTACCAGCCAAGAAAAAACATTCTTGGCAAAGTTTTCATCTTTCTTTTGGTCGGTGAACATCGGAATAAAAATAGCAGACAAAGCACCTTCGCCTAACAGGTCGCGGAAAAGATTAGGCAGCTTGAATGCGGCAAAAAAAATGTCGGACAAACGTCCAGCACCCAATACACGCGCAACCATAGCATCACGTACATAACCAAATACTCGACTGATGCCGGTCATTACCCCTACGCCAAAAATATGTTTGCCAAGCTTCACAAATGCGATTATACTCATGGTCAAAGGAAAAGCAAGAATGAAAAAAATAATTTTAGTTTTCGCAGTTATGGCTGGCTTGACTGCTTGTGGTGGTAAAAAGATAGAACCTGAACAAACATTACCGGAAATTTATAACAAAGGGTATACCCAGTTGCATAAAGAAAATTATGACAAGGCTGCAACCGAGTTTTTGAATGCTGAAAGTCAATTTCCAGCCAGTCCCTGGGCGGCCGATGCATTGGTTATGGCGGCATATTCCCAGTATATGGATGGTGATTTTCCTGGTGCTTTACTGACTACGGATCGTTTTATGCGTTTTCATCCGGGTCATTCAGATGTTGCATATGTTTTGTACCTTCGCGGAATGTGTTATTATCGTCAGGTTTCAGATGTTCGTCGCGAACAAGGTATGTCAACGTATGCGCTGCAACAGTTTCAACAATTGGTGGACAGATTCCCAAATTCCCAGTATGCAGAAAACGCAAAGAATAAAATTATTATCTTGAAAAACTATCTGGCTGGCAAGGTTATGTATTCTGCCAGAACCGATATGACAAAGGAAAATTGGCCATCTGCGATAAATCGTTTACAGTCAATTGTTACAGACGCCCAAGAAACCAAAATGACGCCCGAGGCTTTGTTCAGATTGACCGAGGCATACACAGCCATCGGATTGCCGAACCAAGCAGACGGTTTTGCAAAAATGTTACGGACTAATTTTCCAGATAACGAATGGACCAAGAAGTTGAAATAAAAAAACCGCCAACCGGCGGTTTTTTATCGGATAGTTTTTATCATAGAGTTTTGTATAAATACAAATGCCTTAGATGTGTTCGCAATTGGTTTATGAACCAGTTCAATCTTTTTTTTCTTAATAGCATCTTTTATAAAATCAGAATAACTTGATAAGTCATATGATTCTGCATAAACGACTCGTTTTACACCAGATTGTAAAATGTTTTTAATACACTCATTGCATGGTTGTACGGTACAATATATTGTTGATCCTTGTAAGTTGTATCCTCCACCTTCTTTTGATTTAAAAAGTAATGCATTCATTTCAGCATGAATTTCGTTATCTAAAGAAAATTTATGGTGTTCTTCTCTATTAAAAAGTGGAGAGTTCTTTTTTGGAAATAAATCATCACAATTTTGACAGCCTTCGGGTGTTCCGTTTATGCCAGTTGATATTATCCTTTTGTTTTTTACTAATAGTGTACCTACTTGACGAGATACACAATGCGATCCACTTGCCATCGCAAAAGCCATAATTAAAAATATTTCATCCCAATCTTTTTTATTTGCTGTTTCTAAAGAAAATTCTGAAAAATTATTTCTTTTCTTTGTTCTTTTTATTTTTTTTGCAATGTTGTTATTTACAGAATCAACAATATTATTTTCTTTTATATATTGCAATAAACCAATTCGTACTATAACCAAAAAATTTATAATATCATCAACATTTTCTTTACAACGGTTAATATTTTTTGCAAGACCTTTAATTAATTGGGCTAAACTGGAACATAATTTATATGTATTAACCCTTATTTTGTTTTTTGATATAACCAGCGAATTTACTTTTTCTTCTATATTAAAAGAAGTTATAACGTGTTGCATTGTTATAAAAACATCAGCAATTTCAGAAGATATTGCAGATTTATTTTTTCTTGTTTTTAGTAACTCGATAATCAATTCGGAGTTTTCTTCTACATTTATGAGATTTTGAAAATTATATCCATTTTTTTCCAAAAGGAAATTTGACAGTTCACGCATAGAATCGAAATCTATTGAATTTTGAATGTTTAAAATGTTCATACTTGGCTTCCATTAATTGAACATTCTCTCTGGGGTTAAGTTTTACAGAAAATAAATAGGTTTTCAAGATTTTTATTCACTTTTATTTTTTGTGTGGTAATATCGCGATATGACTGAAAATATTAATAAAACTTATTCTGGGTTTGTGGCGATAATTGGACCGACAAATGCCGGAAAATCAACACTTTTGAACCAAATTATGGGCCGCAAGGTTTCAATTGTATCACACAAGGTACAAACGACCCGTACCCGCCTGCGCGCTGTGAAAATGGTGGGCGAAAAACAGCTGATTTTTGTGGATACACCCGGTGTATTCAAACCTGCACGTCGATTGGATAGGGCAATGGTTGGTGCCGCCATGGACGCAATTTCGGATGCTGATGCTGTTTTATTACTGATTGACGCGACCAAGGGGATAACTGATACTATTCGTGAATTGACCAATAAAATCAAAGAACATAAAAATCTATTCGCTGTTATAAACAAAACAGATGCAATCAGAAAACAGGATTTGCTTCCAATAGCTGCCGAGTTAAATGGTATGGCAGATTTTTGCGAGATATTTATGACGTCGGCTTTGAAAAATGATGGTATTGAAAAAATGCTGATTTCATTGGCAGATGTTATGCCCGCCGGACCCTATTTATTTGATGCGGTTGATGCACCTGATGTTCCGGATAATTTATATTTGGCTGAACTGACACGCGAAAAGATTTATAAATATATTCACCAAGAATTACCTTATCATATTCATGTTGTTACGGAAAAAGTTGATGTTGACCCCGAAGGTGTCTTGGAAATTCATCAAAAAATCGTTGTTAAATCCGAAGGTCATAAAAAAATAATAGTAGGGCGTGGCGGTTTACAATTAAAACAAATTGGTACCGATGCACGCCATGATATCCAAGACCAGTGGGGCGTAAATGCACGTCTGCATTTATTTGTTCGTGTTGAACCAGACTGGGAAGAAAAAGCCGAAAACTATGAAGACCAGGGTTTAGAGTTTAAAAAATAATTATCCAAATTGAACACTTCTGATTTTGATTTTGAACTGCCAGAAAATTTAATCGCGTCGCATCCACTGGAACGGCGCGATGCTTCGCGTATGCTGGTTTTGCCAAAAAATGAAGACAAGCATATTCGTGATTTTTTGGATTATTTACAACCTGGCGATGTAGTTGTTTTTAATAACAGCAAGGTTATTCCTGCAAGATTTGATGCGTCTGGATATGAAATTACATTGCATACCCATATTTCTGATAATACTTGGTGGGGATTTGCCAAAAAATTTAACAAACTGCAAATTGGTGAAAAATTAAAATTAACCGACGGTACAGAAATAGAAGTTGTTGATAAAAACGATGAATCTGGCTTAGCTGTGAAGTTTTTATGCAATGATGTTTTGTCTGTTCTGGATCGTGTTGGAAAAATGCCATTACCACCGTACATGAAGCGTCCAGACGAAGAATCTGACCGTGACCGTTATCAAACTGTTTATGCAAACCCGGTTGGCTCTATGGCGGCACCGACTGCCGGGTTGCACTTTACGAATGAAATGCTAAGTGAAATTGAAAAACGCGGTGCTAAGATTGTAAAGATAACTTTGCACGTTGGCGCTGGTACTTGGATGCCTGTTAAAACCGAAGATTTATCCAAACACAAAATGCACAGTGAATGGGGGCAAATCACCACCGAACAAGCATCAATTATAAATTCTGCAAAACGTGTTATCGCTGTTGGTACAACATCTTTGCGATTACTGGAAAGTGCCGCAGCTTGTCTTATCCCTAGCGAGTGTGAAGTATTACCAGAATGTCAACGATTGGGTATGTCTCCCCCCCCAGAGGGGGGAGTGTCGCCAAAATGGCGACAAGGGGGGGAAAATAGAAAATACTCAAATCGTGCTTTATCCGCCGCAAAATCCTTGCGACAAAGTATGACAATGTATGAATGTCTGTTGTGGAAAAAATTACGCAAATCACCGAATGGATTTGCTTTTCGCAAGCAACATCCAGTTGGAAAATACATTGTTGATTTTATAAACTTGGATAAAAAATTAATCATTGAATTGGATGGTGCATTGCACGGGGAAGAAAGACAAATAATTCATGACGCGATACGGGATAAGTTTTTACAAGATTTAGGTTTCAGAATTATCAGATTTTGGAACAACGAAGTGTTTAAAAAAATGGATATGGTTTTAGATACAATTTATCATTATCTGACTCACGATGATGTTCCGGATTTGGTTGCCCCCCCTCGGCTAACTTCGTCAGCCACTCCCCCCTCTCGGGGGGGAGACATCTTCCTCTTGGGGGTGAGACAAAAACCTCGCGTTCAACCATTTTGTGCAACCACTGATATTTTTATAACCCCAGGTTATAAGTTCCAGGTGGTTGATGTTTTGCTGACCAATTTTCATCTTCCTAAATCTACATTGTTTATGTTAGTTTGTGCATTTGCAGGAACGGACGAAATGAAATCGGCATACGCACACGCAGTGGCCGAAAAGTACCGCTTTTTCAGTTATGGTGATTGCTGTTTATTATTTAATAAAAAGGATTAAATATGAAATTCGAACCACAACTACACAAACTTTCAAATGGTATAACTGTCTTGCTTGATCCGATGGATATTGAATCGGTCAGTATGGAATTTACATCACATACTGGTGGTCGTGATGAATCAGAATCTGAATTGGGCATTACGCATTTCATGGAACATATTTTTATGAAGGGAACGCCGTTACACCCATCCCCACGTTCCATTAAAGATTATATAGAAAATAATGCCGGAACAATAAATGCAAGCACTGGAAATTCTAGTGTGCAAATTTATGGTCGAATATTGTCACAGAATTTGGTTGTCCTGGCAGAATTGGTTTCAGATTTATTAAAAAATTCATTGTTTGATGAAAAAATAATAGAAAATGAAAAACCTGTAATCCTGGATGAATATCGTCGTTCGCGCGATGATAAAGATCGAGAATTTTTCCATTTTCAAGCAGATAAATTGTTTAATGGTAGTGGCTTTGCAAACAGAATTTTGGGAACACCAGATACCATACAATCTTTTAATCGCGAGCAATTATTAAAGTATAAAGATACCAGAATATCTGCAAGAAATTCAATAATTGCTATCAGTGGAAAAATAAATGATTCATCGGCACTGTTGGAAAAACTAGAAGATTTATTTTCTTGGTTACCATCAATTGATGTATCCAGTAATTCAGAAATAAAAATAACACCAACTTCGGCGCATAATTTAAAGCCTGAACAAAAAAATGTAATGTTAAGAATTGGTTTTGCTGATGTATGGCCACAAACATTTGAAAATAGATTTCGTCAACAATGTATGGCAAGATTCGAAAGCATTTTATCTCGTCGTTTACATGATAAAGTTCGAAACGAAAATGGATTGGTTTATGGTATTGGTACCAGTGGTATTGGGAATGAAAACACTTTTGTAAATCAAATTTCTACGAACTCTGCACCTGGTAATTTGGAAAAAATAGTTTTTTTATGTGCAAATGTATCTGCAGAAATTTTAAATAAAAAATTAATAACCCAGGAAGAATTAAATATAGATAAAACAAGACGTTTGTTGGGCGATGCTGATTTTCTTGAATCTCCAACGAGTAGATGTGACAGGTTGATAGATTTTTATAGAAAATTTGAAAAATTATATGATTACTATGATACAGTCAGAATGGGTAAATCAATAACTCTGGAAGATGTTTATGAAAATACAAAAGATTATTTTTTGAATCCTGTTGGAATTTTAACTCAAGGGCCAGAATTTGATGCAGACCTAAAATCAATTTGGGAAGAAAGTTTTAAGTAATAAAGGTAAATAATGTCGTTAAAATTTAATCTTATTAAAACTGATGGTGGGGCACGGCGGGGCAGTGTTGAAACTGCACACGGGGATTTTCAAACACCTGCTTTTATGGCGGTGGGTACCGCTGCAACGGTCAAGGCACTTACCATGGACCAGGTTGCCGCAACCGGCACCGAAGTTATCCTGGGAAATACTTATCACTTGATGATGCGACCAGGTGGTGACTTGGTTGAGCAAATGGGCGGGCTGCATAAATTTTCTGGCTGGCGCGGACCAATTCTGACCGACAGTGGCGGGTTTCAAGTTATGTCACTTTCCAATCTGACCAAGATGCGGGAAGAAGGTGTGGAATTTACATCGCATATTGACGGCGGAATAAAGCATTTTTTAACCCCAGAAAAATCTGTTCAGATTCAGCATCAACTGGATTCAAATATCACAATGGTTTTGGATGAATGTCTGCATTTACCGGCACCGCGCGATCGGGTTGAAAAAAATGTTGAAATGGTAACCCGCTGGGCGCGCCGTTCGCGGGACGCTTTTGTTGACCGCGATGGGTACGGAATTTTTGCAATTGTCCAGGGCGCAGACCAAAAAGATTTGCGCGAAAAATCTGCGCACGAATTAACCGCAATTGGATTTGATGGTTATGCGGTTGGTGGGCTTGCTGTGGGTGAACCCCAAGATGTTATGTTTGATATGATTGCACACACAACCCCACTGTTGCCAAGCGATAAACCACGCTATTTAATGGGTGTTGGAACTCCATTGGATATTCTGGGGGCGGTTGAACGCGGAATTGATATGTTTGATTGTGTAATGCCAACGCGTGCGGGACGCACCGCCCAGGCCTTTACACGTCACGGCACAATGAATTTACGAAATGCAAAGTTGCGTTATGACGCAGCTCCACTGGACGATAAGTGTGGTTGCCCGGCATGCAAACTTTCGCGGGCGTATTTACATCATTTGACCAAGTGTAACGAAATTCTGGGGGCAACATTGCTGACCCAGCATAATTTGTGGTTTTACCAGGATTTAATGCGCGATATTCGAACCGCCATAGAGCAGGGTCGCTTTGCAGAATTTAAAAAAGAATTTATTGAAAATTATATTGGTGATATGGATGACAAGTAAAGATGTGTTTGAAAATGCTACGATAGAATTGGAAGAACGTATAAAAGTTATAACAGAAATATCAATGCAATTTAACGAAAAGAAAGCAGTTGAATTTGGAATTAAATTCAAAAATTGGATTTTAAACAATATTCCTGACGATTTATTAAATTATGCTGTTAATTGGAAATCTTTGTATTCTGATGAAAGAAAAAAGGCAGCCAGAGGATTTGTTTATTTTTTGGCTGAATATAAAAAAGTGAAAATAAAAAGTGTTCACTTTAAGAATGTTTTTGCCGAAGATGAAGATGTTTTGTCTGAATGTGGTGATAAAGTTTTTAATTTTTATAATAAATTTTTAGAAAAAGATAATTTTAATGATATTATAGGATATATTGCACATGAAATGACGCATTTGTTTCAAGATGTTTTTCAAACATCGTTATCTCATGAAGTTGCACGCAAAGGTCAGCTTTATTATGTTGAACCAATTGAAAATGAAAGTTTGTATAAATCCAACCCCTGTGAAAGAGAATCTGATATTGTCGAAAATATAATTGGGGGTAATTTTATGCAGGAAATACTGAAAAATAATTTTATTGAAACATTTAATTATAAGAATTAAAGTTTTTACCAAATAAAGGAGATTTTAATGAAACAAAAAGAACAGATTGAAATAATTGATCGCGGTGGTGCAAAAACTGTTGCCAAGAAGACCGCCTTTATCACACGCGTTAAACGTATATTTTGGATATTTTCAATCATATGGGTGGCTTTTGTCGCATCGTTCCCATTGTATGTAAAAAATAACTATGCCGGCCCAATCAAAAAAACAATCGTAGTTTCGATGTTTTTTGATTTGCAAAGAAATATTTCTGAACAATACGAAAAATTATTGGCTGGAATTAAAAATTCTATCAATTTGGAAAAACCAATTTCTATTGCAATTGATAAAGTTAAAATCGCAGACAAAGGTGTTGCAACTGCAAAACAAGCAACTTCAACTGCAAACAGACTGAGTGGGATTGCAGGTCAATTTGGTATAAAAACTAATGAAGTTGACAAGGTTGTATCCAAGGTTGATAACAGCACAAACTTGGTTAATAAAAAATTGGATAGTGTAAAGAAAGAATTGGTTTCTGTATCACAAACCGAAGTCGACAAAATGGTTGACGAAGCAATCAAAAAACAATTGGATAAAAGCAGCGGGGGTCTGGGAACAACATTGTTAACCGATTATGGAATTCGCCATGTTTATCCTTGGCGTCCATCATCTTGGCCAGTTGGCGTAAAGATTTACAACGATTTAGAAAAATCCAGTGTAGGCGTTGTTCAAATCTTGACCAGCACAGTTGATAAATATTTCAGCTATGCTGCATGGGGATTGGTTGCAGCTGCATGGTTAATTGGTTTGCTTATTTGGATGATGATATTCAAAAAGGTCAAAGCACTGTTGTCACCATTCCTTGTATGTCCACGCTGTGGTCACATATTTGCAGACAAACGCACAGCATACAGTCTGTTGAAAGTTTTAAAACCTTGGACTTGGTTGTAAAATAAATCGAAAAATAAAAACCGCCAATTGGCGGTTTTTTAAGCATATTGTTTTTGTAAGTTTGAAATATATTTTTCAATAGTCGCATTCAGATTACGATTACCATCTTCCTCTAAAACACTTTTTATTTCATGCTCTGTCCATCCAGCGTACCACATCATTGGTATAAGTCCCATGTTTAATAAGTTATGTCTGTTACCATCATGCCAATCAATCAATAACCATTTTACTTTTTCTATTAATTTCAGATTTGGTCCTGTGTGATTTGCAAAAGAAGCTCTGAAAGCGGCTAATTCTTCTTCGCGTTGTTTTTGTTTTTGTAGATATTCTTGATATGCAGGACGCCAATCAATATCTAAAATATTATTTGTTTGATGTACTAATTTTTGCAATTTATTTGTATCTGGTCTTACAATATCTGGGCGTCTGGTTGCTCTTCCGTTATTACTGCAAGAGAAATCCAGAATATTTGATGTATAAATAAATTCTTTCTTTTTAGTATCATATTTTTTCGATACCAGATTATATTTTTCTGCCAGATAGAAAAACAACCATCTGTATTCCGATTTATTATTTGGAACATCTTTTATTGTGCATCTCATATGCAAAGATTTATTTCCAGAAAATACAATACGATTTATAACATTCAATGATACCAAGTGTTTAGCTAAGTTGACTTGGTCTTCCAAAGACAAATGATCCATTTCATAAAGAAAACTGCAAAAACCAAAATTTGCATCCGCAGGCGAAGGTTCTCCAGACTTGCTTAATAATGGCGGGTTTGGTACTAGCGGATTAATGGATTCAAATTCGCCGACTTTGGAATAATATCTTTTACCTGTATCAGTTGCTGCAAATGGAATTCCACGTGGAATAATAATGCTGGTTTCTGGCATAATTTCAAAATCGGGCAGGCTATGTTTATTCAGGTTTACAGGTTTTATCTCATATGTTTGTTCAATGTTTGATGAATTGTCTGATTTGTTTTCATTAAACAAATCCAGGCTTAATTGTTTTGAAAATAAATTTCCGGAACTAAGTTGAATATTCAAGAATTCTGGAATATCAATACCATAAAGATTCATATTTTCTGAAGTAATTTTTTGTTTTAGTTCTTTTATTTTATCTGCACATTCAGGTGCAGTTTTCTTTTTAGTGGATATATCATGATAGATATTTATTAGATTATTTTCATATGATTTTTTAACTTCCATTACCCATATTTCATCATTGGAAAATAAGTGTTGATCGCGATAAAAAGATATCCCTTCTGTATCACGGAATTTTATACCCCAATTATCAATATGACTGCGACCATTTCCTTTTTCTATACTATTAATGTTTTCAAAAGAAACTGATTGATGATATTCTGAAAACAAGGATTTTTTGTTAAATAAAGAATCAATATTTTTGTCGGCTCGCTTTGATAATTCTAACTGATATCTGGTTTGAATAAAAAATTTTGCAGCCAACGCATCTAATTTATTTGAACCTACAAATGTTGCATCTTCTTTTATTGATTTGTATATATAATCACAAAATTTATCAATTTGTTCACTTAAAAAAATCATTATGTGTGGTGCAATATAAGGAATTGGTGAGTTTGTTTTTGAATTTTTGATAACTTGTTTATAAATTTTTTCAAACGATTGTAGTTCATTAGGTTTATAAGCAGTTGCAAATAAAGTGTCAAAAATATGATTATGTAATAAATCTCTTACTTCAAAATAAAAAACTCTACCATTGAAGAGTTTTATTAAATTTCCTATACGAGCCTGAAAAATATCCGAAATTGTTTTTAGTTTTTCGCCGCGTATAAAATCCCATGTAGGTTGAATTAAATCGGATAGTTCGCAATCAGCAAATGCAAAATATGATCGAGCAAAAGCCATTTTTTCATAAGTAAAACCGTTTGAATCCCGTATAATTTTATTAGCAGCAGTACTTATCATCAAATATGCGCTGTATCTGGATAACCAAATGTTATCAAATCCATGATCGAAATATTTATATTTATGATGTATGTGTCGTTCTGGAATTTTGCATTCTGTTATAAGAAATTTTAAATCTTTTCTGGACGGTGAAATTTTGTTGTTAGTGATTATTTCCATCAAATCATAAAAATTCCAACAATCGTTTTTATTAATGGTTCCTTTGGAGGCGTTTAATTTTTCAAAGATATTTTTAAATAATGAATTTGATTGTTCTTCATCGGTATAGAATTTAAACACAGGGCTGAATTCAATTGGTTTTGTATCACAGGGAATTCCAAAAAGTTCATTTATAATGGAATATATTTTTGCAGTTGTTTCAGATTTAAGTTTTCGCGCTTTGACCATACGCACGTGGGCGGTGTCCAATGTACCTGAAAAATTATCAGAATATAAATCTTGCGACATAATTGAAAATTTTATACTAAAATAAGTTGTTGTCAATAAAATACAAATAAAAATCTCGAAAAATAAAAAAACTTGCAAAGTTAAAAAGAATATGTAAAAATCCCCTGGCTGTGCGAGCGTAGCTCAGTTGGCTAGAGCGCAACCTTGCCAAGGTTGAGGTCGAGGGTTCGAGCCCCTTTGCTCGCACCAGAATTTTAAATGGTGCATAAAATTGTTAAACCTGATAAAATCTTATAATTAAAGTGTGCGACCATCGGTAAAAATTACGACGGGCGCACTTTTGCGCCCGTTTTTTAATAAAAAAGGAAACAAAATGGCATTAAATCCGCAACGTGAAGCTTATATCGAAAGGTTGAATAAGCTGGAAGAACTGGGTGTGGTGGCTTACCCACATATTTACACACCAAAAAATACAGCGGCCGAATTGCAAGAAAAATACAAAGATTTGGGCAATGATGTTGTTTTGAATGATGTTGCAAATGTTGCTGGTCGTATTATGGCTTATCGTAATGGTGGTATGTTCATTGTTATAAAGGATGCCAGCGGTAAAATACAACTTTTGTGCAACAAGGGTGATTTTGATGAAAAACAGCAAGCTGTTCTGAAATTGTTGCGTCCGGGTGATTGGATTGGTGCAACTGGCACAATTCGCCGTACAGCAGCAGGCGAACTGACAGTTGCTGTTTCTGGGGATATAACGGTCTTGGCGAAAACTTTATTGCCATTGCCAGAAAAATATCATGGTTTGACCGATACCGAAGCCCGATATCGTCAGCGTTATTTGGATATGATTATGTCCGATGAATCACGCGAAACATTGATTAAAAGATTTGAAATTGAACAAGAAATCCGCAAATTTATGATTGAACGTGGATTTTTAGAGGTTGAAACACCAATTCTGCAAGAATCCAAGGGCGGGGCAACAGCGAAACCTTTTATTACACATCATAATTCCTTGGAACGCGACTTGTTTATGCGTGTTGCACCAGAATTGTTTTTGAAAAGATTAATTGTAGGCGGTTTGCCACGTGTTTTTGAAATTGGAAAAATGTTCCGTAACGAAGGAACCGATACCAGACACAATCCTGAATTCACTATGATGGAAGCCTATCAACAATTCGCAGATTACAACGATATGATGAATTTGGTTGAACAACTGGTCGAAAGGGTATGCTTGAAATTCAACGGTACAACCAAAATGCAATTTGGTGACAAGATTGTCGATGTTAAAACACCTTGGAAACGTGCAGGTATGTTAGATTTGATAAAAGAAAAGACAGGTGTTGATTTCTTGGAAATTGCCGATGCTAAATCTGCACACAAGGCTGCTGAAAAACTGGAAGTTCATGTTGAAAAAAATGCAACTTGGGGCGAAGTAGTCGAAGAAGTATTTAATGAAAAAGTCGAAGAATCTCTGGAAGGTCCAATTCATGTTACAGACTATCCGGTGGAAGTTTCGCCACTGACAAAAACACATCGTTCAAATTCACGTTTGGTTGAAAGGTTTGAAACCAGAATCTTTGGAATGGAATTATGCAATGCGTACAGTGAATTAACTGATCCGCGTGATCAACGTTCACGCCTGGAAGCCCAAGCGGCAAAACGTGCAGGCGGCGATGACGAAGCAGATATGATGGACGAAGATTTTATTACTGCACTGGAATACGGAATGCCACCAACGGGTGGAATTGGAATCGGAATTGACAGACTGGTGATGATGGTTTTGAACAAAGAATCAATTCGTGATGTTATTGCTTTCCCAATTTTGAAAGAAAAGAAATAATAAAAATGAAAAATCAAATACTCGAAAATAACGTGGAAGTTATCACGGCTGATAACGACCGAAAAAATCTTGCTGCGATTGATAGTGCGGAACAACAAGGTCGGATTAATTCCGAGGCTGCGGAATATTTGAAAACTCTTTATTCAAATGGAATGGATCGTTTTCGAGAAGTTTTCCATGTTTTGGGAAAATGTTTTGGTGCGCCAAAAGCTGCTGTGATGCCTTATGATTATAAGACAAGTGCCATCATAGATAAACCAATGAAGATTTCGGATATTAACCCGCTGTCTGCCTATATGGTATATCACCGTTTGGATAATGATCCAATGCGAAATCAATTCTTTTCAATCGTAGATAGTCACCACGTAGATTTGTATGTTTCGTCAATAGTTAGTGTAATTGTTGGGGCACAAAAAAATATTGATCGTGCTTTGGAAAAAATTACAGGAAAATATTATCAGGCCTATGTTCAAGAAGTTGCCACTGCTGCAAAGCGTGTGATTGTTGCAAATGGCTTGGACGGAGCAGGCGATAAAATTGCTGAAAAAATTCAAACGAAGTTTTTTGAAAAATATATCACAAATGCATCTGAAACTGTGCTGGGGATGTTGGAATCAGGATATGAAAAAATCGCAGTAGAATTGGTTCGTGAATTAGATAAAATTGAAAAACCACATCTGCGATTAAAAGACGTTTGGCGTGTAAAGTGCTTGTTTGATTTAATCCCCCAAGTTCGAGTTTTCTTGGAAAGAATTTATGAAATGGCACCAGAAAAGATAATAACTATTCGTGACAGGTTTTACGATACTAAAAATCCAAGAAATTACCGTGACGCAAAGTTAATTTTGAATATTGGTAAAGACGGAAAGGTTATTCCTGTGGAAATAATCTGCCAGGTCAGAACCTTGTTTGAATTTGATAGAAGAAATCATGAAGATTATAAAAATTCTCGCGAGGGAGAAAACCTAAACAAAGAAGATATTGAAAAAGAAATGTCTGAATTTATGGAAAATGGCATAAAAGAATACAATAAAATGGTATGTCATTGTCTGGGCGAAATCTTTGATAGAGTTGGTTGGAACATTTTATATAATCGTGAAAGCGGTGCTTCTATGTTTGACGGGTTCCCCAGATTTTCAAAACAATATTACCCAGCCAAGGTTGTTGATACAATTTCAAACAAATTAGACAGTGCAGTCGAAAATGAAATTTTTCATGTCGAAAATGCTCCACGAAAACTTAGCAAAACCGAAGAAATTGAAATATTCCGTTGGATGGCAAAGTTTATATTAATTTCCGCCATGCCATACATGAATGGAAATTGGGAAATTAAAAAGACTGATGTTTCAGGAAAATTATTTAACTTTGTAATGAAAGAACTTCACAGGTACTATAAAAAATAAAAACCCTGTTAAACTTGACTTTTGGGCAAAAACGTTGTACTTTCTGGGCTGCAGTCGCTTATTATTACGACAATCTCATATAAATTAGTAATTTTTAACCACATTGTGGTAACTGGGGGTTTTGCGGATGAAAAATTTGCCAAAAAATCTTAAAAAGTTCCTTTGGAAGTACGGATTTAAACCTTACAGGATGGTTGTTTCCTTGTGGGTTGTTATTTCTATTATTTATGGCTTTTTTAACGGGGTTTTGACTCCGCTTCTGAACAAATGGTTTGTTGCGTTGTTTGAAAAATCACTGCCTGCTGGCACAGATTTTGTTTCTTTTGCGATTCCAACAATAATTACAATAACAGCTATACTTATAACCCAGACCATCTTGGGTACTTTGCGTAATGTGACATTCGCCCATTGGACGCCCAAGGTCAGGAACAATATGTCCCAGGCAATGACAGACTATGTAAATGGTCAATCTATGCGTTTTTATATCAAAAGAATGCCTGGAAAGATAAATTCTCAGATAAACTATGTGGTCAACAGCTTTAACGTCGTTGACGATATGATAAAGATATTCGTTATCGTACTGGTTGTATTATTTAATATCGGTATGATATTAAATATCGATAAATGGGTTGCGATACTTTTGGGTGTGGCGTTTTTGTTGCGTTTTATGTATGGGGTTTCCAGAATAAGGCCTATGAATGTAGCGTCCAAGGTTGCCTCGGAGTCTTCATCTGTTTTGTCAGGTAAAATTGTGGACAGCATATCTAATTTTTCCATAGTAAAACTGTTTTCTGGTTCAAAAATAGAGAAAAGCTATATGGAACCTGTTCGCACCAAGGTTATAAGGGATTCTATACATTCCAGCTTTATGCAGCGCTTATTCTGGGTTCCACAAGTGTTTTTGTGGGATATTATGTTTGGAATCACGATGTTTTTATGTGCCAAGTTGTATATGTCAGGGCATATAAAGGTTTCTGAAATCGTGTTCACTGTTTCTATTTATACGACTGTTATGGAATACATAGATGGAATGGTCGAGCAAATTCCGAATTTGGTTGATGTTAAGGCTTCAGCGCAACAGGCATACGAAGAACTGATAGAGCCTATCGAGATTCGTGATTCTCATAATGCCACAGATTTACATATTAAAAAAGGTGTCATAGAAATAAGGAATGTTTCATTCAGTTATGGCAAAAGAAAGGTTTTAGACGATTTATCACTGATAATAAAGCCTGGTGAAAAAGTTGGTATTGTAGGGTCGTCAGGTGCCGGTAAAACGACCATAGTTAATCTGTTGATGCGTTTTTATGACCCTTCCAGAGGTGCTATATTTATCGATGGGCAAAACATAAAAAAGGTAAAACAGGACTCTTTAAGGAATAATATAACATTTATCCCCCAAGAACCATCATTGTTTAACAGAACTCTGTTTGAAAATATTGCCTATGGCAAGCACAATGCTACATTGAAAGAGGTTCGTTGTGCTGCAAAACAGGCCATAGCAGACGATTTTATAATGAAGACATCTAAAAAATACGAAAGTATGGTCGGTGATCGTGGCACCAGGTTATCTGGCGGGCAAAGGCAACGTGTTGTTATTGCCAGGGCTTTCTTGAAAAATGCGCCAATTTTGATGTTGGACGAAGCAACCAGTGCGCTGGACTCTGAAACCGAGGCCGTTATCCAAAAATCCTTTGAAGAATTGTCCAAAGGTCGCACAACAATAGCAATTGCACACCGACTGTCTACATTGCGTAACATGGATAGAATTATCGTTCTGGACAAGGGTAAAATAGCAGAAAGCGGCAAGCATAGTTCTTTGATTAAAAAGAGAAAGGGGATATATGCAAAGTTGTGGAAAATGCAAAGCGGTGGATTTATAAAAGAAAAACAGTAATATCCACAGGTTATAATTCAAAAAAACCATGTATTTGCATAGGCTTTGTTATTTTCTTGCTTTGTATAAAAATATACGTCACAATACTAGCAGGTTCTTGTAAATTCATAAGAACCGTAACAAGCATAACAAAGGATTAAGATTATGCGTCAAGGTAAAGTGAAGTGGTACAACGGTAAAAAGTGTTTCGGATTTATTACTCCGGATTCTGCCAATGAAACCGGAAACAAAGAGGATGTATTTGTTCATTCCAGCTCATTAAAAGCTGCTGATATCAGATTCTTGAACGAAAACGACATCGTAGAATTTGAAGAAGAAGTTCGTAATGGCAAATTGTCTGTCACAACATTGAAATTGATCAAACGTGACGAGGAATCTGCAAAGAAATTCCAAGAACGTCGTTCTGAATTTCATGGAAATCGCGGTGATCGTAACAATGATCGTGGCGACAGACGTGAAGATCGTGGCGAACGTCGCGGTTTTGCTTTCTGGAAAAAGTAATAAAATCCCGCGTCTGCGGGATTTTTAATTTTTATATCTTGTAAAAAATAGTTTTTTAACTACATGCTTGTTGTGTTTGCATTTAAATTTTTTTAGATGTAATATTATGCACATAAATGAAAGGAGTTCCAAATGTGGACAGCTATTGCGATTGTCGCAGTGATTTTATTGTATTTTGTTTCGGTTTATAATGGATTGATTGCTCGTAAAACCCAGACGCGTGAAGCATGGGCGACTGTGGATACACAATTAAAACGCAGGTACGATTTAATACCGAATTTGGTTAACACAGTCAAGGGTGCAACCAAACACGAAAGCAAAACACTGGAAGCGGTTATATCCGCCAGAAACAGTGCCATTTCTGCAACTGGTGCCGAAGGTAAGGCGGTTGCTGAAAACCAATTGACAGGTGCTCTGAAAAGTATTTTTGCATTGGCGGAAAGCTATCCAACATTACGTGCAAACGAAAACTTTTTGGATTTACAACGCGAATTAACCGATACTGAAACCAAGATTCAGGCTGCGCGTCAGTTTTATAATACAGTTGTTATGGGTTTGAACACAGCGGTTCAACAGTTCCCAACAAATCTGATTGCGAATATGTTCAAGATTGGTACGGAAAAATTCTTTGAAATTGCAGAATCAGAAAAAACTGCCCCCAAAGTTGAATTTTAAAATAAGAAACCGCTGAATGGCGGTTTTTTATTTATTTGCCCTGGGGTGGGCATGGGTGTAAATATTGCTGATTTCTGACATATTTACCTTGGTGTACAATTGTGTTGTTGACAGTGATGAATGCCCCAGTAATTCCTGCAATGTTCGAAGGTCTGCACCGTCTGCTAATAAGGCTGTTGCAAAAGTATGTCGTAAAGCATGTGGTGTTACATAATCCGGCAACTGTAAATAGTGACGGATTTTTTCAATGACTTTTTCTGCCATTCGTGGCGACATAGGCAATCCGCGAATGCTGCGAAAAACAGTATCATTTCCATCGTGTCCAAACGGTCTTATTGCAATATATTTTTGTATTGCATCATTAACAGCTGGTAGAACAGGAACCAATCTTTCTTTGCTACCTTTACCAAGTATTCGCAAAACACTGGGACGGTTTTTAATTTCAAAATTAGTCAGCCCAAGTGCTTCTGAAATACGAAGTCCACATCCAAAAATCAAAACCACCAATGCCCAATCGCGTGCTGCAATCCATGGTTCGTCTGCATCCAGATCTTTGATTGCATCTTGCATATTTTCGACGTCTGATGCTTCAATTGCTTTGGATAGTTTTCTAGGAACCTTTGGGCTGCTGATTAAACCAATTGCATCATTTTTAACATTGTGTGATTTGCCCAAAAATTTATAAAAACTGCGAACCGAAGATAATGCACGTGCAGTTGATTTATGTGCCAGTTCTCGTTTTTGCCTGTCTGCCAACCAAGAACGAAAGGCAAGCGTATCAATATCTGATAAATCGTTAACAAAGACATCCGCGCTGCGAAATTTCTCGTAGAAATTCACAAAGTCACGGATATCTTTTTCATAGGCAACAGTTGTCAACGCAGAATAATTTTTCGTGCGCAGTAAATAGTTTATAAATTCAGCAATTACTTCGTTCATTTAACTTCGAATATGGTGCCAACACCAACAGAAATTTCTGTATCTTTGGAAACTAAACCGCTACCGATTGATGCAGATTCAGCCTTGGCACTTAAAAAGTTCATAGGTCTGATATCGCTGTCCGATTGGGTTGTAATATATTGTGCAGAAATCATTTTTCCAACTTTTCTGCCTTCGGATTTTGCAATCGCATTTGCGCGTTCACGTGCATTTTCAACTGCTGTACCCAAACACTTTTCCATAATTGGTTTCATTGCTTCGGCACTGGTGAACATATGCAGGTTTTCTGAATACACATCTTTCATTCCGCCAAACTTGGTCAATACTGCCTGGATAGTTTCTATACTTTTTGCGGAAACTTCAATTGAAATAGTCGTTTCAATTCCCAAGCTGATTGATTTTTGAGTGGTGTTATCCCATTCTGTTTTTTCATAAGAATCAAAACGTGTCGTCTGCATTTCAACATCTTGGGTTTTCAAGAAATCCGTTATTTCTGCAATTTTTGCAGATGCATTTTTCATAGAAACTGCGGCATTTTTATCCAGTGTTTGAACGCGCAATGTGATTGCGGTTCTATCCTTTGGGGCAGATGTCAAACATTCCCCAGAAACAGAAATAGTGCGTTCTGAGTGTGTTTTAACAATATGTTCAAAGCCCAAAGTTAATACAGCCGCCGCACCAACAACTGATGCAATCCATACCAGATTCTTTTTTGTTTTTTCTGTTAACTTTTTCATAATTCTCTCCTGATTTTATTTCTAGTTAAAATAATTCAATTTCATTGCGCGTTTAACACGTTCTGTTGTTTTTGCAGCAACACGACGTGCGGCAGCTGAACCCTCACGCAGCATTTGCATGATATATTCTGGATTTTTTTCGAACATATGTCTGCGTTCACGAATTGGACGCAAAGTTTCTTGTAAAACTTCGTTCAAGAATTTTTTAACCTTAACATCACCCAATCCACCACGTTCATAATGTGCAGCCAGTTCGGCATAGTTTTTATAATCCGGCATAAATTTTGCAAAGTGTTCAGGTTTTGCAAAAACAGACAAATAAATAAATACTGGATTATCTGTTGTATTACCTGGATCTTCGACACGCAAATGATTTGGGTCTGTGAACATAGTTTTTACTTTTGCAGAAATTGTTTTTTCGTCATCGCATAAATAAATTGCATTGTTCAAAGATTTTCCCATTTTCGAATTTCCATCAATGCCGGGCAGGCGGGCTGCAACCGCACTTTCAGGAACCATCGCATTTGGCATAGTCAAAGTTTCGCCATAAAGCGAATTAAACTTATGAACTATTTCACGTGTTTGTTCAATCATAGGTAATTGATCTTCGCCGACGGGCACAACAGTTGCGTTGAATGCAGTAATATCAGCCGCCTGGGAAATTGGGTATGTAAGAAATCCGACAGGTATCCCGTCTTTGAATTTTTCTTTTTGTTCAATTTCAGTTTTGACTGTTGGGTTTCTTTGCAGACGTGCGACAGTTACCAGATTGCTGTAGAAAAAAGTCAGCTCTGTCAGCTCTGGAATCTGGGACTGGATAAAGATTGTAGATTTATTTGGGTCCAATCCAACAGCCAGATAATCCAAAGCAACATTTAAAACATTGTCGCGAACCTTTTCAGGTGTATCGAAATTATCAGTTAATCCCTGGGCATCGGCAATCATTATGAAAGTTTCATACTGATCGCTGTTTTGCAGTTCTACACGTTTTTTTAGGCTGCCGACATAGTGTCCTATATGCAGGTTTCCGGTTGGTCTGTCACCAGTTAAAATAATATTTTTTGACATTGTAAAATACCTTTACTTACTTGTTAAATTCTAAATTGTTTGTGTGAAAAATGAAAGCGTAAAATTACGCATAAAAACAGTTAGGCGGCAATGCGCCAGGTAAAGGTTGAAAAAATACAATTTTTCTTTGTCATGGGGACTATTTTATCAAATAAAATCACAAAGTCAAATTTGTAATAAAAAACCGCACATTTCGTGCGGTTTGAATAATCCAAATTCACAATTAACGAGAATAGAATTCAACAACTAATTCAGGTGACATTTGAACTTGGTATGGAACATCTTCAAACGATGGTATACGTACGAATTTTGCAACAAAATTTGCACTGTCTACGCTGACGTAATCTGTAAAGCCACGTTCTGGGGATTCCAAGGACAATACAACCAATGGCATCTGTTTTGCTTTTTCGCTGACTGTGATTTCATCACCAGGTTTTACCTGATAAGAAGCGATTTTAATGCGTTTGCCGTTAATCAAAATATGACCATGGCTGACCAATTGACGTGCACTGAAAACGGTTGGTGCTAATTTTGCACGGTATACAACTGCGTCCAGACGACGTTCCAACAATCCAATCATATTTTGTGGGGTGTCACCTTTCATATTTGAAGCTTCCAGATAATAAGCGCGGAATTTCTTTTCGCCGATATTACCATAGTAACCTTTCAAAGTCTGCTTGGCTTTCATCTGTTTTGCGTAATCGCTTGAATTTCCACCGCGTGCAGTTGGTCCATGCTGACCAGGTTTATATTTACGTTTGTTAAATGGAGATTTAGCCTGACCCCACAGGTTCACGCCCAAACGACGGGCGATTTTTAATTTACGTGTGCTGCGTTTTGCACCAAGTCTTGCCATAATTTAATCCTTTTGGTTTTGGGATAGTATCTGAAAAATATTTTTTGATTTGCGGCGTGGAAATTAAAGAAAGAACCAGGATTTTTGTGCAGAATGTAATTATACATTCAAGCGGAAATTCGCAGTTATTTGTTTAATTAACCGCCGTCCCTTTGGGATGCGGCTATAATCCCCCATCGCTTCGTCAGATCTTCTTGATGTATAACATACATCTTCGACGATCTTCCTTGTGCTGTGCGATTCTATCTCGCACAAATCAAATAATATTTTTCAGATACTATCCGTGGTGCCGGACATTTTGCAGAATCCTTATCTCTCATGAGACCAAAATGCATCATGGATTATTCAGTTCTGGCTATCCAGCAGGGCACAGTTTATACGGATTTTTCTCAAAAATCAAGCTTTTTATTAATTTAAATTTGTGTTAAACTTAAACAAGGTGGTGGTTTAAAGCTTTGATTAAAAAATTAACTATTTTTATAGCGTTTTTGTCACTGGCTTTTTCCGGCAATAATTTGTATGCAGATCAACAAATTCAACAGTTTGAATGTGACAGCAAAACAATGTTTTTATTGGGCACAATTGTAAAAAATAATATCGGAGACGATGAAATTAGAAAAATGGTTCTTGAAATACAAGATTATTGCAAATCGGATGATCGTACATTATCAGGATTTACAGAAAGAAAGTCAAAATTGGAAAAGATGATTGATGATTACAATGCCAATAAATCAAATCAAAAAGAGCATGGAAAAACAGAAGTTCCAGATTCAATACAGCCATTGAAAGCCAAACCAATAGAGTATAATAATTTGAAACCAGAATTAATTTCCAACGTAGAAATGTTAAAAAAATTAAATACAGAAACTGAACGAAAATCATCAGAAAATTTGACCGAATTGGAACCACTAAAAGCTAAACCACTGGAATATAAAGGTTCAAAACCAGAATTAATTTCCAACGTAGAAATGTTAAAAAAATTAAATACAGAAACTG
>OZ246409.1:61100-716531 GCA_965231035.1 uncultured Muribaculaceae bacterium
AATGTTAAAAAAATTAAATACAGAAACTGAACGAAAATCATCAGAAAATTTGACCAATACAGAATCACAAAAACAAAGCCTTCAGAATACTAAAGTTTTAAAAATTGAAATGATTTCCAATTCAAATTTGTCGGATAAAGTAAATTATTATAATAAAAATGAAATTAATATTAATTCAACAAATGAATCGCGCAAAAATATTGAAGAAAAAGCCTTTGAGATTAATCAAATATTATCAAAATCCAAGGTTAGTGTTTGGAAAACAGAAAGCGGTGATTTTAATACTTCACGTTTGGTATCAGATTCTGTTGCGGGTGTTGTATTGGGAACTGCTGATGGATTAATAACCAGCAACATAATAAAAAAGAACCAAGAAAAAAGTGGTTTTGACGATATTAAATGCACAATCGGAAACCAAGTTGTTGCTGGTTGGAATGATGAGTTCAGAGTTGGAGTTAAATAAAATCTGAAGCGTTTGTGTAATGATTTTAAAGGGAAATTATTGATTTTGAGTAAAAAAAATGATAAAATCAAACCAAATAAAACTAAAAGGACATGGTTATGAAAGCACTAGGCTGGACATCAGATGTTATGAATGTTTTTTATGATATAGATTCAAAATCACCAAAAGAAAAACAAAGATTGAAAGATCTTGCAGAAAATTACCACAAATTAGACAAAATTTTTTTAAAAGAGTTAAAAAAGCAAAAAGATAAAGAATTTGTTAAAAAAGTTTTAAGTTGGTTAGATCATAAGCTTTTTTCCGACGGTTGGGGATATTTTCCACAAGTTATGAAAAAAGGAGTTTTTCCAAAAAATGACCCTTTTGAGAAAGACAAGATTGAAATACTTAAAACTATAAAAATAGCATTTAAAGAATTCAATTTTGAGCCACAATATATATCAATAAATGGTCGTTATGGAAAGAATCCTGAATATACAATTAATGCATTATCGCAATTATTAGAACACGGAATGCTTTTGCCGAAAAAAGCAACAGCTATAAAAACAGCGTCAGTGATACTTAAAAAAAGAACTTTACATAAAACTAAAAGCACAACGCAAAAAACAAGATAAAAATGCGACCAAATGGTCGCATTTTTTATTTCAGCACAAAGTGTACGTTGTATTGAGGTTTTTTATCGTCCCCCAATGATGCACGAATAACTTTGTTTGATGCGATTTGAACCGTCTTTTTCAGATTTTCTTGGCTTTTACGATCTGTTTTTGACATATCGTTTATTGCCTTGGTTATTTCAATCTGAATTTGGCGTTTCATAAATCCTGTTGAATCAGATTCAAAGATTCCGGCACTGGAAACCTCGGGTACACCCTTCAAGAAACCGCGCTTGTCCACAGGCAGGGTGACGAACAATGCACCGCTGGTGGCTATTTTACGGCGGTTTTTATAAACTTGGTCGTCCTGGCTGCGTTCGGTTTCACCTTCCATTACAACAAAACTGATTTGGAAAGATTCGCTAACATATGGTTCTTCACCGTCTTTTAATGCGATGATTTCACCATTGTGGACCAGCATCATATGTTTTGCACCGCCACGTTCCATAGCCATTTTTCCGTTTAACAATTCGGTCATATATTCACCATGCATAGGAATAATTGTTTGCGGGTGCACAATATCATAGAAACGTTCAAATTCTGGGCGACCTGCGTGTCCACTGGCGTGAACATGGTCTGTGTCATAAATTGTATGAGTATGAATACCCATGCGTGCCAACTTGTTATAAAGGAACGAAACATCTGATTCGCGACCTGGAATAACAATTGCTGAAAACACAACTGTGTCAGTTGGTTGCAATTTTAATTCTTTTACATGACCACGACAAAGGCGTGTCAACATAGCGTATTTTTCACCTTGGGAACCGGTCAAAAATATTGCCTGTTTTTCTGCTGGTAAATCTTTGATTTCGTTATGCAGATAGGTATCATCTTTGCTCAGATATCCAAGCTGGGTTCCGATTTCACGGAATTCTGGCAAACCAACATATGGCACAGGTGCAGGATTGCTGCGTTCTTTGATTGCAGGCATACGACCTGCGGACTTAGCAGCCTCGGCAAACATTTTGATACGTGCGATACTACGAGAATATCCTGTTACAAAAACACGACCCGGAGCGTTTTTCATAATATCGGTCAGTGTTGTGCGGACTTCTGTTTCTGTGGTTTGTTTTTCTTGGCGTTCAGTAGAAGTAGAATCGCAAGCCACCGCCAGCAATTTTGGATCTGAACCAATTTCGCGAAGTCTTGCCCAATCAGTTGGATTTTCAATTGGAATATCATCGTTGAATGTCCAGTCACCAGTATGCAATATTTTTCCTGCAGGCGTTTGTATTACTATCATTTGTGCCTCGGGCAGGGAATGCGAAACGTGGAAAGTTTCAATACTGAATGGAGCAATATCAAATTTTGCACCATTGTGATCAAAGATAACAATATCTTTGACTTCATTGAATTCAACTTCGGAACCTTTGAAAGTTCTGCGTATAATTTCACCCGGAAAACGTGTGCAATAAATCGGTTTTTTGAATTTAGGCCATACGAATTTCAAAGCACCAATATGATCTTCGTGTCCGTGGGTTATTACGAATCCAACAACATCTTTTTTACGCTTTTCCAGCCAAGTAGTATCACAGTATTTAACGTCACCAGCACCAATTTCTTCTTCCATAAATCCCATACCGCAATCGACAATCAGATATTTACCTTTGTATTTATAAACATACATATTTTGACCGATATGTTCCAATCCGCCCATGGCGAAAAAGTACATTTTTTCATCATTTTGATCGTCTTCAGGTTTCTTTGAAGGATTTTTTTTCGTACTACCGTAATTTTTTACAACCGCCTTTTTGTTAGAATCCAATTTCATTTCAACATCATTATTTTTATAATTTTCGTTTATAATTTTTTCTTTTACTTTTACCATTAATTTTCCTTTTATTTTATGGTTATTATTATGCACAACCACAAAATCCATTGCTAATAAAGATAATTCTTTATTTGTAGTGAATCTGCGATTGCGCGTTTGGGTTTTATCCCTATCACAGGTATATTGTGCCACAAAAGCATTTAATACAACAAGGGAATTTTTTCCAAGGCAATGTTGCCTTGATTTTTTGTTCAGGATTTGATTCTACTATTTTTCAATAACAATTTCAAGTTTTTTAATTTCTACTATTATTATTTCCTTTGGAACAAAAGAACATCTTGTAGATTCAAGCAGTTTTATCTTATTGAATAAGTCCCCTGAATCTTCGATTTTTGCATAACCAGTAATCTTTATACACTTATTAAATTCTTTATCATATGAAGAAATAAAAACATTAGGATTATCATGAATATTTTTTGATGTTGTATCCATTTGCATATTGGAAATTATTATGTGGTTAGATTCAACAGATGAAGGAATAACAATTGCTGACCTAGGTATCATATTTTTATCAGCCGTGGCAAGAATAACCCATTCATTTTTTGTTAAAAATTCTATTTGTTCTTCGGAGAGTTTTATTTCTAATCTTTTATTCTGCCAAGTCGCCGACAGACATTGTTATTCTGCGAATTCCGCTGCTGATAGATTTTTCTTTATTAATTTTTGCACCAGTTTTATGACCTTCAATTTTTATTTCGCCAGTATTTTTTATATGTGTTCCACCGCAAAGTTCAATTGATACTGGTGCTGAGTGTTGAGTGTTGAGTGTTGAATTGTTTTTAACAATTACAACATTAACCTTGTCCCCATATTTTTCACCAAATAGTGCCATAGCACCAAGTTTTTTAGCTTCTTCAATAGGTACATTAAATTTTGTTTCAACCTGTAATTTTGCGTCAATCCATTTGTTTATTAAATTTTCAGTTTTTGCAATTTCATCAGCAGTCATTGCACGACCAAATGAAAAGTCAAAGCGAACACTGTCTGGGGAAACCTTGGACCCACGCTGTTCTACATCTTCGTTCAAAACTTGGCGCAGTGCGGCCTGTAACAAATGTGCCGCAGTATGCGCACGTGCGGTTTGCGCCCGGATGACATTATCTCGTTTTGCAAAAATCATTTGATTTAGTTTAATATCCTGAGAAAGTAATCCCTTATGAATAATAACTCCTCCAACCTTAAACACATCGGTAACTTTCATTAAAGTTTCACCAGGATTTTTTCCATCGGCATTGGCAAACAATTCCCCAATATCATTTACCTGTCCACCCATAGTCGCATAGAATGGGGTTTTATTTAAAACAACTTCGACTTCAATTCCAGCTTCTGCAACGTCCGAAAATTCAGAGTTTTTCATAATTGCTATAATTTGCCCGTTTGGCAACCAACCAGAGTTCAATGGTTTGTATTTATCATTATTATCTGTGTCTGGAATTTTTTTCTTTTCTATCTCTGCCTCCCAAAGTGTTTTTGTACCCTTGGTATCTGCTCGGGAACGTTCTTTTTGCTCACGCATACATTTTTCAAACCCTGCCACATCAACATTCAATCCGCGGTCGCGCAAAATCATCTGGGTCAAATCCAATGGAAAGCCATAAGTATCAAATAATTTGAATGCAATATCACCTTTAAGAATTCTTTCAAATTTTGCTGGTAGAAGGTTTTTTAGATTTGACAATTCTTTATCCAGCAACTTCATCCCGTTTTCCAACATGTCTGCAAAGGAATTTTCTTCGTTTTGAATTATTTCAACAACATGTTTTTCATTCTTTTTTAATTCTGGATATGCTTCGCCCATCTCTTTAATCAGAGCAGGGTAAAGTTTCGAAAGTAAAGCCCCACGATGACCCAAAATTTGTCCATGACGCATTGCACGACGCAAAATGCGACGAACTACGTATCCTCGGTCGTTATTACTTGGAATAACACCGTCTGCGATTGCAAATCCAACTGCACGCAGGTGGTCGGTTATGATTTTGAAAGACGGTTTGTTTTCAGGTGTTTTTTTTGTGCCTGTAACTTCTTCGACTGCATGCATCAGGTTTACAAACAAATCTGTGTCATAATTATCAATCACACCCTGTAATACGGCTGCCCATCTTTCTAATCCTGCACCGGTATCAACATTTTGCTTTGGCAGTGGTGTCAAAGTACCATTGGCGTCCCTGTCATACTGCATAAAAACATTGTTCCATAATTCGACATAACGTCCAGCTTCGTCTGGGGCACCTGGCAATCCGCCTGGAACATTTGGTCCAAAATCCCAAAATATTTCGGTGCTGGGACCACAAGGACCAGTATCCCCAGCAGACCACCAATTATCTTTATCTAGTCTGATTGCATCTTTGCCAGTTAATTTTTTCCAAATTTTTGTAGATTCATCATCGCTGATGTGTGTTGTAACAATTATGCGTTTTGGATCCAGTTTCAAAACGTTTGTTAATAAATCCCAAGACATTTCAATTGCACCTTGCTTGAAATAATCGCCAAAAGACCAATTTCCCAACATTTCAAAGAAAGTATGATGACGACCGTCAAAGCCGACATCTTCCAAGTCATTATGTTTTCCGCCTGCGCGAATACATTTTTGAACGTCTGCGACGCGTGGACCGTATTTTAATGGTTCAACACCCTGTAACATTCCTTTCCATGGAACCATACCTGCAACGGTGAATAATAATGTTGGATCTTGGGGAACCAGCGAAACGCTGGGTACAATTGTATGTCCTTTAGATTTAAAATAATTCAAAAATAATTTACGAATTTCATTATAAGTCATTATTAATTTGCCTTTTCTTTTAATGTCTCTTCAAATAGTTTACAATATCTGCGCATTGCACCTTCGAAATATTTTTCAGGGTTATTCGGTGGCAATAATCTTTTTCCATATTTATGCGTTATCGAATCCAGATTTGTTGCAATGTAATTTACCCTGTCCATATAAATAGGTGCAGAAAGCATACTGATGTGTTTAGTGTACATATTCAAATATGCCCATAACATCGCATCATCTGGTGCACGATAACCCAGACTGTCATCAATCTCGTGAATCTTGTCTATGATTCTGTCGACTAATTCGCCCAATTTTACCATTATATCGGTCCTGACCAATGTTCCAGCAATTCCAACATGCGGTCTTTCAATAAGAATATTATCATCATCAATCAAATAATTCTTGGGATTATCCATAACTTTGAATAAATCTAACAATCTTTTTTTAATGATGGTCATATTTTGCATAACCGCAAAGTTATTTTCTTGGACAGCCGGGACTTCAATATTAGTAATTATATCGTCGTCGTCAACAAAAACCATCCAGTCTGATGGAATTTTTAAATCTTTTACCGCAAATAAAATATTCAGCCGTGATTCCAAAGAACCAAAGTTTTTTGAAGTATTTATTATATGTAACGGTCCACGGTATCCAAAACGCCTAATTTGATAAGTGGTAACTTTTACATTTGGGTTATCGTTATGAATAATCAAGAATATTTTTTGCTTTAACTTTGCAATCGCCGGCACTGAAATTCTTAGAAATTCAGTGTCAAAAGTAGTTAAACCAACGATGATGCAATTTTTTTTCGGCAGCATAAGCGGATTGTAAATAAAAGTTTCTGAAATTGCAATTGCTTAGTTACTTATGATATAATATCGGGTATGAAGCCAACAATGCTTTTTGCAATCGTTTTAATGACAGCCATAATTCTGGCATCTTCGTTTGGCTTGCACGTAATACCAATCGATCCTATTTATTCTTTATCCAAAGAGGTTGCAGGTTCTGCGCTTTACGTTTGTCCAACAACCAGTTCCAGTTGGGATTCAATTGCGCGTACAATAAGACCTGGAATGTTTTATATAAATATCATTTTCTTTTTTGCTTTGATGCTGTTGATGTTTAATTGGGGTTGGGCTTTATATCAAAATCTTTTGAAAGATGCATTCAAAGAAGCTGCTTTTAAAAATGTTTGGGGTTTTACCAAGGTTTTGTTTTGGGCAATGATAATAATTACGATTTTAAATTGGACACCAAACCATTTTAAAAATGTTCACGTCCAAGGCGCCAAGGGTGAATGGGTATTATGTGAAGAAAATACTCCGGGTGCAATGCCTGTAAAGTCCGAAGCCGTTAAACGCTAGATAGTTTTTGTATTGTCTTAATATATTCAATAGTTTCCGCACGCGATTTGCATAAATCAAAAAAAATAGCAAGCCTTTTCTGGGGTTCAAAATATACTCTTGACTTGAATGGCTGAATTCTCTACGATTCGGACAAGCAGTAAGGGCAATGTCCCTGATACCTGCGGGACAACCTAAGAAAAAAACATAAAACTCACGAAAGGAGAAACATTATGAATAAAATGGAATTGATTGAAGCAATCGCAAACGAAGTTGAAGTTACAAAAGCAACTGCAGCAGCATGCTTGGATGCATTCATCACCACTGTTACAAAAGTTTTGAAAAAGAAAGGCGAAGTTCGCTTGGTTGGCTTTGGTACATTTACAACTGCAAAACGCAAAGCAACAACAGGTCGCAATCCTCAAACAGGTGCTGCAATCAAAATCCCAGCATCTACACAGCCTAAATTCAAAGCTGGTAAAGCTCTGAAAGAATCTTTGAATTAATAGATTACTTTTAAAGATTAAAAAATCCGCCAATCGGCGGATTTTTTATTTTTTTAAAATTCCTCTTTACTTGGATTGGAATATTGAATACAATCGGGACGTTGAACAAAAAAGGAAGAAAAATGGCTAAAAAACCAGTTAAAAAAGCAGTTGCAAAAAAAGCTCCAGCTAAGAAAGCTCCAGTTAAAAAAGCAGTTGTAAAAAAAGCCCCAGTAGCCAAAGCTGCTGTTGCCGAAACAAAAGTTGTTATGGAAGCTCCAGCAACATGTGCAGCAGGATGCTGCTGTGGTAAAAAAAGCTGCGGTTTCTGTCGCTTTGTAAGAAAATTGATTGTTTTCTTCGTAATCTTCGCATTGGGTTATTCTTTTGCAATGTATTGCCCATATGGCAGACACTTTATGCATCATGGCCCACGCATGGAAGAAATGTTTGTAAACGGCTGCTTAGACACAGCAAAAATGCCAAATCCTGACATGGCTGAAAAAATCAAAGCTGCTGATGCAAACAATGATGGTTGTATTACACACGAAGAATTTGCAGCTGGTCGCGATGAAGCACGTGAAGAAGTTCGTGCAGAAATGCCAAAACCAGAAATGGCAAAGCCAGCACGTCCTGAAATGCCAGCTCCTGCTGGAAAAACAGCACGTCGTTAATAACAGATTGTGTTAATTAAAAAAACACGGCATCAGCCGTGTTTTTTAATTCTTTCTTTTTCTCGATTCCATTCGCGTTGTTTTATTGTTTGACGTTTATCCAGTTGTCTTTTACCGTATCCAATTCCCAACAAGACTTTTAACTTTCCGCGATTATTAAAGTACAATTTTAATGGAAATGCAGTTGCACCTTTTTCCTGTAATTTCCCAATTATTCTGTTTATTTGTGAACGATGCAGCAACAACTGGCGAGAACGGCGTTCATCAAAGTTAATTATTTTTGCAGCGGTTGGCAGTTTTTGTATTTCCACACCAGCCAAAAATAAATCACCACCACGATTTTGAACAAACCCGTCAATTATATTTACCAAACCATAACGAACAGATTTCAATTCTGCACCGGTCAATGAAACTCCAGCCTCGATTGTGTCTTCAATCGAGTAACTGAATCTTGCTTTGCGGTTTTCTGAAACCTGACCAAATTTTATTATCTGACGTGGCATTTTATAATTTTATTTTTGGGTATAAATTTTTTGTATTTTCCATCAGTATAGTTTCCAATTCGCTAATTTGCAACTTTTTGATTTCGGCCAATACTTTTGCCGTTTCTATAACCATCGCAGGCTGGCATGGTTTTCCGCGAAAGGGAATCGGTGCACACCATGGACTGTCTGTTTCGATTACAATTCTGTCGGTTGGAATTTTTGAAAATGTTTCACGCAAATCCATAGAATTTTTAAAAGTCAAAATACCACTGGCTGAAATAAAAAATCCACGATCCAGCATAACCTTTGCAAATTCCCAAGAACCAGTAAAGCAATGCATTACACCACGGACAGATCCATCCAGAATTGCCATTGTGTCTTCTTCGGCCTCGCGAGTGTGAATTGCAACGGGCAGATTGTGTTTTTTTGCAATCGCCAATTGTTTTTCAAATAATTCTATTTGTTGTTTTTTATGTTCCGAACCATAGTGGTATTCCAAACCAATTTCACCAACGCCCAATACTTTTGGGTTTTCAATAATTGAGTCTGGCAAAATTACATCTGATAAACTTCCAAGATGTTCAGGGTGGACACCGATGGTGCAAAAAACATTTTTATATTTTTTTATAATCTCGATTGCGGGTTCGAAATCAACAGGCTCGGCACAGGCACAAATCAATGTGCCAACACCAGCATCCTTGGCATGATTGATAATCGCGTCCAATTCGTCTGGTTTTGCATATCTGTCGGTCAAATGGCAATGGGTGTCTATAAACATTTTTTAATGTCACTTATGATTTTAAAAATTGCAACCTCAGGCTCCAGATAAACCCTGGTAATGTCATTCAGGTTGTTGGTTGCGCTTGAATATAAATCAGCCAATCCAAAATATGCAATAGCATCCAATAAAATTCCATGCAGTTCTGGAAATTCAGCAATCTTTTTTGCCGTATTCATAATGTCCGCAGAATTAGAATTTGGATTTTCCAATAATTCTATCAATTCTTCGTAAATTTCATCACCACCGGATTTTTTCAAATTTGCAATTTTACCAAAACTACCATTTGCCAATCGAAGCATCGCAGTACTGATATCTTCGTTTGGAATAAATTTTGCACACAGTTCGCGAAGCTCAGAAATACTAAGAGGCGTCATTTTTTCAACGCGCGCACGTGAACGAACTGTTGGCAGAACATTTGACAACTGATGCACAATCAATAAAAAGATTGTTCTGGCTGGGGGTTCTTCCAGTAATTTTAACATCGCATTTGACGCGGCTGTATTTAATTCATCAACCGAGTCGATCAAAACAACTCGCCATTCGCCAGACATAGATGACATTTGCATCTTTTCAATCATTGCACGAATTGTGTAAACAGATATAACTTTGCCATCTGTTTTTGGTTTTCCGTCTTTATCAATATTTCTGTCCATATCGATAATAAAAAAATCCCCGACACTGCCATAAACCATTTTCGCAATCTGGTATGCCAGTGTTGCTTTACCAATTCCATTTGTTCCAGACAATATCCAAACAGGATGAATAGGGTGTTTATCACGATTTTTCCAAGCATTCAGAAATGATTTTAAAACATTTGTATGACCAACCAATGAATCATTATCCATTGGATGAAGAAAGTTATAAGAAGATTCTTTTTTCTTCGCCATTTTATAAAACTATTTTCCACTTAATATTACTGAAATATTTTTAATAATTCTGCCTATGAATTGTGTTTTGCCAACTTTTTCAGCAGCAACCAAATCGGTACGGGCAATAACTTTGCCGTTCAGGTCTGCTATAATTTCTCCAACTTTGGCACCTTCTGCAACTGGGGCAGGAATTGGTTCATCATAACGTGCCAGAATTCTTAATCCTTGGGTTGTCTGACCGCGTTGTAATGTAACAGCAAAAGGTTTTTTGACAGTTGCATTTACAAATTCGTGGCGTCCGTACCAAACTGGAATTTTTGCGATTTTTTCACCAGCTTTGTAAAACATTTTATTTGTTGTAGATGAAAATCCATAGTTCAACATTCTTTTCATTTCATTAGCCAAGGCATCGTGGTTTTTAACTTGTAATCCGTTTATAACAGCAACGATTCTGCGACCACCTATTTTTGCACTGGCGACCATACCGAAACCGCCCTCGGTTGTATGTCCTGTTTTTAAACCATCTGCCCCAGGCATCAAGAATAACAATCTGTTATAATTCAATGTGTGTGTGCTGCCCCATTTTTCGCACCAAGAATCTTTATAATTGTTGTATTCAAAACGCCTTGTCGCGAACAAAGGATACATTTCAGGATAATCTGAAATTATATGTGTCCCCAAGATTGCTAATTCACGCGTAGTCATCAAATTATTCGGGTCTGGTAATCCACTGGCATTACCGAACGTGGATGATGTCATACCGTATTTACGTGCTTTTTTCTGCATTAATCTGGTGAAGTCTGATTCTGAACCTGCAATTTTTTCCGCTGCGACAACGCCTGCGTCACCGCCAGATAAAACAATCAAACCCATAACCGCATCACGAACTTTTAACTTCTGACCACGCGACAAGCAAATCTTGCTGGCGGTGTCCCAAACTGGGTTCTTATAGTCTGCATTTTCGCTGACCGTCATAGTGTCATCCATTTTTAAATCGCCAGATTTAATATTGTCGAACAAGATTGCCAAAGTCATCAATTTAATCATAGAAGATGGTGGCATTAAAACATCCGAATTCTTGGTGTAAAGTTCTGCACCAGAATCATAGTCAATCATATAGGCAGATTTGGCACTGGTTGAAAAAGCAAACGCGGCATTTGTTATTCCCAATAAAGATACAAACGATAAAATATAAACAATTTTTTTCATATAATCACCTCTGGTTGCAAGCTTAGCAAATTTTACCCGTAAAATGCAAATCAGAAATACCCAAAATTTCCAAGTTGCAAACTGTTTTTGCAGGTATTTTTTCGCCTTCAATTTTAATCTCAATATCATCTGGAGTACGGGCGACATTTCTTTCTTCAACCAGAACTTGGCATATTGTTCCGATTTTAGATTTCATAAATTCAAATTTATTTTCATCACCAATATCAGAAAGTATTTTAACACGTTTTTTTGATTCAGATTTATCGACTTGTCCTGACATTTCCGCTGCAACAGTTCCGGGACGTGCAGAATACGGAAAAGCATGAATTTTAATAGGCTTTAATTTTTGTGCCAAATCAGCAGTTTCTGCGAACAATTCATTGGTTTCGCCTGGAAACCCGCAAATTATATCCCAACTGAAAGAAACAAATTTATCCGACATAATTTTTTGAACCATTTCAGAATTATGTCTGCGACGCATTAATCCCAGTATTTTATTACTGCCTGACTGCATAGAAAGGTGCAGGTGCGGCATCATTCTGGGTTCTGATTTCATCAATTCAATAATTTTGAATATTTCTGGGGATGCTGGATCCATCGAAGACAAACGCAATCGCTGAATTTTTGGAACATCCTGTAACAGTCTTTTGCAAATATCCGATATAAAAGAACCTTTGTCGGCATAACAAGCAATATCAACACCCGTCAGAACAATTTCATAAAACCCATTTTTAACAGCATTTTCAGCTTCGGATAAGATTTTTTCGTATGGAAATGATACGCTTTTACCCCTTAACAGTCTGGTTATGCAATAAGTGCATTCATGATTACAACCGTTTTGAATTTGTATAAATTGCTTGGAAAGTTTTGATTCGTGGTGATTGAATTTTGATATTTCTGGCTGGGTCTTGAAACAAGGCGAAGTTTCTAAGGCATTGGAATAAGCATCCAGATTCAGCTTTTCTTTATTTTCTATGACGATAGTGTTTGGAATCTCGGCAAACAAAATGGGATTTCTGGTCGAAGCACACCCAGTTACAAAAATAGGTGCGTTTGGGTTTTCTCGGGCAAGTCGGCGTACAGCTTGGGCGGATTGTCGTTCGGCCTCGGCTGTGACTGAACAAGTATTAACAACAATCGCACAATCCAGCACAGGCGATAACAAATCCCTGATTTTTTCAGTTTCTAATGCGTTCAAACGGCATCCGAAAGATAAAGTTTTTATATTTTTTTCTTGCATTTTAATAGACCTTGGGGCATTATAACCGGGCTAAATGCAGTTATCAAATGTTTTTATAAAGGATTTTAAAATGTCGCGCACAACAAATTCTGATACTTTGCCACTTGTAGAAAGCCGTTACGAGTTGGGTATGTTGGCTTCGCAACGCGTTCGCGATTTGAACGGTGGGGCTGAACCTGTCGCAGAAAAAAAAGGCGATAAGCCTACAGTTATGGCTTTGCGTGAAATTGCATCCAAAAAATTGGATATGAATAAACTGCGTCATGAATTCGTTCAGTCGTACAAAGAAACACCAGTTATGAGTGAAGACGATATTTCTTTGGAAGTTAAATCCGAAGATCCATTGCTGCGTGAAATTGACGCTGAACTTCAAAATACAATCGTTGCAGAACCAGCAGGTTCTGAAGAAATTGAACCAGCAGAAGCTGAATAAATTCTATATAACCCCCGGAGACGTCGCATAGCTGGCCTAGTGCGCTTGCTTGGAAAGCAAGTATACTCGAAAGGGTATCAAGGGTTCGAATCCCTTCGTCTCCGCCAGAAGTTTTTGCTTAAAATAAAAACCGGAATAACTTCCGGCTTTTTTATTCTATTCCAATACTGCTCAGTAAAGAATTTATATTCTGGGAAACTTTTTTCTGATCCACATCCGGCAGCTTGCCTTTGATAAACTCTTTTAATGCAATATTATCGGTCATAGGAATATTTTTTTGATTCTTTAAAACCAAACTTTTGTGTGATTTTAATTTCTCGGCAATACTTGCGGGGATTTTATTTATAGATTTATAAATTCCTGCAATGTTTTTATATTCATTCAAAAGCTTAGCGGCGGTTTTTGGACCAATCCCGGGAATACCAGAAAAACTATCGTTCTCGTCGCCGACCATAGCCTGAAAATCAACATATTGTTCTGGCTTTATTCCAAATTTTTGTTTAATAAATTTTACATCATGCAATGTAATCAGACCGTGCAGGTTTCGTGCCAGTGAAATATCTTTGGAAATTAATTGAACAAAGTCATAATCACCAGAGGATATTTGAACTTTATCACCTTTTTTTGCCCATGATTTTGCAAGGCTGGCAATGATATTATCTGCTTTTATTTTGGAATATTGAACCCATTTAATATTAACTTTGTTCAGCAATTTTTGAACAATCATTTGTTGGTCAATTAATGAACGCAATTCTTTTAATTCTTGGGATTTTTTTTCTTGTAATTTTTCTTGGAACCACTTTTTTGAATCAAAAACTATGAATAATTTATTTTTTGGGAATTTTTTTATAATTACTCGCAACAAAGCAAAAAAACCATAAACCGCGTCCATTCGAATTTTGTTCTTGGTGGATGCTTTGTCTAGGACTCCATAAAAAGCACCATATATATAACTGTGACCGTCAATAATAGTCAGATTCGACATAGCTGAATCCTTTTGGCTTTTGGGGAATTTATAATCATTATATCACAAATCAAGAGTGATTGCTGTAAGATTTTTTATCACAATATCAATGGGTTAAGATATCTATTTAATATCAAGCATAATTACCGGCGGTAAAACCACTTGCAAAAGCAAAATGCAAATTAAAACCACCCAAGTCGCCTGCGATATCCAGCACTTCGCCAGCAAAGTACAAACCTGGACATAATTTTGATTCCATTGTTTTTGAAGAAATAAATTCAGTTGAAACACCACCAACTGTAACTTCGGCTTTTTCAAACCCAAGTCTTTTTAATTCTTCGGGTGGTATTAAAAAATTATTAATTCTTTCTGCTATGACCTTAATTTCTGTGTCCTTAAAATCAGCAATATTTTTAGTTCCATCCGGATTACAAATCCATTTAGCAAAATTTAAAGGCAAATGCATAGAAAGCAAATTTTGTAAAGATTTTTTTCCTTCGATTTTTTTTATTTTTATCAACCAATCATAAACATCAATACGTGGTAAAAAATTTATATAAATATCTTTATTCAAATCAAATAACGAGGTCCGATAAGCCAATGGCCCACCAATTCCAAAATGTGTAAATAAAAGTGAATCTTGAATCTTTTTTTTACCAATTTTTATTTCTGAATCAACGGAAATTCCAGACAATTCAGATGAAAACAGTTTCGTTTTTAATCCTGTTAATCCGGGCTGAACAGGGATTATTTTATGTCCAAATTTCTTTGCAATTATATAACCAAAATCAGAAGTGTTCAAAGCAGGGTAAGAAACACCACCAGTTGCAATTATCACAGATTTACTTTGGTAAACATTATTTTTAGATTGAACTTCAAAATATTCGCCTGATTTTTCTATATCTGTAACGGTTGTATTTGTAAAAATATCTACACCGTTAATATCTTGTAACATTGTTGAAACAAAATCAGAACTGTTGGTTGCACAAAAGAATTGTCCAGCTGTTTTTTCAACGTATTTCAAATTATGACGCTTTGCCCAATCCAAAATATCAGTTGGTTTTAACTTTGATAAAACAGACCTAACAAAATCAGGGTTTTTTCCAAAATATCTATCTGCGGAAACTGCCAAATTTGTAAAATTGCAACGACCGCCACCAGAAACTAAAACTTTGCGGGCAGGTTTTTCACCCATATCCAAAATTGCAACTGTGCGACCATTTGAAAGCGCAGACGATGCTGCAAAAATCCCCGCAGCACCGCCACCTATAATAATTACATCATATTTTTTAATCATGAAAAATTTTTCACAAATTTATTATACAGTGTCGTGACCACCACTTGAACCGCCGTCATAAGAACCATAAGATGGCCACATTGTATATCCGTCTTTACATTGACGATTACATTTCTTTGTGGATGAATTCCAAATCATTGTTCCAGTGTCATCTTCATATCCGCTGATATCACAAATAGGGTCACATTGATTATGGTCTAAGTTGTATAACTCTCCTTGATACATACAAGAAGCAATTTCACAACCACGAGCATAGCTGCTGACTGCTGGTTCGTTCAATATACTGTATTTGTTTTTGCACTGACCGCATGGTTTTGTATGATCATTAGTTTCAGAATACTCAGATGTATATCCTGGGTTACAAGATTTTACCTGGCATGCACCCCAAGAATTAGTAGAGCTATTCCATTCCTTGGTTCCTGAACCATTATCAATCACACAATCTTGTTCATCCGGAACGCAAGTATTAGATGATACATGATATCCATCAACACAAGTTTGGACTTTGCATGTGCTGTAAGAATTCTTAGATGTATTCCAAATCTTAGAAGCTGATTCTGCATTAGAAACACTGCAATCTATTGTATTTTCTTCACAAGATTGTCCATTTGGATGATATCCGGATACGCAAGATTCAACTTCGCAATTGTTTCCGGATTTATACGATACAGCGTTATCACGATCGCAAGGCTGACATACCCCATTTACCATTTCATATGAGTTTGAACAAGTTGTTGAAATTAAACATATTGGGTCTGATGTATAACCACTGTTATCGTAATGATAACCACCGGGTGTCGGAATATAAGTTCCCGGGCATGACGCCAGATATACACAATAGTTTGGATAATTTTCTGTTGTGTTCTTTGGTGTTTTAACGGCACCTGTTGGTGGTGCAATACTTACAGTAGAGCATGTTTGATAGCAATCATTAACAGAATCATGATCTATTGGGAGCGTTTTCCCAGTGATATGATATCCGCTTGAAGTGTCACAAGTGTTCAATATAGAAATATTTCCATATGTTACCGTATTTGTATCTATGTATTTATCATTAGTTGAAAGAACTGTACAACTGTGTCCAGCAATTGAAACATACTGACCTGGGGTGCATATGATTGCACATTGGCTTTGGCTTGTTAAACCTGTACCACCATTGATGTAATCTACAGGACAGTTATAATTTCCCCCACCTATGCCTGTACCATAATAAACCAATTCGCCGGGGCAATAGTAACCAGCAGGGCATGTTATACAAGTTCCTAAGTCACCAGAATCAATTCCATCTACATAAGTCCCAGCAGGGCAATTTATAGCACATTGATCTTGACTTGATAATCCGATTCCACCATCTACATTATTAGCAGGACATTCTGTTGGAGAATTTGTATTTCCGTACAAAATAAGTGCAGACGGACAATAATTACCAGCAGTGCAAGTTGTAGCAGTTGTATCATTTGCGTTTGCAATATAAGTACCGGCAGTTGTTTGTATTTGACACTGATTCTGATCAGTTAAACCAGTTCCACCATCTACATAATTAGTTGGGCAAGTTGTTAATCCACCTGTGCTGCCATAAGAAACCAACGTAGATGGACAGTAATTTCCAGCAGTGCAGGTTGTAGCAGTCGTAGCATTAGCAGTTGCAATATAATTACCAGCTGTTGTTTGCCATTTACATCCTGTTTGAGTAGTTACGCCAGTTCCACCATTTACATAATTAGTTGGGCAAGTTGTTAATCCACCTGTGCTGCCATAAGAAACCAACGTAGATGGACAGTAATTTCCAGCAGTGCAGGTTGTAGCAGTCGTAGCATTAGCAGTTGCAATATAATTACCAGCTGTTGTTTGCCATTTACATCCTGTTTGAGTAGTTACGCCAGTTCCACCATTTACATAATTAGTTGGGCAAGTTGTTAATCCACCTGTGCTGCCATAAGAAACCAACGTAGATGGACAGTAATTTCCAGCAGTGCAGGTTGTAGCAGTCGTAGCATTAGCAGTTGCAATATAATTACCAGCTGTTGTTTGCCATTTACATCCTGTTTGAGTAGTTACGCCAGTTCCACCATTTACATAATTAGTTGGGCATGTAGATAAACCAGTATTAGTAGCTGTTGAATTAGTTGCAGTTACACCTGCACAATAATTACCAGCGGTACAAGCAGAACAGGCACGACTGGTCTCGGTTGTATTATATAAAAAGTAATTACCAGCAGAACAAGTCAAACTCCAAGGACAAGCATTAGCCCCACTACCAGTTCCAACATAGCTGGCAGCACTTGGTTTATTAGAACAGCTTGTACAGCTTTGTATTGCAGCACCATAATAATATGTTCCAGCTGCACGGTATGTTCCAGAAGAACAAGTACTGATTATATTACTGTTTGCTGTGGATATGTATTTATCTGCAGTCAGAATAGTATTTGGAATATAACAAGCAGTATTTGCAGAAGATCCCGAAACAGAACTAGTATAATTACTTCCCAGTGTTGTACATGCTGTAATACCTTGATCTGAAGAGCTTAGACCAAATACTCCGCCCAGACAATAATTTCCGGCAGTACATGTTGAACAGGTTGATGAATTTCCGGGTAAATATTGACCAGGATCACATGTTGCACTAGATTGTGTCCAATGTGCATATAGTGTTGCACCAGAAGTTTTATCCCATACTCGCGCAGATGCACCAGAAGATGTGTAATACTGGGTTCCACCACTTATCGCATCATAGTAACCTACGAATACATAATTTGTAAGTGTCGGCATAGTTGCAGTTGGCATTGCAGAATTATATGGTGCAATAACAGATGCAGTTCCCCCAGTTCCACCTTGTGCATCAAGTGTTACTAAATATGTAATTGGTGAACAAGTATCTCCTGAAATACCATATCCAGCTGCACAACTTATTACTGTGCATAAATTATTTGTAACGTTCTCGCTGAAATCCCAAGTCGCTACATCCCATTCTGTTTCATAACCAGTATAATTAGAGCAGTTTATATCACACTCAGTATAACCATCATTAGATGTGGTTGTACCACCTTGACATGGAATACATTCTTCAGATGTATCTCCACTGTATGATCCAACTGCGCAATTAGAACATCCTGCCCAACCAGGTAAAGAATAAGTTCCGGGTTCGCAAGGTTCTAAATCGCCAGAATATCCATAAGTAACTAACGTAGCAGGACAGAAATATCCAGCAGGGCATGTTGATAAAGTTGTATCATTTGGAGTTGCAATGTAATTACCAGAAGTTGTTTGAATCTGACACTGCGATGCGGCAGTTTTACCCCCTGTTGTGTTTGCTGTATAATTGGTCGGACAAGCTGTACAACTGGTTGCTGTTCCACCAGCACTGTAAACCGCACCAGAACATTGTGAACAAGTAGCTGTTGAAGCATTATTGTTTGCAATTATATAACCAGCATTTGCAGTTACCCCGTATGTACTTGCTGGCCAAGCACTTCCAGTATACGTAACTTGTTGTGATGTTACAGTCGCACATCCTGTTATAGTTTTAGTTGGAGCTGTATATCTGCAAGTAGTATTTGCATTATATGGACTTACAGAAGTATAAGTACCACCACTTGGGTTGACCCCAGGTAATGAATTGCATGCAATGCAAGTTGTTGCTGTTCCGCCTGTGCTGAATGTTGGACTGCTGCAGGCTGAACATGTGGCTGTGGAAGTATTATTGTTCGCGATTATATATCCACTGTCTGCAATTACCCCGTATGTGCTTGCTGGCCATCCAGAACCAGTATACGTAACCTGTTGTGATGTTACAGTTGTGCATCCTGTTATAGTTTTAGTTGGAGCTGTATATTTACATGCAGTGTTTGCTGAACTTCCAGTAGTTGATGTTGTATATGTACCACCACTAGGACTTACACCAGTAAGAGCACTACAGCTAGAACATGAAGTCACAGAACCACCAGCACTATATGTGCCAAGTCCACAAATACTACAAGTTGCACTTGAAGTATTATTGTTTGCAATTATATAACCAGCATTTGCGGTAACACCATAAGTACTTGCTGGCCATCCAGAACCGGTATACGTAACCTGTTGTGATGTTACGGTTGCGCATCCAGTAAGGGTCTTGGAAGGTGCTGTATATTTACATGCAGTGTTGTCGGTACTTGCTGTAGAAGTTGTTGTGTATGTTCCACCACTTGGACTTACACCGGTCAATGAGCTACATGCTGTACAAGCTGCCACAGCTTGTGATGACGATGTTTTAAATGTTCCAGCAGAACACGCAGTCCAAACTGCATAAACAGTAACTGCTGAAGAAGTTGTTATTGAAAAACTTCCGGATGTAGCACCAGAACTGGTACTCCAACCCGATAATACGTATCCGGCCCTGTAATATGAAGTTGTTGCACCACTGTTCAAAGCACAAGAAGAACCAACATTACAAGTTGTAGCACTTGGCGCAGTTCCAGAACCACCATTCAAATTATAAGTAACTGCAACAGTAGTTGGTGTCCATTGAGCATATAATGTTGTATCGTTTGATATCGGCCACGTAGAGAATAATGATACGCCATAACTATCAAACATCATTTCACCCAAGTATGTCTCTTCGTTGTATCCCACAAATTTATAACCATCCCTCGTTGGAATATAAACATCCAACCCTTGCATAGATTGACCATAAGAAACTTGAAAAGAACCTTGGTCCCCCCATGAGGCACCACCACCCCATCCACCTTGGTCATCAAGCGTTACAGTGTATAAAACACTTGCAGGACAAGCAGTTCCACCAGCACAGGTATAATTAGAACCAAAAACCGAGCAGGCACGGCAGGCATTTCCCGCCGCGGGTGTTGGCGCACAAGCTGTACTGGTAGAGCTTGCAGTCATATAATATCCAGATGCGCAAGAGGTATATTTCAAATATGTGGGGCAAGTATAACCGGCAGCAAACGCATTACCGGCAAAAAACACTGTTGATAAAAATGCGAAAATACGCAGTAAATTCGGGACTTTTCTCAAATCTTCCTCTCTGTATAATCTGCATTCTAGAAAAAAGCCGGTACATCACGCAAGCGAAAAAGTAATTGTATTTTGAAAATAGAAAAAAATTTATAAATATTTGGAATCTTGAAAATAAAATGGTGGGTTAGGTAGGACTCGAACCCACGACCAAAGCGTTATGAGCGCTCCGCTCTAACCACCTGAGCTACTAACCCACGGCGGACATTATATATTATTTCATTGGCAAAGCAAGTGAAAATGTGTCAATATTACAAAATGAGTTTAATCGCACCGATTTTGAATGAATCCCAACTGAATGCTTTTGACACAATCGAGCATACCAACAATAACATCTTGATATTGGGCCAGGCGGGAACAGGGAAATCTACTTTTGTAAACTATTTGAAAAGTGCCTCTAAGAAAAGAATCATCTGTGCATGTCCCACGGCGGTTTCTGCATTGAATGTTGGCGGGCAGACAATCCATTCACTGTTTCAAATCCAGCCACGTGATTTTATTATGCCTGAATTTTTGAAGTTAAAGGCTAAACCCAGAAATGTAATGAATGCCGCGGATATCTTAATTATTGATGAGATTTCAATGGTTGCACCTGATTTGTTGGACGCGGTTGATATACTTGCACGCCAGGCGCGAAAAAATAATATGCCATTTGGTGGATTACAAATTGTTGCCATAGGGGATTTGTTCCAGCTGCCGCCAGTGATAACCCAAGATGCACAAAAATATTATGAACAAGAATATGGATTTTCAAATTCATACTTTTTTGACAGCAATGTTTATAAACGGTCAGATTTTATAAAAGTAAATTTTGATTTGGTTTATCGTCAAAGCGACAAATCATTACTGGATAACCTGGTTCGACTAAGAAACAATGAAACCGATGCCCTGGAATTTTTTAACAGTTGCAAAATTGAAGATTTATCACGCAGATCAAATGCTGTGATTATTACACCTTTTCGTGCTGTTGCAGAAAAAATAAATACAGACAGGTTGGCGCAAATAAATTCTGAACCGGTTTCCTATCGTGGTGAATTGAATGGAAATTTTCGTGAACAAGATGTTCCATCACCATTGGATTTGGTTTTAAAAGTTGGTGCTTTGGTTATGTTTACCCGAACCGTTCGTGAATATGGCGAAGATTGTTTTAATGGTCGTATGGGAATTATACAAAAATTAGAAGCAAAAGAAATTACAGTAAAACTTTTGAATCAAAAAAATGATATTGTTAAAATCAAGCCTGAAAAATGGACCAAGATTGAATATGCCTATGATGAAAATAATAAACTGATTGAAAACGAAACTGGTTCATACAAACAGTTTCCTTTGGCATTAGGTTATGCGATGACGATACACAAGGCCCAGGGAAAAACATTAGATTCTGTGATTGTTGATATTTCACGCGGGGCTTTTGCACATGGACAAACTTATGTTGCATTGTCGCGTACCAGAAATGCATCAGATATGCATATTCCAAATCCGCTTCGTCAAAAAGATATAATATTTGATGCCAGGGTATTGGATTTTATAGCATAATTATTTGCTTTTTTTACAAATAAAAATTTTACACAAACCAGGTCTGTTTTTATAAATAGAACATTCGGCTCTTTTATCTAAATTAAAAGACAAGAAAGGACAATAAGGTCTGTCTAATTTTCCAGTACGAACTTTTTCTAATTGCTCAAATGATGTTTTTGGAATTATATGTGGACCCAGATTCCAATCATCAGATATTTCAACAAACTTTATATTTAATCCAGTAAATAGTTTCTTAGCTTTTTTGTATTCACCAGAAATCTCAAAGAATGCAGGAACTTTGCAACATTCGCCGCATCTTTGACATTCAAATGAATTTTCTTTGTTCATTTTATTTTCTTTTTATCTCGTAGATTATAAAGCATGTTCTTATAAAATAAATTTCCGTTTTCCTCTGTGGTGTCAAAATTAAAATCACCCCCAGAAACCAGTTCGCGAATAGAAGGTAATGGACCACCATTTATTGAATTTTTTAAACCGTTAATCAGGGCATTCCTTTCTGCTGTGAAAATTATTTTTCCATCATCTGTAAGAAGATGTTCTTCTTTTTTTGGAATCCCGGAAGTAAAATGTTCGGCCCCTTCATCTTTCTTTGATTTTTTAACAATAAAAAAATTGCCTTTTTCTCCTGAAAAAAAACTTGGTTTAAGATTTTGATCAATATTTTTAATATATTTATTAAACAAATTTTTGTGATCTAAAACTTCGTCCATTGCAGACATAAAAGATACTGTTGTGAATTTAGAATGTTCTAATGGGGATAATGGGGTATGAGCGATTATTAATAAGTTTTCTTGGATTTTTTTAATATCGTCTTTTGAATAACCTATCTTTGACATTTTATCGCCAATAAAATTTTCTAAATATTTTAATACGGTTGATCCATAACAATGAGTAAATATGACCAATTTTCTGACATTTTCTATTGCTTTTTCTAGGTCAATTTTTTCTGATTTTTTTCCAACAATTCTTGGTTTTATTAAAATATTATACAGATAATTTAAAAATAATGGTTCGGGCTCATTTTCCATTGTGTTTTTTATATCATGATTAAGACATTCTCGCAAAGTTGATATTTTCCTACGAGCTTTTTGAAAAATGTTAAGCTCATCAAATTCTGTATTTCTTGAATTGAAGTAGTATAATGTAGAATATATATTTACATCATTAATATCATTTTCTTTCAACAGGTAACTTAAACGCAATGCATAATTGTTTGCGGTTTTTTCAGATTCAGCTTTATTTCCTCCAAGTATAAACAGAACAGTTTTTATAACAGGTATGGAATCTACTAATTTTATTCCATAAATATTATCAATTGTTTTTGGTACACTTTGAATGATTTTAATTTCACTGGGAATATATTTATTCATATTTTCTTTTCCATCAATATTGCATCAATACCGTCATAGTATTTTGGACGGGTGCCGATTTGTTTGTATTTATTTTTTTCATAAAGCTTGCGGGCAGGGGTGTTATTTTCTGCAACTTCCAAGAATATTTTTATAGCACCAGATTTTTTAATTTCGTTTTCTGCGATTGCCAACATTGCTTCTGCTATTCCGGATTTTCTTTGTTCCGGATTAACACCGATTGTTATAATTTCAGCTTCGTCCGTGACAACACGCCAAACCATAAAACCATTGTCGCTGGCGATTACTTCGCATCCAGATTTTTTTAAGTCTGCAAAATCCTGTGCCGTCCAAGGGTTGTTCGGAAAACACAACCTATGAAGTTCGGCGATTTTATTTAACATTTGCAATTTAACTCGGCATAGCTGGGACGCATATACATTGGTATAACTGGTTCAGATTTTTTTGATTCTAATTTATTTTCAATTATTGTTAATGCATCTTTTAAGTCATAAGGTTTATGCCCAACTGTTTTTGCATATTCCATTTGTTTTGTTTCAATATCATCAATAGTCATTGTGCATGGTTCAATATTATGTGCAGCAACAAAAAAGTCACCACGTTTTGAATCAATTGCGACAAAAGCATCCATAGACCTTGCTAGATAAATTTCAAAAGCATTCACAGGAATAACAGGAATATTTAAACCAATAGAAAGTCCCTTGGCATATGCAATTCCCAGACGAATTCCAGTAAAGCTGCCAGGGCCAACAACAATACCGATTGCAGATAAACCAGAAAATTTTAAATTATTTTTGCTGATAAATTTTTCAACAGCAATCGGTAATTCAACCGATTGTTTTCCATTAGAATTTTGATCGAAACTGATATGCTCTGATACAATCTTATTTTCGATAACATTATGTAAAACTATTGAAATTCCGGGCAAAGATGTATCTATCAAAAGTATGTTTTTATTATTTGTCATTTTGAAAAACTTAAATTCCTTGGCATTTGTAACAACGTATTATAAATCTTTTCTGCGAATTCGCCAGTAATTTTGCATTCAAATTTATTAAAATCATTTTTTATAAAAATAAAATATTTTCTATCTGAAGAACTTTTACCAGTAATTGTGCCTTTAATTGTATAACCGTAAGATTCTGCACAACAACAATCTCTGAATTCAAAAAAATTACCTTTTTTGTCTTTGATATGTTCACAACATTGTTCTTCAACTGTTACAGTTATACCAGATTTTTTTAATTTTTTACATAACTCATCTTGCTCGAATGGTGCAGTATTACCATTGGTTTTTATTCTATACCAAATATCTGTTTTATCATGTTTCAAAAGTGTGTTAAATGCAATCCAAGGAAGAATACCAGACCATTTAAAATCACCAGCTGTTATAAAATACTTACTGCTTGGATTTCTTTTGATAACAGAAATTGAGGCGTTTCCATCATGGTTTGTGGTATACACATCAGAGTCGTAATAGGATTCAGGGTATAATATAAAAGGGAATTTTAAAATTTCATTAAAAACAGAAAATTTCTTTGTAATCTTTTCAAACAGATTCATAAAGTTTTCCTTTTGAGTTATATTCTCACTCCGAACCCGATTTTCTTTGATAAGCCAGCAGATTTACGTAATGACAACAAAGAATCAATTTTTGTATTATCAAATTCTGTTTTGACATCTTCGCCATTGTTTTCCAACAATGTTCTGCGCAGCAATGCTGTTATTTCGCGTTGCAGTTCACGAACACCTTGTTCACTGGTATAATTGCGAATTATGTGACGAATTGATTCATCAGAAATAATAATATTTTCAGTGTTCCAACCAGTTCCTTTTGCGGCACGTTCAACCAAATGTTCGCGTGCAATTCTGATTTTTTCATCTTCGGTATAGCCTGGGATTTCAATAATTTCCATACGATCTTTTAATGCACTGGACATATTCAAGCTGTTTGCTGTTGCAATAAACAAAATATTAGACAGGTCAAAGTCAACTTCCAAATAATGATCGCGGAAATTCTTGTTCTGTTCTGGATCCAATATTTCCAACAAAGCAGATTCAGGATCACCACGATGGTCGCGACCAATTTTATCAATTTCGTCCAAAACAATTACAGGGTTGTCAGATTTGCAACGTTTTAAAGCGTCCATTATTCGACCAGGTTGTGAGCCGATGTATGTTTTGCGGTGTCCACGAAAGTGTGCTTCGTCTGAAATACCACCTAAAGAAATTCTTTGATATTTACGTCCTAATGCACTGGCAATAGATTTGCCCAGTGAAGTTTTTCCAACACCTGGTGCACCAACAAAACACAAAATACTGCCAGCATTAGTATTAGTTTTACGCATAACAGCAATGTGTTCCAAAATTCTTTCTTTGACAGATTGCATACCTGTATGTTCAGAATCCAAAACATCCTTGGCCAGGTTTAAATCAATTTTACCTTTGTCTGATTTTCCCCAAGGCATTGATAACAATTCATCTAAATAAGTTTTTATTAATCCGCCTTCGTTTGACATAGGCGAAACACCACGCATACGGCGTAATTCTGACATCGCTTTATCTTTGGCATCAGAATGCATATTTGATTTTTCAATACGAATACGAAGATTTTCTGAATCCATTTCTTCGGAATCTTCACCCATTTCTTTTTGAATTGCGCGAAGTTTTTCCTGTAAAATAGCATCCCTGCGGCCACCTTCCAGTTGTTGATGTATACGGCGATTTATTGAATCTTCGATTTTTGCAGTTTCCAGAATCAAATTTACCTGTTCCAAAAGCATCATTAATTTATCGCGCCAACTAGTCGCGGATAAAATCTTAACAGCAACCTCGGTATCCAAATTTGCCATCTGAATTACAGAATCAACAAAAGCAGGTAATGGGTAATTCTGCATAACTGCACGTAATTTATCCATTTTAAACTTTTTAACAATAGATAAATCTTGCATATTTTCTGCAATTTTATCACGCAATGCGAATGTCTGATCGAATTCAGAATCATTCAAGAGTTCAATAGGGTCAGCAAGACCCATAAATATTCCCTTTTCAACAGATATATCAGAAATATTGACAGCACCGGTGGTCTTAATAATTGAATGAACGGCACCATCAGGCATGCGCAAAACCTGGACAACATCACCCAATGTTCCAATATTAAAAATGTCATCTGGGTTTGTTGGATAATTCCAAATATGCTGGGCAGCCAAAATTATTTTTTGATTTGCGGTCATTGCAGCCTCGACACAGGCAATCGACATTGGATTATCAATATAGATTGGCACTGTCAGTCCGGGGTGAACAACCAAATCGCGAAGAGGTAAAATATATTCTTTCATGGCGATGTTAATATAAGGCTTTTTAAAAGTTTTTCAAGATAATTAAAAATCCGCCAAATGGCGGATTGTATTAACGACGGTGTCCGCCATTGTAACCATTATATTGTGCACTATTGCTTGATTTTTTTGAAAGATAACGTGCAGCAATCAAAATCAGCCATTCTAATGATAAAACAGCCAAAGCAAGTAATTTTAAATCCATACTGTCACTCATCCAACCCAAAATATAAACCAATTGTCCAACAAATGAAATATACAAGATGCCGAATACGCCTGTGAAAAATATTTTTTTGATTTTTCCGAACATTTTTGTGTCCTTATTGTTAATTAAAAATTGCCCATCTTCTGGTGCCAGGTGATGGGCGACCCCGCAAAAGCTTAAGACACCACCAACAATTGTCGGCATTGTGTCAAACGCCAATTAGGCAGCTAATGCAACGCGAACGTTGTCGTTCGCAGCGATATTTTCGCCATTCAGTTTTTAACGGTTTTTTACGACACCATGTCGGATTCACTCGATTTGCTTTTATTTCGTCTGTCGAAACTATGTCAGCCCCGTAATTTTTATTGGTGGAGCTGTGGGGTACCGCCCCCCAGTCCAAAACGGCTATTCTGCAACGAATTCAGAATCATCTTCGCTTTCGCGACCATCTTATTATAGTTGCTTTTCTTAATTTTGCAAGTATAATTAGGGCTATGAAATTTCTAGATCGTGCAAAAATTCATATCAAAGCAGGCGATGGCGGCAATGGTTCCGCCAGTTTTCGTCGTGAAAAATATATTGAATACGGCGGCCCAAACGGTGGTGACGGCGGCCATGGTGGTGATATCATATTCCGTGCAGTCCCAAATGTTAACACGTTGATTGATTATCGTTTTCAAACTAATTTCAAGGCAGAACGTGGCGAAAACGGTGGTGGTAAAATGTGTACCGGAAAATCTGGAGAAGATTTGGTTTTACAAGTACCAACAGGCACCGTGATTCTTTCTGAAAATGAAGAATTTGAATATGCTGATTTAAATATGGATGGACTGGAGTACCGTGCAGTACGCGGTGGAAATGGCGGTTGGGGAAATTTGCATTTCAAAAGTCCTACTAATCGCACGCCACGTCAAGCAAATGATGGATTGCCAGGTGAAGAAAGAACAATTGTTTTGCGCCTGAAATTGATTGCAGACATTGGATTGGTTGGATTTCCAAATGCTGGAAAATCAACATTGTTGGCGACGGTTACTGCTGCGCGTCCAAAAATTGCAAATTATCCTTTTACAACACTGAATCCACAATTGGGTGTTATGTATGCTCATAATCGTGAATTTGTAATGGTTGACTTACCCGGTTTGATCGAGGGTGCACACACAGGTGTTGGTCTGGGCGATAGATTCTTGGGACACGCAGAACGCACCAAGATGATTTTGCATATAATTGATGGTACAGAATCCGATTGGGCAGAAAGATATAAAACTATTCGAAATGAAATGGATTCATACGGTGGTGGTTTATTAGAAAAACCAGAAATGGTTATAATTAATAAGATAGATGCGATTGAACCAGATGAATTAAAAAATCGCATGGTCGAGTTTAAGAAATCTTTTGGTAGGAAAAAGAAACCTGAAATAATGGCAATCAGTGCCGCTGGTCAGATAGGGGTAAGGGAGCTTATCGCAGCAATAGAGAAAAAGTTCCTGGAGATATAAATGCGCCCAAAAAACCCCCTGTCAGAATTAACAGATGAACAAAAATTCATAAAGTTTGCAGAAGATATAAAAAAACGAGGTATGTTTGCCTATACTATCGATGGAGGATTGTATTTAGAAGATCAGATTCCGCAGAATGTTGATTTCATTGGTGGCTTATGGCGTGTACAAAATAGATTTAATCACAAAATAACTAAAATCCATGATAAAGAATTTGTTATTGGTGAAAAAATTGAACGTTCTAAATTACCCAAAGAAGAAATCCCAATTTTCGATTATTATACGGCTGCAACATTGGGATTAAATTGTTATGGGTATATTCTGGGTGAATTTAATCATATTGTTGCTAATTGCGGGAACATATGGGCATATGGAAAAGATATTGCAATGGCCAGGTCAAAGTTATCTGGAAAAGTAATGGATTTAATAATGAAGAATCCGATAATGTCCCAGAAAATACTAAAAGAGATGTCAAATATAAAATAACAATCGACCCGTTTGGGTCGATTTATTTTTGATTTTGATGTTTTTTGTGGTAAAATTCATCCGTGATTAAAAAGGAGAAAAAATGTCAGTACCAAAATTAAAAGGTTCACAGACTGAAAAAAATCTGTTGATTGCTTTTGCCGGTGAATCACAGGCACGTAATCGTTATGGCTTTTTTGCATCTGCTGCGACCAAAGAAGGTTTCGAGGCTATTGGAAAAATATTTACAGAAACCGCAGAACAAGAACGCGAACACGCTTCACGTTTGTTTAAGTTCCTGGAAGGTGGCGATATTGAAATCACAGCTTCATTCCCAGCAGGCAAGGTTGGAACAACTTTGGAAAACCTGAAAGCAGCTGCATTCGGTGAAAATTATGAAAATACAGAAATGTACCCAAAATTTGCAGAAATTGCAGCCAAAGAAGGTTTTTTAGCAATTGCTGATGTATTGAAACATATTGGTTATGCAGAACGTTATCATGAATCACGCTATCGTGCTTTGATTGATGCAATTGAAAAAGGCACTTTGTTCAAACAAGATAAAATTGTTATGTGGCGTTGCACAAATTGTGGTAATTGGGAAATTGGTAAAGAAGCACCAAAAGTTTGCCCAGCTTGCTTACATCCCCAAGGTTATTTTATCAGTGAAGGTACAACTTCTAGATGTAATACCAAGGAAGGTTTTTGCGAGTACGCAGAAAGAGATTAAATCAAAAATCCGCCATTGGCGGATTTTTTAAATCTTTCCAGTTTTTAATTCCATACCTGCATAGAATTTATATTCTTTTGGTACGAAATGCAGTAAAGCATAATTTTTATCTTCTGCACCAGAATATCCATAAACTTTGTAATCATCACGCCAATATTTTGTCTTTTCGTTTTGGTCGTCAATGATTTCAATTTTGCCAAATAAACGAACTGCATGGCGATTTGCTGGATTAAAATAATACAGGCAGCAATTAGAATTCTTTTGAAGTTGTGCAAACTTCGGGGACATTTTATTTGTCATAAAATGCAAATTCAAATCTGTGGCATTTGAATTCATGGCATTCATAATATGACGTGTTTCAGGATATGTTTCCAAAGCAAAAGTGCACAACTGTAATGAATCACAAGATTTGATTATTTCCAGAATCGATTGTTTTATTTCATTGTTCATTTTTATCCTCCATTTTATCAAGTGCTTTATCTAGTTTATAAAGAGAACTGTTTGCACATCCGCGTCCGCGCCAAGACATAATTTCTTCACCGCTTCTTTGGTCTGCAATAGAAACGTTAAAATTCCACCACCAAAATCCATTAAATACGCACCATATTGGCATAAACCATTCGCGGCGTTCGGAAACACGTACAACATAACGCGCACCCATCGTATTTGCCGCATCTACATTAACCAATCCATCTTCTGTAAAGCTTTCTATGCTGACACTGTTTGTTGCTTTGCCAACCATAACCTTGTATCCGCGTTCTTCCATTCTTTCTTTGATACTGCGACGCATAGAATAACCGCCACGATCTGCAAATACTGTTTCATTTTTATCCAAGGTCCCAGGCTTGATATACATGCTGTTGCACCCAGCCAAGGTAAAGCAAAATAAAATTGATAATAATAAGCCTGTTTTCATAATACATCCTCTTGGGAATTTATTCTACAAAATAGGCTTTGATTAATTCAAGTAAATAAAAATTGACGGAATAACATTTGTAAATATAGGAAAACTTTGCTATAATATACATCAATAAAGTAAAGGAGTCTCGAATAAATGTCAGTTCCTGAACAGAATAACGTGTCGTCAGTTATAAATAATTTCAGTCGATATGGGGAAGCCTTTTACAAATTTGCAGAAGCTTTTTATAATTATAAATTTTCTTACGAACTTGTTTTTTCTCAGCTTGGATCAATTTCCAGCACGCTAAAAGGGGCAAGACCTGGTAAATCTGGTGATTTACAAAATAATATAAAAGAAGCTCAATTTAATAATCTTGTAAATATTGGAAATTTTATAAAAACTTTGGAATTTAACATGAGCAATATAGCTTATGGTAAGACCAGAATTTCAAATACGGAAATTCCAGAAAAAAATAAAATATTAATGAATAACATTTCAAAAGAAGATTTGCTGGGATTTCCACATGGATGGAACGAACATATCCACAATGAGTTTAAAACAGATATAAAAAGACAAAAAGTTGATAAAAATTCAGGTATTGTTAACTGGGATGTTTTGTTTGCAAAACTGCTGGATATCGATAATTATGGATTACAGGGTATTTTTAATAGAACTGTGATGGAATATGACATGGATCTAGAATTGTATAACTATGGCGAATTACTTGGAGGCACAGTTTTTTCAAATAGCGAAAAGTTTGCCAAATACAGAGAAGATTGTTCAAATGTTTTTAATAACACACCAAAGGCAGCTATGCGCGAAATACACAGGGCCGAGTATATTATCATGCACACATCTTGTGCAAACCGTCTATCTTATTTAACAAACAGATTTCATAATAATAACCTGATGCGGAACAAGGTTGAAAATACCATGAACGCAAGACAAATAAATATGGGCGAAGCACAAAAACCAAAACCAGAACCAAAAATCATAGATTCAATAAACGATATAACTACTTGGTTAAAGACTGTTGATCTTCCTTCGAATGATGAGTTTTTAGTAAAAGAGTCCATTAACGATTTTAATTGTTTATTACAATATTTAGAAGACGGGGATAAAATTGAAAGTTGGCCTCAATTTTTCCAAAATTCTGCTAATCTGGCATTTATGTCCTTGGCTATGACATCCGAAGCCCGAAAAAGAGATAAAAAGATAATTGAAATGATAAAAGAAAAATTTCAAGTAAGATAAAAATACCCGCAGAAATGCGGGTTTTATTTTGGTGCACCCGACAAGAGTCGAACTTGTAATCTCTGCCTTCGGAGGGCAGCGCTTTATCCAGTTAAGCCACGGGTGCATTTCCGAATTATATTTTATTTTGCCAACATTGCCAGCATAAAGTCGTCCAAGTCGCCATCTAATACCGCATCTGAATCTGTTTTTTCTACACCTGTCCGAACATCCTTGACCAGTTGATAGGGATACAAAACATAATTTCTGATCTGGCTGCCCCATTCAATTTTTTTCTGATTTGCCTTGGCGGCGTCTTCGGCGGCTGCACGTTTCTGCATTTCTAATTCATACAAGCGTGAACGCAACATCTTCATAGCCACTTCACGATTTTGCAGTTGTGAACGTTCGTTCTGACAGGTTACCACCGTATTAGTAGGTAAGTGAGTTATGCGAACAGCACTGTCGGTTTTATTAACACTTTGACCACCAGCACCTTGGGAACGGTATGTATCAATTCGCAAATCTTTATCATTAATTTCAATTTCAATAGTATCGTCAATATCTGGCCAAACATCAATCGAAGCAAAGCTGGTCTGGCGTTTGCCATTTGCATTAAAAGGCGAAATTCTGACCAACCTGTGAACACCGATTTCGTTTTTTAGCCAACCAAATGCACGGTTTCCGATAATTCGAAATGTTACATTTTTTATTCCTGCTGTGTCGCCTTCGTGTTCTTCAATAACTTCCAGACTGAATCCATGACGCTCGGACCATCTTTGATACATTCTGGAAAGCATCTGTGCCCAGTCTTGAGCTTCGGTTCCACCAGCGCCAGCCTGGATAAAAAGAAAAGCACCACTGTTGTCCATTGGGTCGTTAAACAACGTTATGAATTTAGCGGCATGCGCACGTTCGCCTAAGTTCTCGATTGCTTTTACAACTTCGGAATCATCAGGTGCCATTTGAAACAATTCGCTCAAATCTTTATAATCTGATTCTAATGACAAAAGTTCAGATAAACTCTTTTCCAAGTTGGATTTTTTCTGCAACAAGGAACGTGCATTGTCGGGGTTATTCCAAAGATCTGGAACATTAACCTGGGTATTTAATTCATCAATTTCGGATTGTAATTTTACAGGGTCAAAGAAACCCCCTGATGGCAGAAATGTCATCAGAAACTTGCGTCAAAATTTCATTTGGTAATATCATGGCAATCAGGGTAACAATTTATTTGCATAAATCAATAAGTTTTATAAATGAACGTTTGCGTTTTTTTTTGAAATATGATAAAATTTCCTTAATGAGAGAGGATTTTATATGAAAAAATATTTACTCTTTGCCATTTGTTCTTTGTGCTTGGTGCCTGCGGCGCATGCTTTATCGGCTGGAACTGTTAATGGAAATGATACCTCGCGCAGTACCGTCACTTCATCCAACAGTGATCGTGGTGACCAAAGCTTGGCTAACGCTTACAGAACAAATCAAAGAAATACTTATTATATGGTAAATCAACCAGATGTTGATACTGCATGCCGTACAAAGATTTATAAATGTTTGGCTGACTATTGTGGTGATGTTACTGTGGTTCCTGGACAACGTGACAGCCGCTGCACATATTCAACTGAAAGTGAACTTTATAACTACGCGTTACTATGTCTGCAAAAAGATACTGACATATTGTTGCCCCAATATAATACCAATACCAGAAATGGAACAGGTGGTATGAACACAGCGGCCAAGCTTTGTCCTTCTTATGTTCAGCAAGAATTGATGTCTTATTTATCAATGGCAAACAGTGCAACCCAGCTTAGCAAATCCAGATCCAGTGTTTGTTTGGAAAGACGCCAAGAACTGGAAGCTGCAACAGCTTGTCATTCAATCGCTTTGGCTTATGGAAATGAAACAACCAGCATGTTAAATTCTCAACTGACAGATTATTGTGGTTCTGGTGTTGCTGGGGGTTCTTCTGAAATGGTTACCAAGTTTGCAAATGCTGGAAATGTAGGCGCAAATATTTGGGGTTGGGCAGAAAAAGTTGTTAATTTAGACCTGAATAAAAAGGGTGAAGATTGGCAAGTTGCGGTTGATGCAGTTCTGGCAGGTTACACGAATCGTATGAATTTGGCTTGTGGCGATGATGTTCAAATGAATACATCTTCATATTCTGCAAACAGTAATGATAGTCAACCTACAACATTGCAAACTGCTGCTGCTTTGGCAGTTGGTGCTGCGTTTCCAACAACAGGTGCAGCAAATGTTCAGAATCCTTATGAATCTTGGAGTGTCTGGCAAGAAGTTCAAAGTGCAACAGATATTTATGATTATACAACAGCAAAACAGGTTGTCCAAGCTGGTTTAACAAATGCTTCTACGACCCAGAATGCATTCTTGTCCAGTGCACAAATGGACAGTATGCAATCTGCTTATAAACTGGGAACTAAGGTATTTATACTTCGCGACAGTTCCAGATGCTATATGATTCCAGTTGCAACTTTGGATGCAAAACAAAAATCTGTTTTAGCACAGTCATTTGCAAATTGTGTAAGTCAATAAAATTAAACCGCCAACTGGCGGTTTTCATTTTCTTTAATAATTGATTTTTTTCGTTCCTATCTGTATACCAAACAAGTAATACCGAATTTTTTTGATAAAAAATTCTTTACTGAATATATTTATGTTAAACATTTTGAATTTTTCAACAATGAATGGTGATTCTGGTATTTTAAAAAACCTTATGGCCCCACTGCTGGTCAGAAAATTATGATATTTTATCCAAACTTTTTCCGCTTTGTCAGTATTAGTAACATTTACATGTTTTTTCATATTTTTACTTAATGTGGCATTACTTTCAATTACATTATATTTTGCCTTTGGAACCAAAGTTATATTATTTGCTAAAACAATTGAAAACCTTGTAAAAATTATATCTTGCTTGCCGAAAATGGCTGGTTCATATTTTAGTTTTGCTCTATCTAGGAATTCTTTTTTATACAAATATCGCCATGCCGGATGAAATCTGTTTGCACGTGTTTTTAAAATTTTATCTTCCAAAGTACAACATATTTCTAAATTATCAAATTCTGGAAAATTATATCCAGGTTGATTTACCTCGCCACATAAAATGTCGGAATTTGTCGTTTCGGCAGCCTTTGCCATCAGCTCGTAATAATCCAAATTTACAAAATCATCGTGGTCATGAAAATGAATATAATCACCGGTTGCCATTAATAAACCAGTATTCAAGGCAACCGCCGGCCCAGAATTCTTTTGTTTCTTTATTTTGATTCTTTTATCTTTTTTAGCATATTGATTATATATTACGGGCGAATTGTCTGTACTTCCATCATCAACAATTATTATTTCCAAATTCTTATATGTTTGATGAACAATATGTTCAAGGCATTTTTCTAAGAACTTCTCAGCATTATACACAGGTATAATCACAGATATTTTGATTGTTTGTTTCATTAAAATTCCTTATTTTTTACAAAAAAACTCTTAATAAAAATTAGGAGTCGGGAAGTTCAACAGTCATATAACTTTGACCTTGTGGTTTTCAGGCATAAGCCTTGTTGTATAGCCACATCTTCCTGACATAAGGTCGGAACAGGTCAGTTAAAACACTTGCGGTGCCAGTTATATGGGTGTTGAAACCCAACTACTAACTTGTTTTTGTTTCGTTCAAGAAATATATAAATATTAAGGTATTATTGTAAAAAAATCAATAAATATAAAAAATCTATGTTTCTTGAAAAAAAGGTATTTTTTTGATATAATCCCCAGTGATGAATATTTCCAGAAGGTCAGTTTTAAAAATTGCAGGCATGGGTGCATTGCTTATCAGCTTTGTCCCACGGGTTGCCTTTGCTGCACGTGGTCAGCTGAAGTCTTTACGCACTGGTGTTCAACCAGGTAATAAAACCAGACTGGTTATTGAAACATCTACCAGACCTTCGTATAATTTATCTTATTATGAAAACAGGCTGGTTGTCAGTTTGGCAAACACAACCGGTAATTTATATATAAACCCTAAAATGGTTCCTGGAACTTTGGTAAAATCATTAACTCAAAGTCAGGCTGGTGATCGTTTGTTAATAACAGCAAATTTGTCAAAATCTATTTCTGAAATCCCAAGAAATCAAATATTATTATTGCAACCAAATGGCGACAATGGATACCGATTGGTTCTGGATTTTGTTGCTGGAAAATCTGCTGTTGTTGCATCAAATTCTGAAGTCGTTAAACAGCAAACTCAATCTGCAAAAAAATATGTAATTGTTATTGATCCTGGTCATGGTGGTAAAGATCCTGGGTGCATTGGCAGACATGGGTCCAAGGAAAAGCATGTTGTTTTGGCAGTCGGCAGAAAGTTAAAAACAAAACTTGATGCGGCTGGGTTTAACGCGCGCCTGACACGCAGCACAGATGTATTTTTGAATTTGGACACTCGTGCGAACTTGGCAGAAAAATATCATGCAGATTTGTTTATTTCTTTGCACGCAAATTCAAACCCCAGCCGTTCTATGCAGGGATTTTCAATTTATACTTTATCTAAAAAAGCATCTGACCAAGAGGCACAAAAATTGGCCGAGGCTGAAAATGCTTCTGATAAAATTGATGTCGATGGGTTTGAAAAATTCTCGGTGGATGTCAGAAATGCTTTATCTGCTTTGCAACAACAGGCTGTTGCGGAAATGTCAGTTGAATATGCTGCAAACTGTGCCGATGATTTGCAAGATGCAGGTGTAAAAAAACAGTGTGGATCGGCGGTTAGACATGCGGCTTTTGCAGTATTGCGCTCAACAATTCCAGGTGCGTTGATTGAATTGGGTCATTTGACAAATGATGTTGAAGAAAGATTACTGACATCTGATTCTTATCAAGATAAATTGGCCAGCACTGTTTTGAAATCCATCAAAGAATATAATTTTGAAGTTTAATGTTATTTTACTAAACCAGATTCACGGATTGTATTAACCCAATTTTCTATACCGTCTTTTTTTGATTTAAATAATTCCAGCCCTTTGAATACAGTATCATTCTTTACAATAGTTTCTCCAAAAAGATTTTCATATTCAAATTTACTTTGGGGATAATTCCTTGGAAAATAATAGCCCAAATGTTCTGTTTTAAATTCTTTAGTGTACCATATATATGACATCCATACTTGGCGACTAATTTTTGTAAGAGAAAGAGAATTTTTTGGAAAATTCTTTGCAGATTTTATAAAATAATCTGTGAACACAATAGCAGTTGGTTCTGTAATTGTATTACCTGTTTTACTGCGGGTTTCATGCCCAAAAGAAAGAATAAGCATAGCAAGATCAGGTGTATTTTTTAACAATTCTTGAATAGAAGGATCGCTTGGTGTTTTTATAAATTTATCTTTACGCAAATTTTTTATTTTAAGTTCGAAACATTCATAAAGTGAACCATTATCAATTTTCCAGATATTTGTTTGATTTACATACATACTTGGCCTCTTGTATAAACCTACAGCCTCTCTTGGGACGGGATTGTATAACTTTTTATATTATTGGCAAGATTTATTTTATAGATTCTTGCAATTTATAAAATAAAATGATAGCGTTCTGCGATACTGGAGACGTGGCAGAGTGGTTGAATGTACCTGACTCGAAATCAGGCATACTCGCAAGAGTATCAAGGGTTCAAATCCCTTCGTCTCCGCCAGAATTTTATAATAATGACACGGATAAATTTAATACCTGTTTCCGAGCTGTCCGATCAGCATTTGATGGCAGAATACCGAGAGCTGCCACGTGTCGTTAATGGTGTTCTGGCGGGCAAGTTCAATTCAACCAATATTCCAAGTAAATATGTCTTGGGGGCGGGGCATGTTAAATTCTTTACAAATAAGATAATTTTTCTGTCTGAACGCTATAAAAAGATTTATGACGAACTGGTATACCGTAAATTTAACCCAGACCCACGCTATACCCCCGAAGGGCTTTTTAAGAAAATTACCCCAGAAAACTATGTTGGAGATGAAAAATATAAGTTTTCTGCCACAGATATTGCACTGTCCAGGCAAAGAATTATCGAAAAAATCCTTATGAAACCGCATTGGTACAGGTGGACAAACCGTAAAAAACCAAAGTATGCATAATATCTCATATCTAATAAAAACACTTTACTCTTGCCAAAATATGCTATGATATGAATAATACTTAATAAAGAGGTGCAAAAATGAAACGTTCTGACATTATAAGATCGGTCCAGGTTCAATTTAAGCATATGCGTACAAATGATGCTTCTGCCATGTTGGATGCAGTGGCTGACCACTTGAAAGAATCTATTTCCAAAGGGGATAGAATAGAGGTTCGTGGCTTTGGAACTTTCCAGCAACGTGTTCGCGCTGCCAAGACGGGGTACAATCCTTGCACTGGTCAGCCAATGCATTTGGATGCTGGAAAAACAATATTGTTTAAACCCAGCCGTGAATTAACAAAGAAAATGAATGGATAATTAATGTTATTTGGGAAAAAATCTGGTATAAAAAAGCACAATAATCGTGAACGTTATGATCGTGTCCGCAAGTTGATGTGGATTAAATGCGAATCTTGCGGAAAACTGGTTTATTATAAAGATTACAAAGACAATAACTATATCTGCCCACGCTGCAACCATTCCTTTATTATGACACCAAAGCAAAGATTTGACCTGGTGTTTGATAATAATAATTGGGAAAAAATTAATCTTCCTATTGTGTCTGATGACCCTTTGAACTTTACAGATCGTATCCCGTACAAGGACAGATTGGTTGAAGCGCGTGCAGAAACTGGTTACCAAGATGCAATAACCACCGCAGACGGGGTTATTGGCGGAATTCCAACAACTGTTTGTGTTTTGAATGGTGATTTTATGATGGGTTCTATGGGACGCGCCGCAGGTGATGGTATTATTGCCAGCATTGAACATGCAATCGAATTAAAACAATCTTTTATCATGGTTACTTGCAGTGGTGGTGCCAGAATGCAAGAAAACATACTTTCGTTGATGCAAATGGCAAGAACAACCGTTGCTGTGAATAAGTTACATGCGAACAAGCTGCCTTATATTGTATTGCTGACTGATCCAACTTTTGGTGGTGTTACTGCGTCTTTTGCAATGCTGGGCGATATTCATATTGCCGAAGCTGGCGCCAGAATTGGTTTTGCTGGTCGTCGTGTAATTGAACAAAATATTCGCGAAAAGTTGCCTTCGAACTTCCAAACTGCCGATTATTTGTATGAACATGGTATGGTTGACATGGTTGTCAACAGAACGGAATTAAAATCAAAATTGGAAAAGATTTTGGCTGTGCTGACCAAGCGGGAAAAAGAACCTAAAAACATAAATGTTAAAACGCCTATTGCGGATCATTCTAAGAAAGTCCGTGGATTGGGCGAATCTGAGGCCTATGATAAAGTATTATTGGCACGTAATGAAAATCGCCCACACTTCTTGGATTATATTGAAGGTATCGTAGAAGATTGGACATATTTGGCAGGTGACAGATTATATGCCGAAGATCCTGCGATGTGCAGTGGTATTGGTTTTTGGCGTGGTATTCCAGCTGTAATATTCGGTCAGGAAAAAGGAAGAACTATTGAAAGCCGTCAAAAACACAGATTTGGTATGCCAAATCCAGACGGCTATCGCAAGGCTCAACGAATGATGAGATTGGCGGAAAAGTTTGAATTACCTGCGATTTCGTTATTCGACACTGCTGGTGCTTTTGCTGGTCGCGAAGGCGAAGAACGCGGACAATCCGAAGCAGTTGCAAGCTCTATTGCCACAGGCTTATCTATCAAAACCCCTTATATAGCCGTAAACGTGGGTGAGGGTGGTTCTGGCGGCGCAATCGCAATCGGAACTGGAAATCGTGTTTTGATGCTGGAAAATGCAATTTATTCAGTTATTGCACCTGAATCTTGTGCATCTATTTTATGGAGAGATAATAAGTTCAAAGCAGTTGCTGCAACAGCTATGAAATTGACCGCTCGTGATATGTCTGAAATGAATGTGGTTGATGAAATTATCACAGAACCCGCAGGTGGTGCACATAATGACTGGCAAACAACTATGGAAATGTTAAGTACCACAGTTGCAAAACATATCCAAGAATTACAAAAAATCCCAACCAATGAATTGCCTGCACAACGTGCTGCTAAGTTCATCGCAATGACCAGGGATGTAGAAATATATAAACCCGAACAAAAAGAAGAACTTTGATATTTGACCCCGCAAAAAGCGGGGTTTAAATTATCTTATACAAATCTTATACCTTGACAAATAATACTTTATACTATAATTTGTCAAAAAGGATTGATTATGAATAATAAAGTCAGGTTCTGAACCATTAGACATATTAACTTTCATAAAGTCCGGGAAAACAACAAATTAAATTATAAAATGTCAGACAAATCAATTGTATTACAAAGTATAAACTCGAATTATCCTTTTATATCACCTGGATGTGAATATTTTTTCTTGATAGGTTATCCTTGTCTGTTTCGCAAGGCATTACATGAAGATACAAACCTGAATATAAAAATTAAACTTGCAAATGCACGACTGGGGTTAAGTGTTAAAGAACCAAATGAAAAAAATTTTGATTCTTTAAAAACAGAATATTGCCAACTGAAAAAAAATATTTGTGAAAATTGTAAAGTAAAAAAATGTGAAAATCTATTCTAAAAAACCCCGAAATTTCGGGGTTTTATTTTAAGATATTGACCTTTGATCAGCCTTACCATCAGTCAGAGGTTCAGGCATTTCAACTCCGCAAGCCTTTATACAAGACTTCTGGGTATCTGTCATCTTATTTGGACCACCTTCGCTTGGTTTTTCACCAGAGGGAGGTGTCTTCATTTCACCTTGTGCAGGTGGGGTTCTTTTCTCATCCTTAGCCGGAGGAGTTCCCTTTTCACTTTCATCCGGAATCGTTATTCCGCATTCTTTTACACAAGATTTTTGTGTATCTGTAAGATCAGCAAAAGGGTTGCCGCCTGGACCCATACCAGACCCAGGACCGCCCATTCCACTACCAGGACCACCCATTTCAGAATTGGATGAAGATGTTGTGGCTGCAAAAGAACCTGCTGATAATACGGAAAGCAGGGTAAATATTGCTACCTTTTTCATATCATATCCTTATTTTACTTTTGGTTGTTCTTGTTTTGGAGCCTGAGGTCCTTTCATACCTGGTTGTTCGCCACGCATTTGTTCACCTGGGCGTGCTGCTGGTTGACCCTGCATCATTTCATCGCCGCCGCGCATATCATTTGGACCCATTGGACGTGGACCTTTAGGGCAAGCAAACAAAACCATACCCAATGCAATAATAGAAATTATTATTGCTATAACACTTAATACATCAGACTTTTTCATTTTCTTTCTCCTTAGTTTGTTATTTGGAAGGCATATAAAAATATTACGTGGATTCCAAGCAAAATTATGCGTCTTTATTTTAAATAAAACAATACAATTAATTAAAGAATTTCCGGCTTGATTTTTAGAAATGATTTATATATAATACCCCGGCATAACCAATTGCGAAGTATGGCGGAAATCTGCCAAATTCGCTTAAAACACGGAGCGTTGGCAGAGTGGTAATGCAGCGGTTTGCTAAACCGTGACGGACTAATACCCGTCCATAGGTTCGAGTCCTATACGCTCCGCCATTTTTTGGAAAAAGATGATTATTAGATTTATTAATTTTTACTGTTGTTGTTAATTTTCTTTATGTGGTTATTCAAAAACCACTTGCTTATAATCCATTAATTTTATAAATTTTACATAACGAAAAAAGGTCAGCTATGACAATTAAATTATATAATACGATGTCCAGAAAATTGGAAGAATTCAAACCATTAATTCCCGACCACGTCAGTTTTTATTCTTGCGGTCCAACAGTTTATTGGGACCAGCATTTGGGTAATATGCGTACTTTTATTCACAACGATTTGATTAAAAGAATGTTTATTGAAAACGGCTACAAGGTAACCCATGTTATGAATTATACCGATGTTGGACACCTTGTTGGTGACGAAGACGAAGATGGTGGAGAAGGTAAGGCGGATAAGGGTGCAGACAAAATGATTAAGGCCGCAAAAAACGAAAAGAAATCTGTTTGGGATATTGCAAAAACATATATAAATTCTGTTGAATCAGATATGCGTGAATTAAATATAATATTGCCAACTTATACTCCGCGGGCAACAGAATATATCCAAGAACAAATCGACTTGATACAAAAACTTGAAAAACTGGGTTATACATATGTTATCCCAGACAAGGGTGTTTATTATGATATAAGCAAATTCGCAGATTATGGTGCTTTGTCCGGTCAGGATATTTCTAAGTTAAAAGCTGGTTTCAGAATTTCTGATGAAGGGAAAAGAAATCCCCAAGATTTTGTATTGTGGGCATTTTTGCCAGCAGATGCAAAAAACGAAATGATATGGGACAGCCCTTGGGGTCGTGGATTTCCAGGCTGGCACATTGAATGCAGTGCCATGAGTATGAAACTTTTGGGTAATCATTTTGATATACACACAGCTGCCCAAGAACATATTAATGTTCATCACACTAATGAAATTGCACAAAGTGAACCTGTTGTAGGGAAACCTTGGGTTAACTATTGGGTACATTTCGCTTGGTTGATGTCCAAGGACGGAAAAATGTCTAAATCCGCTGGAGATTCTTTGACCGTGCCATATATAAAAAGCAAAGGTTATGACCCGATGGATTTTAGATATCTGGCATTGCTGGGGCACTATCGCAGTCCAATAGAATTTTCATGGGCTTCGTTGGATGCTGCTGCAACAGGATATAAAAACATTGTTCGTAAAGTTGCAGATTTATTAAATCAAAAATCCGAAATCATAAATCAGAAATCATTTGAAGAATGGCATAATAAAATTCTGGAAGCCGTTTCAGATAATTTAAAAACCGCCGAAGCTTTGGTTCTGGTTCAAGAATTATTGAAAGATTCAGGTGTAAACCCTGCAACCAAAATAAAACTTTTTGAATTTATTGACCGTTTGTTGGGCTTGCAACTTATTGATCATGCCAAAAAACTTAATATTGCATTAAGGGGAACACCTATACCAGATGAAATAGACCAATTAGTCCAAAAACGTGAGAATGCCAAGTTCGCTAAGAATTGGATATTGGCAGACGAACTTAGAAGACAAATTGAATTAGCAGGTTGGAATGTGGTTGATACAGGTAATAATGTTACAACATTAACAAAAAAAATATAGAGTTATACTGGATTGCTTCGCTTCGCTCACAATTACATATTGGTTCTTTTTTGTTATTGCAAGGGGTGTGTTAGCACGACGTGGAAATTCGGTCGATTGGTCTAAAAAAATAATAAAAAAAATGGCTTGAAATTAGCTGTTTTTTAGGCTATATTGCAGCACGCAAGAAAAGGAATTTTTTATGAACTACCCGTATATGCCGAAATCCACCGCTCTTTGGTTAATTGAAAACACGTCACTATCCTTTGAACAAATCGCAGATTTCTGTGGCTTGCACGAGTTGGAAATCAAAAATATTGCTGATGCAGAAAACTCTAAAATCCAAGGATTGAATCCGATTTTGAATGGTCAATTGACTCGTGAAGATATCGAAAGATGCGAAAACGACGCTTCGTCCAGATTAGTTTTACGTGATGCTATTGTCACAGCACAGAAAACCCAAAATAAAAAAGGTGTAGGTTATACACCAAAATTGCATCGTCAAAACAGATTAGGTGGTGTTCTGTGGATTTTGAAGAATTATCCAGAATTATCGGATGGTCAGGTTGCGCGTCTGATGCGCAGCACAAATCCAACTGTGGCTTCTATTCGCAATAAAACTCACAAATCTTATTCCGCTATCCAAATACAAAGCCCTATTGTTTTGGGTTTGGTGTCAGAATCAGCTTTGCAAGATGCAGTCGCAAAGGCAAAAAAATAATAAAATCCCATTTATTGGAAACCCAAAGGGTAGTTGATGGCTAAACGTATTGATGAAGCAACCAAGCTTCTTATAGATTCTCTGCCAGAGAACTTGCAAAAACTTGCGGCTTCTGCGTCAGAGTTAGGTTACCTGTCTCATGCAGATTTTATCCATGCCATAGAAGCAGACGAGGTTCCAGCAGATGAGCACGCCGAAGTTCTGGCTTTTTTTCAACAAGATTTGGGATTGGAAATAATCGAAGCGGGCGCTTTGTCGAATGATATTGAACAATACTATGACGAAGACAGCGATGAACCAAAAGATAAAACCAGAAACCTTTTGAATTCTGATGCAGAACAGGTTGATGTCAACGACGAAGATTATGAACACTTTGCAAAACAACTAGAACGCAGTTCTACAGGAAACCTTGTTCTGGGGGTCCAAGATTCAGTCCAATCATATTTGAAACAAATCGGTACAGTTCAGTTATTAACTGCTGTGGGCGAAGTTGCAATTGCTCAACGTATCGAAGCTGCATCTCGTTTGATGGTTTACGGTTTATGTGAAAGTCCTATGACAATCCAGGCTATGTTGGATTGGTACCAACAATTGTTAAATGAAGATGTTCGTCTGCGTTATATTGTTAATTTAGAAGTTATGTATTCTTCAGACTCTGAACAAAAATCATTAGCTGCGCTTTCCGAAGCTATGAAATCCAAGGGTGTGGATCATGTTGATGATTTGGACGATGATGATTTAGAAGATTTGGAAGAATCACCTGTCGAAGAGGAAGAAGACGAAGAAGAAGAATCCGAAAGCGAAGAGGGTATTAGTAAAAAAGACGATACTCCACGTGGGACTTCGGGTATTCCAATTCCTGTAATGGAAGAATCTTTGATGCCAATGGTATTAGATTTGTTTGCAAAGATTAAACGTATCTTTAACAATATGCAAAAATTGCAGGCTCAACGTTTGGAAAATCTGTTATCTTCTGCAAAACCAGACGATGCTTTGGAAAAGAAATACTGCAAAATGCGTTTGGAATTATTTGAATACGTCAGCAAAATTAGATTGAACGAAGATCGTATTGCAGACATCTTGGAACATCTGACAAAGCGTGATAAATTGTTGATGGGACTGGAAGGCAAACTGTTGCGTTTGGCATTGGCTGCAAAAATTAAGCGAGAAGATTTCTTGGCAGAATATTCCGGAAACGAATTAAATCGCAACTGGGTTAAAAAACTTTTAAAACACAAAAATCAGGCTTGGGTTAAATTCGCACAAAAGCATGAAAAAGATATCTTGAAAATTCAAGAAGATATAACAGCAATTGCAGCAGAAACAGGTCAACCAACTGCTGAATATAAAAAAGTAGTAGAACTGGTTCGCCGTGGTCAATCCGAAGCTGCACGTGCAAAACGCGAAATGATCGAGGCCAACTTGCGATTGGTAATCAAGTTTGCCAAGAAAAGCAGCAACCGCGGTCTGGGTTTGGACTTCTGTGATTTGGTTCAAGACGGAAATATTGGTTTGATGAAGGCTGTGGATAAGTTTGATTATCGTTTGGGTAATAAATTCTCAACCTATGCCACAAACTGGATACAGCAAGGTATTTCACGCAGCATTGCAGACCAGGCTCGCACAATCAGAATCCCTGTTCATATGATTGATAATATACACAAGATTCAACGCGCCAGTCGTCAGTTTATGCATAAATATGGACGTTCTCCGACCGCCGAAGAATTGTCAAAGATTATCTATTTGCCTGTTGATAAAATTCACAAGGCTATGAAAGTTAACTTGAAGCCAATTTCCTTAGAGGCACCAGTCGGTACCGAAGATGACAGTTCAAGAATTGAAATTATTGCGGACGAAACCGCCAAGAATCCATTTACATCTGCGGCCCAGAAAAATCTGCGTAAGATTGTAACCCAGATTCTGTCTGAATTGGATCCAAAAGAAGAAACAGTTCTGCGTCAAAGATTCGGGATGAGCACCAACAAAACCAGCACATTGGAAGAGGTTGGTGAATACATCGGCGTTACCCGCGAACGTATTCGTCAGATTGAACAAAAAGCTTTGAACAAATTGAAACATCCAACCCGTGCACGTAAATTGCGCAGCTTCTTGGAAGATTAAAAAATCCCGCCGTTTGGCGGAATTTTTTTATTGTAATATTTTGTAAAAATGTCTATTATTTTATACAAGAGAGACAAATAAAAAGGACAGAATTATGTTCTGTGATTATTACCGTCTCGTTAATTCACCAAAAATTTCAGATAAGTACAAGGAGTAGTAAATGTCCAAAGGATATGTAATTGCCATTGAAGGTGCAGATAAAGCTGGGAAACATACCCAAGTTGTAAATATTATGAATTATCTTAAATCAAAAGGAGTTCCTACAGAAACTTTAGATTTTCCGCGATATAAAGAATTTTTTGGTAAACTTGTTAAAGATTATTTGAATGGAAAATTTGGAGGACTTCAAGATTTACCGGCCGAATATGCAATGTTACCGTATGCACTTGATAGATTACAACATCAACCAATGATAAAAAAATGGCTAAAAAGTGGTAAATTTGTTGTGTTTGATAGATACAGTTACAGCAATTCTTTTTCTGTTGCAAAATGTCCCCAGGAACTATGGGCTGAAAAAATTAATTACATGGAAGACTTAGAATTCAACCGACTTAAACTTATAAAACCGAACCATAATATATATTTATCACTGGATCCAAAAATTGCATTTAATATGAGAAACCAGGGTTTAAAAGAATATCAAAACGGTAAAGCTGATATTCATGAAAGTGATTTTGGTTTATTATATAACGTATCGAAAGTTTATTATGAAATTGCTGCACAAAATCCAAATACTTGGACGGTTATTAATGAAATGAAGCCAGATGGAACAAGAATGAACCAAGAAGAAGTATTCGAAATAATTAAACCTGTATTGGATAAATTAATAATAGAACAATGGAAAACAACATTTTTCGGCAGATTATTTTCATTAAGACGTAAATAATTATAAAAACCAGCCAGAATTTGGCGGTTTTTTATAACGATTCCATTTAATAAAATTAATAATCAATTGACAAATTGTTTGTATTATGATAATTAATTGTCAATTATGACTAACATTGAAATATTACCTATATTCAGACAAAATTCTTTACTATGGAACGAGTTTGCAAATATTGAGGCATATGCTTTAAACGCCAGATATGGTCTTCCCTTATGTAAAGAAGATATTAAAAGAACTTCTTATAATTATCAACAAATTTGGAAATTGCAAAAAAACAGTTTTGCCTTTGGTGCATATGATAACAAAGACCTAATTGGATTCATATGTGGTTATTACTACAAAAATCTTGCGTCTGTCTCCAATTTATATGTAATGCCAAATTATCAAAGTAATGGTATTGCAAGTGCTTTACTGAAACACGCTGAAAAACAGCAGCTATAAATTATGATACGATTAATATTTTATATTCGCTTACTAAGGCAAAATCTTTTTATATCGAACGTGGATACAATGAAAATCAAAATTGTAAAAGTTTATCCAAAGACATTTCTTATCAAATATTTCAAGATTACGTCTCTCCTATTTTTAAAATGTCAGGCAAAATTGAGCAAATTTTAAAAAAATATCCCAATGTAAAATCTGCTTGCAATGGAAAAGAGTTTTTAACATGTTTTGCATATTTTAGGAACAATCATGAAATATCAGGCTGCATAGTTGGAGATATTAAACCTTTTTTTATTGAATATGATAATTTGAAAATACGTAATATTTTGTTGAATAATTTTAGCAGATCTGTTGAACACTATTAATTCTATAACATCATCGCTTTATTTTTCATTTCTGTGGGCAGTTTTTCAATTGCATAACGAAACGCTGTGCGGGGCATTTTATCAACACGTGCCACAACAAAATCATAAACGCGTTTTGGATATTTTTCGCTGGCGGCTTTTAGTACCCAACCATAACCTTTTTGAACCATATCCGCAGAATCTGTCAGCATTGAATCTGCAATTTCAAAAACATCATCTATGAACTTTCCATGTCGGGCAGGTAATATAAATGTCACAGCCGATGCACGACGTACCCAAAGATTTTTTGATTTTGACCATTTCTTTATATCAGAAATCAACGTGGGAAATTTTTCAATCAAGGCAGCCATTGTGTGATTGCAAAAAGTATCGCACTTGGCCCAATTGTTTATATAATTTTTTACCCATTTTTCAAAAGTTATAAAATCTGATTTTTCAAACTTTTTATGAATTCGATACGCAAAAGCGCAGGCTATAAAAAATTCTTCTTGATAATCTGTTTTCATCAAGCTTTCGCAAAGTTCAAAAACTTTTGACTTTTCCATTTTATCAATTTGCAAAAAATACTCGCGAGCCAACTTTTGAACATCAGGTGTTTTTACACCATGAATTTTAATTTTTTCTTTGAAAAATCGTCTGCCACTTTCCGCAACCTGTGGATCTGATATTTTTAAAATACGATTTTGTATTTCATAAAGCATAATTATCTCATGTTTAGAATTACTTATTTTGCAATTCATCAATTTGTTTTTTAAGTTTTACAATTTCTTTATGTTTCTTATTTTGTTCTTTTTTAAAAAGTTTTTCTGTTTTATTTTTAGCACGCTGAAACTTCCTATCTGCCTTATTAAAATCTTTTATAGCATGTTTGTATTCTAAAACTTTAGGTTTAGTCTGAAAAATCATATCTTGTATTTTTTGATTACTTAATAAACTTTGATTCATATTTAATATAAAATTATTACTTTCATACTTTAGTAAGTTTATTTCTTTATTATCAATATATACAATAAACATATTTTTTACTATTTCTTCAAATATATTTTTATGATTCGGTTTTTTAATTTTTTTTGATTCAGCTAAAGTCAACCCAGTGTTTCTGATAAACTGATCATAATATTGTTTAGAGTTAAGTAAATACTCAGTATTCGATTTAACAATTATTTCAATTTCTTCTTTTGAAGGACCATCTTCTATCATTTTTCTTGCGGTCTCTTTATATATTGAACTATCTTTTGATAAAAAAATTCCGGTAAGCCATCTTTCATACCTTGTTTCCATAGTTGATGTATCTTTTAAAAAAAAATCACCTTTGTTTAAAATATCTTCTAAAAACCATTTGCGATGACCTACTAGGTCAGTTAAACAAAAACTAGTTAACTCATTATAAAATTCTAATAAGAAAGTTTCTTCTTTTGTTAAACCATGTATTTTTGAACCGAACATATAATTTTTATAGTGATTCCACTCGTGCTCATAAGTTCCAATATTTACCCCACCAACTTGTCCATTGTCATACCGAAGTGAATGTAATTTTATTAATTTGTTATTTGAACTAAAACTTGCCAAAGATGTAAATATTGTATACAAATCTTTATAATTAATAGTATCTTTTACAACTTCTAATTTACGTTTATCATCGTTTCTAATCTTGTCTTGTGGTAATTCATTATCAATTGTTTGTGCAGATGTATTTTTACCACCAATCAAAATTAATAAAGTAAATAAAGTAATAATATGAAAATTTTTAAATTTTGAATTCATTAAATATTTCCATTAAGAATCGTGTAAACCTGGCCCAGGTCGGTTTTCAATAATGTCTCTATCAGCATATCTTTGTTATCTGCCTGTTCTGCGCCAGTCATTATTTTATTAAATGCACGAATAAACTGTGTCGCTTGGGAACGGAAAACAGCATCAGATTTTAACAGATCTCGAATTTGTTTTTTTTCTGCCGCTGCCAACATCCTTGCCAACCATTTTGAAAATATTGTTTTATCCCCAGCATGATATTTCTTTAACACAGCATCTGGAATTTCCGCACCAATACTACGTGTCAAATCCATTGATTGTTCATGAAGTTTTTCAACCATTTTTTCGCTTTGTTTTATGAAATCTTGGCTGCTGATTTTTGCAAATGTTTGTGCAGGTGCTGCCTTGATTGCTTCCATTGGGGCAGTAGCACGTGCAACCATCATTTGTTTATTTAATGTCTGCAATGTGGTCACAGCCTTGGCATAGTCGGACATTAAATCTATCATTTGCTGGCGTGATTGACCCGACAAGTTTTCAAGTTTTAAAGAAGATTCAGAAATTCCATCAATAGATTCAGCAGCTGTTTGTTTCAGAATATCAATTTTTTCATTCATTGTAGCAACTATGGTTTCCAGATTCTGAGCCATTTCAACCGATCCTTCGGATAATTCGGGCAGGGCTTTGTAATATTTTTCTATCAGTTCCGACAAAGGTTGTAATTGAGCAGTTGTATCATTTGACATCTTTATTAAATTGGCAGATTGGCTGGAAAGCTGAGTATGTGCCGTATTCATTTCCATCAATGTCTCGCGTACGCCAATTGCCATCGCACGAACAGAGTCTGAAAATGCACCAGCAGCCGATCGTGTATTTTCCAAAGTCGTATTTGCCACGCCGGAAACAGTATTTAACTCACCAACTACACCTGTTGCGAATTCACGGATTTCACCATTGAATCTGTTAGTCAAAGTTGCAAGTTCGGTTGATACATTTCGAACCGAAGACTCTGTTGTAGATGCCGAAGACATCAGATTTTCAACCGCATCCGCCAGTTTTTTGACCTGTTTTTCAATTGAAGATTCTGCTAAACGGATTTGACCCCCAACAACATTTGCGGTATTGCTTAACGAATTCATCTGGTTTGTTAATAATGTCTTGGACTGTTTTGTAAATGCATCTAATTTTTCAAGTTGTGATCCTAATAATTTATCATTATTTTCCATCAATTTTTCATAGTCTGCTGCTGATGTTTTAACTTTATCAAATCCTTCGGATGTTGAATTTGATAAATCTGTTAATTTTTGTTGTATTATTCCAGATTCTTCGGTCATTGCACGAATCTGAGAAACATTGCCATCAATCTCGGCTTTTAATTGTTCCGACATTTTTTTACCAGAAGAAATCCAACCATCAATATGATTCTGCAAGGTTGAAGTCTTATCAATTGTATCCTGGGAAACTGTATCAATTTTATTTAATAACCCATTGATACGATTTGTAAAGTTTTCAGCCGAGTTTTCAACATTTTTCCATCCATTTGAATCAACAATGCCTTTTAATCCGGTTACAGTGTTGTCTAAACGTTGGGACATCACTGCTATCTTTTTTGCAGCTTCTTCTGCCAACCCAACTAATTTTTCATTGTGACCAGACAGCTCATTCTTCAATTCCTGTGCAGAAGATATTTGTGACATCAAAGTATCCTGCATCGTCTTAAAACCAGTATGAATTTTATTAATTTCATCCGCCAGAATTATTTGTAACACACGTGAAGCATCTTGAACTTTGGCACGTTCTGGACGTGTCATCAAAAGCAGTAAAGATTCCATAACTTTTTGTGATCGTTTAGACACTGAAAATAGAAAAATCATTGCAATTATAAATAAAAATCCCAAAACTCCGCTGGCGATTAAAAATATATCTGTTGTTTCCATCATATTCTCCCATAAACACATATTGTTGCACTTTGTAAAAATTTATACTAAAATATCATAAATAAAGCAAGGGCATAATGGCAAAAAGACAGACACTTTCACCAGAACAAAATCAAGCTGCGAATCCAATTGAAAACATTTGGGTCCAAGCAAACGCAGGTACTGGAAAAACAAGCGTTTTGGTTCAACGTCTGTTGCGAATTTTATTCAGATCAGATAATCAGTTACATCGAAATCATAAACCAAATGGCATATTGTGTTTGACATATACAAACGCGGGTGCCAGTGAAATGCGAAATAGGATTTTGTCTGCTTTGCGTGATTGGGCAACCGCTGACGATAAAAGGCTTTATGAATTACTTGATGGCGTATCTGAAAAAAAAGATCCTGATAAATATGATTTAGAACATGCCAGAAATATTTTTTATGAATATATTGATAATCCAGACATATTAAAGATAAAAACAATACATGGATTTTGTGAAGAGGTACTTCGCAGGTTTCCGATCGAGGCTGGGATTTCACCTGCGTGGAATTTGATATCTGATTCAAATCAAAAAATAATGCTTACGGATGCTTTTCATAAATTAATAAACTCTCCGATTACAAAAAATAGTAATTCTGATGATGAAAGCATAAGAATAAATGATGCCTTTTCTCGCATAGTGGAAAGGGTATCCGAGCAGTCTTTTGATGAACTTTTGGGCATTTTAACCAGTCAGTACAAACAATTCTTCAAGGTGACTGATATTTATAGTTATAGGAAATACTTCATTGATAATATTAAATATTTTCTTGATATCAATCCACCAATTATAATAGAAGAATCAACCGAAAAACTGAAAAAAATTATAGAATTGGTTGAAAATGAGGTAAAATCATCGAAAAAGCCGGCAGGATACCTCACTGAAGTTATTAATTTAACAAAACAGTATATTGATAAAACTATAAATTTTGAAAAATATAAAGAGGCGTATTTGACGGCTTCCGATACCAAGATTGCAAACGTCGCCAAAAAAGATTTTTTGATTGAAGAACAAGGTAGAGTCTATAAACTGAATCAAAAACACCTGGACGAACAGATATATGCGGATACAATCGCATTATTTGACCTGTCAGCAGCTTTTACAAAGACGTATAAAGAGTTAAAAGCCGAAAGAAATGCCTTGGATTTTGATGATTTGATACTTTACACCAGAAAATTATTTTCAAAACCAGATGTAATGGGTTGGATTCTGTCACAACTTGATATGTCACTTAGTCATATACTTGTGGACGAGGCCCAAGACACCAGTCCTGAGCAGTGGGAAATACTTCGCATGCTGTCTGGTGATTTTTTTACAGATGGTGACATCGATAAAAACACACATTCCTTGTTTGTTGTTGGAGATACCAAGCAATCTATATATGGCTTCCAGGGTGCAGATCCATTGGCTTTTGCCAGCAGTCGTGATGAAATTGCAAATCAAATCAAAAACAATTTACGATCAATAACAGAAGTTCCATTAACTCAAAGTTTTCGTTCAACTGCAGCAATACTAAGGACTGTAGATTATTTCTTTGGAAATTCAGATATAAAAAGCATTTCTGGATTTGTAAACAACGATCATAAATGCTTCAGACAAGATTCATGTGGTGTCGTAGAATTGCACTCTTTGTCTTCAAAAGAATCGAATTGATACAAATTTAAAACATTCCAAATTATATGATTCGTTTTTGGTCATTTTAAATATAAAAAAAACATGCTTTTAAACACTTAAATACAATCACATTCGGCAATTAATACTGGTATAACATTACTTGCATTTAATTGTAATATGCAGATTTATTGAAATATTTGATGTATAAATCAATCAGATAATATACCTTTATAAAACAATGATGTTTTTTTTATAATTTTCATATTTTCTTCAAAATTTAATGAAATTTTGTTAAAAATAACCTGTGTAAAAAATTGATTTTATAAAATATTTTTTGCATAAAATACTTTTACAATGAAAAATCATATGATATCATTAATAGTGAATTGAAATTTTATATTCATGAAAATATTTTTTTATGAAACAAAATAAAAAATATATGAAAGATGAAAATTTGAAAACTTTATCAGAAAAAAAATCTGCTGCGAAAGCTCGTAAGGAATACTTATGTAATATCGCTGATAAAATTCAATCTTTGATTTCTGAAAAAACATTCCAAGCAAATGAAATTATGGTTCTGGTTCAACGCAGAAACCCTTTTGCAGGTCCATTAGTCAAAGAATTAAAGTCTCGTGACATAGAAGTAGCCGGAAATGACCGCATTATTTTGCCAGAATTTCCAGCAATCCGTGATTTGCTGAATCTAGTAAGGTTTTGTATTGATAAAACGGATAATTACAGTTTATGTTGCACTTTGAAAAGTCCGATTTATCATCTGAAAGAACAAGATATTTATAATCTTTGTAAAATCAAAACTGATTTGCAAAAAGATGTATCAGTCTTTGATGTTTTGGGAAAAAATTACCCTGAAATATATTCCGAGCTTTCAAACATTATTGAATGGTCAAAAACTTTGGCACCATATTCGTTTTTTATGCGTGTTTTGAACACAAATAATAATCGCGAAAAAATGATAGCTGCACTTGGTACACAAATTATTGATCCCTTGGAAGAATTTTTAACTATTTGTTTGGCATACGAAAGAACTAAACCTGGAACACTTCGTCATTTTATAAAATGGTTTATAACCGGTGGCAGTGAAATCAAACGCGACATGGATGCCAGCAGTGGCGTCAGAATAGTAACCGTTCACGGCAGCAAAGGTTTAGAAGCCCCAGCAGTATTCTTAATAGACACAATCGCAACACCAAAGCAGGATAGGGTTTTGGAGCTTTCACAAATTAACACAAATCATAAAAACAATGATATTGATGCTCAGAAGCTGACTGCATGGTTATGGTCACCACAAAAAAGTAATAACGAAAAATTAGAATCTGTTGCAGAAATAAATATGAATAAGAAAATTGCCGAGTATTATCGCTTGCTGTACGTAGCAATGACACGTGCACGTGACAGACTTTATATTTATGGTTTTACATCTAATAAAAATCCACCTGAAATTGCATGGCATACTCAATTAATAAATGTTTTATCTGATATACCAGGTGCAAAATCTGAAAAAGATGTCATAGAAATAACAAATGTGTAAAAATATTCTTGAAATTTTATCAAAAAGGACTAGCCAACAGTTTGCAACTGAGGTTGGTACAGAAACGCATAAGAAAATGCAAAAAATTGTTATTGATGGTGATTTAATTATTGGAAATAATACATTGATACAACAAATAAAATTAAAAAAAGAACTGTTGCAATTTTTTACAAAGAGTTCCCAAACAGAAGTGCCTTTGGCGGGTGTAATAAACGGTAAATTCATCAGTCGCCGCATAGACAGATTGATAAAAGATGATGAAACAAAACATATATTATTTTTAGATTACAAAACTGACACAAACAAAAATTTATTTCGCGAAAAATACATCGCACAGATGAAAGACTACAAAGAATTGCTTAAAAAAATATACCCTAGTTATTCTGTACATGGATTAATTTTATGGTTGCAAGATTTTACAACCGAAGAAATTTGTTGACTCTAAAACCCCTTGAAATATGTTTAATTATTTGTCTATAATTTGACTATGTTAACCGGTCTTAATATATCAAACATTGTATTAATCGAAAAGCTGAATCTGGAATTCGGTCGTGGCTTAAACGTATTAACTGGCGAAACCGGTGCAGGTAAAAGTATATTGCTGGATGCGCTGTCTTTGGCTTTGGGCGCACGATCAGACACTGGGCTTATTCGTCATGGTTGTGACAATTCACAAGTAATCGCAGAGTTTGACAGCATCAATGAAGAACTGAAATCAATACTGGATGAAAATGGAATTGATTTTGATGGGACATTGATACTGCGCAGGACACTTGGTACAGATGGAAAAAGCCGTGCTTGGGTTAATGATGTTCCTGTATCAATTAAAACATTAAAACAGGTTGGTGATTTACTGGTTGAAATTCATGGACAGTTTGAAAATCATTCCTTGCTGGACCCAACAACACATCGTAAGACTTTGGACGAATTCGCTGGGAACAAAAATATAAAATATTTGGGCCTGATTAACGATGTTAAAAAATCTTTTTCCGAATTTTATCTGGCTGAAACTAAACTGATAGAATTAGAAAAATTATTAGAAAAATCAGCAGCTGAACGCGAATTCTTAGAGCATAATGTTAAGGAATTAAAATCATTAAATCCACAAATTGGCGAAGAAGAAACACTTGCCAATCGGCGTGCGATTTTAATGAATGCTGAAAAGAATGCTGCTATTTTATCCGATGCTGTTTCTGAATTAAATCCAAACGGTCATGGTTTAGAATCAATGATTTTTGCAGTCGCACATACTTTAGAAAAAATTAAACTGGATCCAAATCCATATCAAAAGCAAATAGACAGATTGTATGATGCTGCAAATGGTATTGCAGAAGTTTCTGATGAATTAAAACCAACCGATTCTGACACAGAAAATCTGGAAGAAATTGAAGAACGTTTATTCGCAATTCGTGCCGCCGCACGCAAACATCGTGTTTCTGCTGATGAACTGGCTGCCAAGCTGATTGAAATGTCAGAACAACTGAACCAAATTGATAATTCAGATGCAGAACTGAAAAAATTGAAAACTGATGTAAAAAGTAAAAAATCAGAATTTGATTCGTTTGCAAATAAATTAACATCTGAACGCAAATCCGCAAGTGAACTTTTACGCAAAAAAATACTTGCTGAATTACCAGACTTGAAGCTTGGTCAGGCAGACTTTATGGTTGAACTAAAAGATTCCGCGCCGTCGTCATATGGTATGGATGAAATAACATTTTTGATAAAGACAAATCCGGGAACACCATTTGCGCCTTTGCATAAAATTGCCAGTGGTGGTGAATTGGCACGATTGATGTTGGCACTGCGGGTTGTTTTTGGAAATGGAAATTACAGCGGGCACACTTTTGTTTTTGACGAGGTTGATACCGGTATCAGCGGTGCCACTGCCAGCGCCGTTGGTGAGCGTTTAGCACGTCTGGCAGCCGAGGCTCAATCACTGGTTGTTACTCACAGTGCCCAAGTTTCTGGATTTGCCGATAAGCATTTCAAAATTGAAAAGAACAGTAACAAAGATTCAACAATTACAATTGTAAAAGAAGTTAAAGGTGACGACAGAATCAATGAAATCGCCAGAATAATCAGTGGTTCCAAGATTACACCTGAATCAATCGCATCTGCAAAGACATTAATCAAAAAATAATCTAAACTTTTACCACACCATCACTAAATTCTATTTCAGCAGGAATTGCAAAATCGGCGGCGTGCGAGATTATTTTATTTTGATGGCGAACAATTGCATATCCCCGCGACAAAACATTTTTATAAGACAACGAATTTAACATTTGATCCAGATGATTTATTACCTGATTCAAACTGGTCATTCTGTTTTTTAAAATGTTTGGAAAATTTGAAATTGCTTGTATCTGTTGCTTGGTGCTTGCAATTTTTCCATTTACAATTATACCCATTGTCCTGGTTAAATCATCCAATCTTTGTGCGTGTTCCATAATTAACTGTTTTGGATTTTTAACATTGATTGATTCAATTTTGTGTTTAGTGTTTATCAATCTGTTTGCAAAGTTTCCATTCAGTCTGTGCGATAAGTTATCAATTTCTTGAATCAGCGAAAGTTTTGTTGGTACAACAATTTCCGCCGCCATAGTAGGTGTCGCAGCACGTACATCCGCCGCAAAGTCAATCAGCATCCAATCTGGTTCATGACCAACACCAGATACCAAAGGAATTTCACTGGCGGCGGCAGCACGAACAACAATTTCTTCTGAGAACGGAAGCAAATCTTCCAAAGAACCACCACCACGTGCAACTATTATTACATCAACATTTTTCATACGATTAAAATATTCAATACCTGCTACAACTTCTGCCGCGGCAGTTGCCCCTTGGACCGTTGCAGGATAAAATAATACATGCACTGGGAAACGTTCACGTAATCTGTTTTGAATATCCTGAAAGGCTGCACCAGTCGGGCTGGTAACAATTCCTATTGTTTGTGGAAAACGTGGTAAAGGTTTCTTGCGCGCAGAATCAAACAATCCCAACGCCGCCAATTTCTTTTTGCGTTCTTCCAGCATTTTTAAAATTGCACCAACACCTGCCATTTCAATTTCAGATGCAATTAATTGATAATTGCTGCGCGCAGGATAGGTAGTGAATTTACCGGTTATTATAACCTCTAGACCTTCTTCCAATTTAAAGGACAACGGTGTTCCACGCCAAACAATTACCGAAATGGCGGCACCAGAATCTTTTATCGTCATATAAACATGACCCGAAGAAGCACGCGTGATTTGTGACAATTCGCCACGAATTTTAATAATTGGAAAAGCAGTTTCAACCACACCCTTTAACAGTGCAGACGCATCAGATACACTGAAAATAGTGTCCGGTTTTACAAAAGGTTCTGGTTTTTGAATCATGGTTGAATTTTATCAATAAAACAAAATAATGCAAACACTGTTTTTATATGATAAAATATATCCATGAATTATGATTTAAGTAACTTAAAAGTTCTTAGCACCGTTGGGACAAGCGGGGTGATTGTTTACGAATACGAAGATGATAAAGTTATATTATATCTTCCAGGTAACCAAGATGTTGAATCTTGGTTATTAGGTCAAATTTTGGCACAAAATATAACTAATCAGCTAATTGATATCAAAAATAAGACTTATTCTGTTCCTAAAATCCTTAAAATCTTAAAATCTGACAGAATTATTATTGAATCTCGTCTGTTCGGAGAACCTTTAACAAAAAAATTATTTTGTTCTCTGGATGAATCTGATAAATATATCGTACAAAAAGGTATTGCAAACCTTATCAATGATATGAACCAAATGAGACCTGTTAAGGAACCAAAGTATTTACTTAATAATGCAGGTTTTTCATTTGAAGACATTTTAAAAAAATTATCTGAAATATTACCAAATAAAACAATAAAACATATAGAAAACGCCTACAAAAAATTTATACAATTAAACGGTTCAAGTATCGTTTTTTCTCACACAGATTTGTATAATAACAATATACTTTGGAATTCAAAGACTAAAACTGTTGGAATATTAGATTTCGCAGAAAGTGATTTCAAAAATATAAATGAAATAATTGAAAAACTATCTGATTTTGATTCAAATAAAATACTGGATATTTATACTAATTTACCAAAAAATCAGCCTGTTTATTTTGAACAAAATAAAACATTTACTAACTTATTTAAAATGCTTCGAGATTTTTATTTGGTTGCAAATGCTTACTTTAAAAATCAGAATTCAGGCCTACTAAAAACTCTTTTAAACAACACTGGAAATTTATCAAATTACCTTAATATAACAAAAGGTTCAGAAATATTAAAAAAATCTTTTAATTCTACTCCCGTAATAGAACAAAGCAATCAATACTAAATAAATTATTCTCTATAATTATTAACCAAAGAATTTCTTATAACAATTTTTTCTAAATCATGTTTATCGTTACCAACCAAAGACTTGATAATAAACATTCGGATCTTTGAAGGATTCACGTAATTTTTCAACAATGTATGGAAATGATAATCTACCACGGATATTAACTTCATAATCAGTTGCCAGTTTGGCAAGTTTTTTTGTTCCTATATTAAATAGTTCTTCTCTTTCTGATATCATATTATGATTGTATCAAAATATAGAAAAAATTCAAGTTTTTAACAAAACACAATTATTCCAACCCTGCACATTTACCCAAAATAATAGCCTGGTGTTTTAAACGTCTTGTCCAATCTGAATCCGTATTAATTCTATTTTCTATTGATGCACTTCGATATTGAAAAGGTTTTGAAAATTGAGTACGAGTTATATCAAAAGGTCCACTTATAATCAAATGTTCTAACCACCAATGAGATGATCCTTTAATAAGTTTCCATTGTTTAGAACCTCCTGTTTTAAGGCTTATATAAAAATGACTTATTAAACAAAAATCATCAGAAAAATCGTATTGTTCTTCTAGAAAATTGCCGAATACTTTTTTGTGTGTTTCTGGATTTTTGAAAGATTCACGCAAAGCGCTGACTATTTCTGGAAGTGAATATTTACCAATCTGTGGAATTTCATAATCCTCTGCCAGAAGAACCAATTCTCTTGTTGCTTTATCATAAGATTCTAGTTTATTGAGCATGTGTATATTGTATAAAAAATTCCATTCTATAATTCTGTCAATGGCCAGCGGGGATGGGGGTAATCGGTTCGGTAACAAATTTACCCGCCAGGTGTTTTCCAGTCCAGGCAATCATAACACTTTTTTAGCAGTATTAAGATCTAGTAAATGGCCGTATAAATATTCTTTTCAACATGCGAAGAATATACTTTTTTGTTCCACCTTTATTTATAGACAATCTTTTGCATGTCTTATAATCTTTTCGCATGCTACGAATTAATCTTCTAAATCTTCGAATACTACGGTGTCCAAGAATCATATACATAGGCAATTTTTTGCGGTATACAACAAAATTTATAATATCTTTAGCAGCCACATTTATATCACCTTGAAATTCCTGAGCCAAGTACCTTTTTACAGCTTCTTCTTTGTTTACATTTGGATTTTCCAAAGAATTCTTACGCATATTTGACGCGAATTTTCCTGGATTAACACTCATTGTGCGAACTTGGCAATGTTTTGTACTTTTGATTGCCTGGGTTAGTCCATTCACAGCATGTTTTGACATACCATACAGAATTACATCCCATCCTGTATCTAATCCACTCATAGAAGATAAATTTACAATTGCACTGTTGTTGTTATCTGGAATATATGGCAATGCTTCCTTGGTCATATTAATAATTCCAATTATATTTGTTTCAAACAACAATCGCATTTTATCTTGTTCTAAATTATTTATTGTCGTAAGATAGTTTATCCCCGCATTATTTATCAATACATCTATCTTGCCAAATTTAGAGACTGCAGATTTTATAGCCTTTTGTATAGAATCTAAATTAGTTATATCCAATTCCAAACATAAAATGTTTTCGCTGTTTCCCAGATAATTCAGAGTATTTACATCGCGTGCGGTGGCAACCAGATTAAATCCAAGTTTTGCAACGTATTCAGCCATGCTTTTCCCAAAGCCAGAAGAACATCCTGTTATCAAAAATACTGCGTCATTACTTATATATTTTCTCATATTTTCACCTTTTGTATTTTAATTTTATAATTCTGTTAATGGCCAGCGGGGACGAGGAGTAATTGGTTCGGCAACAACTTTACCAACCAAATAGTTTTCCAGTCCAGCCCAGGCAATCATTGCACCATTATCAGTACATAGATTCAATGGTGGGGCAGCAAACTGCATATTATTCTCGACCGCCATTTTTTCCAACGCCGAACGGATTGCTGAATTTTTTGCAACACCACCTGCAACTACCAATGTTTTTGGTGCTATATTAATTATACGTTTATCATGCATGGCATTATTTAAACGATTAGTTATGCAATCAACCACAGATGCCTGAAAAGACGCACAGAAATCATTTATAAATTCTTCACTGTGTGGCTCTGGATGTTTTGCCAACATTGTTCTGGCAGATGTTTTAATTCCAGAAAATGAAAAATCACATCCGGGTTTATCACAAAGTGGTCTGGGAAAATTAAACGCACGCGGATTACCAATCTGTGCACGCTTGTCTACAACAGGCCCACCAGGATATTCCAACCCCAACATTTTTGCGACTTTATCAAAAGCTTCACCAGCACTGTCATCAATGGTTTGACCAATCAATTCATATTTACCAACACCATTAACCAACAAAATCATTGTGTGTCCACCACTGGCCAAAACCAACAGGTAAGGGAAATCTACACTGATTGATTTTTGATTTGTATCACTGGCAGATGCACCTCGCAGACGCGGAACCAATGCGTGCCCCTCCAGATGATTCACCGCGACCAATGGTTTTCCTGTGGATTGTGCAATACCAACCGCAGCCATCCAACCAACCAGAACTCCACCAATTAACCCAGGTCCAGCCGTTGCAGCAATCACATCAATATCATTAATTGTTTTGCCAGCATCATTCAACGTTTTATTTATAACCTCATCAATTGCTAAAATATGCGCGCGCGCGGCCAGTTCAGGGACCACACCACCGTATTTCTGGTGTTCAGGGATCTGAGAATAAATAATGTGCGACAAGATATTACGATCAGAATCAACAATCGCGGCAGATGTTTCATCGCAGCTGGATTCAATGCCCAAACAAAGAATTTTTTTATCTGTCATTTTTTATCTCGAAAAAAGCAACCCCAATATTTGATTTGCTTTGTTTTTGTTTTTCTATGTAATCCTTAAAATTAATATCAACAACCTTTTTTTGTTTTGTTGATGCATGTCTTAGTATTCCACCAGGTAATAAAAATCCCATATGCGATACAGCCAAGTCCGTACCTGCCTCCTTAACCATATTTTTATTATTCATTACAAATAATATTATTAATGGCTTTTTTAGATTGATATCTTTTAAATTTTCGTATGGTATATATTCAATCTGAACATTTACTTTTTTAAATCTAGTATCCAAATTGTGAACTTTTTTAAACCAACTTTTCTTGTCCAAAATTTCTTTTCTTATTTTTGTTTTACCATATTTTGAACTTACATTTTTTACTAGTTCTGAGTTATTTTTTACCCAATCATATTCAACGAAATGATTTCTATTTAAGAAATCTATATTTCCATCTTTGTATCTTATTTTATTTAATTTATCAAGATTTCCGCCAGCCAAAGATGTTTCGACAAAAGTCATACAATCAAAAGCATCGTATCGAATTAATGGGTCTGTATCTGGTAATTTTTCTTCACCCAGTGGGTCAGAAATATATTTTTCACCAAGATATTCTGAACCTATATATTTATTATCAGCTTTTGCAGAAAAAGTTACAAATAATAAAAAACATAAAGATATTACAAAATATTTTTGCAATTTCATTTTGATATCTTAGATATTATTTTTTAACTTCACACCCATAAAGCATAAAGAAGTTGCATCGCGAACCGACATGTCCGCAGAATTAGGAAGATTGGCAACTTTATCCATACACTGAACCATCAGTTCTGTATTTTCATCTGTTCCAGTTAAAATTTTTACAGCAGCTGCACGGCGTTCTTCGGATGCGGTTGCCCAATTTCTCATACTGTTATTTTCAAGATTGCTTGCCTTGTGATAAAAGAAAAATATAACAGCGAATAAAATCAAGGCTGAAATTCCAATAACCAATTTGAAGTGTTTTTTAAAAGCATCCATTTTGTTTTCCTTGTTTTTTTATATTAAATAATCTTTGCAAAACCGTATTTTTTATTACAGCATGTTTTGCTTCTATTGCTTTAATAATTTCTTCTTTTGTAAACGTATAGTATCCAACAATTTCTAGTTGAGATGAATGACTTGTAACAATATATTCTTCGTATTGATCAAAAAGGTTTATATTTCCTTCTAAAACATATACATAAGCATAAAAATTTTCATACTGATCTTTTTTATTTTTGTTTTTATTATCGGAAAAACCTATTATACGTTTTGCTTTTTCTAAATCTCTGTAAAGGATTATTTCCGCATCTTTCTTGGACCAAAAATTTCCAATCTTATGATTTCGCCCATCTGATATCGCATAACCTTTGATCTTTGTTTGCATGATAAAAACCTTTATTCACATTTTACCAACCATAAATCATAATCTGCATTCTGCAAAGGATTATCACCTGGTTCGTTACGGCCCATCCAATTGCTAAAAATCTTGCCTTCGGAATTTTTTGTTATTTCAATAAACATAAAAAAATCTTCTGGTTGAAAAGGATCTGTTTGTTTGCAACTGCGAACCATTAATCTTAATTTTTCGTATTGTGCTTCTTTACCAACAGTCACATTAATTGTCTGGTTTTTTCCAGCAGCCTTGTTCAAAACGCGAACCACAGCAGTCTTTTTTTCAACATAAGCATTTGCACCAAAAGTTAAAAGAAAAAAGGGCACAGCCAATAAAAATGATAATTTTGATATTTTCATTTTGCCGTACCCCTTAATTTTCAAACTATTGTGCGTTTGTGTTTCTTTCTTCGGACGCTGCTGCCAAATCTTCAACGATTCTGGCTTTTTTACCAGACAGTCTGCGCAAGAAGAACAGTTTAGAACGACGAACTTTACCAATACGAACCTTTTCAATTTTTTCAATTGCTGGGCTGTACAATGGAAATTTACGTTCTACGCCAACACCATAAGATTCACGGCGAACTGTAAAGGATGCATTTGAACCCGCACCATCACGAGCAATTACAACACCTTCAAACATCTGAATACGGAATTTATCACCGTCTTTGATTTTTACGTGAACCTTCAAAGTATCACCAGATTTGAAATCTGGAATCTTTTTGTTTGCTGCCAATTTTTCTATTTGTTTTGCTTCTATTTTTTTAATGATATTCATTTTTTACTTCTTTTCGTTTAATAATTCCGGACGTCTTTGTTTGGTTATTTCGTCCGATTTTTGTTTCCGCCATCTTTCTATATTGCCGTGATGACCGGACAGCAGGACTTCTGGGACATTACGTCCACGCCATACTGACGGGCGGGTGTATAACGGCCATTCCAACCCCCCGATTTCAAAGCTTTCGTTTGCGGTCGTATCAACGCCGCCGTGAACTACATTATCCATCAGACGAACGCAACTGTCAATAAAAACCTGAGCTGCAATTTCGCCACCAGACAAAATATAATCGCCAATGGAAATCTCTAAAATTTCGTATTCTTCGATGATTCTTTCGTCGATACCTTCGTACCTGCCACAAATTAATGTTAAATCTTTTGATTCAGATACAAACTGACGCACCATCTTTTGATTCAAAACCTGTCCGCGTGGTGAAAAATATATAATTTTACCACGTTTTTCAGATGAGATATTATCAATTGCGTCACCAATAACCTGGGGCAGCATAACCTGACCAGCACCACCACCGAACTGAGCATCGTCAACACTGCCATAATTATCATTTGCAAAGTCACGAATGTTTATTGTTTTATACGACCATATTTTATTTTCCAATGCGCGCCCAACAACACCACCATTCAAAGTGCCTGGGAACATTTCTGGAAAAATAGTCAGTATATTAAAATTCATTTTACATAAATTGTTTTGTTTTTTAAATCAACGTCTGCACCAGAAAAAGAAACCATTTCACCGTTATCTAATTCCAAAATATCGCCAGCACCAAAGTTTTGTATTGCTGCGACTGTGCCAATTTTATCTTTATTTTTTTCAACAACCATACCGATTAAATCTGATTGGTAATATTCACCAGCTTTTAAAGCACGCAGGGAATCACGATTAATAAATAATTCAGTACCACGCAAAGCCTCGGCCGATGTTCTGTCATTAACATTATCTATTTTGCAAATTGCAATATCGTTGCCAGCCGCACGAATAAATTTCAAATTTATATTTTCGATTTTCAGATTTTGAAAATCTGATGGGTTTTCAGTAAAGGTCTGAATACGAACTTCACCACGTAACCCTTGGGCTGCGACAATTTTTCCAACCAAGATTTTTTGTTTTTCAGACATATTGTAAATTTAAACACTTGGGAATGTTCCCAAGTGTTTTGGATTAACAAAATTATTCGGCTGAAGGTGTTTCTGCGGTTGCTTCGACTGGTGCTTCGACAGCGGCAGAGGCTTCGGTTGCAGCTTTTGCTGCGGCTTCGGCAGCTGCTTTTTCTGCTTCGATTTTTGCCAGTTTGTCAGCTTTGTCTTTGATTCTCATCTGAGTTTTTTCAGATTGTAAATGTTTTTTGGTTTGAACTGGGGCTGTTTTCTTTGAAACAACGCCAGCATTTGCCAAGAATTTATAAACACGATCAGATGGTTTTGCACCCTTTGCCATCCAAGCCTTGATTTCTTCTAATTTCAAGGTTACGCGTTTATCGCTGTCGCGTGGTTGCATTGGATCATATTTACCAACTGTTTCCAATATATTTCCAGAATTACGTGCATTACGTGAATCTGTAACCACAATGTGGTAATAAGGGCGTTTTTTTGCGCCAAATCTTGCCAAACGTATAACTGTTGCCATTTTGTTTATCCTTTATATTTTTTATACGACGCAAACCCATCATCAAGAGCGAACACTCGCCAGTTGATGTTCCGATACGCATACCGCGTCCAGGGTCCAATGATAGCAATCTTTGGGGATTTGCAGGGCAATTATGCATTATAATTATTGAAAAGTCAAATAAATTCTGGACTTTTTATAACATCAGCTATAAAATCCTTTGGATTTCTGCGGGCGTAGTATAGTGGTAGAATGCTGGCTTCCCAAGCCGAAGGTGAGGGTTCGATTCCCTTCGCCCGCACCAAATTAAAAAACACAGCATTTTGCTGTGTTTTTTAGTTACCTATTATTTTTTGCCACCCATAAGAAATGCACTGTAATTTTAATTTATCAAATTCTCTTAATTTATCCGATGGAATATTTTTAATATCAACATTATGACGAATATATTTTTTATAAAACCAAAATAGATCTCCACTTTCCGGGAGTGTATATTTTCTACAAAAATCTACCATACTTCTGTAATCTTCGAAAATTTGGCTCATATATTTATATTTTGGCATTTTTATGACTCCATAGCTGAAACTGTATTATATTAATAATACAATTACAAATAAAAAACACAGCATTTTGCTGTGTTTTATCTTGAGTTATTTGTATTCAACTTTTCTATATCTGGCTTGCTGTTTAAAAGTTCTTCTGGAGTATTGTAACCGTATTTCGCTTCAATGGCTCTAAGGGTGGATTCTATATTATTATTTGTCTGATTATTTATAACATATTTTTTTACATCCAAAAGTTTTCTTAAATTTTCCCATCTCTTTTTTGATTTGCTTGTTTTATCAAAAAATCAATACGTGATAAAAGACTCTTGTTTTCCAAGTATGCTTCAGAATTTTGATGTTTTGCATCTCTAACTCTTCGCAACTCTTCGAGTCTTTTATTAGTATTCATTATTTTCCTTTTACAGGTATTTTCAAGTTCTGTTTTGGATAAATCAGATTTGGGTTCTGGATATTGTTTGTTTCTGCGATAATGCTGAACAATATGCCTTTGCTTAAAAAGTTTCTTGAAATAATCCACAAACAATCGCCGCGACGAACTGTATAGAATGTATCATCTGCACCAGTTGCAGTCGGCATTGTAAATTTATGTTTTACTTCGGCAACTGTTTTATTCTGACCATCATGCAAACGAACAACCAAAGTATATTCTTTGCCTGGTTCTAATTTTTCAACATCTGCACCCAATCCAAAATATTTGTAATCAGATACGTGTGCAAAGCCCAAATATTTATCGTTCAATGTCAACGATACACGAAGGCGTGGCAATGCGTTTCCGGTTACAACTATGCGTCCACTGGATAAATAATCGATTTTTGATACGACCAAGTCACCGTTTTTCAACATTGGAACTTGCAATAATTTGCTGCCGTCTTTTGTTATTAACAAAGAAACTGAGTCTGCATAGCCGCGTTCAGAAACATAAATAAACACACTGTTTTCTGATTCTGTTTTTGGATCTGCACCAACCAATTTAATTGTATAGTTGCCTGGGTTAAAGGCATGCTTTGGTGCATATGCAAATTCACCATTTTTATCTGTACGTTCTGTTGCAACAACTTTGTTATTCATAACAACAGAAACATTTTTATCTGCCAACCAACGTCCTGCAACTACGACGTTTCCTTCTTTGTCAATGCGAACAATATCAAAGCTGGGGGTAACAGTATTAACAGCAACTGATGCTGTTTGTTTTGCAGCAGGCGCAACAGCAGTTTTAACAACACTTGTCTTGGCCGCTGGTTTAACTTCTTTCTTTACTGTTTTTACAACAGGTTCTGGAACAACAGGTGCAACCACAGTTTCTGTTTTTACTTCTTCGGTTCCAGCATCTTTCTTTACATTCATATCACTGCGAACAAATACAACCCAAACACCGATGGCCAAAACGATAACTGCGCAAAGTATCGGAAACCAATAAGCTGATAAACCAGATGGTCTGTCTTTCTTTTCTTCTATACGTTTTAATTTACGAGCATTCTTTGCTGCAATTCTGGCATTTCTGGCAGTAGTATTTGCAGAAGAGCGTGCAAAAATATTCAATTTTTTCAAGAATCTTTTTGCAAAATCACGACGACGTGACATCCAAGAATTTTGGCGTGCAACTGCACCTTCGATCATATCATCTGTGGAAGTTTTTGTTTTACCAATGTTTTTGGTTTTAACATTTTTTTGGGCCATTGAATATTCTCCAATATTTAATCTTTTATCTCTGCGTACCCCTCTGGACAAATATTATTACAAAAAATCTTTCTTTGTCAACTTATTTATGATATAATTTGGAAAAATAATTAAATTTGAGGAAAATTATGAAAAAAATAGGGATTATGACGACTGGCGGCGATTGTTCTGGGCTGAATACGGCCATTCATCGTGTTGTTATTGGCGCACATCAACGCGGTTGGCAGGTTATTGGCATCCAAGACGGAACAGATGGTTTGACCTATGAAACCCCAAAAGTGATAAAATTTGATACAAACACATTGCCGATTGAAAATGCAAGATTATCGGGCAGCTTTCTTTGCAATGGTCACAGTGGTGCTGAAAACTTTCAAACTGCTGCAAAAACCGGCAGCCATGAATTGTTTAATAAGAAAATTAAAAACGCTTTGCGTAAACTGGAATTAGACTCTTTGATTTTGATTGGTGGAAACGGCAGTCTGTCACTGGCACATAAGAATCGTGATTTGTATTCTGATGTTTCACTGGTCTGCATTCCAAAAACAATTGATATGGATATTCCAAAAACAGACACAACCATTGGCTTTTCAACCGCAGTGCAACAGCTGGTTAATTACTGCGATCAATTGCTGTTGACGGCCCGCAGTCATCACAGATGGTTTATTGTTCAAACAATGGGTCGCGATTGTGGAAATTTGGCTTTGAATGCTGGTGTTGCGGTTGGTGCAGATGCAATTTTAATTCCAGAAATAAAATTCAACATCGATGAACTGGTAAATCATATAAAAAAGCAACCCAGGGATTATGGAATTATTTTGGTATCCGAAGGCATTTCATTACGTGGACATTCTGGCAAGCCCGCTGAAATGGTTTCACGCGCATTGAACGCTGCTGGGATGGTCAACAGAACAGCATTCCCAGAACATATTCAAAGGGCAGGTGAAACAACCGCAGCCGACCGATTGATTGCTACACAAATGGCAGATTGTGCATTGAATGCTATTGAAAACAATGAAACATTTGTTATGACTGCGATGATTGACGGAAAATGTAAAACAATTTCATTGGAAGAATTTTTTAACTCAGGTGACATTGTATGCGATCCAAATATTCCAAATATGGAAACGTCGGATGCGTATGTATCACCAGAAGACCCGCTGCTGACCATAGCAGAAAATATGGGAATTTACATTGGGGAAGTTAAATGACAGATGTATCAATTTTATATTATTTGCTTTATTTAGGGGCTTTTGCAACAGCAGGCGCAGAAGTTGGAAATTCTATAAAAACTTTAAGTCATAAAGTCTCTTCTATGCGAAAAACAAAATTTATTGTTGCAAAAAAGAAAGTTAAATCTCAAAATGATATAGATAAAAACTACACTTTTGGTTCCTATCTACCAAATAAAAATAAAATATATTTGTACGCATTATATCTAAACCGTGAAATTGCAAAAGAAAATTCTGAATTAAAAAATCAAGTTGATGCGCACAATAAACATTTAATTTTTACAAAAATACACGAAAAAAAACATGCTGAAAATTCTAAATATCTAAAAAATATTTACCACTTATCAAAACAAGACCGTACTGTTTTAATGATGTTAAATGAAATAAGTGCATATATGTCAACTTATATTCGTATACGAACAAAATTACTAAAATATAAATCAAATAACACAAAAAAACCGACAATTAATATTAATATTCCAAAAGAAATTTATCCTTTATTAACTGCATATATTTATAATTTGAATAATAATAAAAATTTAGAAATTAATAGAATATCATCAGGTGAAGCAACAGTGCTATTTAACATTGCAATTGCACATTTTATGAATGTATTTGATTGTGAATATAAAAAAGATATTTTAAAATTATCTAATAATTCAATATCTCCAACATCGTATATGTTAAAGAAATCATTATATAAAAAATATTCCTTTGATGAGATTATAAACGCTTTCTTTACATTTGATATAGAAGGGCAGGAAATAAATATTTTAAAAAAATTATCTGAATCAAAACGTAATGACTATTTATCACAACTGACAACTATGGCAAAAAGTTTTGGCAAATTCGATAATGAGAAAATTGCCATGGAAATTGCTTCAAAAGCTTTAGATTATTGAATAAAAAATCCGGCTATTGCCGGATTTTTTATTTGATGTCTTTTGTTATTTCTTTTCAGAAAAATCGGCATCTGTTGTTTTATCATCCGCTGGCTTTTCATCTGTTTGTTCTGACGATTGCTGTTGCTGTGCCTTGTAAACTGCTTCGCCCAGTTTCATTGCTTTTTCGGTCAATGCATCTGTTTTGGTTTTCAAGCTTTCAGCAGTCGCATCAGATTTTGCCAATTCATCTGCCAATTCTTTTTTGGCAGATTCAATTGCAGTTTTTTCTTCTTCACTGATTTTATCGCCATATTCTTTCAATGATTTTTCAATTCCGAAAATGGACGCTTCGGCGTTATTTTTTGCCTCGACCAATTCGCGTTTTTTCTTATCAGCTTCGGCATTGCGTGCAGCTTCGTCCACCATCTTTTTAATATCTTCTTCGGACAGACCACCATCGGATTTGATTGAAATCATCTGTTCTTTGCCCGTACCTTTATCCTTAGCTGATACATGCACAATACCGTTCGCATCAATATCAAAAGAAACTTCGATTTGTGGCATACCACGTGGGGCAGGTGCAATACCTTCCAAATTAAATTGTCCCAACAATTTATTATCAGCCGCCATATCGCGTTCGCCTTGGAACACGCGGATTGTAACCGCATTCTGATTGTCTTCGGCAGTACTGAACACCTGGGATTTTTTGGTTGGAATTGTTGTGTTGCGATCAATCAAGCGTGTGAATACCCCACCCAATGTTTCAATACCCAAAGACAAAGGTGTTACATCCAACAACAAAACATCTTTTACATCGCCTTTTAATACACCACCTTGGATTGCAGCACCCAGTCCCACAACTTCGTCTGGATTAACACCTTTATGTGGTTCGCGACCAAAGAATTCTTTTACTACTTCAATAACCTTTGGCATACGTGTTTGACCACCAACCAAGATTACTTCGTTAATTTTTGATTTATCCAAACCAGCGTCTTTCAAAGCTTTGCGGCAAGGTTCAATAGTTTTTTCAATCAAGTCTGCAACCAGTGATTCCAGCTTTGCACGTGTCAAAGTAGTATTAAAGTGAACCGGGCCAGATGCGTTTGCTGTCAAATAAGGCAGGTTGATATCTGTGCTGGTCTTAGACGACAATTCAATTTTTGCCTTTTCAGCAGCTTCTTTCAAACGTTGCAATGCCAATTTATCCGAAGATAAATCAATTCCCTTATCTGATTTAAATTCAGAAATCAAATGATTCAAAATTCGTGCGTCAAAATCTGAACCACCCAAAGCAGTATCACCGTTTGTTGATTTTACTTCGAATACACCATCAACGATTTCCAAAATAGAAATATCAAATGTACCACCACCCAAATCGTAAACAGCAACAACGCCATTTTTGTTTTTATCCAAACCATATGCCAATGCAGCAGCTGTTGGTTCATTAACAATACGCAAAACATTCAATCCTGCGATACGGCCAGCGTCTTTGGTTGCCTGACGTTGAGAATCATTAAAATAAGCGGGAACAGTGATAACTGCGTCTGTAACTTTTTCACCCAAATAGTTTTCTGCATCCTTTTTCAGTTTTGCTAAAATCATAGCAGAAATTTGCGAAGGTGCATATTTTTTGCCATCAATTTCAACCCAAGCGTCACCGTTGTCGCCAGGAATAATTTTATAAGGTACACGACCCGCAATTTCGCGTACAGAAGAGCTGTCGAAGCGTAAACCCATCAAACGTTTGATTTCGTAAACTGTGTTTTCAGGATTAGTTACAGCCTGGTTTTTGGCAGTAATACCAACTAACTGTTCGTTTCCACCAGTAATTGCAACCACAGATGGTGTTGTGCGTTGACCCTCTGCATTTTCAATAATTTTCGGGTCAGAACCATCCATAAATGCCATTGCGGAATTTGTAGTTCCTAAATCAATACCCAATACTTTTGCCATTTTTTACTCCTAGTTTTATAAATTTATCTGTGTGGAATATAGTGATAAAAAAAGTGATTTCAAGGGGGAATATATATAAATTTATTATTAAAAAAACCGCCATTTTGGCGGTTTTTTATGACTTGCTTTATTTCTTTTCCGGCGCAGCAGCCTTGACAGCAGGTGCAGCAGTAGCAGCAACAGCCTCAGCAGTTGGTTTTTTAACATCTACTTCTTCGGCCATTTTTCCACCAATTGTTGCAAATGTCAGATCTGCCTGACGCAAACCTAATGAAACCCCCGCAGGTAATTCCAAAGCAGATCCGTGTACAGATTCACCAATATTCAAATTCGCTAAATCCAACTGGATTTTTTCAGGAATAGAATCAATCAATCCAACCAGTTCAACTTTACGAACTGCAAAGTTCAAAACACCACCCAATTTAATACCTTTGGAAATTTCAATGTTGATAACTTCTACTGGAACAACAACCTTTACAGGTTTTTTTACGTCGATACGTTTGAAATCAACGTGTACAACTTTGTCAGATACTGGATGGTATTGAATATCCATCAACATAGCGTCTTCTTTGCCGCCTTTGGTTTGAATTTCAAATAATTTTGTTCGCAATCCTGGCTGGCGGATCAGCATTTCAAAGCTGCGACCTTCTAATTCAATAGAAATAGGGGATTTTTTTTCGCCGTAAACTACAGCAGGAATATTTTTGTTATTGCGAATTGCACGTGCGGCCCCCTTGCCAGCAACATTGCGAATTTCAGCGTTTACTTTAATTGACATTTTTCGTCCTTTTTTAAGTTATACGGCCTCCAAGGGTGCCGCGCAGGGCGAATTATTAACTAAAAGTATCTAAAAATCAAGCTTTTTTTATAATTAAAAATCTGGCGCGACCGTATTTCTTGTCTTTCAAGGTAATCCAATCGTTGGAAATATTCGGATTAAACTTACCATCTTCCACTTCCCAAACAATAATCGTCCCAGATTTTGCAATTTTTGAAAGTTTATTAACCAAATCCAAACCCAATTCAGCATTGGCATACGGCGGATCAATAAAAACCAAGTCTGAAACTGCACCATGCTTTTTTACTGCGTCAATTGTATTTGTCCGTTCCACTAAATAATCGCCAGCAATTCTAACCAAATTTGATTTGATTGTTTTAATTGACGCATCCGATAAATCTGTAAAAATAACCCTTGTTTCATAACGGGATAAAAATTCAATTCCAAACGCACCGCTGCCAGCAAAAGCATCCCAAACAACATTCGTTTTTATTTTCAAAGAATCTAACATATTGAACAAGGCAATACGCGCACGATTTTGTGTTGGTCGGGCATCATCGGGCAAATTTAGCTTTCGTCCGCGATATTTTCCTGAAATAATTTGCAAATTCGATTTCATAAGTTTAAAGTATAGACTATGGATTTTATGAAACAAGCTTTTATTTCTGCAAAACGTGCGTCCCAACATGACGATGTACCAATTGGTGCAGTGATTGTCAAAGATGGAAAAATAATTGCACGCGGTGAAAATATGGTGCAGAAAAAAAACAACCCAACACTGCATGCGGAAATTGTTGCAATCAATCGTGCCTGCAAAAAACTGGGGGCAAAGTTTTTGGATGACTGCGAAATTTATGTGACCTTAGAGCCTTGTGCAATGTGTGCGACTGCAATTTCATACGCCAGAATTGAAAAGATTTATTTTGCAGCACGCGATGAAAAGGGTGGTGGAATTCTGCATAACGCAAGAATTTTTGAAACAGATAAACATTTGTGGAAACCAAAAATTACAGGACTGCCAGAATATGTTTCCGAATCCGCAGAAATGTTGAAAAGATTTTTTAAAGAAAAAAGAAAAAAATAATCCCAACAAATGTTGGGATTATTTTATATTAAACTTTTTCCTGTCATATCATCGGGCTGGGGCAGGTTTAATAATTTTAGAATCGTTGGTGCAATATCTGACAATCCACCATTTTGAACTGTATGTTTTTCACCTGAAACAACTATAAAAGAAACCGGGTTTGTTGTGTGCGCAGTCCAAGGAACATTGTTTTTATCATCCCACATCTTTTCTGCATTTCCATGGTCAGCTGTTACCAGTACAGTTCCACACAATTCCAAAGCAGCCGGAACAATTAGCGACAACTGTTCATCCAAGCATTCCATTGCTTTGATTGTTTCGGCTTCATTTCCAGTGTGTCCAACCATATCACCATTTGCATAATTCAAAATCACAACGTCAAATTTTGACAGTCTGGATAATAATTGTTTTGTAATTTCTGGTGCGGACATCGTGGGCTGTAAATCAAATGTCGCAACATTTGGTGATGGAATCAGAACTTTTTCTTCACCATTAAAATTAACATCTTTTTCAGCATCAAAAAAATAAGTTACATGATTATATTTTTCTGTTTCTGCAATTCTTAATTGTGTTTTTCCGTTCGCCGCCAGTATTTCACCCAATGTATTTTTTACAGGAACATCCGGCAACAGTGCAGGGCAAGATTCATCTAAACCTTCGCCATATTGTGAAAAACAAAGCATACGAGCATTGGTCTTTAATAATTCACGCAAAATCTGACGTGCACGATCACTTCGATAGTTGCAAAATAATATCCCGTCATTTGGCGTTATCTTTGGATAATCCGTAATTTTTTGCTCGGTATGATGTGGTGGTCTAATTATTGTTGGTTTAATAAATTCGTCCGTTTCACCACGTTTGTATGCATTTATAATTGCCTCTTCGGGATAATGCTCATCAAACTCTGCTATACCGTTTGCAATTGCATTGAAAGCCATTTCTGTACGATCTAGATTATTATTTCTATCCATTGCATAGTAACGTCCCATCACAGTTGAAACAATCTCATATGGTAATTCATCTTTTAACATATCAAGATATTTTTCTGCGGATTTTGGTGGTGTATCACGGCCATCAGCAATAAAATGAACAACTATTTTTAATTTCGAGTTAATAATCCGTTTAGCAATTGTAATTATCTCATTTATATCTGAATGAACACGACCATCAGACATTAATCCTATAATATGCACAACGCCTTTGGATTTCTTTACAGCATCTATAAATTCACTCAGTGCCTGGTTTTTATTCCAATCTTCCAATTCAAACCTGCGTAAGAATTGATTTATAATTCGACCAGAACCAATTGTTATGTGTCCAACTTCGGAATTTCCCATAACACCGTCCGGCAACCCGACTGCAGGTCCACTGGCATCTAATTTTGAACTGGGGTATTTTTCCAATAGCTTATGAAAAAAAGGCATTTTTGCCTCAATTACCGCATTATGAGATTTTTCAGAACTTAATCCTACACCATCTAGAATACATAAAATCAAAGGTTTTGTCATTTTATATCCGATATTTCCTGGTCGTTTAGTTCAAGTTATCATAACCGTTTTTTGATTGCAAAAGAAAAAGAAAACTTGTATAAATTCATTGAAAGCATAGGAAGTTTTTCATATGCATGTTAAGGAGAGGTAAAAGATGAGTGGAAAGGTTTTTATACCCACATCTATAGACGAACATATCGGACAACGTATGCAATTGCGCCGCAACATGATGGGACTTTCTCAGAAAGACCTGGCGCAGATATGCGGTGTTACATTTCAACAAATTCAAAAATACGAAGCTGCTGAAAATAGAATCTCGGCATCGCGACTGTTTGATGTCAGTGCAGCTTTGGAAACTCCTGTCTCTTTTTTCTTTTCTGGACTGCCAGGGAATATGCCTGAAGAAACACGAACGAACAGGTCTATGCGTATTTCAGAACAAAAGAAAGAAGACCCGTTGGGCAAAAATGAATCCTTGTTATTGATAAATTTATATTGGAAACTGCCGAACGATGATCAAAGAAAAATCGTTATGAAAATGTTAAAAAGTTTGAACGGTACAGAATAAAAAAATAATTAAATAAAAAAAGACCCAAAATTGGGTCTTTTTTTTTATTCTAAAGGATTCAAAACTTGAAGTTTTAACTTTTCTTTATCAGACTTAACAACAGCTGTAGTTATACCCGTTGTTGTATCAATTGTTGTAGCTGTTGTCAAAGTATCTGAACCTAAGGTACATTTTTTATAATCCGATGGATTTACCAAAATCCAACATTGCTTAGTCAAATCAGACACTGTATTTTTTGTTTTACTTTTACCATATTGTAAGTCTACTTTAGTATATGCTGATGCAGTTTTACAAGAACTTGTAACTTTATCAAAATATTGCCCCGTTTGACACTGAACACATAACCCGTTAATCTTGCTTACACCACCTTTGATACTGACACTGCAATCTACACAAGAATAATCATTTAATTTTGCAAAAGCTTTTGTTGCATCTGTACAGAAAAACTTAGCACATCCAGACGATTGTTCTAAAGAATGTATAGCACTGCTGTAACCAGTCTTTGCAAAACCATCACAAAACTTAGTATTCTGTGTAGCACAAATATCTTCGCTTATTGCAATACAATCTGTACTATCAGAATTAGCTTTATATCCATTTGCGCACAAAAGCTTCTGTGTTCCAGCAACAGTTCCAACCGCAGAAACATATGAATGCGCAGAATCCCAACCGGATCTTCCACAAGTTACCTTGACAGGTCCAACAACAACTCCATGCTGTCCAAATTTTAAAATCCCAAGCAAAACATCTGATTCAGGATCATCACCAAATTGATCAAATCCAGAAACTTCACTTTCTTTTCCATTTGAACTACCACCAGACGTCTTAAGGCTTAATCCACCAAATTTTTGGCCAGCTGATATTCCATAAATCTTTGTATCACAAACAGACGGGCTGGTACTTTGTGACAAACAATTCATACCTCCATATCCAGGTTCACATATCCAGGAACACCCTACGGTGCCAGATCCATTTGGATAATAATAATTAGTCCAAGAATGTCTTTTTCTATTAGTGTTTTCACATTGAATTTGGTACGGGCAAAAATATCCACCATGTTCAACTATCTTCTGTGCAACCATTCCAGCAATAGCCCATTCATCATCAAAAGTACCGTGTATACCACCCATACCAAGAGATCCTGCAATCATAAAATCACCCGCAGAACCGTTAGAATCACGGCTGCTGTATCCCCACCAACTGCGCGCACCAGACAAGACATTTATTGCGTTTGCAGGTAATGCAAAAGTCAAAGATGTTAATAAAATTACAATCAGTTTGTTTTTCATTTCTTTATCTTTTACTGTATCACATAGCAAACGCCGTTTTCGTAATAACCATTTCCTAATAAAGTACATTTTGATTCATACCAGCTGTCAACAAATACACATTCATCTTTAGCTTGATCATATGTTGCGACAACAGCACTATCTGTATTATTTGCTAAACAACGAACCATGACATCATTTTGAACACAGCGACCCCAATCATTATTACCATTATTACCACCATAAACATTGCTGTAGAAAGATTTTAACGGTGTTCCATTGCTGTTATCTGAATTTTGCCAGAATCCATCCAGATCTTCACATATTGTTGACATTTGATAATCCAACTGTTCAGCAATATCACTTATTATCTTGTCTCTTACTTCTCCTACAAGATTTTCATCAAATTCTTTGGTTGTTGGATCAGCACAATAAGTGTTCGCACGGGTATTAAGAATATCTTTTAGTTCTGATTTTGTCCTGGTGCGGCAAGAATAAGGATACTTTTGATCCCCAGCAGTAGGAGTACAAACATCTTTGATATAATTTGTAAGAGAAGTTTCACAACCTTCGGCAACTTTGACATTGTCAACCGTGCCGACAAAAGTTAACAAGGCTGTTAAACCACACTGAGTATTTTTTAATTTGCCATTGCTATCAAATTCACATTTTACATCATTAGGACCAGCATAAAGCGCAGCACACGCCGCAACCTTGTCCGCACACATTGTCCGTGCAGCATAGGCATTCAAAGCACCTGTGGCCTGTGCACTTGTGGTATCAAAGCTTGCCAATGCACCAGATTGAGTATCATAACACGCCTTCATTGTGCTAACACAACTATTCTTTACTTCCTCGATTTTCGTATCTTGGGCTTGTGCAATTTCAATCATCGCACTGCGCTTAAATTCATCCCAAACTACTGTCGCTTTGTCACTACAAGTATCTAAAGCCTTTTGTGCAAACATTTTTTTATCATCCAAGAATTTACTAAATTTCGGATTTGCAGATACAACATCACCGCTTTTTATATTCAAATTTAAAATATTGCTTAGTTCAAACAACTGTGGTGAATATATAGGGTCCCCAGTATTAACATTTATATAACTGCCGGTATAATCCAAACATTTTTTATAATTTGCACCGCAAGCTGTATCAGCAGTAATTGTCGTTTTTACATTTGTTATACATGAATTAACATCTGCAGAATTCTTGGAACGATATTCCTCTAATCTTGCTTCACGCAAAATCTTTTCTGCTTCGTTTACTGTTTTTTGGACAGCTTGCTTCTGGGTATCTATATTTTTTTTGTAAGCATTACAGTCCTGGGTAATCAGAATACCATAAGAACTTTTTGCCATTGTTGTAACAGCGTTATTTTCACAAGAATCTTTTACCAACTGCAAACATTGTTTGTCAGCAGCCGAATACAATTCTGCACCTTCTAAAGAGCTAAGATCTTGTGCAGATCCTGAACCGAACACAGAGCCAGAATTATTATCGCCCCAAATATTGCCAATATCAGAACTGAAATCCAAAGAAGCTGTTGACAATTTAGTTGTGGTTTTTGCCTTTTTATTACCAGATAACAAATCTCCTATTTCTGATAACACACTTGCAGCGGCACTGGTATCATTTTTTATAGCTTCTTCACCAACAGTTGCAGAATACATAGCATTAACTTCGGCTGCAGTTTTATCAATTGCATTCAAGTTATTATCTTGGAATTGCATCAACAATGTTTTTGCCTGGGTCAGGGCAGATTCAGTATCACGAAATTCGGATATCTTTGCATTACAATAACAACGACGATAAGTATCATTTGATTTTGCACAGAATTGATCCATACAGGTATTATAAGCCTCGCGACAAGAGGCATAACCACCACCAATTTTTGAAACATCGTCATAAATCGCTGTTGCACGCGAAGCTGCGGCACGTGAAACGGTTCCCGATTGTATAGAAGCGGACCTTGAATTCAAAGGAGTTACCGTAGAACGAATAGTTGCAGATCTTGAAACAATGCTGTCTGATCTATTACCAACAACTACATTTTGTCTTGCAGCAGCCCTGGTTGTCACAACACCTTGCAGAGCACCCCTGGATACAGTCGAACGTCTGACGATTTCTTTTGAATTATCGCCACGTTGGGAAACAGTTACTGAATTATTAAACCCACCTGAACGTGGATTTGGTGCTTGGGTTGCAAAAGAGCCGCCATTAAAGCAGGTTACAAAAGTAGCAAATGTAAGATATCCTACAAAATTAGACAGTTTTATTTTCAAAACTTTACTCTTTCCTGCTTTATTTTATCATTTTTGTTTGTAGTCAATCAATACCAAATTTACTCGATACAACAATTTACAGCATTTTTAACCCATTCGCCCAAACGCTTTACCGTAGATTTATGTTCTGTGCCAACTGATTTTTCAGATTTATCTGATTTTTCTTGGTTGTTCAAAGCAACTCCACAAACCTCTGGTTCTATTTTTTTAACACCTGCAACATTTATCAAATCCATGTTTATTCCCCAAAACAGAGAATACAAATCGTATGCTTTATTAAACAATTCATAAGCATCTTCTTTTTTACCAGCTGCATTTGCTTTGGTTCCAACTTCCATCAATCTCATAGATGCGGCCAAAAGGTGTTTGGAAATACACCAAACTTCACCAGTTTCCGCTGTTGATTTTTTAACAATGCGTTCCATCAATTCCTTACGCATATCACGAACAGTGTTAATCAAATCGTAAAATCCAGTTTTTCCTGTCTTTCCACCACTGAAAAAGAAATGTTCTTCCAACGAAATCAAATTCATTAACGCAATTGATAAATCCTGATCAGAAGATAAATCCAGCGGATTCGCTTTTTTGGCGGTATCCATTTTTTTAATCATTTCTTCCATTGATAATTTTTTTTCTGTCATAATATCTTCCTTTGATTACAAATAAATTATTGCTGAGAATATCGCAGTTGCGACCAACAAAAACGACAATGGCACAATAACTTTTTGAAATGCAAATTTTGCATGACCATCATTGTTTTTCTTTATTTTAGCATACCAGCGAGCCCCAAAATAAAAAGCAACAGTGCCAACAATTGTTCCCAACATAAACTTATCCATACCCCACAATCTGTTTGCTCCAAATTTAATACCTGGCATCAAGTAAACCCCCGCCAGTAAAACATAATAAAAAACAAAAGGAACAATGATTTGCCACAACACGCTGTTTACACCACGTTTTTTTAACCATCCTGCGGTCCAAAAGAATACAGAAAGCATCAAACCACCCGCCCAAATTCCAGTGATTACATCATCAACACCAATCAGTCTGGCACCTTCCAATCCTGCACCAACTGCAACTGTGCAAACTGGGCAAACCGCATATGCCGCAGGTATAAATAACAAAGCACAAACAATAAATAACAAATATTTTCTCATTAAACTTTCCTTTTTATTATCACTTTGAATCCTAGCGAAAAATCAATCAGTTGGTCAATATGATTTTACGACTGCCCGCATATGTGCCGAACGCGCACGTGGATTAGCTTCCAATTCTTTACTATCAGGGACAGAAGCCTTTAATAATTTGAACTTTGGTTCTTCAACGGTGGGCATTCTGGGGTCGCCAATTGCTGATGTCCATTCGCGAAACTTGTTTTTTACCAATCTGTCTTCCAAAGAATGAAAAGTTACACAAACACAAATTCCACCAGGAGACAGCAGGGCGGGTACAAATTCCAATGCACTTTCTATTTCCCCCAGTTCATCATTTACCGCAATACGCAAAGCTTGAAATACCGGTGCAACATCTTTTGGATTATAAATTAAATCACGTAATTCAAAAGTTGTCTGTGGCAATTTTTCTTTCATTGCGATTGCGATTGGTTTTGCTTTTTTAACATCGCCATAATCCCGCAGGATTTTTGTCAGTTCTTCAACACTGGAGTTTTTTATCAAATCACTTGCACTGGCACCAGTTCCCATACGCATATCCAGCGGTCCATCAAAACGAAAAGAAAATCCACGATACGGTTCATCAATCTGCATCGAAGAAACCCCAAAATCAAAAACAATTGCATCAATCTTTCTACCATTAAGCCCATTAATTGATGAAAAAGGCTGATTTACAAATTCAAAATGACTTCCGTATTCTGACTTTAATTTTTCTGCATCTGGAATAACATTCGCATCACGATCAAATGCAATTACATTTGCACCGCATTCCAAAAAAGCCCGAGTATAACCACCAGCACCAAAAGTGCAATCCACAACCGTCAGCCCGCGAATATCACCCAATGTTTCCAACACACTATTCAAAAGCACAGGTATGTGTTTCATCATTCTATTTCAACCTTAATCCCAAAGCCTGACAAATCTGTTGCAGTGGTGGTGGATAATTCAACCATTTTGGGCAGAGACAATGTTGCAACTTTGTCACCGGTATAAATATTCAATTCAACTTTCGTATTACCACGCGGTAATGAATCTAAAATCTTTTTAACATCTGTTAAAGTCGATTGATCCTTGATTTCCAATGTCATTTTTTTTGCAATCTTGGCAACCCACGCAGTTAATGGAATTATATTATCAACAAAAACAGAAACCTGGGTGTCGCGATTGCTTGTTTTACCAGAAATTAAAACAACGCTTTCTTTGGATAAAATCTGGGCAAATTCAAAAGCACTGTCACCAAAAGCAACTGCATCAATATTTCCAAAACTGTCAGACGCATTTATTGTAATCATATCTTTGCCGGTTTTGGTTCTGCGTCTGGAATAAGAATTAACGTTGGCCGCAATTTGCACAGGCTTTTTATCGCCTAATTTTTCAATTGTATTACTGGTCGCTAATTTTGCGCGCGAAATTATATTTTTATATTGATCCAAAGGATGTGCAGAAATATAAAATCCCAAAGCTGATAATTCATTTGCCAATTTTTCACCAAAGCTCCATGCGGGGGTTTTTGATAAATTTTTCAACAAACGATTTTCTGAAACATCATCTTCAATTGTGTTTGCAAATAATGATAAAGAATTAGAAAACTCTTTTGATTTCGAAGCATAAGATAAAATTGTATCTGCATTCATAAATACCTTGGCGCGATTAGGTTCCAATGAATCCAAAACACCAACGCGTGCAAATGATTCCAATATTCTTTTATTCATAATTCCAGCACAGCGTTTTGCAAAGTCAGTCAAATTTTTAAATTTTCCATGACGGTTACGTTCTGCGATAATTAAATCAGTTGCCGCAGCACCAACACCTTTTAATGCTGCCAAGCCATAAATTATTTTTCCATCACGAACGGTAAACAATGATTCACTCTCGTTTATATCTGGAGCAATAATTGGAATTTTAAAATTCGCACGTGCGTCTTCAAAGAACACCGCCAGTTGATCTGTGTCATTCAAGTTACTGGACATTGAAGCCGCCAAAAATTCCGCAGGATAATTTGCTTTCAGATAAGCACACTGATTTGCAATAACCGAATAAGCAATTGCATGTGATTTGTTAAACGCATACTTTGCAAATTCTTTGAATTTTTCCCACAAATTTTTTGCCGTGGGTGCATCCAAAGTTTTTTCACGCGCGCAACCGTCTAAGAATTTAACCTCTAATTCATCCATCATCTTGGCAATTTTTTTACCCATTGCCTTGCGCACGTTGTCAGATTCACCGCGTGTAAATCCCGCCAAAACACGGGTCAGCTGCATAACCTGTTCTTGGTAAACAATAATTCCGTATGTTTCCTTTAATACTGGTTCAGCTTTTGGGTGAACATATTCGACCTTTTCATCACCATGCATACGCGCGATAAATTGTGGAATAAATGCAATAGGGCCAGGGCGATTCAAAGCATTCAACGCAGATATTTCCAAAAAGTTTGTTGGCTTCATTTTTCGCAAAGTCTGTTGAATGAATTGAGCATCAAACTGGAATATGCCTTCGGTTAATCCGGACTGCCACAATTTCATAGTCTTTGGATCATCTGTTGGAATCTTATTCAAATTAATATTTATCCCGCGCGTTTGGCGTATCAAATTGATTGTATATTTTAAAATTGATAATGTTTCCAATCCCAAAAAGTCAAATTTTATTAATCCGGTTGCCTCTAAATAATGTCCGTCAAACTGTGATGATGGAACCGCATTGCCTGGATCACGATACACAGGTGCAATGCAAGTAGTAGGGCGGTCACCAATAACAACACCACATGCATGCTGTCCCAAATTTCGCAACGAACCTTCTAATTCTGTTGCAACATCGACAACCTTTTTCATATCTGAATCAGTTTGAATTACATCTTGAATTTCATAAGAATCGTCAACAGCAGCCTTTAATGTTTTTGCGTCGTTTGGTATTAATTTTGATAAACGATCTGATTTAGAATATGGGATTCCATAAACACGACCAATGTCGCGAATTGCACCACGTGCCTGTAAGCTGCCAAAAGTAATTATTCTGCAAACTGAATCATTACCATATTTTTGACGAACATAATTTATAACACGTTCTTGACCAACCGGTTCAAAATCAATATCAAAATCAGGCATTGAAATACGGTCTGGATTCAAAAAGCGTTCAAACAGCAATCCATATTTCAAAGGATCTACACTGGTAATTCCCAAAGACCATGCAACAATTGATCCCGCACCAGATCCACGTCCCGGTCCAACCAAAATATCATTATGACGACACCATTCAATATAATCCGCAACGATTAAGAAATATCCAGGAAAACCCATATTTATGATTGTCTGTAATTCGAATTCCGCTTGGTCATAATAAGGTTTTGTATCTGTAACACCTGCTTGTTCCAAACACTTTGCCAAACCCGTCATTGTTCCATCGCGAAGCAATTTACACTCTTGCTCGAAATTATCTGCAAATTTTGGCAGCAAAGGTTTTTCACGAACATTAACCATAAAAGCACAACGTTGGGCAATTTTATTTGTGTTTTCTATTGCCTCGGGCAAATCAGAAAATAAATCTGACATTTCTTCGATCGATTTGAAATATTGTTCCGAAGATTTACGCGAACGCTCTGGATCTATTACTTTGGTCTGAGACAGAACACAACTCATTGCGTCTTCGGCTTCATAATTTTCAGGGTTTGCAAAACAAACGTCATTTGTTGCGACAATTGGAATATTTAATTTTTGTGCTATTGCCAAGAAAACCGGCTCGGTCTTGATTTCTGCACCTAATCCATGCCTTTGAATTTCAATATAAAAACGATTACCAAATATTTTCAAAAGTTTAGATGCATAAGATTTTGCAGAATCATTTTGATCATTCAATATTGCCATTCCCAATGGACCAGTATGTGCACCAGATAAACAAATTAAACCTTCATTATATTTTTCCAGTTCTTCAAAATTAATATGTGCACCCAAATGAAGGTTGTCTTCACGCATGTACATTATTCGGCTGAATTCACACAGATTCAAATAACCCGTATGATTCTGGGCCAATAAAACTATTTTAGATAAAGAACTTTCTCGAAGAATTTTTGGATCAGCAGTATGATGATTCAAAGATATTTCAATTCCAATAATTGGTTGAACTTTATTCTTTGGCATTACATCAGAAAACTCTGCTGTGCCAGACATCAAATTTGTGTCAGTCAACGCACAGGCGGTCATTTCTTTTTTTATGCAAAGGGCGGGGATGTCGTTTATCTTCAGCGTACCGCTTCCGATAGAAAATCTAGAATGTGTACGAAGATGAACGAATCCCGGCATTTTTATCCTGTATAAAAATTTTTAAGGTATTATTTTAATTTTCCGCAACAATGTTTATATTTCAAACCAGAACCACAAGGGCACAAACCATTGCGACGTTCAGCAGCAGCATTCAGCTCGGTATCATGCTTAGTTTGTTCTTTTGCTGTTTCTTTGACATCTTCTGCGGTCAATTCCATTCTGCAAATATAAGAAACCGACATTATTTTGAAATTATTTATTGTATTTCTAAACAGTTCCAAAGCTTCCTTTTTATATTCATACAGTGGGTTTTTCTGTGCATAACCACGCAATCCAATTCCAGTTTGCAAATAATCCATTTGCTGTAAATGACGTTTCCAAACTGAATCCAAAGCCCCCAACATCATTTGACGTTGTGCAGTTTGCATTATTTCAGGATTGTATCTATTATTCTGATATTCATAACGATTTTTTGCCAGCTTTAATAATGTTTCATAAGCTTTTTGTTCCGTTATTTCTTCGTCTTTTTTCCATTGTTCAATATCAGTTATATCCAAAGCAAATGTTCTTATCATTGCATCATGAATTCCATTTGTATTCCAATCCATAGGATGAGTTTTTTCTGGAATATTATTTTCGCAAATCATTTCGATTACATCTGCTATAATTTCTGAAACCAAAGGATTCAAATCTTTGGATGTCATTAATTCATCACGTTGTTTATAAACAACATTACGTTGTTCATTCATAACGTCATCGTACTTTAATAATTCTTTACGTGATTCAAAATAACGTGCTTCGACGCGTTTCTGTGCCTTTTCCAAAGCCTTGGTAATCCAAGGATGCATAATTGCTTCACCAGATTTTAATCCCAAACTGGTCAGCATTCCATCCAAACGTGAGGCACCAAAAATGCGCATTAAATCATCATCCAGTGAAAGGAAGAATTTGGAATCTCCTGGATCACCTTGGCGTCCAGAACGACCACGCAGTTGGTTATCAATACGTCTGGATTCATGGCGTTCTGTTCCAATTACATACAAACCACCTGCATCCAAAACCAATTTTTTATTTTTTTCTACTTGGTCATAAATTTCTTTCTTTTTGTGTTCAAAATCTGGCGCTGTGGAATCTAATTTTTCAATCAGTTCTTCGGCATTACCACCCAGTTTAATATCAGTTCCACGACCCGCCATATTTGTTGCAATTGTAACAGCACCAGGTGCACCAGCTTGGGAAACAATGTGTGCTTCGGATTCGTGATGTTTAGCATTCAAAACTGCTGGTTCAATTTCTAATTCACGACGAACAATTTTTGCCAGTTCTTCAGATTTTTCAATAGATACGGTTCCAACCAACACAGGCTGTTTTCTGTCCATGCATTCTTTGATTTGCTTTACGATTGCTAAATATTTTTCGTTTTTGTTGCGGTAAATTTCATCCTGGTGATCAATTCTGACTACTTTACGATTTGTTGGAATTGATACAACGCGCAATTTGTAAATTTCTTCGAATTCCGCAGCTTCGGTCATAGCAGTTCCGGTCATACCCGCCAATTTAGGATACAAACGGAACAGGTTCTGATACGAAATGCTGGAAACAGTTTGATTTTCCGGCTGAACACGGACATGTTCTTTGGCTTCGATTGCCTGGTGTAATCCTTTACCAAATCTGCGACCAGTCATAACACGACCTGTGAATTCATCAACAATTAAAATTTCACCATCGCGAACAACATAGTTTACATTTTTATAATATAAATGATGTGCCAATAACGATTGTTGAATATGCATAACCAAAGCAGCATTTTCAGAAGCATATAAATTATCACCAACTAACAATCCGCCTTCTTTTAACATATGTGTGATTGTATCAACGCCAGATTCAGTCAAAGTTACATAACGGTCTTTTTCATCTTTTTTATAATCATTATCTGAAAGTTTTGCAACAACTGCATCTACTTTTTCATAAAGCTCGCTGGTATCTTCAGCAGGGCCAGAAATAATAAGTGGTGTGCGGGCTTCGTCAATCAAGATACTATCAACTTCGTCAACAATACCAAAGAACAGTGTGCGTAAAACCTGTTGTTCTTTACCAAATTTCATATTATCTCGCAGATAGTCAAATCCCAGTTCAGAATTTGTAACATATGTAATATCACAAGCATAAGCATCTCGGCGTTCATCATCAGACATATCGTGTTGAATAATTCCAACAGAAAGTCCCAAGAATTTATAAACTTTTCCCATCCATTCTGCGTCACGTGAAGCCAAATAATCATTCACAGTAATCAAATGTGCACCTTTGCCATGCAAAGCCTTTAAGTACAAAGCCAGCGTTGCAACCAATGTTTTACCTTCACCGGTTTTCATTTCTGCGATTTGACCACTGTTCAAAACCATACCACCGATCAACTGAACATCAAAATCACGCATCCCCAGCGAGCGAATTGAAGCCTCGCGGGCAACAGCAAAAACATCTGGCAAAATTTCTTTTTCCTTTTCACCATTTGCCAAGCGTTCTTTGAAAATTCTTGTCTGGTCACGCAATTCTTCATCCGACATTGCATGATATTTAGGTTCCAAATCATTTATCAAAGATACTGTTTTATCGTAAGATTTTACAATTCTATCATTGGCGGATCCCATAATTTTCCGCAAAATAACTTTCAACATTTTTCTTCCTTATAATTACTTAGATGGTATACCAATTTGACGGTGGAACGTCAAGGCTCTTTATGATATAATACGCAAGTCTTAACAAACAAGTGACTTCCATTAAAAATATACGATTTTTTATCATAAGGCTCTGAAAAATGAAGGATACTATTAAAAAACTTTGTGCAAATGACATATCCAGCGAGGTTTTTGTTATTTCGCCAACCCAGATTGAATATATTGCCCAGATTTTTGGCGATTCTGTTGCTGATGCTATGAATATGAGAACCTTTTCTCAAAAAATACGGCAAATCGCAGAACAATCTTTGCGTAAAGCTTTAACATCTGCAAAAAAACAAGGAAGTTTTAAAAAATAACCGCAAACGCGGTTATTTTTACATACTGTCATCAACTATGGAATAATTTGTACCACCATAGTTTGCTTTTAATAACCCTTTGTTATCTGTGGTCATATTTCCGTAATAAGTTGAACCGCTTAATTGTATAAACAATGAAGGACTGGTCTTTTTAACGCTGCGAAGATAAACTTTGCTGCCACTGACATTAAATACTTTTCCACAATCACCGACCTCGTCTGCACCAGCACCATAACCAATTGTAGTCAGACCAGAAGTGCAGGCTGTTCTGGTACTGGAATTATTTGCAGACCAATAACCTGATCCAACTTCTGTGCATTGACCACCTGAAATATAATACCCACCAGAACAACCATTGATTGAACATAAATTAGTAACCGTATTATTTGTATTCCACGTCGCAGTTACCCAAGAAGTATCATAAACACCATCGTTTGAACAAGCTGTACCGCATGATGTCATTCCTGAACTGGCCGTGGTTGTTCCATTCTGACACGCAATACAAGCCGAAGCACCAGTCGCACTGTACGAACCCACTACACATTCCGTACATGCAGTTGCACCAGAAGTTGAATATGTTCCACCCAGGCATTGGCTGATTGAACCAGTGCTGCCATAATTTATTAATGCAACTGGACAATATGATCCAGCAGTGCAGTTTGTCTGGGTTGATGAATTTGCTGTTGCAATATATTGTCCAGCGGTGGTTTGTATCTGACATTGTGTATTAGCAGTTTTTCCAGCATCTGTGTTCGCAGTATAAGAACCTGGGCAGGTGGTACAACTGGATGCACCAGACCCAGAATATGTAGCACCAGTACATTGAGTTATAGATCCAGTGCTGCCATATGTAATCAATGCGGCTGGACAATAAGAGCCAGCTGTACAAGTTGTCTGTGTTGATGAATTTGCTGTTGCTATATACTGACCAGCAGTAGTTTGTAATGCACATTGATTCTGTGTCGACAAACCGGTTCCACCATTTACATAATTTGTGGGGCATGATGTCCTGGTGCCGGTACTTCCATAGTTTATCAACGCAACTGGGCAATAATAAGTAGCAGGGCAGGTTGTTTGTGTTGATGAATTTGCAGCCGCAATATAAGTTCCACCAGCTGTTTGTATCTGACATTGATTTTGTGCTGTTTTACCAGCTGTCGTATTTGCAGTATAAGATCCAGGACAAGTAGTACAACTGGATGCACCTGCACCAGAATAAGTCGCACCAGTACATTGCGTTATGGATCCTATGCTGCCGTAACCAACTAATGCGGCTGGGCAATACGACCCAGCTGTGCATGCTGTCTGAGTTGTTGCATTCGCAGTTGCAATATATTGGCCAGCTGTGGTTTGAAATTTACAATCTGACTGAACTGTTAATCCTGTTCCGCCAGATCTATAACTGGCCGGGCATAAAGTTCTGGTTCCCGTACTTCCATAGTTTATTAATGCAGCTGGGCAATAATAAGTAGCAGTGCAGGTTGTTTGGGTTGATGAATTTGCTGTTGCTATATAAGTTCCACCAGCTGTTTGTATCTGACATTGATTTTGTGCTGTTTTACCAGCTGTCGTATTTGCCGTATAAGATCCAGGGCAAGTAGTACAACTGGATGCCCCCGTACCAGACCATGTTGCCCCAGTACACTGTGTTATTGAACCAGTGCTGCCATAATTAATATATTCTGAAACACAATAACTACCGGCCGGACATGTTGTTGCCGTGGTATCATAAGCATTGGCAACATATTCCCCATCATATGTCCACATCTGGCATTGATCTTGCGAGGAAGCCCCCATATCACCATCTGTATAACCACTTGGACAAGATATTCTTGATCCTGTGCTGCCATAATTAATCAATGCCGCAGGGCAATAATACCCATAACTGCAACTACTTTGTGTTGAAGAATTTGCGGTTGCAATATAACTGCCAGCGGTTGTTTGCAACTTACATTGGTTTTGTGCTGATAATCCAGTTCCACCATCATCATAATTTGTTGGACAAGTATTTCTTGTTCCAGTACTTCCATAACTGATTAAAGCAGCTGGACAATAATATCCTGATGGACAAGTTGTCATACTGGTGTCATTTGCTGTTGCTATATAATTTCCAGCCGTAGCTTGTATTTGGCATTGTGTTATTGCAGTTTTTCCAGATGTTGTATTTGCCGTGTATCCATCAGGACAATCAGTGCAACTGGATGCACCAGAAGCAGAATAAGTTGCACCTGTACATTGTGTTCTGTTGCCAGTGCTGCCATATGTAATTAATGCAGCCGTACAATAATAACCAGCAGTACAAGTCGTTTTTATAGTAGAATAAGCAGTTGCAATATATGTACCATCTGTAGTTTGTATTGGGCACTGATTTCGTGCGGTTAATCCAGTATCACCAGATCTATAACCTGTTGGACACAATGTGCGTCCATAATTTACTGCGGGGTTATTTCTTGTAAAGCCAGTGCAATAATAGGTTGCAGTACATGTTGTGCAAGCTGAACCATTCCAATAAGTTCCAGCTGAACATGTTACTTTGGCGGCAAAAGCATCGTTTGCAAATGTGACTGCAAACACACAAAAAAAGACCCGCAGAAAAATTCTGAGTTTTTTCAAATATACTCCCCTTGTTAAACATTCTAGAAAAAACTATGCAAAACTCGCAAGGTAAAAATTTTAATTTTTTACATATTATCGTCATAAACTGAATATTGGGTACCTTGTGAATTAACACGTAAAGACCCCTTGGTATCAGTTGTCATATTTCCATAATAACTTGTGCCATCAACTTTTACATTTAACGATGGTGTGGTTTTTTTATCGCTACGAAGATAAACTTTTTCATCGTTAACATGTAATAATTTTCCACAATCTCCAGATTCATCTGCGCCCAAACCATAACCAATTGTCATAGTACCAGCAGGACATGCTGTTCTGGTAATTGAATCATTTGCAGACCAATAACCAGTTCCAACATCCACACAAGATCCATCAGATAAATAATACCCACCTTGACATCCACCAACTGTACACAAACCAGTTACAGTATTATCACTGTTCCAAACGGCTGTTGACCAAGAACTTTGATATTCGCCGCCACCAGCAGAACATGCAGCGTCACAGAAAGACAAGCCAGGCACACTGGTTGTTGTTCCATCCTGACAAGCTGAGCAATAACCAGATGCAGCTGTGCTGTATGAACCAATTGTGCAGTTTGTACAAGTTGATGCCCCTATATCTGCATAGGTTCCAGCCAAGCATTCAAACAATGGTCCAGTGCTGCCATAGCTTACAAGTGTAGAAGGACAATAGTGTCCCGCAGTGCAAGTTGTTGCCGTTGTATCATTTGCCGTGGCAATATAAGTACCTGCCGTAGTCTGCCATTTACATCCTGTTTGTGCGGTTACGCCAGTTCCACCATCATCGTAATTGATTGGACATTCAGTTCTTGTTCCAGTGCTGCCATAATTAACCAACGAAGCAAGACAATAATACCCAGCAGTACATTTTGATTGTGTCGTTGTGTTAGCTGTTGCTATAAATCTTCCAGCTGTCGTTTGAATCTGACATTGAGTATTTGCAGTTTTACCCGGGTCTGTGTTTGCGGTATATCCACCAGGGCAAGATGTACAACTGCTTTGACCCGACCCAGACCACAATGTGCCTGTACATTGTATAATTGAACCGGTACTACCATATGTGACCAAAGCAGTTGGACAATAGCTGCCAGCAATACAATCAACTTGTGTTGTAGAATATGGGGTGTCAATATATTTACCACCAGTTGTTTGCAATGCACACTGATTTTCTGAATAAAGACTCGTACCGCCAGCTGTGTAACCTGTTGGACAAGCTATCAAAGATCCTGTGTCACCGTAAGTAACCAATGTGGACGGACAATAATATCCTGATAAACATCGATTCTGAGAAGTGGAATTAGCGGTTGGAATGTAGAAACCTGAACTTGTTAAAATTTTACACTGGTTTTGTGCAGAAAGCCCCGTGCCACCATTTACATAATTTGTTGGACATGCAACCTGGGGTCCTGTGCTACTCCATCCCACCAGACCACCGGGACAATATGTTCCAGCGGCACAAATTGTTTCAGTTGTAGCATTTGATGTCGCAATATAATATCCGGCCGTTGCTTGAAATTTACATCCGCTTTTTGATGTTACGCCTGTACCACCTTTATCATAATTAGTTGGACAAACAGTTATAGATCCGGTGCTGCCATAATTTATTGATGCAGAGTCACAATAGTATCCAGATTCACAAGTTGTTAATGTTATATCATTTGCCGTTTTAATATAACTTCCCGCGGTTGTTGTCCATTTACATTCAGTTATTGAGCCTTTACCTGTTCCGCCATTTACATAATTTGTTGGACATGCTACAACCGAGCCAGTGCTGCCATAAGTAATCAAAGTTGCCGGACAATAATTACCAGCAGTGCAGGTTGTTTGTGTTGTTGCCCCTGCAGTTGCAATATAATACCCTGCGTTTGTTTGCAATGCACACTGATTCTGTGCAGAAAGACCAGTTCCACCTTTATCATAATTTGTTGGGCAGGTCGATCTGGTTCCGGTGCTGCCATAATTTACTAATGCAGCCAGGCAATAATATCCAGTTGTACAAGTTGTTTGTGTGGTCGAATTTGCAGTTGCAATCCAATTTCCCGCGGTTGTTTGAATTTGGCATTGTGATTGTAATGTTTTACCAGCTGTCGTGTTTGCATCATATCCAGTTGGACAAGTGGTGCAACTGGACGCGCCCGCCGCCGAATATGTTGCACCTGTACACTGAGTTCTGGAACCTGTGCCGCCATAGGTAACCAATGCCGCAGGGCAATAATATCCAGCCAAACAATCAACCTGTGTCGAAGAGTTTGGTGTATCTATATACTTACCTGCTGTTGTAGTAAGTTGACATTGAGTGATTAAAGTTTTTCCAGCTGTTGTATTATTTGTATATCCTGTTGGACAGGCAGTACAGCTGGACGAACCAGATCCAGAGTATGTCGCACCAGTACATTGCCCTCTGACTCCAGTACTACCATAATTTACTAAACTTGCAGGACAATAATATCCAGCCGCGCACATTGTTTGTGTTGAATCATTAGCAGTCGCAATATAATAACCAGCATTCGTTTGTATCTGACAATCCGTTTGTGCTGCGGCGCCAGTTCCACCATTCATATATCCTGTCGGGCAGGTTGTTAAACCTTGATCAGATGTGCTAGTACTGAATGTTCCACCTAAACAATAACTTCCAGCTGTACAAGTCGAACAAGAACCTGAATTGGCTGGTAAATACTGTCCCGCACTGCAAGTAATAGAAGTAACTGTCCATTGAGCATACAATGTAGTAATAGTTGTCGAATCCCAAGATTTTGCAGATGCACCAGAAGAGGTGTAATACTGTGTTCCGCCACTGGCTGAATCATAGTAACCATTAAATGTATAACCTGTGCGAGTTGGCATAGTTGCACTTGGCATTGCCGCGGCATATGTAACAACAACCGAATCTGTACCCCCAGAACCACTCTCTTTATTAAATGTTATGGTATATGTGTTTGGGGCGCACGCGTTATATTCATCAAGAGAATATCCTGCTATACAATTAGCAGAACAATTGTTAGTTACACTATTATCAGTATTCCAAACGGCGGTTGCCCAAGAGCTTACAAATTCATTACTGTTTGAACATGTTGTCTCGCAAGCATTAGGAGTAAGTTCACCCGTAGTCATTCCATTTTGACAAGCTATACACGAACTTGCGCCATCAGAACTGTATGACCCCGCCATACAATTTTCACAACTAGAGGAACCTGATACAGAGTATGTTCCTGCCGAACATTGTGTCATATCACCAGTGTTGCCATATGAAACCAAAACAGCCTGGCAATAATAACCAGCAGGACAAGTTGTTGTAGAAGTGTCATTTGCTGTTGCTATATAATTTCCAGCCGTAGTTTGTATCTGACATTGAGTTATATCTGTTTTACCAGCATCGGTATTTGATGTATATCCAGTCGGACATGCAGAACAAGTTCCCGATCCAGATGTTGAATATGTTGCACCTGTACACTGTGTTCTGCTACCTGTGCTGCCATAATTAACTAATGATGCAGGACATGAATATCCAGCAGTACAAGTTGTCGTACTGGTGTCATTTGCTGTGGCAACATAAGTACCAACAGTTGTTTGTATCTGACATTGTGTCGCAGATGTTTTTCCACCAGTCGTATTGGCTGTGTAATTTGTTGGACATGCTGTACAACTGGATGCTCCAGATTCCGAATATGTTGCACCAGAACATTGCACTTGTGCACCAGACCCACCATAACTTACCCATGCTGCGGGACAGTAATATCCAGCTGGACATGTTGTTGTTGTTGTATCGTGAACATTCTTAATATAAGTCCCCGCAGTTGTATAGAATGTACATTGATTTTGTGCAAACATTCCAGTTCCACCATCATCATAGTTGGTTGGACATGGTGACATAGCACCTGTATCACCATAATTTACAGTTGTTCCTGGACAATAATATCCCCCAGGGCAAATTGTTTCAGAAGTATCTTGTTCATTTGCAATATAATAACCATCAGTTGTTTGGAACATACATTCATATTCAGATGTTAAGTTACCGCCACCATCATCATAATTTTCTGGACAAGATGCTATACCTTGATCTGATTCTGTGCTGACATTATAAGTTCCACCGACGCAGTAGCTATCCGTAGGACAGTCAGAACAAGTTTCTAAATTCACTGGTAAATAAGTTCCAGCATTGCATGTTACAGATGAAAGTGTCCACTGGGCATAGAGTGTTGTAGATGATGTTTTATCCAAAGATTTTGTGGATGTACCTGTTGCGTCATAATATTGTGTTCCCCCGCTTACAGCATCATAATAACCAATAAATTTATATCCAGATTTTGTTGGTGTGGTTACACTCGGCATAGCAGAGTCATACGTAGCTGATACGGATGAAGTTCCACCAGTTCCAGATTGTGCATCAAAAGTAATGTTGTATGTATTTGCTGTCCAATGTGCATATAATGTTGCACTAGAAGTTTTATTCCATACACTCGCAGATGCACCAGAAGATGTGTAATACTGGGTTCCACCACTTATCGCATCATAATAACCAGCAAACGTATATCCTGTTCTTGTTGGCATAGTTGCAGATGACATTGCAGAATTATATGGTGCAATAACAGATGCAGTGCCACCAGTTCCACCTTGTGCATCAAGTGTTACTAAATACATAGTTGGCGAACATGTACCTCCTGAAATACCATACCCAGCAGCACAACTTACTACTGCGCATATATTAGAAACTTCATTACTGCTGGAATCCCAAGTTGCCACGTCCCATTCTGTTTCATAGCCAGTATAATTAGAGCAGTTTATATCACATTCTGTTAACCCTTCATCGGATGTGGTTGAACCACCTTGACATGGAATACATGAATCCGAAGCATCTTCACTGTATGATCCAACTGCACAATTATTGCATGTTGACGAACCAGATAAAGAATAAAGCCCAGCAGGACAACCAGTTGAACTGCCAGTACTTCCATAATTAATCAATGAAGCAGGGCAGTAATATCCAGCAAAACATGTCGTTAAAGTTGTATCATTTGCGGTTGCAATATATGTTCCAGCAGTTGTTTGTATTTGACACTGATTCTGAGCAGTTAAACCAGTTCCACCATCATCATAATTAGTTGGACAGGATGATAAACCAGCGTTTGCAGATGTTGAACGTGTTGCAGTCACACCTGTGCAATAATTATTTGATAAACAAGTAGAACAAGCACGACTGGTCTCGGTTGTATTATATAAAAAGTAATTACCAGCAGAACAAGTCAAACTCCAAGGACAAGCATTAGCCCCACTACCAGTTCCAACATAGCTGGCAGCACTTGGTTTATTAGAACAACTGGAACATGTTTCAGCACCAGAACCATAGTAATAATTATGTGCAGCTTTATAGCTTCCAGATGAGCAGGTGCTAACAGTATTACTATTTGCGTTCGCAATGTATTTATCCGCTGTCAATATTGTGCTAGGGATATAACATGATGTAGCAGAAGTAGCACTTGAGGCCGAGGTTGTATAATTACTGCCCAATGTTGTACATGCTGTAATACCTTGAGCAGAGCTGGCGTTATAATAATATCCTCCACCAGGGCAATAACTACCTGGAGAACAATTTATACAATAGCTGCTATCTGCGGGCAAATATTGACCAGGATTACATGTAATGAAATTCGGTGTGTATTGTGCATATAATGTTGTGTCGTATGGTATCGGCCATTCGGAGATCAAAGGTTGACCAGAAGCGTCATATATATAATCACCATAATAATCATCCTCGTAATACCCCTGAAAGGTATAATTATTTATAAAAGGGGGGCCTTGCCATGTCAACTCTGGCAATGAATCGCCATATTGAACTGTTAGAGGACCAGAATCATATTGTCCACCTTGTCCCCCCGCATCATCAAAAGTTATTGTGTATGTATTTGCTGAACATGTTGCATTATAACTACCATTATTAACTATATTGCCATAACCTTCATTACAAGATGTTGTGTAGGTACAAACATTACTTACAACAGATAACGAACAACTTGCATTAACTGCAGCACATGCAGTACATGGATTTGCAACACCTGTGCTGCCATATGAAATTAATGCAGCTGGGCAAGAATTATTCGCAGGGCATGTTGTTGCAGTTGTTGCATTTGCGGTTGCAATATAAGTACCAGCAGTTGTTTGAAATTTACACTGATTTTGTGCAGTCAGAGAACTGCCACCAGATGTATAATTCGTAGGGCATGTACTTAATCCACCTGTTGCACCATATCCACCATAACTAACCAACAACCCTGGACAATAATAACCACCACCCGGACAAGATGTTTGTGTGGCAGAATTTGCAGTTACTACATAAAATCCCGCAGGAACATTCATCTGGCACTGTGATGCTGATGACTTTTGAACGGCAGTATTTGCATTATAACCTGATGGACATGTGGTACAGCTGGATGCACCACCAGATGCATATGTTGCACCTGTACATTGAATCATATTTCCAGCAATACCATAAGGAATCAAAGTCGCCGGACATTGATATCCGGGTGGACATGATATCTGGGTGGTTCCCCCAGCAGTTACATAATACCCGCCCGTAGTTTGAAATTTACATTGACTTTGTGATGTTACCGAAGTTCCACCATTAACATAGTTGGTAGGACAAGAATTTATACCTTGGTTTGAAGCACTTGTAGTAAAAGTTCCACCAGTACAGTAACTTCCCGCAGTACAAGCAGAACAACTGGTGGCATTAGCAGGTAAATAAGTTCCAGCACTGCATGTTACAGTGTTTGCTGTCCAATGTTCATACAAGTATGTTGAATCTGAAGAAATAGTTGTTGGAGATGGTAAAACACCACTTGCAGGTATTATCTGTGTTCCACCACTGGTCGCTGTATAATATCCTGCAAAAGTATAATTTGTTCTGGTTGGAATTGTAACACTGGTGATTGTTGTACTGCCATCTGTCCATCTTACACCAAGTATTTCATAAATATATCCAATACCACTGTTTGTAGTGTTAGAATAATTTCTCAATGTAATTTCATATGTTGGTCTAGGACAATAATTTGACCCTGGACAATAATATCCTTGTCTCCCTGTATAGTTATCATAATCCTGACAACTACAACATCTGTTATCTGTCGCTTCTTCATTAATTTCTTCGCCTGCACAACCATCATCAGTGCCGTTACACAAGTAATATCCTTCGACACAAGAGCTATAATCTTTGTAAACAGGGCAGCTATAACCAGCAGCAAACGCATTACCGGCAAAAAGTACCATTAATAAAAACGTAAAAAGCCTTGCAAATCGTGGCATTTATTTATTTCTACTCTCTTAATCTTATGCATTATAGAAAAAATACCAAATGTGTTGCAAGACAAAAACCTTCTAGAAACATTGACTTTTGCAATCAAGGTGCTAAAATCAAAAATATCAGATAAACAGGACATAGCTGGCGGTTTCCGTCAGAGGAAAGTCCGGACACCATGGGACAGCATAGCGGCTAACGGCCGCGCGGGGCAACCCGACGATCAGAGCAACAGAGACGAGTCGATTAAATTCGAGTGAAACGGGCAATCTCTATGCGGTGCAACTTCAAATAGGTTCTCGTACAATCCGTCCCAGATTGAGAACGGGTAGAAGGCTTGACATTTGCAGTAATGCAAAATGCAGATTAATTATGTCCACCATAGCAATATGGAACAGAATCCGGCTTATCGTTTATCTGACTTATTAAAAAACGCGCCAAACGGCGCGATTTTTTACATAATCTTTCCACTTATCGGATAGAATGTTAATTGGATTTTTTCCCACTTATCAAATTCTGAAACAGGTAACATTTTGAAAGGTTGGCAAGTTTTAACAGCACTGCGAATTGTTTCCAAAACATATGCGAACGCAGGATCACTGCTTTCACGTGCCGCAGATTCAAACCACAAATCACGAACAGTTCCATTTTGATACATTGTCAAATGTGCAACTGCACGAATATCGGTAATGTCACTGCGTCCTGTATCAACTGTCCAACAACGGGTCAGGGCAACACGCAAAGCATCAACAACCGAAACAGTCATCGTGCGATTTAATGAAACAGTTTCACGATTTACGCGAACTGTCATTAATTTCTTTGGTAAATTTTTATCACTTTTGGTGGTTGTTTTCTTTTTTTCTGCAACCATACTGGGGGTTTTTATCGGTTTATCATCACCGAAATCTTCATCAGCTTTGGCCTTTTTATTTTTTGACTCTTGCTGTTTAGTTTCTTGGATATCGGGTGTATCGGTATTATAAAGTTTGGTTTCATCACCAGTAACTTTTACATGATTCAAATCTATTTCCATAATTTGAACACGATCTGGGGCAACCAATTGTGCGCGTTTTATAACAATCACAAACGAAGTAATCATAAATGCAACAATTACCAAATGCCCCAAAACGGACATCAAAATATTTTCAGAAGAAAAATGCTTATTATCATTCATTTGTATTATTTATCAAGCCTGGTACGAAGCCCAACACGTTGGAAACCAGCATCTTTCAGACGACCCATCATAGACATCACCGCACCATAATCTGCGTGTGAATCACCGTTTATCATAATTGTCAGATCGGCATTTTCTTTACGCATCGCGGCAATTTTATTAACAATTTCATCGCGTTCCATTGGGCTGGCACCCAAATAATATCGACCACCGGAATCAACACTGATTTGAATTGCGTGATCATTACCGGTCAGACTGGAAACACCCGCACGTGGCAAATCCAAATCAATTCCCGTTGTCATCATTGGTGTCGTGACCATAAAAACTGCCAACAACACCGTCATAACGTCTATCATTGGGGTCAAAGACAAATTTACATCCGAACGTCTTGAATTTCTTCGTGCCATATTATTTATACTCCGATTTTAATTTTGAATATATCAACGTATCACAAACGCCACAACATTTTGCATATGAACTTTGACGTGTTATTCCCTCAAGCACATAATTATTTTTCTTTGCTATATTTTCAGATTTTATATTATCTGAATCAATTTCCATTTGTATTCTGTTAAAGCCTAATTCAAAAATCTGTTTTTCCAGTGCTTTCAAAGCTTCTGTCATAAAACCATGACCTGTCTCGGAATCTGATAACCAGTACCCAATTTCACAGCTGGCAACATCCCAAGGATTTATATTAAAAAATCTAATTCTTCCTATAAATCTATCATTTTTAAAAATTCCAAAACAAAAACCTGTTTTATTATTCCATTGTTCATCACGTTTTTGTAACTGTTTAAGCATATCATCTGGATTTTTTATATATTCAATAAATCCCTGCCATTGTTCCAAACTTTCACGCGAAGCATCAATAACATCAAATATCATTTGCGCATTTTTTTGTGACGGTTCAATGCGACGCAATTCAAGCCGTTCTGTTTTTATAATTTCTGGAAAATTAGACAACTCTATCATATTAAAAACTTTTTTATTTTTTTGTCTTCATATCTTTTACTGCATCGTCCAATTTGTTATACAAATCATCTGACCTTTTGGAAAAATATTGATATGCAACCGCTGCTGGAACCGCAGCAATTAAACCAAGTGCGGTTGTGCCCAATGCAGTTGCAAGTCCTGGTGCAATAACACCAATACTGACCGATTGATTCGCACCAATGGATGCAAAAGAATCCATAACACCCCAGATTGTTCCAAATAATCCAACGAATGGTGCAACATAAGACAACATAGACAAGAACCATAAATTTTTATCAAAAGGTCTGATTAGCCTATCTACAACAACATCCAAATTGTCGCCATTTTTAACTTTGGTTGGATTTAATCTTTCAAATTTCCACATGCGAATTTTCTCGATTATAATCGCCCAGGATATAACGCTGCCTGCGACCAGAATCAGCGATATTGCCAAAACCATAAAATCGCCTTTGGTAAACAGCGAAAGAAGTGAAAAGTTATTTGTCATTTGTTTTCCTTTTTATTTATTATTTTCATTTAAATTAAACTTTACATATTTTTCAGTCAAGGATTTTAATTCATCAACTGTTGGTTTAATATAAAAAAGCCGCTTTCCATTTGTTAATTCATTTGAAAGTTCCAAACGATTCTTACCAAAAAAACTTACCAAGGTTTTGTAAGCTTTCATATCATTAACTTTTGGGATAAATATAACAATTCCCTTTTTACTATCATTATATATTCCATTTGTTTTTAGAATTTCTTCTATCTTGTCAAAATTTTTATTAACAGAATTCAAAAAATTCTTAACTTTATCTACATTAGAATAAATTCTTTTATAGGCATCTTTTGATTCTGAATCATCAGCTAAAACACCCATATCTTTGTTTATAAAATTCCGTTGTGGACCAATTTTAACAGAAATTACTGGATATTTATTTTTTCTAATATCACCGTATTTATTATCCAATGCAAAAGCAATCTGTTTTAATTCATCACTTTCATAATATTTCACAATATCTTTACTTGAACCTTTATTTAAATATGCATCTTCGCTTACACCAAAAAACGGGTACCATTTGCCAGTTGGCACATCTTTTTTGCCTCCTATACCGCTGGATAAATAAAAAGGTATACGGAACCCATTTATATTCACAACTACTAAAACACGGTCAAGAATATTTACAAATTGAGATGAACCTTTAAATAAAGGCAATGTTTTATCTAATAAACCATTGCTCCCGGCACTGTAAGTTTCAAACGGAATTTCTTCCAAAAAAACATCGTGATTGGCGATTTTTGTTAAAATTGCATTGGAACTATACATTTTTATTTCAATATTTTTATAATATCTTCTGGTATGCGTTTTGGCTTCATATCGCCACCAATATATGCCGCAGTACCAACGAGTATAGCATAAACATCGTTGTCTTTCACGAACTTTTGTTCAACATTCAGTGATGCCGCGCCCAGTTTTGCCAATCTGGTTTCAACAACAAAATCATCCGCCAACCGTAATGGTTTAAGATATTTCATATTCAGTTCTTTGATAACAAAACCAATATCGCCATTTTTTGGCACAGTGTCCATCATCCACTTCATTCTGGCACGTTCAGCAATTTCAACATAACGTGCATGGTAAACAATACCACCAGCATCTGTATCTGCATACGCAATAGAAAATGGAAATTTATGTATTCTATTCATTTATATATCGCCAATCTTTTTAATATATTCCAAGGTCTTTATATCACGCATGCGGCGGAATACATTTTTATATGTTTTGGGAATTTGAAAATACAACTCTTCGATGGCTTCGTCAAGTGTTAACCATTTTACCTTTTTCTTTACTTCAATTATTTCAACAATTTCAGCGGTAAATATAAAGTTTGTTTGTTCTAATTTATTTTGGTTTTTAAATTCAATTAACTCAGCAATAGGATTTGGTGATAGTTTTACAGTTATTCCAACTTCTTCGATTATTTCGCGTTTAAGAGCCTGTTCAATAGTTTCACCAATTTCCACACCGCCACCAGGTACACGATAACCAATTTTATTATCTGGACAGAACAGGGCGATTTTATTTTCAGAATTAAAAATCACAGCACGCACGGCGATGCGTTCTTTTTTTATCTTTCTATCCGATACTGGCAATTCCAAAGATTCTTCTGTCAAAGTTGCAATTATTGGTATTTGCATTTTTCATTTTTCCAAACCCAAATGGTTATATCCTGCATCGGTGATAACGCGACCGCGTGGGGTGCGTTGGATAAATCCTTGCTGCATCAAATACGGTTCAATTACATCCTCTATCGTGTCGCATGGTTCTGATAAAATTGCTGATAAATTTTCAATTCCAACCGGGCCACCGGCATAATGTTTAACAATTGCCTTCATATAATCACGGTCAATATCATCCAGTCCACGACCATCAATTTTTAGTTGAAACAATGTAGTTTTTATTGTGTCGCCGGTGATTGTTTTAACGCCAGTTGCAGACGCAAAATCGCGTGCACGTTTCAATAAACGGTTTGCAATTCGCGGCGTTCCACGTGCACTAATTGATAAAACATTCGCCGCAGATTGATCAATCTGAATTTCCAAAATATTAGCACTGCGCATAATAATTTTTGCCAAATCATATGGTTCATAAAAATTCAATCTCAGGTCAATTCCAAATCTGTCCCGCAGCGGATTTGACAGCAGACCCGTACGAGTTGTTGCACCAACCAAAGTAAATGGGGGCAGGTCAATGCGAACACTTTTGGCACTGGGACCTTCGCCCAGCATAATATCCAATTTGAAGTCTTCCATTGCAGAATATAAAACTTCTTCGATTGCGGTTGGCAAACGATGAATTTCATCAATAAATAAAACATCCATTGGTTCCAACGATGTCAATATTGCCGCCAGGTCACCTTGCTTGGTCAACATAGGTGCAGCGGTCGCACGAAAGTTTGTTCCCAATTCATTTGCAACAATATGTGCCAATGTGGTTTTTCCCAATCCCGGAGGACCGTATAGCAGCACGTGATCCATAGCCTCGGCCCGATTGCGCGCAGCATTTATAAACACGGACAAGTTTTGTTTCAAACCATCCTGACCCACAAAATCCGATAGTTTCTTGGGACGAATGGTCGCCGCCATTTCATCTGGGACATTTGCATCTAAAAATCTTTCGTTTGTTTTGTTTTCCATTTTACAGCAACTTATCTTCTTCGTTTTCACGACCTACATATGCTTTCAGGTCGTTGTATAATTGACGCAAATCTGCTGGCTGGATATAATTTGCATCTGCATTCTTGATACGAATTGTTTCCAAATCTATCTGTGCTTGCTTTTTCAAAACTTGGGTCAAGTGCGTTCCAAATGCACGCGCGTCATCGGATTCCGCCGCGCCTTGCAACAGTAACCCACGGTTTGGACGTGGTGATAAAAATGCAAAGTCAGAAATAGATGGGTCAGGAGATACCAATGCAAAGCCTGAAACTTCGGGTCGGCGCATCATTGCTTGCAAAACATACCACGCCCCCAATTGATGCCCTGCCAGCCATATTTTATCACTGTCTTCGTTATGATTTTGAATCCAATCAATTACAGTTGCAATATCCATCATATTGTCAGCAGTTGTTCCCAATGACCCTTCGGAATCATTAACGCCACGATAATCAAATCGAACAACTGAAAAGCCAATATCCATAAAAGCACGAAACATCGCATAAGAAATACGATCGTTCATATGGTATTTTTGACGCGGATTACCAGACAATACGACCGCCAGTGGGGCAGCTTCGACCCCGGATTTATGATACACAGCATGCAGTTTTCCAGATTCCCCAGTGATTATTATATCAACCATTTATATACCTTCCTTAATATTACACGTCAGTTATAGAACATTCGGAATGCAATTTTCAATAAAAATATTTTTGCTTTGACACAACTGACGCAAATGTTTTAGAATCCATCAAGAGAGAAAAAGGTTACAATATGAAAAGACTTATTTTTTGCACGTTTCTTGCGTGTTTGATGGTAAATGCTGGTTTTGCCGCTAATACAGATAATGTCGCTTATTCTTCCCAAGATTTACAAAATAACGTTTACAGTGAAACTCCTGTTCAATCTTATTATGCATATCCTGATGATTCTAATTTTATTCCTGAAAACAACTTTATGGAACGTACCGACAGTTTAAATTATGATCAAAATATTGTTGATGCACGTGCCGCAGAATCAAAAAAACTTCCTGGGGTTTCATTTGCAGAACGTCCTATGATTATCTGTCGTGATTTCGGTTGCACAAAATTGAACGATCGTATAACCAGGGCATTTCTGTTCAACAGCATTGCAAATACTTTTATGATGAATTCTGATTCACGTGTTTATATTTGTGAAGCAGATCCATTCAGCCGCAGCTGTTTGCAATCTGGAATTTCTTTCCCAGTTCGCAGTGGTATTGCAAATGCAATGGTTAAAATACCAAAGGCAACTGTATCCCAAGTAAATATATCTACTGGATTATCCAAGGCCACAGTTGGCATGACTTATGAATTTTTGGTAAATGGAATTGACAGAGTTTGCGAGCCAACTATTATGGATATAGTTGTTCCAGTTAACTCTCAGGCAACACTGGCTAATCGCGAGTTCACATGCAATATGACCAGTGATGGTTTAACCAATGTTTCAATAATGGTTAACATTGATTATATCGATTTGGATTATGGTATTTTGGGCGGTTATTATTCACTAGGTCTGCAAGGACCAACAACTGGCGGCGGTACAGGTTACGCTTTGTTCAAAACAGAATATTCTACTACTGGTTTAAAATACGAAGCCGCATCTGATAGTGCGTATGGGAAAAATTCTGGTGGTACAGATACTGGAATGTTGACCATTCAACCCGGGGAATACGCCGTAGAGCCGTTAACAAAATAAAATTAAAGAGCGGACCCTTGTTCGCTCTTTAATTATTTACTATATTATGGTTATGGAAAGAACAATTCTTATCATTGACGACGATACAATTTTGCGCAATACACTTGTCAAAGGGTTGCGCGCTGCTGGCTTTAATACACTCAGTGCGGAATCCGCAGAACAGGGCGCAGAAGTACTTAAAAAGCTGAAAGCGGACGCGATTATATTGGACAGGATGATGACCGGTATTGATGGTTTGTCTTTTTTGAAAGATTTGCGTACACACGGGAACAATACACCTGTAATAATGCTTACCGCACTTTCAGGTCCAGAAAATGCAATTGATGGGTTGTCAGGTGGTGCAGATGACTATTTGGCAAAACCTTTCCAGCTTCAAGAACTTATCTTGCGCCTTAATAACATAATTAAAAACGCAGCCACCAGTGACAGCAGTTTGCCTGATGGAATGCTTTTTATAGATAAAGAATTCTTTGTAAAAGACCTAAAAAACAACAATCAGCCAAGGTTATTGGCATTGTCTGGTGAAGAAAAAAGACTGTTAGAACAACTGGTTACCCCGGTCGGCAATACCGCAGCAGCAGCACCAATGGTTGCAAAACGCTTGCGGAATAAATTAAATAGTGTATTATCAAACGTAGACATAATAACAATCAGGGGAATGGGTTATAAATTAGTTAAAACTATTGTCCCCGTAAATAAAGGAGAGATATCATGAGATTGATACCTCGCGGTTTTTTGTGGAGAACTGTTTTAATGGTTCTGGTGCCATTGGTAATTGCCCAGGTTATTGTGGCAAATGCCTTCTTTGGTAACCACTGGACACGTGTTCATGCAACTATGGCTCGCAGCTTGTCTGGCGAAATCGCAACTATGGTTAATTTGATGGATGCTGGTGAGATGCGTGCTGTGACAACTATGGGTCGCGATACAGGAATTAATTTTTCAGTTAATGAAAAACTGAACCGCCCTGAAAGTAATGATAACAATGCACGTGAAACAGGTATGTTGGCTTCGGAACTTTCTTCTAAGCTGAAACGTCCTGCTACAATTTATATGGATAAAGAAAAGCGTTTGGTATTCGTTGATGTTCCAACCAAAGATAATCAAACAGCAACTTTTGCAACATCTCTGTACAGAATTTATTCAACCAGCACCGAAGTTTTTATCCTTTGGTTGATAGGTTCAATATTAATCGTTGGCGTTTTAATTACACCATTCATAATAATTCACACTCGCAGCATTCGCAGAATTGCACAAGCTGCCAACCGATTTGGTCGGGGATTGGATGCGCCTGGGTTTGTCCCAAGTGGTTCCAAAGAAATCCGCGAAGCGGCTGTTGCTATGATTAAAATGAAAGAACGCTTAAACAGATACAATCGCACCAGAACTGATATGTTGAATGCTGTCAGCCATGATTTAAAAGCTCCATTGGCCAGAATGCGTTTAAGTATTGAAACAGGCGATGTAGCCAAAGAAGATTTGTTGCGTGATATTGATCGTATGGCAGAAATGATAAATGGATATCTGGCTTTTGCACGTGGTGAAATGCCTGAAATTGAACAAACAACTGAATTACCTGCAATGCTCATCAGAATTACGCGTGATGCGGCTGGCGACAAAAAAATAATTACTGATTTTCCAGACAGCCCGGTTATGTTCTATGCGCGTCCGATGGCTTTGGCACGTGCTTTCAGCAACATAATTGAAAACGCTGCACGCTATGCAAAAAAGAAAATTAAGATATCCGAAAAAGATTCCGTTGACCAAGTCGAAATAACAATTGAAGATGATGGCCCTGGAATTCCAGACAAGAAAAAAGCCGAAGCACTAAGACCATTTGTCAGATTGGATGATGCCAGAAGTGAAAAAACTGGTGGCACAGGTCTGGGATTGTCGATTGCACAAACAGCATTTGAAAATCATGGTGGTCAAATGTTTTTGGAAGACAGCGAATTAGGCGGATTAAAAGTCAGAATAGTTTTGCCAATCTAAAAAATTTAGGATTTTCAAATATGAACCTTTATAAATTTGTTTCCCAGGAAATAAATAAAAAGTTGGGATTTACAGCAAACTTGGAAGTCCCCAAAAATCGTGACTTTGGTGATTTTTCAACCAATGCTGCTATGATTATGGCAAAATCTGCAGGTAAAAATCCACGTGAATTGGCTGGCGAAATTTTGCCAAAATTGGAAAAATTGAAATTTGTTGAATCTGCTTCTGTTGCTGGTCCTGGGTTTATAAACATAAAATTGCACAATGATTTTATTTGGCAGTCTGCAAATAAAAAATCAAAAACCAAAAATCCAAATCCAGAAATCATAGATATGGACTATGGTGCTTACAATGTGGCCAAGTCTTTGCACATCGGGCATCTTCGTACATCTATTGTTGGCGATACGCTAAACAGAATTGCAAAATTTTTAGGACATAAAACAATTTCCTATAACCACATCGGCGACTGGGGCAGGTCAATGGGGTTTGTTATTGCTTGGATAAAAAGAATTCATCCAGATTGGCCGTTTTTTCAGGATAAATTTGACTCAAAAGCAGATTTTTCAAAATATAAAATGTCTGTAAAAGAATTGGATACGTATTATCCGGCTGCAGCCGAGCTTGCAAAAAATGATGAAGAATTTATGGAGCAAGCCAGATTAATTACAGCCGAACTTCAAAAGGGTCACGCCGGTTATAATGCACTTTATAATGTTTTTATGCCAATATCTATGTCAGCAATGGAAAATGTAATTAAGAAAATTAACATTATGCCATTTGATAATAACCTTGGTGAAAAAAATGCCGCAAAATACACGGAACAAATAGAAAAAATACTGCGTGATAAAAAGCTGTTACAAAAAAGTGAAGGTGCGGAAATTATAGTTGTAAAAAAAGACTCTGATACTGCACCAATGCCACCTGTGTTGTTCTATAATTCACGCGGGGCTGTTCCTTACGATGCTACAGATATTATGGCACTTTATTATCGTAAGATTACCGATAACCCAAACAAAATTATTTATATAACAGATATACGCCAACACCTTCATTTTGAGCAATTATTTCGTGTTGCCGAGCTGACACAAATGTTTCCAATAGAAAATTTGGAACACCTTGGATATGGAACAATAAATGGTCCAGACGGCAAACCTTTTAAAACACGCGATGGTACCGCTGCTGGATTGCTGGATGTTATCGAAATGGTAAATGACGCTGTGCAGAATCGTGTAAAAGAAGCTGGTAAAAATTTGGACAACGAAACCATTGAATCGATTGCTTTGGCTGCTTTGAAATTTAATGATTTGATGCACGATGTAAAGTCAGATTATACTTTTGACCCAGCAACGATAACAAGCTTCGAAGGCAGAACAGGCCCATACATTTTATATACAGCCGTCAGATTAAAAAGCATTCTGAATAAAGCAAATCATCAGAATTCTGAAATTGTAAATAAAAAGCTGGAATCTGATGAAAGAAATCTTTTGATTGGAATTCTGGATTTTGAACGCACAGTACAAAGTGCTTTTGATAATCGTGCACCTGACATTTTGGCAAATTATACATATGATTTATGTCAATTAATAAATACTTTTTATCACAACTGCCCAATTTTACACGAAAGCGTTGATGAACAGACCAGGGCGCAAAGATTGCAAATTACACAAATCGCACTGGGGACATTATCGCAGGCAATTGATTTGATGGGTCTTAAAATTCCAAATGAAATGTAGGGTATTATAATACCGTATTGATTTTTCTTGACTTTTCCGGCATTACAAAGCATAATAACTCGGCTTTAATTAAATAAAGGAAAAACATAATGGCAACGACAAAATCGTTAAAGGCTAGCGAATTGGAATCTAAATGGATTCTGATTGATGCGACCAATTGCACATTGGGACGTTTGGCTGCTTATGCTGCAAATATCCTGCGTGGCAAACACAAACCAACATGGACACCAAATATGGATTGCGGTGATCATGTAATTATTATTAATGCTGACAAAGTTGCTTTGTCAGGAACAAAATCAGACAAAACAAAATTCTTTTGGCATTCGGATTGGACCGGCAGTATCAAAGAACGCACACTGGGTCAAATGCGCGCAGAAAAACCTGAAAAATTGGTTTTTAATGCTGTTAAACGTATGATGGGCCGCCGCACTGCAGTTGCTTTGGCTGATAAACGTCTGACAAAATTGCATGTTTATGCAGGCGCAGAACACAAACACGAAGCACAAAAACCAACAGTTGTTGATTTTGCTGGTATGAATCGTAAAAATAAAAGGGGCGAATAATGACAGAAACAAAAAAAGCAACAACTGCTGCTAAAACAGTTAAGAAAGCTGCCCCAGCTAAAAAACCTGCTGTTGCTAAGGCTCCTGCTGCCGCAAAAAAAGTTTCAGCAAGCCAAACAATAAAATTGGCAAACGCTATTTACGCAACTGGAAAACGTAAAGATTCTATCGCTCGCGTTTACTTGGTACCAGGCAAGGGCAACATCGTTGTTAACAATCTGCCTATGGCTGAATACTTTAAACGTGCAGTTTTGCAAATGATTTTAAACCAACCTTTTGGTGTCACAAAACGCGAAACCAGCTATGACGTTCGCGCAATTGTAAGTGGCGGTGGATTGTCTGGTCAGGCCGGCGCTGTAAAGCACGGTATTTCTAAAGCTTTGGAAACTGCTGAACCAGAATTACACAATGCTTTAAAGGTTGCTGGATTCTTGACACGCGACAGCCGTGTTGTTGAACGTAAACACTATGGTCGCCGCAAGGCACGTCGCTCGACTCAGTTCAGCAAACGTTAATCACCTGTGGTTTGTATTTATCTGCAAAGGTGGATACAAACCGCACAAAAACCAAAGGTGTTTGTTATGTTTAAAAAAGAAAAAAACAAAGATTTGCATTATTCTATCAATGGTTTTTTATCTGCTGCTGATATTCAAAAGGCTGCTGATGAAATCTTGTTGGAATATGGCAAAGATGCAAAAATGCCAGGCTTTCGCCCTGGACATGTTCCATTGAACGTTTTGCGTCAAAAATACAATGCAACTGCATTTGGCGAAGCAATCGATAAAATGATGAACAAAGATCTGAATAATTTTGTTACTGAAAAGAAATTGCGTTTGGCTGGCAGTCCAAAGGCTGATGTTGCAAAATGGGAAATTGGTCAGGATTTGGAATACACTTTGGAATTTGATATTTTGCCAACATTGCCAGGCATTGATTTGGAAAAATATACTTTGACCAAAAAGGTTGCAACTGTTCCTGAATCCGAAGTTAAAAAATCTTTGGAAAATTTACAAAAAAGCCGCAGTGTTGCAGAAAAACAAGAAGCAGGGTATAAAGCCGTAAATGGCGACGTAGCTATTATTGATTTTACTGGATTCTTGGGCAAAGAAGCATTCGAAGGCGGGGCAGCCAAAAAACATAATTTGATTTTGGGATCTGGTTCTTTTATTCCAGGTTTCGAAGACCAAATTATTGGTCACAAGGTTGGCGACAAATTTGATGTTAATGTAAAATTCCCAAAAGAATATCATGCTGAAAACTTGGCTGGCAAAGATGCCAAATTTGAAGTTGAAATTCATGAATTACGTCATCACAAATTAGCAGAAATGAATGATGAACTGGCAAAGTCAGTTGGTCAAGAATCTGTCGCAGCATTGACTGAACATATTCGCAAGATTCTGAACGAACAATATGAAGAAGCTTCGAAACATGAAATGCGTGATGAATTGTTAGAATTATTGGCTGACAAAGTTAAACTAGATTTACCAGAAACATTGGTTGACCAAGAATTCAATATGGCAAAATCTGAATTTGATTCTCATGCTGGTCATGAACATGCAAAAGATGCCAAATTTGACGAAAAGAAAGAACGCAAAGACGCAGAACGTCGCGTTAAACTTGGTCTGATTTTGGCAGAATGGGGAACCGCAAACAAAGTTGAAGTTACTCGTGAAGACTTGCAAAAGGCAATCTGGGAAGAGGCATCTCGTTATCCAGATCCACAACAAGTATTCGAATTCTATAACAAGAATCAAAATGCTTTGTCTATGTTGCGCGGAATGTTGTTCGAACGCAAAGCATTGGATGCTATGATTTCACAGGTTAAAACCAAAGATAAAACGGTTAAACCCGAAGAATTGTTCAAACAAGCAGAACCAAAATAATAAAATCCGCCAAATTGGCGGATTTTTCTTGCATTATTGATTTTTTTGCCTTATAATCCGTGGGCTTTTGCGGGTGGGCGCACTGGCAATCAGAATAACCCCACAAGACCGCGTATCATACGTTGGCAAACTTTGTATGAAAAATTTCTATGAAAGATTTATCCAAAGAATTATTTAATCCGATATCTGGCGAAGATTTTATCCAGATGTTTAATCAAAATTATGGCAACCAAGAAACTTTGCAGGGCTATGCAACCAAGGGAACAGTCAAAGACATTCGCGGCGATTTCGCGCTGGTTGATGTTGGTCTGAAATCCGAAGGTCGCGTTTCATTGCGTGAATTTGGTGCTTCTGTTCCAAAAGTTGGCGATATTATCGACGTGTTTGTTGAACGCTATGAATCTCGCGAAGGTACTGCTGTTCTTTCTTATTCCAAGGCTCGTGCTGAAAAAGCATGGAAAGATTTGGAAAAAGCAGTTGCCGAAGGTGTTGATCCAGAAGGTACAATTATTGATGTTGTTCGTGGTGGATTCACTGTTGACATCAATGGCGTGTTTGCATTTATGCCATCATCACAAGTTGATAACAAACCTATACGTGATGCAAAATCATTAATCGGTCTGAAAGACAAATTCCGCGTTTTGAAAATGGACGCTTTGCGCACAAACGCAATCGTGTCACGTCGCGCAATTCAATCTGATTCTATTGCTGCCGCACAAAAAGAAGCCATGAAAAATATTGGCCTGGGTGCAATTATCGAAGGAACAGTAAAGAACATCACAGATTACGGTGTATTTGTTGATCTGGGTGGAATTGACGGTTTGTTGCACGTTACAGATCTTTCTTGGAAACGTGTAAATCATCCTCGTGAATTGGTTCATGTTGGCCAAAAAATCAAAGTCAAAGTTATCCAGTTTGATCCTGAATCTCATCGTATTTCATTGGGTGCAAAACAATTGGAAGAAGATCCTTGGGATAAAGCATCTCGTGCTTTCAATGTTGGCGATACATTAACTGGCAAAGTTTCTTCTTTAACAGATTATGGTGCATTCGTTGATTTGGGCAACAATATTGAAGGACTGGTTCATATGTCCGAATTGTCTTGGACAAACAAAAACGTACATCCAAGCAAAGTTTTGCAAAACGGCCAAGAAATAACTGTTATTGTTTTGGGTATTGACCAAGACAAACGTCGTATTTCTTTGGGATACAAGCAATTGCAATCCAATCCTTGGAAACACTTCGCAGAAACACACAAAGTTGGCGATGTTGTAACCGGACCAATCAAGAACACAACTGAATTCGGTTTGTTCGTTGCATTGACACCTGAATTGGACGGAATGGTTCACATATCTGATTTGTCTTGGGATAAATTAGACGAGGAAGAACTGAAGAAGTTCACCAAGGGTCAAGAAGTTACAGCAAAAATCTTGGACATCAATCCAGAAAAAGAACGTATTACTTTGGGCATTAAACAAATGACCGAAGGCAGCGACAATAAAACAGTATCTATTAAAAAAGGCGCTGTTGTACGTGGAACAGTTTCCGAAGTTACAGATGAAGAACTGATCTTGGATTTGCCAGGCAATGCAAAGGGTGTTATCCGTCGTACAGATTTGTCCCGTGAAAAGAATGAACAAGATACAAACAAATATAAAGTTGGCGATGCAATCGAAGCATCTGTTGTATCTGTTGAAAACAACACGGTTAAATTGTCTGTCCGTGCACTGCAAGTTGCAATGGAAAAACAAGCCGTTAAAGATTATGCAAACCAAGCAGATAGTGGCTCAGTCCTGGGCGACATCTTGGGTGCTGCAATCGAAAACAGCAAAAAATAAACAAAGGGGCATTTTGCCCCTTTATTTATATTAACCAATCAAAAAAATCTGACATGAAAGAAATAATTGTTCTTATGGGTGGCCCAGGTAGCGGTAAGGGCACAGTCGCGGAAAAGATTTGTGATTATATCAAAGTTAATAAAATTGAAACTGGCGCTTTGTTCAGATCTTTGCCTGCAGATTCCGAGATATCAAAAATAATATCAACTGGTACATTGGTTCCAGACACTGAATTATTCAAGTTAATTGAATCCAAAATTTATAAAACCCAAGATATACTTCTTGATGGATTTCCCAGAACATTACCACAAGCAAAATGGCTGATTGAAAACTATTCCGATGACTTTTCTATAAAAATAATCTATTTGGATATTCCAGAAGAAATTATGAAACAAAGAATAAAAAATCGCCTGAATAATGGGTCAACAAGATCTGATGATAACAATGATTCTGTAATATTAAAACGTTTGGATAATTTTCAAGAAATTACCATACCTGCTATAAATTGGTTGCACGAAAATGAAAAAATAAAGTTTTTTTATATTGATGCAACACCAGATAAAGAAAACGTTATTAAACAAGTCTATAGAATATTAAATTAAGATCTTTTTCTTTTTACAAAAGAATATAAACCATATCCACCCAACAGCATAACAATAAATATGAATATTATCCATGCTGCTTGTACACTTTCAGCAAATGGCAGTTTTACATTCATTCCATAATATCCAACAACAATTGTTGGTGCGATTAAAATAATATTCCACATAGTCAAACGATTAATGTAGGTATTTGAATCCATGTTAATCACACTTTCGAATGTTTCTTTGATGGATGCTAGCATTTTTGTGTAACTGGTAACAACTTCTATTGCCTGGTGCAGTTCAATACGAACATCTTCGGATAATTCTTTATTATCTTCTTCTTTGATAAAGCCACGCATTTTTTCAAGCTTTTCCAAAACGGCTAAATTACCTTTTAAACCAGCCATATACAAAGTATAACTGTTTTCAACTTCCAGCAAAGCCATCAGCTCTTTTTTGCGAATTTTTTCTTGCAACACTTTCTTTGAATCGAAAACCTTTTTATTCAGTTGTTTCAGGAATTTCAAATAAGACTCAGCAATATAATACAATATATTTATAATAAAAATTTCCCGCGATGTTTTTTCTGACTTTTTTATTTTATCCAAAATATCACATCTTTTACGACAAACAGTTATAACACGTTTATCTGTATAAATAATAGATAACGGCTCGGTATGCCACATTGTATCTGTTTCGCGATTAACAATAGGAAATCGAACAATTATAACCTTATAATCATCTTCATGCTCGACACGGGGTTGTTCATCAGGATCCAAAATATCGGATATTGTGTCTTCATCAATTTTATATTCTCTTTGAAGTTTTTCAAAATCTTCATGATCAGGATTACCAACATTAACCCAAGAGAAACTTTTTAACTTTTCTGTATCAAACATTTTAAACCTTATAATATTTTATGATTATTTTATAAAACCTTCGGATTGCAGCTTCCACATTTTTGCGTAAATTCCATTTTTCTTTTTTATCAGCTGTGAATGTTTACCACTTTCAACGATTTTACCCTTGTCCATTACAATAATTCTGTCCATTTGTCTCAGTGTACTTAATCTATGTGCAACTGCCAAGGTTGTTCTATCGCGCATCAGATTTGCAAATGATTTTTGTATTGCCGTTTCTGTTTCAGAATCCAATGCACTGGTTGCTTCGTCTAAAACCAGAATAGGGGCATTTTTTAATATTGCATGTGCAATCGCAATACGTTGACGCTGACCACCGGATAAAGTTATTCCGCGATCACCAACATATGTTTCATAACCATGTTCTGTACGCATTATAAAATCATGTGCGCGTGCTTGTTTCGCCGCAGAAATAATATCTTCCTTTTTTACACTTTTTTTACCATAGCTGATATTTTCCCCAAAAGTGCGGTTAAACAAAACTGATTCTTGGGGAACAAATGAAATATTGTTTCGCAAAGATTCTTGCCGAACATCAGAAACATTTTTTCCATCAATTTTGATTGTTCCAGAATTAACATCATACAGACGCATTAATAAATACAACAATGTAGATTTTCCAGCACCAGAAAGTCCAACAATTCCAACTTTTTCGCTAGATTTTATGTGTAGATTCAAATTATGAACAACCCATTCATCCTTGTACTTGAATGATACATTATTAAAATCTATCTGTGTACTTTTGGGTTTCAATTCAGTTGCATTCTTTTTATCTGTGATATTTACTGACTTTGATATACTTGCATAGCCTTGGCGTGCCGACGCCCAATTTTCTGTAATATCCGGCAAAGACCAAGTAAATTCACGAACCAAGTTCATCATCATAAAAAATGCAGTTATTGTAAATGCAATATCCGGTAAACCAATCTGACCAAGACCATAAAGCCAAGTAATTATGAAAAGCAAACAAGCAATACAAAACTTTTCAAATAAAAACGGTACAGCCCAGAATTTTCTGACATAATAGTTTGATTTTTGTCTTGCTGCGGCGTGTTTATCTCTGAATATATTCAAATATTTTGTTTCGTCAAATTTGTGTGAAAATAATTTTATATTTAAAAAATTAGAAACAGAATCAACAAATTTTCCCACCAAAATTGAACCTTGCTTAGTAGCATAAACCTCGGCATCTGTCATGTCTTTTAAATGAAAACTGCACCAAATCAAACGAAATCCTGCAACAACTATAAACAATGTAAGAACAGCCCAATGAACATGAGATAACATAGAAATATTTATAATAACAGATGCAATTAACGTTATAAATATTTTTGGATATTCCATAGTTATTTTTGCGTAATTGTTCAGAACATAATTTGCCTGTTCAACTAAAAATCCAGAAGAATTATCTTTAAAAAAAGCCACTGATTGTTGTGAAATATTTTCATAAACTTTTTCAGACATATGTTTTTTTATAATTGGTCTTAATTTTCCGCTTATCCAAGATTCTATTATTTCCAAGACCAGAAAAAAAGCATGTAAAGATACAACCAACAAAACAATAGGTAATAAAACAGATAATAAATTGTTTGCAACACCAAATCCAGAAACACCAACCTCATCCAAAAACCATTTAACAGTAAACTGATTTATAACACTGTTAAAAATATCAACAGCAGCCATGGCAATAACGCTGAATATAATATAAGGCCAATATCTTTTTAAGGATTGTTTATAAAATCCAAACAAAGTCTTAGGAAACAAACTCTTCATCTACAATCCCCAATTTATACAAGTTGTATTCTATCACAAATTGGGACTTTTTTCAAAACACTATGAAATTAAATAAAAAATGGTCGGGGTAGCGGGATTCGAACCCACGACCCCTTGCACCCCATGCAAGTACTCTACCAGGCTGAGCTATACCCCGACATCCGTGAATTTATACAATTACAATTTATTAAAATCAAGTGCATATTTTCCACTTGCACGAATCGGTGCATTGTGATTAGTATTCGGCATATAAAAAAACTCAAAGGGAGATGTCTGGTGATAGTTGGAATTGGTATAGATATGGTCGAGTGCCAAAGATTCCTGGATTGGTCGGCATTCAAAAAACAGAGAATATTTACAAAAAAAGAATTAGAGTATGCTGAAAACGACAACGCAAATGTCGAAAAGCATTTGGCAAATTTTTGGGCCGCACGCGAAGCTTGCTTGAAAGCTATGGGAACAGGGTTCGGTGAAGAAATTGCCTTTTCAGATGTTTCTGTTATCCACACAGACTCTGGCAAACCAGAACTTCTTATCATCGGCGGTGCCAAGGCTGCATTAAAAGAACTGGCAGGTTGTACTGCACGTGTTCATCTTTCTATAACAGATCAAAATGATTATTCAGCTGCAATAGTAATAATAGAAAATCAATAAAATCTTAGAATTAAAAATGCCGCAATTTTTGCGGCATTTTTTTATTCTGAATAATTACTGTCTGGTGATGGTGCCTGATAATTTTCATCAGCAACAAATCTTCTTTCGCCAGAAACATCATAAGTTGGTTTTCTTGGACCCATTTCTGGTGCTGAGGCTGGTTGCATCATTTGCTGAGGTTCTTCTGCCGGTAGTGCAGGTGGCATTGTATTTCCAGAATCATCTGATTGAATTGGCAGTTCAGGTGCCTGTTGTGGTTCTATGACAACTTCTGGGGCTGATGCTTCTGCTGTTTCGTTTATCACTGCTGGTGCAGGTTGTGGTTCTGTAACAACAGGTTGTTCAACTTCAACCGGAGCAGGTTCTGCAACTTCTGCTGGGGCTGCTTTTTCAGCCTGGATAAATGGACTTTCGACATTTGCCTCTTGGACAACAACTGGTGCTTCTTCAACAGCTTTTGGTTGTTCTGAAATTGATTCTTGGACAGATTGTTTTGCCAAATCCGGAACTGTATCAACTGTTCTTTTTTGATACATCCAAAGTGTAAAAACTGATAAAACAATTAATACGACCAATAAAACATAATACAAAGCATTTGGACGCTTATGATGTTCAATCATTATTTGTTCTGGACCAGAAATAGGCGATATAGGTCTGACAACAGGTTGTGGTGTCGGAATTGGTGTAATAGTTTCCAATACAGGAACTTGTTTTGGTTGTTCTGGAATAATAACAGGTTCTGGGGACAAAGTTTGCCCGATGGTCGGCGGAACAAAAGACAAAGGTGCCGATGGTATCTCTGCAACAACTGGTTTTACAACAATTGGTTCTGTATGTATAACTGGTGCAAGAGCAGGTTGTTCCAAAGGTTTTTGAGTAAAACTGAAATCAATAGGCTTAAAAGCTATTCCTTGGTCCATAATCTTTGGGTCTTGATCAAACAACGGTTTTACTTCTTCTGACATTTCTTGTGCCTTTGGTTCTTCTTTCTTAATTTCTTTTCTTGTTTCGTCTTTTTTATCCAGTATACGACGCGCAATTTCTGCATCTTCTTCGGCCACAGCCATACGTCTTTGAGCATTCTTCAAACGTTTCATCGCACGTTTCAGTTTTGCATTAGTCGCATCAATCTGAGATTCAGTTTTTAATATCTTGGCTGCAGATTGTTTGGTTGGCTCTTTACCAACTTGTTTTTTTTGCTTTGATAATTTATCACGCAACTTTTTCAATCTGGATTGCAGCTCTCGCATAGTTTCACCAGTTTTTGAAATTGTTTCACGTGTTTTTTTGATTATTTCTGTGGATGCAGCCAATCTGTCAGCAGCAGCACGTTTTATCGAAGAATTTCTGAAATCTGATAAATCTTCCAGCGCAAATGTTAAATCTGCAGATTTTTTGTAATCGTTTATAAGTTTGTCATAAACCGCCAGACCACTGTATTCAATATCCAGCTTTTGATATTTATTATCAACCTTTGGACGGATTGTTTCTAAATCCACACCAAAGTCATTTGCCAATATATCATCCCATTTGCGATCCCCAATCGGATTTATAATCAACAATACATTTGGCTTTCTGTCATCAAAAGTCTTATCTAAAACAAATACCAGCTTTTCTGCACCGTCATAATAAGCCGTAAAGTCGTTCCCAGAAATACTAAAATCCTTGGGCGACAGTTTTGTTTGTGTATCTGCCGAAGTCTTTGGCGGGGTTTTGGTCAAAGGCTTTGTTTTAACTGAAATGTTTTCTCTCTCTTTTTTCATTTCTTACTTTTTCTTTGATGGAGTGAACTGATATGCGCATTTACAATGTTCATAACAATAAGGTTTTCCTACGAACACTTGTTCGCCACAAAAATGAAAGCTTTCTGAATCTGGATCACCAATAGGCCAACGGCACTGATCTTGGCGTAAATTTGCCATTCCCAGTGAATGCTGAACAATCCGCTGGTGCATTGCCAGATTCTTTGGTGATGATTTATCCAATTTGGAAACTTTTTCAGCGACTGGTTTTGCGGCTGTTTTCTCGTTTTCTGCTTTTTTTGCCGGCTTTTTCTCAGAAACTTGCTTTGCCCCAGGTTTTGCCACAGACTTTACAGAAGATTTTTTCGCTGCAACCGGTGTTTTCGGCTTTTTTGCAACTGCTTTTTCCACAGTTTTTGCACTGACGCCACCGGCCTTGGAATTCCAACCCAATCTGTTTAATTTACCAACAATAGCATTCTTGGACATACCCAATCTTTTGCCAATTTCTGCGGTTGACAGACCTTTACCAGTTAATGCTTTTAATTTTTTAAGCGTTGTAGTATCCCAGCCTTTGCTCATTTATAAGTTCCTTCATTTGATTATTAATGGTATAATTCTAGCATAGTTACGAATCGAAGGGCAAGGGGAAAAACATGTTTTATTACTTGATTTTTGCAATTTTATTACTGGCAGCAGCGTGGTGCGCATTTCAGATGTCAGTATCTGATTTTCGACGCAGAATTATCCCAGATGCCTATCTTTTCCCATTTATGATTTTGGGATTGTTGGTTGTAACTTTTTTCCCTTGGGTTTCTTCAACTAGTGACTCGGTTATTGGTGCTGCTTTTGGGTATGCAATGGGATCAGTTGTAGGATTTATCTTTGAAAAAGTGAAAAAGAAAAAGGGCGAATTTTCGCCAATCGGTATGGGTGATGTAAAATTGCTGGCGGCTGGGGGAATTTGGCTGGGGTTGACAGGTTTAGCAATGGCAATTATAATTTCTTGTATTTTTGGTGGAATTTGGGGGATGCGCAAAAAAGAAAAATATATCCCATTTGCACCATTCTTTTTCATGGGTGGAATTTTGTCTTTGATTAGCCTTTGGTTTTTGGTATAATCTGTCAAAGAGAGAATATGAAAAAAGTTTCAATTTATCTTTTGGCGGGCTTTGCTCCATTTTCATCTGCATTTGCAGTTGATTTTCCGGCTGGGAATAATGTTCAGCCTTTATCAAAATATGGCGAAATTCAGAACGTCAGCAACTATTCATCAAATCCAAATTGGAATCATAACGGCGCATACAATCAAACTATGCCGACACCTGTTTATGTCCAAGGGGCGGCGGTAAGCACCGAAGAATGTCAATCACTTGTATCTGGACTTGTTGCATCTGGGTGCAGTATGCAAAACAATTGTGTTGGTGTAAAATTAAATGATATAAAACCAACAATTATGGTTCAATTATCCCAAATGCCAGAACACAATTATGTTAGTGCTTGTGGCGGTTATATTGATTCAGCATTTAATTCTTATGTTTTAAATCAGGGCGTCGTCGTAAAACCAGTGACTTTCCCAAATGCTGTTTTTCCAGGAAGCAATTCTGAACAAGAAGATTTTAAAATAAAAAATCCTTATGCGATGAAGTATCCCGAATGGAATGGTGAAAAATGGTTTCAAGGTATTGTTGATCGTTCCCAAGAATTAGGTGCTTTGCAGGCAAAAAATGCAGAAGATACAACTTTGGTTGCAACAGATATGCCAAAAACTGCTGCGGATATGACATTTGAACAAAAGATTGCAAATTCAACCGAGGGTTATGAACAGTGGAAGGCAAAGTATGAATGGGTCGAAGATTCTGATGGTAAAAGACAATGGGTATGTACCAAGAATTGTGCATATCAAACTTTGAGTATAGAAAGTACAAAATCCGCATTACAACGCGAATCCGAAGAATTAACCAAACAAAAAGAAGTTGATAAACTTAAAATGACCAGGGATGCTTATTGTAAAAAATATCAACAAGAGCCCGAGTGTAATGAAAATAAAAATAGTACTTATACAAATAATAATACTGGATCTATAAAAGTTAAATTGAAAGGTTTTGTAAAAAAATAAAAACTAGAAATGAAAAAAATTATAGTAGCGTTTTTTATAATCTTTTCTGCGAATGCCTTTGCATCGACTGGTTTTGATAATTGCAAAAATAAAATTGAGACAGCTTTTTCTGTGGCATTAAATTCTTCTAAGCTGAATATTAACTCCAGCACAGTTGGCGATGATATTGCTAAAATACTGCAACCAGTATTTAATAATACATTACTAAAAGATCCAGATTGTATTGCTGCTAAAGACGAATTATTAGAGTATAAATCTGCTGACCTCAGCATTAGTATGTATGGAAGAACTATTGAGATTAGCTTAGAATTTTCTTCAACTAACGAAGAAGTTCCAGGCGGTATAAAATACACATTTCCATGGTATGGTATACTGGTTGTAAAGAAGGGTTCTTTAGATAAATTTGCAAGTGCAGAAACACCTTTAATTTCCAGTGTTTATATGAAAAATAATTCAGATATATTTTTTCCAGAATCCAATAATGGTGTTTTTATGGGAATGACTTCGGGATGTACCAGTGGAAATCATATGGCAAATGACAATGATGTCATTAATCGTGCAGCACACATAACCAGGGATGAAAATGATAGCTTCTGGAGTGGCAATGATTATTACATTTATAATGGCAAAGATGTTTATTGGGGAACTGCAACTTTGGTTGGTGAAGTTGCACTTGCGGTTCTTACTTTTGGTGTAAGCGCAGGTGTCCAAGGTGGTGCTAGTGCCGTTGCTGCTGCACCTGGTGCAGCAAAAGCAATAGAAACTGCTGTTAAAGCGGAAGAGGCCGCAAAATTGGCTTATGATGCAGCTAGCGGTGCGGAAAAAGTTGCAAAAGCTGCTGAATTGGCAAAGGCTACTAAAGCTGCAAAAATTGCGCGTGCTGAAGGTAAAATTATAATAAAAGCAACAACCGGATTACCAGAATATATGAAGGCTGGTGGAAATTCTGCACAAATAATTGGTGAACTTGGTCGTGTTGTTAGTGTTTCTAGACCCCTTACTTTTTCCGATAAGATTTGGAGATTGGCTCGCGGTGCCCAATATGCAATAAGACCTAAAGGTATTCTGACATCTGTTAAAGCAATGTCTTGGAAGAAAAAACTAACTATAGCTGCGGCGACTACGGCTGTAGGAGTTGGTGCGGCAAGTTTCGGTAAAGATCTTTTAAAAACAGTTGGTAATTATTCAGAAGCCGAACAGGAACTTGCTGACGGTGTTAAATTTAATGCTTATGGATTATTATCTGCCGATGATCTTGAAGGACGAGAAAATGAACTATCTCATGGTTCATATATAAAATTTGATATTCCTAGCCCTGATGACGATGATGATGTACGAAATGAAGCCGAAGCTTTTGCAGAAGCTTTCAAAAGTGATATAGACGAAGTGAATATTAATGGATTATGTGATTTGGATATTTATGTAATTCGACCAGCTGTTGGTGAAAACCAACAAGTATATTATCTTATTTTGACAGATTCTGGTAAACTACGTGTTGATGGCAATAATCCAAGTTAAAAATAAATATTATTTTAATTTCTATCAATATTTCTGATATAATTAGTCACATTAAACGAGAGAGAATTTGAGGAAGTTTATAACTGCCTTTGTTTTTGCTTTGTCTTTAACCGCTGCTTTTGCGGATGATGTGGTTGATGCAAATATTGATATACAACAAAATCCAATATCCTGTGCTGGTAAAATATTTTCAGATGTACTGGCCGCAAATATCAGCGAAGTAAAAGATTCTGATCCAGAATATGTAATTCGCGGTTGGATTTATAAAAATTTTCAAGATCCAAAAATTATTCAACAGGTATTAAATTGTCCTGAATTTGCAAACGCAGCGGATGATGAAACTATTAAACTTCCAACTGTTGTTACCAATCTGCCACTTGGTCGTCAGATTACAATAAATTATGAAACACAACCAAAAATTTTAAAACAACGGTTGTTATTAAAAAACAAAATGTCTTTACCAGAAACCAACCCAAGTCCAAAAATTGGTGCAACTGATGATCCGGCCGTTTGGACAAACACTGAACCCGCATGGTATGGAGTTTTAGTTGTTCAACATGGTGCCTTGGATAACTTTGTTGGAGAAAATAAAAACAACACAATTTCGTTAAAATACATAGAACAAAATATTGATAAAATTTATCCATCAAATGATAGTTGTACCAGCCGCAGCGCATTGGCCAACAAAAGCGATATTATAAATATAGCAGGACATAAAACTGTAAATTTAAAAGATGATTCCAACGATTATTATGTTGCAGGAGATATTAATTTGCACTGGGTAACCTGGGCAGAAGTCTCTTTGGATGTAGCAATAACTTTGGCAACTGTCGGTACTGGCACTGTTGTATTGGGAACAACCAAGGCTGTGCGCGCTTCCAAGGCTGCAAAAAACACTATTGTAATAATGAAAGATTTAGAAAAAGCAGAAAAAGTCCAGGAATATATAAAATTAACCCAGAAATCTAGTAAGGTTGCCGAAGAGCTGGAAAAAATTGATAAAGCAAAAGATGCCGCTGGCTATGCTGCTAAATCAGATGAAATTGAAAATCTTGGCAAAGACATAAAAGAATTGGAAAAAATTGAAGATGTTGAAAAATACAAAGACGCCAGCAAATCATTCGAAGATGTTATGAAATTCAGACGTGAATTAAAAGCCTGGAGAATTCCTCAACGCGGAAATGTTGTTGCAAGATTGTGGAAATCTTTACGTGCTGCAAATACGGGTGGAAAAACAATTCGTACAGCCGAAAAAATTGGAAAAGCTAGTTCCTTCGCTGGGCGCACTCGTGATTTTCTTTTCAGATCAACATTAAAAAACATAGGCAGATTGGGTCGTATGCAACAAGCCAGTGGTATACTCTATGGTACATTAAAATTTGCAGGTGATATGTACGACTGGACAGAAACCAGCACAGGTGATTTCACCAGCAATATCCAATTCAAACCTTTGGGATTGTTATCTGCTGATGATTTGGCAGGGCAAGAAAATATCGTAAATTATGGAATGTGGTTGATGTGGGCAGGGGATTCAGTTAATCCTGCGGACGACGATGCCGCATACTTGCAGGCAATGGATTTTGCCGATAAATTCCACCAAGATTTAATAGAAATCCAAGAAGATAAAAACAGCAACGATTGTTCGGTTGATCTGTATGTTGTTCGACCAATTGTCAGAAATCCAGACACTCCGGATGCTCAACTTTATTATTTAATAATGAATGACCAGCCTTGGTCAACATCAGAAAAATAATATTTATTCCCATTGTATTTAATTTAAAAATTACTTATAATTCGTGTGTAATCAAAACCAACAGGAGATTGAAATGAAAAAATTCTCTTTATTTTTTGTATTAGGATTTATGGCTTTTGGTATTTGTGATGCGAATGCGTATCAGATTTTATCTACCAAAGAGCTGGGCCAAAATGATGCCAGAAACCAGAATGTAGTTGTAAAGTGCACAACCGACACTGGCAAGGTTTCAACACAAACTTGCACTCTTCGCCGCTATGCCAAGTGCACAGGTGAAGGCATGAATAAAAAATGTAATGGCTGGCAGGCTTGGACAGATTTACGCAATCCATCTTCAGGATATTCGGATTGGCGTGCCGGGGCAGCAGCATGTTGCAGCGACAAAGGATTAAGATAAAAAACCGGCAATGCCGGTTTTTTCTTGTTGCAAATGCCCAGAACTTGGGTTATTATTCAGCTCGCTTAGTTCGGGCATATGGCGGAATTGGTAGACGCGCTAGTTTCAGGTACTAGTGGAGCAATCCTTGGAAGTTCGAGTCTTCTTATGCCCACCAAGTTTAAACCTTGGGGTTGTAGCTCAGTTGGTAGAGCGCTGCGTTCGCAATGCAGAGGTCGTGAGTTCGAATCTCATCAGCTCCACCAATTTTATGACCTTGTAACGCAGGGTTAAATGTTTTATAATAGGGTGGTTCTGGTCTTGTGGCGGAATGGTAGACGCTGAGGACTTAAAATCCTTTGGTTATTGCAACCGTGTGGGTTCAAGTCCCACCAAGACCACCAGATTTTCAAAAATATGAATAAAAAAATAATTATCTTGCATGGTACAGGGGGATCGCCAGAAGGTAATTGGTTTCCTTGGTTAAAAGAAAAACTTGAACGCCATGGAAATATTGTTTACGTTCCAAAACTCCCAACACCAGAAAATCAATCTTTGCAAAATTGGCTTGTTGCTTTTTACAATCAAGTACCAAGTTTAGACGAAAACACAATACTTATAGGGCACAGCTGTGGGGCTGCTTTTATACTTAATATATTAGAAAAACTTAATAAACCAGTAAAAGAATCTGTTTTTGTCAGCGGTTTTATTAATAAATTAGGAAATAAGTATTTTGACGATTTAAATGAAACATTTATAGAAAATAATTTTGACTGGGAAAGAATAAAATCAAATGCTGGAAAAATTACTATTCTTTATGGAGATAATGATCCTTATATTCCGTTAAAAGCTGCACAAAGGCTGGCAGAAAAACTGAAACAACCTATTACAATTATAAAAAATGGCGGACATCTGAACGCTGAATTTGGATTCACAAAGTTTGATGAACTTTTGAATATTTTGATATAGCTTTTTACTATAATTTCTCTTGCTCTAAAATTCTGATTTTTGCTAAGATTTGTCCATAGGAAAGGACAGTTGAGAAAGATTTCGTTTTTTGTCTTTTTTGTTTTAATCGCTAACGGCTTTGCTGGGGCTGCTGTGCGTGATAATAATTCAGTAACACGACAAAACAATTTTATCCAAAAAAACTCTGTTCAACGCAGTGCAAACACTGACAGAATATCTCGCAGTGCCACTGTTAATTCCACCACCAAAGAAATAAATTCGCGTGACACATTATCAACACGTTCAGTCACAGAATCAAATTCCCCAAAAGTATCAGCCAGGGCTGCCACTTTGCGCAATAATATCAGCCAAAGAAATACTGTCGCTGCCAGGGCTGCCACTGACACAGCAATTTCTGAAACCAGAACTGGGGCTGCTTATGAACAATGCAAAACTGCTTACTTTACATGTATGGATCAATTCTGCGCCAAAAAGAATGATGATTACAGAAGGTGCTCTTGCAGTGATCGTGTTTATGATTTGACGAATGTTAAGACTGTTATGCAAAACGCAAATGATAAACTAACCGCATTCACAGAAAATTTGGACTCAGTCGAAATGACATCAGAGCAAGCAACTGCAATGAAAACATCCAGTGAAGGTGAAAATGCTTTGACCTCGGATTCTTCTTCATCCAAGGCTTTGTTACAGGCAATTATGAATTCTATCAGTGGCGAAGACACAACTGTTGGTGGAAAATTTTCGGATTTGAACAGCATTAACTTGTCTTTTGACACCACAAATTCTTTTGGAACAATGGACGCAGGGCAGGCAATTGCAACCTACAACGGAAAAAATCTTTATAATGCAATTTATGGGCAATGCCGAAATGCCGTAAAAGCTGATTGTAATGATGCTTCTTTGCAACGTGCGGTAACTGCTTATTTGATGTCAGTTGAACAAGATTGCAATACTGTTCAAACTTCTATTGATGAAAATAAAAAGAAAATGACCGCCGCTGTTCGCGAAGGTAGTGCTATGCTAGATTTGGCGCGTGTTGAAAACAGACAAAAACACAATTCTGATGATCTGACTGCATGTCTTACTAATGTAGAATCAGCAATTAAAAGCGAAGAAGTATGTGGGGCAAATTATCACAAATGTTTGGACAATGGCGAATTTATAGATATCTCAACTGGGGCACCAATTGCAGGTGTTGTTAAATTTTACGAATTATCAAACCTGTTAAAGTTTGATGAAACTACAAATGCTTCTGAACAAAAACTTGCCAAGAATCCAAGCAATCGTATATTTGTACAAAATTTTGAAAACAAGGCAAAAAAGTTTGCTCAACCATCTTTGGATAAATGTACCGAAGACGCAGATACAGTTTGGTCTGATTATCTGGATAAAGCAATGCTGGATATATATTATGCTCAAAAAGCTAAGGTTTCAGAAATCAAACAGGGATGTTTTGACTTTGTTTCGTCTTGTTACACAAATGGCAGTACAGCTTTGACGGCAGCGATGGCTGAACTATCCGGTGATTCAACTGTATTACTTCAACCAGATAAAATTACATTGAATTCTGCTGTGTGCAAGGAATATGTTGAATCATGTGATAATATGTTCGATGGAAATATTGTAAAACAATATGTAGAATCAATGGAAAATACAGATACTCTGACTGCTTGCCGCGCGGTTGTAAAACAGTGCTTTGATAAATTTGGTGGCACAAATTACGAAAACTTTTATGATCCAACCAGCGGATTATTTACTGTGGGTAGTGCGCCAGATTGGTTTACCCTGTGTGATGGCAAAGATTGTACAAGTTACAAATCTGAATGTGCAAAACAATTGGCCGAAGTTTCTTCTTGTTCATCAAAAGAAATGATGATCCAAGCCTTTGGTGGCTTTGATGCAATACCAGTTGATGATAGCCTTGAATACAGCTCTAGCGGTGATGTAAAATATGGTATTTTGACCGGCAACAAATTATCTTTAAGATCTTTACGTCCATCTGGTGTTGCAACAGAAATTTATTATCAGATTATCGATACTCTTTCTACACAGTGCACGAACTTGCAGGGTAGGTTTGTAGAATTGCAGTTTTTGCGAACAGATATGTATGATAATCCCGAAAATATATGTTTAGCATCATTTAATAAATCCAACGGAGAATATTATACATTGGCCACTTTGTATGGTGTTGGAGAAGGTGAAGATATGTGCCCACGTGATTATGGGTTGGGTGTAGATACAGAATCTTGGGGCGCTTGTTTATGTTGGGAAAATGGTGCACGCCGCAGCAAATGGGGTAAAAGTGTTAAATGTGTGGCAGAATTACCAACTACAACTGAGGCTAATGACGACAGTTGTTATTCTTCGTCCACCAGTTATTCTCTTGCAATATCTACTGATTCTATAGCAACTGATTATTGGTGCACACAAGGAAGGATATCTTCTTCAAATCAAGTTTGTCCATTTATTTCAGTTACCGCTGGCGGTGCATGCTATTGGAACAATGGCGACGATGTCTATAAAACCAATGTTGGAAAAATTCCAAAAGGAATATTGTAAAAATTAAATCCGCCATTTGGCGGATTTTTAATTATTTGAAATTTTTAATTATATCTTTGACAATTAAACGACTGGCGGTTTTCATTTTTGATTTGCGCCACATCTTGTCTGCAGATTTTAAATCAGAAATCATTTTGTTACGAATTTCAGGGTTTGATAATTTATTTATTTCAGAAATTATTTTTTCCGGTGTTGCATTTTTGTTTCCCAACAATTCTGGGTACACGGTTTTATTCAACAAAATATTAACCAATGAAACCCATTTAATTTTCAACGCCATACGTGCCATAAAAGTTGTCAGTGGATTCATTTTATAAACAACAATCGTTGGAATATGCATAATTGCCAACTCGGCCGAAACCGTGCCACTGGCAGCAATCGCAATATCAGTTTTTTCAAAAGTTTTATATCGATTTTGGAATGAAATTAACTGTGGTTTAATTGCCCAATTTTTTATTTCGTTTCTGATAAATTTATCTGTTGTTTCTGTTACAGGAATTACAAATTTAAATCCATTATTCTCGTATTCTTTTGAATCTGTTCCAATTTTAAATTGAATTGGATTTTCAACAAATCTTATTCCGTCCCAGTATCTTGTAAATTTCTTTTTTGCCGTCAATTGATTCACAACTGAATGAAATACCGGTAATAATTTTTTAACCTCGCTCATACGACTGCCAGGTATTAATGCAATATTTTTATCTTTCTTTGTTATTTTTTCTTTTTTCTTTGTTATTTGAATTAATCCATCCGCAATAGGGTGACCCACAGCAATTGTTGGCAATCCGTACCGCGTAAAAAATGGAACTTCGAAATCAAAAAAGCAATAAAGACGATCAAATATTTTTGCAAATTTTTTAGCACGCTTAGCACCCCATGCCCAAACCTGGGGGGCAACAACATGGTAAAATTTTATTTTTGATTTTGGATTTTTTGTTCTGACTTTTTTAATCACGCGTTTTGCAAAACCTGGTGCATCAACAGTCAGAACAACATCCGGTTTTGATTTTATAATTGCGTTTGCAGTTTCATCAATTCTTGTTGTCAAAGTTTTTGCATGTGCCAAAACTTCAAAAAATCCCATCACCGCCAAATCAGAAATAGGGAATATTGTTTTAAGTCCCGCAGACTGCATATTTTCGCCACCAACACCAAAAAACTCAGCGTTTGGCATTTCGCGCATAATTTTTGCACCCAGGACGTCGCCTGAAACTTCGCCAGCAATTATGAATATTTTAAGATTTTTTTTATTCAGCATTCTTAGAAGTACCAATACCACGCTTTGAACGATTTTCTATAAAATCAATTGCGTCCATTGCATATTTATTATTTTTAACTTCTTTACGAACCTTAGTCAATCTGTCTGATACAGTACCTTCATTATCCTTGAACACAGCTGAATATACAGAATGAATAGCGTGCATATCTTCATTTGTAAATCCATGACGCATTAATCCAACACGGTTAATAGTTCTGTACACAGCACGTGGAGTTCCGTCATATATTGCATATGGCAAGACATCATTACCAACACCACTCATTCCGCCAATGAAAGCATTGCGACCAATACGAACAAACTGCATAACCAAAGAACCACCGGATAATATAACATTATCTTCTACTTCTACATGCCCAGCAACTTGAACCAAGTTAGACATAACAACACCGTTACCAACTTTGCAGTCATGTCCGACGTGTGCATTAACCATAATCTGACAATCATTACCAATTTCAGTTCCTGTGGATGCTGGCGTTCCAGAATGAATTGTTACATATTCGCGAATGCGGCAACGTTTACCTATTTTTAATCCGGTCATTGCTGCTTCGTCTTGCCACTTTAAATCCTGGCTCATAACGCCAAGAACAGCAAAAGGGTAAACAATTGAATCATCGCCAATGGATGTTTTTCCACCGATAACTACGTGCGACATCAGCTCTACACGGTCGCCCAAGGTTACTTCTGGACCAACTATGCAAAAAGGTCCTATTTTACAATCTTCGCCAATTACAGCGCCTTCATGAATTACAGCTGTTGGATGTATCATTTTAACTCGCTCTTTTTATTTTATAAGGTCGGTCAAAATAATAACTCATAAGAATTGCGAATGGAATTAAAGAAATCTAACCAATTATAACAAAAACTTTGATTGCTTTACCAGGTCCGAAGAATGCATATTTGTCCAATATAAAATTCCAAAAGCAGTAATTACAGGCAAAGCAGACATAATTCCAAACGAACATATCATTACCGCCCACAACTTGCTGGACAATTTTTCAGGCAAAGATTCAGAATGCCAAACAGACATTGCAAACAGAACCGTCAATACAGCCATAAATCCCAAGAAAACTGGAACAGATTCAGTTACAACAAACAAAACCAAAGAAAGACCTGCAATTATACGACCCAATAATTTTAATTTTTTGAATAAGCCCGTGCGAATTTTTCCGCGTGGTTTCACATTTCTTAATACAAGAATCGCAACCGCCAAAACACTGGTGAACAAAATAAAGAACTTGTGAATAATGGTCAAATTACCCAGTTGCCCAAATCTGAAAAATTCAGGCTGCATAAGCATTACAGTGGACAAAACAAAAACCAAAATTGAAGTAAATGATATCGGATTAAATTCTTTCTTTTTATAACGACCAACCATCAGACCTGCAAACACCGCCGCTGCTTGCATCATAAAGCCCCAAAAAGTTGGCATACCAGCAAAACCCGCCAAAGCCACAATTATCAAAATAGACGCCCAAACTGCAAACTTTCTGCGTTTTATATTTTCTAAATTTTTTGGCATATGGGGATTTATAATTTTTAATTTTTGCACAATAGAAATAGTCAAAACAAAAAGTATTCCAGAAATCACAAAAGGTAGTGAAGAATTAATATCTCGCAATGCAGCATAATTTCCATGCATTAAAATCAGCCAAGCAAACATTATTATTTCTATACAACAAACAAAACTGAAAGTTCTGGTTTTAGGATCACTAAGCGCACCCCACTTTAACTGACTGATAAAAGTGTTACCAAATGCATAGACCAGCGCAAACAAAGGTAACATAAACAAAGCTGACCAGAAAAAAGTTGGCGCAACAATCGCAGCATTGTTAAAACTGCTGGTTGCACTTTGTACAATCATTGATGGATCTTCAAACATAAACTTGCCTTTTTATTCTGATGGATTATTATATAGCTATATGTCGCAAAAACAAGATATTTTTACTGTGATGGGCGGAATGGTTAAATTTTATCCATCTGATTACAATCCTACTTCTGATGCAGTTTGGCTTGGGGCTTTTCCAAAATCTGCCAAATGTGTTCTGGATGTTGGCATTGGTAATGGCGGCGCTGCGCTTTGTTATTTGGCACACAATACAAAAACAGTTATAACAGGAATTGATGTTTCCAAGACTATGCTTGACCAATGTTACAAGAATACGCAATTAAATGATAAAAACATAGAATTACTTAATGCGGATATTTTTAATTGGAAGACAAACCGAACTTTTGATCTGGTAATCACAAATCCGCCTTATTTTAAAGGAACACCTGCAAAGCATGGTGCACATCATAATGTTAATATTTCCGAATGGATAGAAAGTTGTATTAAACGTGTCCGTCCCAGGGGATACTTTTGCACGATTATTGACAGTTTGGTCGTTTCAGAAGTAATATCAGTTTTATCAAAAAAATTCGGAGAAATAACTATTTTTCCTTTGTTTGGTGCAAAAAATACCGCAGAACGTGTTTTAATCAGTGCCAGACAGAGTGTAAAAGGGGGAACAAAGCTGTTTTCTGGGCTTTCTATGAATTATAAACCAGTCTTGCGTGATGGCTTGACTATTTGGGAAGCATTGGATACACTGCACGGGTAATGTTTAATTTTATAACCAGACATTTTTCATCTTTTTGGTCGATGTTATCGACACCGTTCCGTGCATTTTGGCGGATGATTGCGCGTTTATTTCCTGAACGAGATTTTACTATAATGGATACTCCGAATGGGAATGTTTATTCTTATCATCAAAGCAGCTTTTGGCGTTTTACAAAATTCTGCGGAACTATCAGTTTGGTAATTTGGGCGTCTTGGTCTACGTATATTTTTACGTACCACAGGCCTTTGTTGCAGAAAAGAACTCAAGAACTGGAACAGGAAAAAGAAATCCACGCCAGACAGCTTAGCGATTTGTTGGTTTACCTAAAAAAGTATAACGATTTAGCGCGTGATCTTAATATTATTGATTATAAAGTTTTGGATTCTAAAAAAATCAGTGAATCGCAAAAAGATTCCCTTATAAAAAGACGTTTGAACACTTGGAGCGAATTGGATTTCTTGCAGACACGCTTGAACACTATGTTTTCTGATGAAAAATATATTCCAGAATTCAGAACATTGTCTGATTTATCTGTTCAATATGATTTGGTTAAATCTGAAAACGATGAATTAAAAAAACAAAATAAAGAAATGAATGAAAATATGGTTTTGGTTTCTGATGCCGACAACCAGATTGTAAAAGTCGTTTCAAAATTAACCAATGATAAAACTTCCGAATTACAAAGAAATCTTAAAAGAATAAATGGAACTATTGCAAATTTGGGATTAAACCAAAACGTATTGGTTGAACGCGCCAACAGTTTCAGCAGTCAAATGGTCGGGTCTTCTTTTATTCCTTTGGATTTCGATGAAAAAATGGATCCAAAATATCAAAAATTGGCTGACAACTTGGCACTTTGGCACGGTCTTTCACGTTTGGATACAATATTGCCATTGGGCGCACCAGTTGACAAGGTTCATATAACATCTACGTTTGGTATGCGCACAGATCCGTTTAATGGTGAACAGAAAAAACACAAAGGTTTGGACTTTGCAGGAAAAATTGGAACCGAATTATTTGCAGTCGCACCTGGACGCGTTGTTTCTGCTGGTGAACGCGTAGGATATGGAAAAACCGTAGAAGTTGACCATGGACTTGGCTTTACAACTTTGTACGCTCACTTGTCCAGAATTTATGTAACTCGTGGTGATTGGGTACGTCCAGGAACAGTTGTTGGACTTGCCGGATCATCAGGACGCTCGACTGGTCCACATTTGCACTATGAAATCAGATACAATGGTGCACCTTTTAACCCTGAAAAATTTGTAAAAGAATAATCAAAGGAATAAAATTATGTTGGCTTTTACTAATTCGAATGAAAAAACTTCTCCAACGATTATTGGGGCAGGTTGCAAATTGAACGGCGATATCAGAACTGATCATTCTGTTCAGATTCACGGTACAATATTTGGCACTGTTTATGCAGAAACTGTCGTTATCGGTCGCGGTGGAAAAGTTATTGGCAAAGTTGTCGCACAAAATCTTTTCTTGCACGGAACAATCGAAGGTCCAGCAACAGTTGAAATTGCACATGTTTTTAATAATGCTCAAATGACTGGAACGTTATCTTATCGCACTTTGAACATCAGCGGTAACACGGGTCTGGAATGCAAATTATCCAAAAGAAAGGATAAATAGTTATGAATAAAACAATATCAAAAATTTATATTGCTGCTGATCATCGTGGTGTTGGATTGAAACTTTATTTAATCGAAATGTTGGTCGCTGCGGGATATGATAATGTCGTAAATCTTGGTGTTGATGATCCAGAAAAAATGGTTGATTTCCCAGATATTGCAAAGTCTGTTGCAGATGCAATGCTGGCAGATAAAAACTCGCGCGGAATTTTAATTTGTGGAACAGGTGCCGGAATTCAGATTGCCGCAAACAGATACCGCCACATTCGTGCATCCAGATGTGAAAGACCCGAACAGGCACAAGATGACCGTTTTCATGATGATATAAATGTTTTGACATTGTCTGCAGATGATATTGATATCGAGGTTGCATTCTTGTGCATTCAAACATTCTTGGAAAGCCCATTTGATTCGTGTGAACGCAGACTTCGCAGGATAAAAGAAATTTCATAAAATAAAAAACCGTCGTTTGGCGGTTTTTTATTTTACAACAAAATTAACCATCTTATTCGGTACAACAATTGTTTTTACAATTTCACCAGTCAGGTATTTTTCTGCAACAGATTTTGCGATTGCAACTAAATCAGATTCTGGCATTTCAACTGGTGCATCAAAATCACCGCGACGTTTTCCATTTACAGAAACAACAACTGTCACTGTTTTCTTGTTCAATTTTGATTCATCAAACTTTGGCCATGGTTCAAACACCAGCATATCCGAATGTCCCAAGTTCTCCCAAATTTCTTCGGTCAAGTGCGGCGCAAACGGATTCAAAACCTGAATCAAAATTTCATACGCACTACGTGGCATCTTGCCCGCAAAGGCATTTATAAATTCCATCATTGCAGAAATAGCAGTATTAAATTGCATACCTTCGATTCTTTCGCCTACATCTTTGGCCAGTTGATTTACTAATCTTTCCTGGTCAGCATCCAAAACATCTTCGGTTAAATTATCAAATAAATTTTCAACACGTTTCAGAAAACGCTGAACCCCCGCCAGTGCACCAGCACTGTAAGTAGTATTAGATGTCCAAGGTCCCAGATAAAGAACAACCATACGACTTGCATCGGCACCAACATCAGCCATTAATTCTGACGCTTCGAATCCGTTTTTTCTGGATTTTGACATTTTGTATCCATCGCTTCCCATCAATAATCCCTGAGCTGTGCGACGCGCATACGGTTCAGAAGTTGGAACCAATCCCAAATCAAACAAAGCTTTGTGCCAAAATCTGGAATACAACAAATGTCTGGTATCATGTTCATGACCGCCATTATAATGATCAACTGGCAACCATTTTTTCAACTGTTTTTGCGAACAAAATTCTTTGTCATTTTTTGGGTCTAAGTATCTCATATAATACCAACTGGATCCGGCCCAACCAGGCATAGTATCTGTTTCACGTTTTGCAGGTTTTCCACATACAGGGCAGGTGGTATTTACCCAATCAGTTGCACGAACCAATGGACTTTCTCCACTTTCGGTTGGCTTGTAATCCATCATATGTGGTTGAACAACTGGTAACTGATCATCAGGTACCGGAACCCATCCGCATTTTTCACAGTAAATCATTGGTATTGGTTCACCCCAGTACATCTGACGCGAAAAACACCAATCCTTTAATTTATACTGGGTTGCAGCACGTGCAAACTTACCAGCGGCACCAATTTTTATAGCAGCAATAATTGCATCTTCTTTATTCATACCATCCATAAATCCAGAGTTTATATGTTTGCCATCTTCTTCCCATGCAGATTTAGAAATATCGCCACCAGCCAAAACTTGGGTAATTGGTAAATTAAACTTTTTTGCAAAATCATAATCGCGTTGGTCATGTGCAGGAACCGCCATAATTGCACCAAAGCCATAATCAGCCAAAACATAATCAGATATAAACAAAGGAATTTCCATACCAGTAAATGGATTTATTGCGGTAATACCATCTAGTTTTACACCTGTTTTTTCTTTGGTTGCATCAGTTCGATCAATTTCAGTTTTTTCGACAGATGTTTTTATATATTTACGAACTTCGGATTCATTTTTAATTTTCTTTTCGCCCAACCATTTTGCAACCAGCTTGTGTTCCGGTGCAATCACACAAAAAGTAACCCCAAAAATAGTATCTACGCGTGTTGTATAAACCGTCATAGTATCTTCACCAACACGAAAATCAACCTCGGCACCATGGCTGCGACCAATCCAGTTTATTTGTGCGGTTTTTATTTCTTCTTGATAATCGACAGTTGCCAAATCGTCTATCAAACGATCAGCATATTTAGACATACCCAAAGTCCATTGCGACTTCATTCTTTTTTCAACAGGCCCATGACAGCGTTCGCATTTACCGTCTTCCAATTCTTCATTAGTCAAGGTAGTTTTACAAGCAGGGCACCAATTCATCGGAGAATCTGTTTTAAATGCCAGTCCTGCTTTGAAAAACTGGATAAACATCCATTGGGTCCACTTCATATATTCAGGATCCGAAGTTGCAAATATGGTATCAAAATTAACAGACCATCCAGTTTTCCCAATAACATCCGTGTAACTGGTAACTAATTCTTTGACGACATCAGCAGGGTGCTTGCCAATTTTTGTGGCATAGTGTTCGGCTGTAATTCCCATTGCATCATAACCGATCGGAAACAGAACATCAAAACCGTGACGTCTACGCCAACGCGCCATCACATCAATACCAGAAAAAGTCAGCATATGACCAGCATGCAAACCAGTTCCGGACAAGAAGGGGAATTCTATCAAATAATAAAATTTTGGCTTACTGCCATCATTTAATGGTACAAAGGAACAAGCTTGTTGCCACTTTTTTTGCCATTTTGCTTCGCGTTCAAGAATTCTTTTGATATTTTCGGTCATTTATATGCCTTTTACAATTCGATTTACAGAAAGTTATATTATAAGAAGAGGGCGCCCATTTCAAGCGATTTTAAGATTTTATAAACAATGCTAAATATTCGACATTCCCACTGCCGCCACGAATTGGTGATTCAATAATATTACTATCATTTTTTAATCCAAACTTTTCAAAAGCATTTACGACATTATGTATAGCAGCCTGCCGATCGGCATCGGATTTTATTACACCCTTCACTTTTGAAGCAACAGATTTGGAAACTTCGAATTGTGGCTTTATCAAAGTTATAATTTTTGGAGAATTCCATTTCGCCAAATTTTCAACTATGTTAGTTAAAGATATAAAAGAAACGTCCACAACAATCAGGTCAACTTTCTCAAACGGGGTCAGGTTTCGAATATCGGTTTCTTCCATTGATATAACTTGTTGATTTTGCTTTAATTCTGGAATTAATTGGTCTGTTCCAACGTCCACAGCTATGACTTTTTTGGCACCCCGATTCAACAAAATCTCGGTAAATCCGCCAGTAGATGCACCAACATCCAGGCAAATAAATCCAGTAATATCAATATAAAACTGGTCCAAAGCGTGTGCTAATTTCAAACTGCCGCGACCAGAGAGATAAGGCAGGGGTCCGGTTTTTATCAAATCAGTTGTCGAAATCGATTGGCTGGGTTTTTCCGAAACAGAACCATTCACGGACACCAAACCAGATTTAATAGCTGCCACAGCTTTTGACCGGGTCAGGTAAAGGTTTCTATTAACAAGCTCTGTGTCTAATCTCATGATAATAAGAATAACCAATTAAAATTATTTTTCAATCCGTAAATAATCCGATTGATAAAAAAGGTATTTTCCATCTGATTGCAAAATTGTGGATTGTTTTTGGTCCCCCGTATTTTACATATACTTAACTATACATAATATACATTATACGCCTTAATATAATAATTCAAGGTAAGAAGTACCCCACCGGGTTTTCAAGTAACAACAATCAGTTAAAGGAGAAGACCTATTATGCATATAGATTCAATAATTTTACTGATAACGATACCAATATTAATTTGTTTAATTTGGTAAATTTACCCCGTAATAAAACAAAACCCAACTGCTCTAAGTTTTGGGTTCAATTTTTTATTTATGCGTATAATTAAATTAGATTAATTGATTACGTCTTTGATTTTATTTAAATTTTTACTGATTTCTTTATTAAGCATTTTTGTGGTTTTACCGATCGTTTTGGTTGTTTTGCCCAATGTTTTTGCAGTAACTTTTACTGTATTCAAAACAACTTTTTCAATGCCAGCATTGTTTCTGCTTCTTTTTGGTATCAAAACAGAACAACAATAAGGGCATTTTACAGCATCTGATGCGACATTTGTCATTTTACAATAGGGACAAGTTCTGGCGCCTGCGTGTTTTTCACGGACTTTATTAGCGGCACGAACAAACAAAAATATACCGAACATCGTTATGGCAAAACTGACCAAAGAATTAATAAAAATACCTAAATTCAATGTAGTAGCCCCAGAAGCTTGTGCAGCCGCCAAAGTCGGATAGTACGCATCTTTTCCTTTTAATACTATAAAGAAATTGGAAAAATCCACACCGCCGACCAAAATACCAATTGGCGGCATTATTATATCTTTTACAAAGGTGTTTATGACACTTGTTATTGTGCTACCAACCACAATACCGACCGCCATATCTATGGTGCTACCCCTGGCAACAAATGCTTTAAATTCTTTTACAAAGTTATTGAACATAGCTATTTTTTCCTATTTTTTCTTTTTGATACTTCTGAATAGAGTCCCTGACTTTTACCAATGTTTTTTGAAGACTTTCATCCCTGGTCTCAACCGTGATATCAGCTTTTGCGTATATCCCATACCGTTCATTAATTAATTTTGAAAGTATATTTTTGCTGTCCGCATTCAAAAGTTGTGGTCTGGTATTTCTAAAATTTGTTCTTTTTACAAGAAGTTCCAAGTCAGCTTTCAACCAAATTGTTAAAGCTTTTTTCAATACTAATTCTCTGACCTCTGGAGTTATAAACGCACCTTCTCCGGTCGATATGACTTTTAATGATGGTTCAGATTCCAATAATCTGGAAATAACTCGTTGTTCAACCCTTCTAAATTCTTCTTCGCCATACAAAGAAAATATATCCACCACACTACAACCGGCCGCAGCTTCTATTTCCTTGTCGGAATCAAAAAAAGGCACTCCAAGTTGGCGAGCCAATGCACGCCCAATACTGGTTTTACCGGCACCCATCAGTCCCACCATTACCACTGGTTTATCTAATAAAAATTCAATACTTTCAGACATTTATTCCGTTTTTATTAGGTTTTAATTCATATTTACTAACTGCTCTAACTGATCGGCTGCTATCAATGCGTTTATCATTTCATCCAATCCTTCGCCACCAGCCAGAATATCATCTAATTTGTATAATGTTAATTTTATACGATGATCTGTAACACGTTGTTCTGGGAAATTATAAGTCCTGATTTTTTCACTTCTGTCCCCTGACCCCACCATACTTTTTCTTGATGCATTACTTGAATTAGCTTGTTCAAGTCTTTGTTTTTCGTATAATCTAGACCGCAAAACATTCATTGCAAAATCTTTATTTTTTAACTGCGACCGTTCATTTTGACATGCCACAACTATACCTGTTGGCAGATGGGTAATACGAACAGCACTGTCTGTTTTGTTAACGTGCTGACCCCCTGCGCCCTGGGAACGATAGGTATCAATTCTCAAATCTTTATCTTCAATCACAACGTCAATTTCTTCCGCCTCGGGCATCACCGCAACAGATGCCGCACTGGTATGGATTCGGCCAGAAGCCTCGGTTTCTGGAACACGCTGAACACGATGAATTCCGGATTCAAACTTCATACGACCATAAGCCCCTGCACCATCGATTTTAAAAATCACTTCCTTGTACCCACGTAAAGAGGTTGCATTTTCTTCGATAATTTCAATTTTCCAACCCAATCGCAAGGCATAGGACTTATATTGATTAAAAAGATCCCAAGCAAAAAGTGCGGATTCTTCACCCCCGACACCCGCCCTGATTTCCATAATAACACTGTTGTCATCAGCATCGTCGCGAGGTAAAAGCGCAACTTGAAGTTTATTTTCAACTTCTGGCAATAATTTATTGAGTTCAGATAATTGTTCAACTGCTATTTCTTTTAATTCTGGATCACTTTGCATTGCTTTTGCATCTGCAATTCCATGTTGAGTTTGAAAATATTCGGATATAATTGGCAATATTTCCGACATCCTGGAATACTCTTTGGACAGCTTGGTCAGCTCGGCCCCAGAAATATTTCCAGAATTCATCAAATTTTCTACTTCGGATGCCCTGTTCTGAATATCTTTTAATTTTTGTTCTATTATCATTTTGCAATCTTTAACATTTCTATAGCACAAGATAAAGTCATATTTTGCTGGTCGCCTGTATCCATATTTTTGACAGTCAACTTTTGATTTTTTACTTCATCTTCACCAATTATTATACTGAATTTAGAATTTATTTTATCTGCAAATTCTATTTGATTTTTGAATTTTTTATCGGCATCCAGGTACGGTACGGTGACTATTTTCGCATCGCGCAAAGCAGCCAAAATCGACATCGCATAGGGCACTTGCCCCGCCCCCATAACCAGAACCGCAACATCAATCGGTTTTTCAAAATCAGATAAATCAATTCGTCCTGATTCCAATGCCGTCAATAACATTCTGTTTGTACCAATGGCGCAACCGCTTCCTATTACTGCAGTTTTAGAAAAACGTCCAACCAAATTTCCATAGCGACCGCCCCCGCCAATAGACCCTATTTCCGGATAACTTAATGATTCTGCCTCATAAACTATGCCATCATAATAACCTAAACCACGCATGGTTGACATATTCAATTTAGCACGAGATACCCCCATAGATTTTAATAAAGATATAAATTCAGATAATTCTGATATTGCATCATTCAATTCCGGTGTTTTACCATTCAAACTCTCATACCCTTTTTCAAAAACCGATATTATTTGTTTTGCTTTATCTTCCCCAACAATTTCAATCAATCCGGATTGAAAATCGGATGCGTCCAATTTAGTTTTTTTATCAATCAAAACAAAAGTATTATCAGTTTGTTCTTCGGATAAGTTCAAATACTTTGTAAAGGCATTCCAAAATGGTCTGGAACCTATATTTATAACATAATCCCCAACAATTTCTGGGATTGAATCATAAATATTTGACATCAGTTTTACAATTTCAGCGTCATAATTAACCGACAATCCCCCCAATCCCAATATATCCAAATCTAATTGATAGAATTCGCGATAACGACCTTTTTGCGGTCTTTCACCACGATATCTTTTCGAAAATTGTGTCAATCGGCAAGGAAAAGTCAAATTATTCATATTTCCAGCAACATAGCGCGCCAGACCAACCGTTCCGTCATAACGCAGCCCCATTTTGGTGTCACCCTTTTGAAAAAGGAACATTTGTGTAGCCGTTTCAGACCAATCTGTTTCATCTGTTAATACTTCTGCCCGCTCTATTGCTGGCAAATCTATATACTCAAATCCGGCAACGCGTAGTATTTCCTGCATTCTGCGGGTACATTCGTCAACGAACCGCTGTTGCACTGGCAACAGCTCAATAAATCCTGATAAAGGCTTGGTGGGTTTAAGTTCCATTGTAATTTCCTCTTTTTATTTATATTTCCAACCCAAAAGCATAAATATGCTTGATTATATCACAAAAAACTAGAAATAGCTATAATTCGCCCGCGTGGGCGTGGTGGTTCAAGGAAAAAACAATAAATTTGTTTAACATGTCTGCACCTTAGGCCAATATTTTCTTGTTTTCAAGCATTTTTTCGGGAAATTTTTCAAAAAAACACACTTTTATTGTTTCGATTCCGTTTTACATTGATATAATAAGTGTGAAAAAAGGAAATATATATGAAAAAGACTCTTGTTGTTGTTAATCCAGTTGAAGGTTACGAAAAAGTTTTTGAAACAGCGATTAAAAACGGCTTTGTTGACGAAGTTGTTAAAACCACACCTGAAAAATTTGAATCAGACTTGGAAATTGTTTTCCAAAATGAAAATTTGCCAATTTTTATGAAGGGCTTGATTGAAACCGCTGATTTTATGCGTCTGATTTTGAAACGCAAAGATTTGTACAATCCGGGTACCCTGCTTTCGCATTGTGGGCTTTTTGATGGACGCATAATTTTGACCGACGCGGCCTTGAATTTAAATCCGGATGCTGAATCAAAATTAAAAATTTTGGAAAATGCTATTTATTTTTATAAAAAGCTGAATCCTGGGAAAACAGAAATTCCAAAAATATCTGCTCTGACCCCAGCTGGAAAACTTAATCCAAAAATTCAATCTTCGGTGGATGCGGTTTACTTGTCCGAAAAATTGAAAAACCGTGCAGAAGTTGTATTGGACCAATTGGATACAGCTTTGTCTGACAAAGCCGCCGCAATCAAGGGACATGGAAACAGCAGACCCGCAGATATAATTTTGTGCCATGACTTGGATTCTGGAAATATTTTATACAAAGCATTTACTTTACTGGCCGGATATTCAGTCGCAGGATTAATAATCGGTGCAAATTATCCAATTTGCCTGACCAGCCGCGCCGACACATACGAATCAAAGTTGAAATCCATAGAATGTGCATCCAAGGTTTTGGATTAAAAATACTTATGTAATCCCTGACCATTCTTGGTCAGCCACAATTTAGCACGACCCATACCTTCGCCATACAACTGGGACACTGTTGCCCAAAAGTGTACCGAATGATCCATATATTTCATATGTGCCAATTCGTGCATAACCACATATCGCATAACTTCGTACGGTGCAAACGCCAGACGCCAAGAAAACGATATAGTTCCCGTAGAAGAGCAACTGCCCCAGCGACTGGTTGTGTCGCGAATCGCTATTTTTTTCGGTTGCAGCTCAACCGGTGCTGTTTTTATGATTTTTTTTATTTCGGCCAAGAATTCTTGTTTTATAAAATCACGAACCCGTCGCGTTAACATATCCGATGTACCGCCAACAACCAAGGTTAATTCGCCATTATTCGAATCGGTTGAATAGAAATTTGATTTTTTTGATGAATCATGACGAATCAGAACTCGGTTTCCCAAGAATTCAATTATATCACCGTCTTGAATTGTAACTTTTTGTGGTACGGTTGCGAAAATTCTTTCCAGCCATTTACGTTTTTGTTCAACAAATCTTATTGTACTGGCTGCAGTTGAAATCCAAGGTTTCGAAATATGAATTTCACGTCTGGGGTTTGTTTTTGGACGCAAAGTCACATTACGCATTCCACGACGCGTTTCAATAAATATGGGAATTTCTTCACCGTTTGATGTTTTGAAAATATAATCTGTCATTTTAATTTCTTAGAAATTTCAGCAGCGATAAATTCTGCATCAAATCCAAAACTTTTATAAACTTCATCACCGGGGCCTGTTTTTCCGAATTCATCAATTCCCATTACTGCATCCGCAAATTCAAACCAGCTGCTGGTTGCACCGGCCTCGATTGCAACAACAAAACCGGACAAAACTTTATCTTTATATTCTTTTGGTTGCTGTCTGAATTTTTCAACGGACACCATACTTACAACTTGGGTCGGGTATTTTAATTTTCTGGAAACAGATATCGCCACAGGAACTTCGCTGCCGGTTGCAACAAGCGTAATTCTGGCGCGTTTTTCAGATGCCTGGATTACATATCCGCCTTTTTTAATACCCTGTGCGTCAGGTGTATCGATTTGTAAAAATTCTTGCCTGGATAAAATAATTGCAGAAGGACGCGAACTTTCCGCCAACGCCATTTTCCAAGAAGCCAAAACTTCGGCACCATTGCATGGACGAAATACATTTAAGTTAGGAATTAAACGCAATGATGCCAGATGTTCAATAGGTTGATGGTTTGGTCCATCTTCGCCAAGAGCGATACTATCATGTGTTAAAACATAAACCACTGGCAATTCCGACAATGCAGATAATCTGATTGCAGGTCGCATATAATCGCTGAATATCAAGAAAGTTCCGCCATACGGTCGTAATCCAGCAATGCAAAGCCCGTTCATAATAGCGCCCATTGCATGTTCGCGTACACCATAGTTTACAAAGTTTCCAGAGAAATCAGATGGTGTTATTTCAAAATTAAAATCTGTTTTGGTTCTTGTACTGGTTGCTAAATCTGCACTGCCCCCGATTAACAAAGGCTCGGAATCTATTAGTTTTTCAAGAACTTTTCCAGATAATTCCCGCGTTGAAGTCATATCTTCATAAGAAGAAAATTCAACCGAATCGCAATCGCACTTTGCGGACTCTTTGATTTCAACTTTTGCAGGTTTGCGCTTTTCAACACGTTCCCACAACTTCATACCTTGGGCGGATGTAAATTTTTCTTCTAGTTTTAATAATTCTGCATCATCCAGATCTGCGGCGTGTGCATGTTCAGTTCCAGCCACACTGGATCCCAATCCAATCACAGTTTTACATTGAATGAATGATGGTTTCTTAGATTTTTGTGCTGCAATTATCGCCCGATCTAAATCTTTGAAATTATTTCCATTTGTTTCGATAACATTCCAACCTGCGGCACGCATACGGGATGGCACATCAATATCAGTCAATGCAGTCCCATCAATCGAGATACCGTTATCGTCCCAAAACATTATTAAATTGTTCAGTTTATAAATTCCCGCAAAAGCAATTGATTCTTGGGCGACACCTTCCATTAAATCACCATCTGAACAAAGACAATAAACAAATCCGGAATCAGATTTACGTCTGGAACTTTTTATTTTTTTACCCAAAGCAATTCCAACCGCATTTCCAACACCCTGCCCCAATGGTCCAGTGGTTGCAGTTACGCCATCAGTATGTCTTTCTGGATGACCAGGTAACCCACCAAGCTTTCTGAACATTTTCAAAGGTTGAATTTTATATCCCGCCAATTTTAATACGGAATACAATAAAGCACTGCCGTGACCTGCACTTAACACGAATTCATCCAAACCACGACGCAAATAATTAGCATAAATAGTTGTAACAATATCCGCCGCACCCAGTGCAATACCAATATGTCCGCTGTGAGCATTGCGTATAGCATACAGGCTGCCCGCACGGACAGCATTTGACATTTCTTTCAATTGTTTGGAATCAAACTTCATTTTGTGATAATATTATATCAGAAAAAGACAGGAAAAATGATTAAAATTTATACAGATGGCAGTTGTTTAGGAAACCCCGGTCCAGGGGGATGGGCTTTTGTTGCAACAGACGGCAAAAATGTCGCAGAACGTTCAGGTGGTGAAAAAGACACTACTAATAATAAAATGGAATTAATGGCGGTTATAAAAGCACTGGGTGCAGCAGCCAAACATAAAGAAGTTGAAATCTATACCGACAGCCAGTATGTAAAAAACGGAATGCAGTCCTGGATTAAAAATTGGAAAAAGAACGGATGGAAAACTGCTGATAAAAAACCTGTTAAAAATAAAGAGTTGTGGCAGAAATTGGACGAGCTGGCACAGAGTATAAAAATTCATTGGAATTGGGTCAAGGGGCATGCAGGTGACGAATTAAACGAACACGTTGATGAACTAGCCCGAACAGCCGCCGAAGGATTAAAATAATCGCATGCCACATAGGATTCATAAACATCTTAATAAGTTCAAGCGCCACACCGGTATTCACACACCAACTGAATTTGTTCCTGAAAAGAAAATAAACCATCCAAAAAAATTAAAATCATTTCTTTTTAATATGTATGCTTTTAAGTTATTCAGTGGATGTGTTTTTTTGTATCCGGTTATGTCAATTATGTTTCTAAAAAACGGTGTTTCAAACATCGAAATTTCAATTCTTTTTGCATTATGGGCATTTTTTGTATTTATCTTTCAACCATTCGTTGGAAATATCGGTGATAAATTTTCCAGAAAAAAACTTTTGCTTATTGGGCAATTTGCCAAAATGTTTTGCTTTGCAATTTTTATAATGTTTCCAAACTTCGCAGGTTATCTCATCGGCTTTGTTTTCTGGGGACTTCAATGGGCTATCGAGGCCAGTATCTGTGAAGCATTTGTTTATGACGAATTGCTTTGTTTAGACGCCAAAGAAAAATACACCGAAGTTTCAGGAAGAATGCTGGCATTTCAACAGATTGGATTTTTCATATCTACTTTGGGATCTTTTATCGCGGCAGAATGGGGATACAACTTTGTAATGTTTATAACAATTGTAAATATGCTTTTGTCTGCAGTTTTTATACACAGAATAAAAATGATTCAACCAACATCTTTCGTAAAAAAGAAAAAAGACAGCCTGTTGAAACATATAGAAATCGGGGCAAAAACCATAGTCAAAATAAAATATTTAATTCTGACTATGTTTATATTGTCTTGTGTGATGTCAGTGGCAGAGTTGGATGATTATTTGGGATTATTGGGAACAGAAATCGGTGTTCCCATGGAATTTATTGGAATTATGTTCGCCATAGCAAATATTTCTGAAATGATTGGAGGGTTTGCTGCCAAACACTTTGCAAAATTTTCTGCCAGATCTATTTCTTCAATTATTGTAATTATGGGTTTAATTTTTGGACTTGCATCACTTTCTAATATTTATATTATTTGGCCTATTTTATTTGCTAGTTATTTTATATATGCAATTATTCGTATTTCGTTGACAACCAAGATTCAAAACGCAGTTCCTTCGAATCGCAGGTCTATGGTTTTATCGCTTTATGATATGTTGGGTCAGGCATCTATAATGATATTCTATGGACTTATTACAATTGGCTCGACGCTAAGCGGTTACAGATTGGGTTATTTATTATGTGGTTCGGCAATAATATTCTTGGGAATTATCGGTATGATTTTTATCCACGATATCAAACCTATGAAAAATCAACCGTGTTGCAGTATTGAAAATTAAATTTTAAATCCCAGACCCACGATAAACATTTCAACAGAATCTTTGCGGGATGCAGGTGGTTTGATGTGATGAACAGATTCAAAGCGTTGCTTAATTTCTTTTAACAATTCGTTTGTTGTGCCACCTGTGAAAGATTTTGCAACAAATGTTCCACCTGGTTTCAATGCACGCTTTGCAAAGTCCCACGCGTATTCCAATAAAACCATTTGACGAATATGATCTGTTTTTTGATGTCCCATTGTGTTTGGTGCCATATCAGAAACCACAACGTCAACATGCCCGTGTTGGGTTTCATCTGATGGTAATTTTAATTTTTCTTCCAACCATTTTAATGCTTCATCAGTTGTAAAATCACCTTGGTAAAATTCTACATTTGGGATTGGATTTATTTCCAATAAATCCATTGCAAATATTTTTGAACGCGGAAATTCACGCGCAATGTATTGTGACCAAGACCCCGGTGCAGCGCCCAAATCCACGACAACCTGACCATTGCGTAGAAATTTGAATTTTTCATTTATTTCAATCAACTTGTATGCAGCACGGGCACGATAACCTTCCTTTTGCGCGCGTGCAACATAAGGATCATGCGCTTGACGAGTAATCCAAGCGACTGAAGAATTTTTTGCAGCAATTTTTTTATTTAATATTTTCATTTATAACAACACATTAATTTACACATTTTTTGGACCGGGTATATTTTTCATTTTTTCCATTACCGCTTCCATACCACCCATTCTTTGAACCATAGACATTTGGCGTTTCATAGTTTGATATTGTTTTATAATATGTTCAACTTCGCGTACACTTGTACCGCTGGTTTCAGCAATTCTGGTTTTGGCATTGGCAAAGATTTTTTCTGGATCATTGCGTTCTTCGGCTGTCATGGCTTCTAATATTTTTATTTGATGATCTACGCTGCCGTCTTTGATTTTTTCTTTCATTGCACCAACAGCAGAACCCATACCTGGAACCATTTTCAACAATCCACTGAAGTTGCTCATCTTTTTAATTTGTTTCAATTGTGCCAACATATCGTTCATATCAAACTGACCAGACATCATACGTTGGGCTACTTCTTTCATACCGCTTGGGATTTTTTCTTCTATATTATTTTCTGTTGTTGTTTCTGTTTTTTTCTTTCCTAATCCAAACATTTTACCACTCCTGTTATAGTTAATTAAAATTTAGTACTGAAATGCAAATATGCACCACCATCAGTTGGCTCTACTGAAACATTCGTGCTATCACTGTATCTGCTGGTAAACAAATAACCGAATCCTGTACCAATAACTGCACCACCGATTACGTCAGCCCAGTTATGTGTCTTGGAACGAATACGTGAATATCCAACAAAAGATGCCGCCGCATACATCGGTGCACCAATAGCCCACCCATATCTGCGTTGCCAATAAGCCGCACCAACAAAAGCAGACGAAGTATGACCCGATGGAAAAGATACACCACGTATTCCATCTGGCTGTCTTGGACGATCTGCATGAACTGTGTATTTCAGAACTTCTGTGGTAACAAATGTTGACCCATAAGCTTTTGCAAACTGCCAATCACCTTCCCAATCTTTGATATATGTTGAATATGCAAGTCCAGATAAAGGTATCGCAAATTGTAGAATGCTACCCAGGCTTTCCATTTGATGTTCGTCAATGGTCGGTGCACGGCCACGCGCAAAAGCACTTTGGGTTAATAAAATAGCCCCCAGGCCAAATAATAACGGTTTTTGTATTTTCATATTTTTACCCTTTGTTTTGGTCTATGGTACGTATTCTTAGATATTTATAGTAAATTTTCAACTTTTAAAATATTTCTTTAAATATTTTCCAGTAATTGAATTTTTATCTGCAGCAACTTGCTCTGGGGTTCCAACTGAAATAACTTTACCACCTTCGGCACCACCAGTCGGCCCCAAATCAATTACCCAATCTGCTGTTTTGATTACTTCCAGATTATGTTCAATTACGATAACGGTATTACCCTGGTCTACTAATTCCTGCAAAACCGATAGTAGCATTTTTATATCTTCAAAATGCAATCCTGTGGTTGGTTCATCCAATATGTAAAGTGTCTGACCAGTGCTGCGTGCCGCCAACTCTTTGGATAATTTTATGCGTTGCGCTTCACCACCAGACAAATCCAAACTGCTTTGTCCCAGTTTTATATAATCCAAACCAACGCGTTTTAATAATTCTAATCTACGGGAAATCTGTGGGACGTTTACAAAGAATCTGAATGCTTCATCCACAGTCATATCCAAAACATCTGCAATTGATTTGCCTTTGTATTTAACCGCCAGTGTTTCTTCGTTATATCTTTTGCCATGGCATTTATCACATTCGACATAAACATCTGCCAAGAAATTCATTTCGATTTTTATCTGGCCATCACCCTGGCAGGCTTCGCATCGGCCACCTTTGACATTAAAAGAAAATCTGCCTGCTGTGTAACCGCGTGTTTTGGCTTCGGGTAATTCTGCAAAGAAATCACGAATATTTGTGAACACACCCGTATAAGTCGCAGGATTACTACGTGGGGTTCGTCCAATCGGGCTTTGGTCTATATCGACAACTTTATCAATATTTTCCATGCCTGTGATTATATCGTGGCTGCCTGCTTCCAGCTTTGAATTATAAAGTGCTCGCATTAACGAAGGATACAAAGTATCCAACAACAACGTTGATTTTCCAGATCCAGAAACACCTGTCAGCGCAATAAATTTACTCAGCGGAAATTCAACATTTATATTTTTCAGATTATTTTCGCGCGCACCTTTGATAACTATTTTTTTACCATTACCTTCCCTGCGAGATTTTGGAACGGCTATTTTTTTCGCCCCAGACAAATATTGACCAGTCAAAGAATCTTTATTTTTTATAATATCTTCGGGCGCACCAGCAGCAACAATATGCCCACCATTCACACCAGCATTACGACCTATATCAACCAAATAATCTGCGTTGCGCATTGCATCTTCGTCGTGTTCAACAACAATTACCGTATTGTCTTTGTCACGTAACATTTTTAAAGTATCCAACAATTTATCATTGTCACTTTGATGCAGACCGATTGAAGGTTCATCCAAAACATACAAAACACCGGATAAACCACTGCCGATTTGTGATGCCAATCTGATTCGTTGTGCCTCACCACCAGAAAGCGTTCCAGCGGTCCGTGCCAGTGTCAGATATCCCAATCCTACGTTCTGTAAAAATTCTAAACGACTGGTGATTTCGCGCAGAACAATTCGTGCGATATCGTTTTCTTTTTGTGTCAGATGATTTGGCAAATCGCGGAACCAATTCAAAGATTCATTCACAGACATTGCCGAAACATCCATAATATCCAAACCATTTATCTTGATACACAAAGCCTGAATATTTAAGCGTTTACCATGACAAACCGGACAAGGCTTTTGTGCTTGGTATTTAGAAAGCTCAGACCGCATAGATTCTGATTCGGATTCACGCCAACGACGCTCTAAATTTGATATCACACCTTCGAATGATTTTTCGTATTCAAACCCATTCCAATTAATTTTAACTGCTTCATCGCCTGTACCATACAAAACTATATTTTTATGTTCTTCGGTCAATGTATGCCAAGGCTTGCTTAATGGGATTTTATATTTTCGTTTCAAGGCTTCCAGTAAATGATCATACTGGGTTAGCATTCCGCCACGCGACCAAGGTGCAATCGCACCATCCAAAATTGATTTACTGGGGTCTGGTATTATCAAATCAGGTGACATATTTAATTGAACACCCAAACCATCACAAGCGGCACAAGCACCAACAGGTGCATTAAAAGAAAATAAACGTGGTTCAATCTTTGGAACTGTAAATCCACTGACTGGACAAGCATAATTTTGGGAATATAAAATATCTTCGTCTGTATCAAGCCGGCGAATCAATACGGAACCTGGGACCAGTCTTAATGAACCTTCAAACGATGAATAAAGTCTGGAATTAAATTCTTCTTGTTCTTCTTTGGTTACTTTTTCTTTTGGTAAAGTCAACCTATCTACTATCACAAAAATATTATGTTTTTTATTTTTATCCAAAGCCGGAACCGAATGCAAATCATATACATCTCCGTCAACGATTGCGCGCTGGTATCCTTGCTTGATTAGAAAAGCTATTTCTTTTCTGTATTCACCTTTGCGGTCACGAACCAAAGGCGCCATAACATAAATCTTGGTTGCGGCTGGCAGCTTCAAGGTCCAATCAACCATCTCAGCAATTGTTTGTGATTTAATTGGCAATCCTGTCACAGGCGAATAAGGAACACCAACGCGTGCCCACAATAATCTGAAATAATCATAAATTTCGGTAACTGTTCCAACTGTGGAACGCGGATTTTTCGAAGTAGTTTTTTGTTCAATTGAAATTGCAGGAGATAAACCTTCGATAATATCTACATCAGGTTTTTTTTGCATATCCAAGAACTGACGCGCATAAGAAGATAACGATTCAACATATCTACGTTGACCTTCGGCATAAATCGTATTAAATGCCAACGACGATTTGCCCGAACCAGATACGCCAGTAAAGACCACCAATTTGTTTTTTGGTATGTCCAAGTCAATATTCTTAAGATTATTCTCACGTGCGCCGCGAATTTTAATTGTGTTCATAGCAAAGATTAATATAAAGAAAAAATTGAAGAATTCAATAACAAAGGGGCGATTTTTTCGCCCCTTTGTTTTTAGTCTTCTGTTGGTGCAGCTGGCTGCTGAGGTTCTGCAGCTGGCATCAAACCATTCGGATTCATCAAAACACCAGATTTTCTGGCATTCACAGCACCCAATTTTGGTGCCAATTTACCATTAACCCAAATATCTACACCGCCTGCGTTTCCAAATGTTCCCTTGTAAATATCGCCACTTGGAACATAATAAACGTCACCAGCAACCAAAACACGACTGAAAACAGTGTTTCCACGAGCATCTTCAATCTTAACCCAAGATTCTTGGCTTGCTTGGATTATAACGTTTGCTGTTGTTGCATTTTCTGTTCCGAATTTTTCACGAACTTTTATGTTGTATTCTGGTTCTTTTACAACTGCTTCTGCGGCTTCTTCTGATTTATATTCATCAGATTGTCTTCCCAGTGACAAAACAAAAGACAAACCTGCAATCAGAATCACAAGACCTATGATTATTGAAACAATCCATCTCCAATGTTTATATGCATAAGTTGTAGTTTTTTCCAACGCCTTGCGTCCAATAGCTTTCATTTTTTTAACGCTATCGTCTGAATCTTCCATCATTTCTTCTTCGGCTTCTTCGTCAGATTCCGATTCGAATTTATCTTCGATTCCCATTTCTTTTTTTATTTTGTTAACTATTTCATCAGGGTTTAATCCCAATTCTATTGCATAGTTACGTGCAAAACCCAAAGCATAAACTGGTTCTGGTATAGATTTATAATCGCCCTTTTCCAGCGCAGTCAAATATTCTTCGCGGATACACAACAATTTAGCAATTGTTGGAATTTCACGTTTACGACGACCGCTGGTTCTGGCTTCTAAAAGCATCTGGGCAGCTGTTACTTCTTTACGTTCTGGCATTTGTTTTCATCCTTGGTGTGTAATTTATGATTATTAATAATAGAAATTATGTGTTATCAAAGCAATTGAAAAATTCATCAATTATATATTTCAAGGCGGTTGCCTCGGTTACTTGGTTAACGCGTATTCTGAAGTCGGCAGAATTTTTAAGCCCGGCAGAATACCAAGCCGCATGCTTTCTGAACAATGGAATTCCTGCCTTTTCGCCGTAATATTCTAGAACCAGATCCAAATGTTCCAGTATAACTGCCCTTATATCTATTGATTCAGGTAACTTTTTTCCACTTAATTGACCCAACAACCAGGGTTTACCCAACAAAGCTCGACCTATCATTATCCCGTCATATCCCAGTTTTTCTATTTTCAGGACATCTTCTGGGGTACCGATATCACCATTTCCGATTATTGGGATTAAACCAGCTGGTTTTTCTTCCAGAACTGCATGTCCAGAATACAATTGTGCGCGTGTTCTGCCATGCAAGACCGCAAATTTTGCCCCTTCGTTCCCAGCAATACGAATCAGGTCTTGCCAATCCCGATGAGAATCGTCCCACCCCAGCCTTGTTTTTACAGAAACAGGTATTTTTACAGCCGAAACAACTTCTTTGATTATTCGCCCAGCCAAAGCATGATCACGCATTAACCAAGCCCCCGCCCCTGCACGTGTTGCAACCTTTGGCACGGGACAGCCCATATTTATATCAATCCACTTGGCCCCTTGGGATTCCAAGATTTTTGCCGCATCTGCCATTAATTCTGGCCTGGCACCAAAAATCTGGGCACCAATATTACCTTCATATGAATAATCGTCAAAATTTCTGACACAATTCTTGTGCCGCCCGACCAAAGAATGACAAGATATCATTTCCGTTACCAAAGAAGCCTTTGGTGCGTACTTTCGCAAAATCTTACGAAACGGCTTGTCAGTAATGCCTGCCAGCGGTGCTGCAAAAATTTGATTATCTTTGAACATTTGTGGTATAATTGCACACATGTGGGATAAAATCAAAATTTTATTTGGATTCTTGGGCCGTGCTTGGTCTGGTGGAATTCGTGGGAAAATTGGCGTATTGGCTGCATTTTTTGCATGCTTTATGTTTATCAGAATATTCTTTGGCGAAGTAAGCCTGCAAAAATTTGTTATAAATATCTGGCGACTGAATTCTGAACAGCAACAATTGGTCGCGGAACAGAACAAACTGCATATGATTGAACGTCATATCCAGTTGATACAAAATTATTCGCCCGATTATCTTGAAGAAATCGGATTAAAATATCTGAATATCGGCGACCCAAATGCAAAAGTTTTAAAAGTCTAACCCCATAAAAAGGAGATGAAATGAAAGTATTTAAATTCTTATTGGCATTGGCTTTGTCATTTATCCCAGGCGCACTTGGAATACTTTGGACACCAACCAGTGGCGGCAGTGCTTGGTATTCTACATTGGCACACCCTATTCTGACACCACCTTCTTGGTTCTTTGGCGTTATGTGGACAACATTGTATTTGTTGCTGGCGGTTGCTTTTTATTTGGTAATAAGAACAGCAAAAGCATCTCGAGAAAAATTACTTTCTATTGAATTGTTTGTTACTCATATAATTTTGAACGCATCATGGAGCTATGTATTCTTTGGTGAACACCTGATAACATTTGGTGCAGTAATGATTATTGCATTGATAATTGTCGCATTTATGATGTCCCAAGAATTTGGTCGTTCACACAGATACGCCAGAATATTGGTAATTCCATACATAGTTTGGTTGTTCTGTGCATTGTATCTGAACACTGGTATTTATTTCTTGAATTAAAATAAAATCCCGAATTCGGGATTTTATTTTTGTTTTGCATTTATAAAGTTTAACTTATATGCATTACTTGGTATATCACCTTCACATTTGCCACCATAACTAAATCCCGTAACAGCTCCATCCAGGTACAATGCGTTTTTGATCCCCTGATTCTGCAAATATTTTGCCAACTCTGACATAGTCACATCATCATAAACATAAACAACTATAAGTTCGGAACCTGGCTTATTATAACCTATTACAACCCTAGAATATCTTGCACCTTTTGCTTTTTCTATATTTGTCGGAATTTTACCGTTTTGAATAAGCATAGGACCATTTTGAAAAGCTCTTGTTATTCCATTTTTATCTTCTTTTCCATAATCTTCTTCTATAAATTGTTCCGTTGATTTTATTACACACGAATCACCTCTATAAATTATGAAAACGCCTGATAATCCAAAAAGATTAAAATTATTGTTACCCAATATTCCTTCTTTCATTATGCTTGTTTCTGGTTTTACAATCGCTGGATCCCATTTCTTAGTTAAACTATGATAAACACCTCCTACTGGATTACCATTTTCATAATATAATGGTCCATTTATTGTAAGCCCGGGATTACCGCACAAATTTTTAACAAAACACATTTTTGATTTTTTTAGATTAATTTCAAAGATGCTATATTTAGATTCTGCAAAATTTTTAGAATTTTGTGCATCAGCAGAAACTGCATATAAAATGCAAGTTCCGAATAAAGCAAGTTTTAAAGAAACAAAAATTCTATTCATAATAATCTAGTTTTTTTCAAAACGTACTACAGTTTATTAAATTTTCAAGTTTTTTGATTATTTCAACATCATAAAAAACCTAAGAATTCGTTCTTATAATCAACTCCTGTGATTTTTGTTAAAATTCAGAGCAGAACACAGGAGTTTAAAATGAATCCCGTAAAACTTTTATTTGCATTATTTTTATCATACTTCCCAGGTATTGTTGGATTTTTCTGGTTACCCACCGGTGGAATTGATCCATGGTATTCTGCTTTGATAAAAAGTCCTTTTACGCCTTCTTTGAATATGGTTTTTTTAATATGTTTTCCAATAATTTATTTTCTTTTGGGCTTTGCATTTTATATGATAATAAAGCCTAAATATACCAAACGCAGCATAGACACAGCTGTTGCATTGTTCGGCATTAATATGTTTCTACAATCTGTTTGGAATTTTGTCTTTTTTAAACTTCATATGGTTATAATATCAGAATTAATTATCTTAGGGTCTATAACCATAGCTTTTTTAATGCAAAGAAAATTTTCGCTTGAAAACAAAAAAGCTGGTTATTTAATTTTCCCCTATATTTTCTGGCTGATGTTTTCATTTTACTTGGTTGGCAGCGTAATTTTCTTAAATTAAGAAAACAATTTTATTAAAGGATTTAAAATGACAGTAATGAAATTTATATTTTCCATGATTTTGTCTTTTATGCCAGGCTTAGTTAATCTTTTTTGGCTGCCAAGTGGTGTAGGAACCGAATGGTATGCCAGTTTGGCAAAATTTCCATTTACCCCAGAAATTCATGTATTTAGTTTTTTGTGGGCAGCAGTGCATGTGTTGCTGGGTATAGGGTTGTTTTTGGTTATCAAGGGCGACGAAGAAACGGACAATATAAACAAAGCCGTTGGTTTATTTTTAACAGATATAGTTGTAAGTGCCAGCTGGCCATTTATACTTTTTAAATATCAAATAATACCATTAAGCACAATCAGCGCTGTTGCGCTGCTGTTGATTGCAATTTTTATGCAGAAAACTTTTACCAAAGAAAACAAAATTGCTGGCAATATCGTACTTATTTATATAATTTGGTTATCGTTTTCTTTGTATTTGAATTTGGGATTATTAATATTAAATTAAAAACCGCCAAATGGCGGTTTTTAAATTTATTTTGGTGCGCCCAACAAGATTCGAACTTGTGACCTGCAGATTAGAAATTTATGGGCACAAACTATAAATCACCTTGATTTCTAACGGTTATACGACTTACAATTTTTTGTGGCTAACCTATGGATAACTTTTACCATAAAAACTCTGATTTTACTTGGTGTGGTCGGTGGGAATCGAACCCACACTCTATGGATTAGAAATCCATTGCATTATCCAGTTATGCTACGACCACTTAGCGAACTTGACGGATTTTACACTATATTTTTTCAAATTTCAATTTGTTTTATTCAGTTTTTGTTTCTCTAATAATTAAATCATTAAATTCTTCTGATTTAAACTTATCTTGAGCCAAACAATGTATTTTGATAAGCGACGCCCATTCCGTTGAAATTTTTCCGATCTCTTGCATAATTTTAGAAATCTGATGCTCTATCCAGCTGAGCTATGGGCGCATTGCGAGCATTTTATACTATAAAAGTCCAAATTTCAAGCCCAGGTTATAAAAAAACTCCTGAATCCAAAGTGCCCCATCAGAAACACCCCTGCAAAAATTATTCACCATAGGCAGTAAATATGATGAATTTAAAGAACAAGAAAAAGTATTCTATGGAGTATAAATTATTCCCCACCTTTTGGGGTTTGGTTTGATTTAAGCCAATCTGGCAAATCCTTTAAAGACAACTTTTCTCCGTCCCAATCAAGTTTAAAATAAGTTGCATTAGGCATTCCGCCTGTTGGTATATCAAAATTTATAAATTTTGATATTAAAGATCTTGCTACACCACCATGAGTAGATATTCCAATTTTAAATTTATCACAGTTTTTAGCTATGCCTAATATTGCAGCAACTGAACGAGATACTAAATCATTATGGCTTTCTCCATTTTCAGGAACAAAATCAGGATTCCACATTCTACTAGATTGCATAACTATTAAATCTTTGGACAAATCTAATTGTTCTTCTTCTGGCTTATCTGTTAAATGTACAATTTTACCACCCAAAACACCAAAATTTCTTTCTCTTAAATCATCATTCGTTAAAATTTTTGTATCATTAATCTTTGCAACTATATTTGCTGTTTCTAATGCTCTAAGTAAAGGCGAAGAATAAATTATATCAAGTCCAATAGGCTCTAAAACTTTTGCCAAATCATTAGCCTGTTCAATACCACTATGGTTTAATGGAATATCTATCCAACCTTGAGTACGCCTTTCCACATTCCAGTCTGTTTCACCGTGTCTAAAAATATATAAGCTTTTATTCATTTTAATATACAGTTCGTGTTTAAATTTGTTTTAATATAATTATTTCTTTATTGGAGGGTCTGTTCTTCTTCCTCTTTTATTAATTTTATTATATGCCCGTCTTTGTTTAGTTATTTCATACAAGACTATTCCTGTTGAGGTTGCCAAGTTCAAACTTTCAACAATTCCGTATTGTTCAATTGCAACACAAGCACAGCTTCTTTCTACCGCACGGTCGCTTATCCCCCTTGATTCAGTCCCGAACCAAACCGCCAATCTTTTTTGCGTAAAATCCCCATCTTGAAGTATTACATTCATCTTTCCTTTGATGTGTGGAGATGTTACAACTGATACGAATTTATTTTTTTCAAGATGATCCATGCATTCATCAGTTGTTTTGAATTTCTTTACAAAAGTCCATCTGACCGACCCAACCGATGGTTTAAGCAAATCTCTTTTATCACGCATAGAATCCCAATTTTTTGGAATAACACCTTGGCTATCGACAATATAAACTTTTTCAACACCCAGTGCATTTACATTTCTTATAACTGTACCGATATTTTTTACATCGCTTGGTTCTTCCAAAACAGCGATAAGATTTTTGCATCTACCAATTTTGGCTTTGTCTGCTTTTTGTCTTAATGGTGTTTTCATAACTATTCCTTATTAATTTGTTATTAAATAATACGATAATAATTTAATCTTATCAACCATTGACTTTGGAAAATCGGCCTTGTATGGAAGTGCGGATAGATTGGGTTGAATAGCCCAAAATAAAAGACATACCAAAGTCACATCCCGTGTATACCCCGCGGATTGCGGGCGATAAATAAAAAATACCGCCAAACGGCGGTATTTTATTTATTCTGGTCGGCTGGTAATAACTCTGCTACTAATCCATAGACGAATATCAAATAACAGGGAATTTACAGGGAATTTTTGCAATTTCACCCGTTATTTTTCCTATTTATACTGCCAATTATTATCCGAAACCCTTACAAATACGCCATTTTCAAAACTTATTATACCAAATTTCCTAAAAAATTAACAGGGAATTTATTTGGAATATCAGGGAAATTTTATAAATAAACAGTGAAAAGTATTTAAATAATAATATATCTAAGCTATTTCTCGGAGTTTTATTTTTGATAAAATATCCCTAGGAATATCCATATTTGTGTTCTTGATATATTTTTTATTCAAACCTAATATCAGTTCAGAATTTTCAATATTTTTTATATCAGTTATTTCGGATTTTGGTTTATCAAAATTAATAGAATTTGTTTCTGATATAAATGGCTTTAACTCTATTTTTATGGGATTTTTACTCTTTTTATTAATACCTTCTTTTAAAGACGAAATCCAACCTTTACGAAGTGGTCTCAGCTTATTTAACATTACTTTACCAGCTAATGACATTTTTATGGTCTTTTCAGCCGACGGATTTTCATAAACAGCTTCTATTGCGCTTGTTAAATCTTCCTCGGACAAGGTCAATTTTTCTTGAATAATATTCCCATCTTTGTCTTTTATTTCTTTCTGATATTCAATTATATCTGACAATGCCAACAGACCCTTTTGAACATCTGCAACATAATTTGTATCAACTTTAAAATATGTTTCAAGTCTATCCATATTTTTGATGGTATTTAGTATTTGTTGATCCATTGATTTACCGGTTCTGGCTGCGCGTATCAGACCATATAAAACCTCGGCCAACAATATTTTATCTGTCTTGCTTGGCGCTTTATTCATTTGGGCACCTGTGTCATATATATTAACATTATAATTACCATCAGAAGTTTTTTCAAAATTTTGCTGGCCCATATGACGATCAATATCCCATACATCTCCTTTGAATAGATTTGTTAATTCTATAGCAACATAAGCCAAAGCCATTTTTCTTCTTTCTTCCGCAGATGTGGAAGCCTTATCCAAGGTTTTACCCTGTGCCAATTCCATTATTTTATATCCGACTTTATCCTTTCCAACCCCATAATATTCCCAGTTTGCAACATTTGGTGTAAATTTTTCGCCGTTTATATTAACAGATATATCGCCGTATAATTCTTTTGCCTTTTCAAACTGTTTATTACCATAAACAACATCAACCTCATATTCTGACGATGCCTTGGCTTGTTGCGCTACTTTTAACAATGATTTATATTTCTTGTTCTTTTTTGATAATTCGCCTACGGCTTTTTCAATTATTTTAAATCCAGAGCGCGATCGTTCTAAAGCATACGGACGTAATAAAGACAATACTTTATCTTGAATATTTCCAGTTTTTTTATCCAAATATTTTATTTTAGCAGTAACCCAAAATGACCCAGCCCCCAGTATCTCATCCACAGATATAATATTTTTCTGCAATTCATTTGGCAGAGTATTTTTAATAGAATCAAATAGTTCCCACCTGGGTGGGATGTCTGCTTTGTCTTTAAGTTTTCCCAAATCTTCGCGAATTTCACTTGGTAATTCTGGAACATAAGACAAAAGTTGACCAAATTTAACCCATGCAGGCCCCATGTTTTCAAAAAACATACGCAATCCTGCGCCAACACTTTTGGCGGCATTTTGATGTTCTGAATCTTTATTTTCGTCAGCGGATGCAATTGCGGATAAAATTAAACTTCGTTCGAATGGTTCAAATGCCATGATTGCTGATTCAAAAATTAATTCGGCATCTTTACGATATTTGTCATTTTTTGGGAAATGCATATTACAAACATATGCTATCTGATCTTTTGTTTTTTCATTTTCATCTGATTTACTGGATATACGATTCAATAACTTATTCATAACCAAAGAACGGAATCCTAAATCTTCTGTCCAAAAAGAATTATAAACCAACTCTAAAAATTCTGTATTCAGATATCTATCTTGTAAATCAGTTGATACATTACCATCATTAATCTCTGTTCTGAATTTATTCATTGATTCAGGTGTTAATTTCCGATTTAAAAATTCAATAGTAGCAACAGAACGCTTATTGCTTTGTTCTAAAAATGCTAGAAATCCCTCGAATAATCTAGCCTTAAGGTCATTTGATTGGGCATCTTTATCACCAACGGTAACGACACGCTTTTCCCCAAGTATTTGCGATAATTTTTCTTGTGAAACAATTTTATCGGATAATAATCTAAATAATTTTGCTTTATCTGGTTTGCTCAAAATATCTCTTTGTTTTCCTGAGCCTGATGTAATTTTATCATACATTAAATCTTCTAATTGATAATTTTTCAAATCAGATAAAGAGTTTTTAAAATAACGTTTTCTAAAATAAAACTCGGAATCTTTGCTGATTAAATTTATAATATCATAAATATTTTCTTCGTATTGTTTTGCTCCGTTATCTTTACCAAATTGTTCATAAACAGAATCTATGAAAATAGTCATTAGATCATTTTTTTGATTTGGAAATCTTAAATCAGAATCTTTTCTTATATTATTTTTATCTTTATCAATCCCAGCAAGTAGAATAAAAGAATATTTTTCTCTATCATTAACATTTTCCATAGAATTAATATTATTAATCAAAACGTCCAAAATTTCAGACTGATTTGATTCGTTTTTAGAAAACCACCCCAGGTTCTCCATATGTTGATAAATTTTAAATGCTTTTGTGAAGTTATTTTTTGGGAATAAATTATGTCGCTTTATGTATTTTGCTAATTCATCTTGTTCAAAGGATTCATCTGAAATATATGGCTCGTTATGGTGATAATCAAAAAAATATTCCAAATCATCAATTATTGGTAAATCCTGTTTCAAGCATTTTACAAAATAATATCCGATTGCAGGATCCATATTATATTGTCTTAAATCATAAATTAGTTTTAATTTATTATCTGCATATTGCTTTGGGCTTTTTGCATATTCAATACCTGCTTTCTTAAATATTCTATCCAACAGCGGGGTTTCTTCATGATTTTTTAATTGTTTGTATATAGTGTACATCAACCCCATTTTTTTACCACTGAAATCATAAAAAAATCTCACGGGATCTGCGAATTCAGTATATTTATCACGAATTTTATCCAAAAATACATATTGTAGCTTTTCAATTTCATTACTTAAAGACCTTGATGACTCTATATGATTTTCATAAATCTTACCAGAAATAGTGAATCCTGTTTGATCATATAATTCTTCTAATAATTTAACTTTATTTAGACTTTCGCTATTTTCTGTCTGTTCTATTAGTTTTAATAAAATATCTGTAATGTTTTTAAAAAAGTTTATATTTGCATCTCTTCTGAAAACAGAATCCAGGAATACATGTGTAATATCTTGGTTTTCTCGATAATTATGATAATATTTTTTTGTTTCTTCTAATGCCAATTTTAAAGAGTCTGGAATTTGCGCCAATTTATCATATGCTTTGGAATTAATAACCAAATTATAATCTTCTTGTTCGTATTTATTATGTGATATTTGTTCATAATAGTTTTTAACAATTCTATAAATTGGATCTGTTTTATCAGGATAATAGGAATGAAACTTTTTCCAAAAATCTGACGCTGTGATTTTATCATTATCAAAATCAACCAATGCGTTTAATAAATCTAGTTGATTTGTAAATCTAATATGATTTTCTTTTGACTTTTTTTGATTAGATAATATTGAACTTTTTTCAGATTCTTTATTTCTATAATTTATACTATCTTGACCGGTTAAAAATATATTGCCATCATCCCCCAACATATAATTATACCACTTGTTATCGGGCCATTTTGTTTCAGTTAAATAATGATCTTTTAATAATGTATCATTACTTATTCTAAATACATCTTCTAAAAATCTTTTTATTTCTGAATTGTCTTTGGCCCATTCTTTGTGGCGTTTATATGGCAGTTCTTTACCTATTGCATTGTCTTCCGCAGGCATAATAAATGAAGGGAAATTAAAAATACGATTATATGATTGAAATTCACGAATTTTAATCATATCCCATTTTTTCGCTATAGTTTCTGCTTCTGCAATATTTTTTGAATCTATAAATTTTTGCATATCTGTGGCAATTTCTGCAAATTTGCCAAATAATAAGAATCTATCTTTATTTATCCAATATAATCTGTCTATAACGTCCATCAAAATTTTATTAGGCTTTTTATTGATTATAAATTCTACAAGACTTTGTAATGTATTTTTTATATCAATATTTGGAGTATATTCTCTATTATTTTCAAGGAATAAATCCAATTTTGATTTTAAATCTAAAATTCTGGATGGGATTTCAATATTTCCCGCCTTCATTTCTGTATAAATGATTTTTAAAGAGTTATTCAAGTTTTCAGGGTTTAAATCTGAGACCCCAATTTTTTGATCTAAATAAGACTTAAATCTATCAAAATTAAAAGATTCATTAAATTGGTTTTGAAATAATTTCCAATTGCTTGTATCAAATCGTTTTGGTTGTTTAAATTCGCCTCTTTCTTTCTTTAAATATGTTAAATAAGAACGAATATCTTCGACACGCGCGAAACTGTTTCCATGAACATCAAGCGATCTTAAAATGTCACTCCCGTTTCTTAAAAAAATGCGACCCGCTATACTTTCATAGGCAAGTGGGTCATAACCCCCGTCAATTAATAAATCAACAGAATGTAAATCAGATCCACGTTCTTGAAAAACTGTATTTTTTCCAGATTTTGATAGTTTATCATAAACAAAATGTCCAAGTTCGTGGCCAATAACCCCCGCAAATTCATCTTCGCTATTACAAAAATTAATTAACTTACTTGAAACAGCAATAATATGTTTATTATTTTTTGTCTTACTATCAGAAATATAAAAAGCATTTGTATCTTTTTCATCAGTAACCAAAAATTCAAAATCATCTATATTATATTGGCCTTCTGATTTTGAAAGTAATCTTTTTACAATTTCACGAAGTTTATCAGCGACCAATTTGGTCGTCTTTGATTTTTCGTTTATAATACGCAAACCTTCCCAGTCGTTTGTGTCCAGAATTTCTTGGCTTTTTGAAAATTTTGTTACCTTTGGCATATTGTTATCTATTGTCCTTTATTTACTTCAAATTATACCATAAAAACTTATGCTTTTTTAGTGTTTTTCTAAAATCCAAAAAATTCATAGCCGGAGGTTTTATAGCCGGTGACTTCGGTGCTGATGTTTGATAATGTGTCATAGATTTTGCCATTGAATGCAAATTTATTCATTGAAATCACATCAACCACTAACTGCTTGCCTTTGTATTTCTTAATCAATTGCGTTCCGGGTTTTAATCGATATTTGTTTTTGTTACTGTGTTCTATGCAGTTATCCGTATCTTTTGCATATGAATTTAATTTTGTGATGTTTTTCTGCTCTATCTTTTGTCCAGTTTCACGACATTGTTCCCTATATTTTGCCAAACGTTCACTATATCCACGAGTGGTTTTATTATTCATTTTTCACCCCTTTTTATATACACACTAATGCTTACAAAGTCTTATAAATCAAGCACTTTATTGAGTTGACTTCCATCGTTTTGTAAGCACTAATGACACCGACCAAAGAGGTAAAAATGCAACAAATTAACTGTGCCATTTATGTACGTAAATCAACTGAACATGGATTGGAACAACAGTTCAACAGTTTGGATAATCAGGAACAATCCTGTAAAGCGTATATTCAATCACAACAGTTCCAAGGATGGCAGTTTTATAAGACTTACTGCGATGCTGCGCTTTCTGGCGGGACTATGGCGCGGCCAGCCCTGAAAGAGATGCTGGAGGAGATTCATGCCGGGCGGATTCAATGTGTTTTGGTTTATAAAATTGATCGTTTGTCGCGTAGTATTTATGACTTTAAAAGCATGATGAAAGAGTTTGATAAACATAACTGTAATCTGGTCAGTATTACGCAGAGTTTTGACACCAGTTCCGCCATGGGTAAATTAACCCTGAACATGTTGCTGTCGTTTGCAGAGTTTGAAAGAGAAGTCGCATCAGAGCGTGTCCGTGATAAAATGCGTGCGACCAAGGCCAAGGGAATGTGGATTGGTGGTATTCCACCAATTGGATATGATATTGCGTTTGGAAAGCTTGTACCCAATGAATCTGAGGTTCCAATTGTCCGCAAGGTTTTTGAAACATACTTGGAATCACGGGGATTTAATGATTGTTTCTATAAATTGATTGAAATGGGTATTAAACAAAAGAAATGGACAACCAAACATGGCGAAGTCAAAGGTGGCGCACAAATCACACCAAATGTTGTTGAGCGAATATTAAAGTCAGAAATATATTTGGGTAAGATTCCGAACAAATCATCCAATGAAGTCTTTGACGGTCTACATGAACCAATAATTGATATGGATTTGTTTAACCGTGTTCAAAGGAAAATCAAAGAAAATAACAACCATCCAGATTCAAAATATAATTTATCTAAAACCCTGTTGCATAACAAAATGTTTACCACATCTGGCGTGCCATTTAAAAACAAGAAAGGATGTAGACAATTCAAACATTATCGGTATTATCGTGCATCCGGAATATCACTTCCTGCGGGGGATTTAGATAAAATAATTAGTGATGAAATTAAACTGTTTTTAGATTCTGATATGACCTATAAACTGCCAGAAGAAAAACGACTGGCATTTAAACAAGTTCAATTTAATGAAAAAATTTTACATGAAATGATTGATAAAGTTATTTATGGGGATAACAAAATAACGATATTTATAAATACTGATGATTTGAAATATCTGGATAGATTTCAGCCAAGTAATTATCTGAATCAAAAAGTGGTTCAGATGAATAATTACTTTATGAATGACAAGCATCAAATTGTGATAGAAAAAGAAATATTTATCACACGTGGTGTATGTGTTAAAAACCGCAACGGCGGGTTTGAAACCTGTATTTTAACCCGTTCGGAAAATGCGGATATATTTATCCGCGCATTAGCCATTGGTTGGAAATATAAACAAATGTATGAAAATGGAACATGTGTTAAACATATCGCAAAGTCAGAACAACGCGACATTCGCACGATCTATAAATATCTGAATCTTGCATACCTGTCGCCAATAATTATAAACGATATTATGGATGGTAAAATCCCATCAGAAATGACCTTGCAAAAATTATTCGCCATCGCATCCAAACACGATGCATTCTCAGAACAGGAAAAAGAATTTTATAAAAGATGATTTATCTATTCCGAAATAACAATCGGAACAGTTTTCCAAAAGTTATCTTTTTTTGTTTGATATTTATAAACACCAATCTGCCGCATGCAACCTTTTTGTGGTGAAGGTATTATTTGTTCATCATAATAAGATTTACCTTCATTATTAACAATAAGAACAACCTTTCCCATATAACCATCTTCAGTTTTTGTATTCGCCAATGCCATACCGGGTTCCAAGACCTGAAAAACCTCAATAGAGCTTTTAGTTATACATTCGCCTTTTTCTTCAAACAAAGTGACCCCATTGTTAGATGTCCCTTTAAATAAACCAATTATCAACAAGATAACAAGCATGGTTATCATTCCGCCCGCAAACAATAACAAGCCTTTGAATTTTTTCATTTTTAATCCTTTTGGTATACCAATATTCTAAATGATAGAACTATGAAATTCAATTAAAAAAATACTTTAAATTCTACTCAGTGACTTGAGAAAAACGCCCTTGGATGTAAGTGGGGATGGATTGGGGTAAATTGCCCCATATTCCAGCCATACCAAAGTCACGTCCGCTGTACAGCCCGCGGATTGCGGGCGGAAAATAAAAAATACCGCCAAATCGCGGTATTTTATTTATTCTGGTCGGGGCGAAAGGATTCGAACCTTCGACATCTTGCTCCCAAAGCAAGCACTCTACCAGGCTGAGCTACACCCCGAAACAGACTCGATTATAACAATCTTTTAAAAAAATGCAAATCAAAATATATATTTTCTTCTTGTCTATTTTTTACAAAATTCCTAGAATTGAAAGGATGAGAAAAGTTTTTGCATTTTTAATCGTTTCTTTGTTTACCGGTGCATCGTTTGCGGCGACCGTTGCAGCATCTGATTTTATGGGTACCCAAGCATATCAAAATCTCTATCCGTACATGAATAACAAAATGCGAGTTTCTTTGAATTCTGGTACGGATACTACAAATTCACGGGATACCGTTTCGGTTCTTGCCAGAACAAGTAATTTATCCGGTGGCACCAGACGCGTTGTCGCAAGGTCAGCAAATTCAAGTGGTGGAATAAGTGCTCGCTCTGCAACTGTTGGACAAACAAATAGCGGCGTTACAGCCAGATCAGCTTCTACGCAAACATCTTATGAAAATTCTGATATTTCTTATACAAACGCTCGTTCGGCCGCAACATCAAATCGTAGAGTTGTCGCACGTAGAGGTTCTTCTGATATTGATACAGTTTCCAGAGCTTCCAGATTAAATGGGTCTTATGTTTATAAAACAACCCAGGCGGCAGAAACTGATGCGGCCTCTTCTACCACAGAATCTATTTCAACCGCCAGATGTTTGGCTGATTATGTAACATGTATGAATGGTTATTGCGAACGCGATACAACAAGTTACAACCGTTGCTATTGCAGTTCGAAACTGGCGCAGATAGACGCAGAATATCAGCCAGAAATTGATTCATTGACCAAGCAAATTATTGTTTTGAAAAATGAAGGGACCTATACTGATGCAGAAATGCAAGAATATTGGGAAGAAAAAGTCGGACAATACACTGGTGATGATTCTTGGACTAAACTTGATAATGCTTTGGATATTGATTGGTCAGACACAGAAAGTCGTGTTCGAGGACAACAAGCTTTTTTGACCGGACATGAATATTGTATCCAGCATTTACAGGCCTGCTCTTATATGTCTGCAAATATGCGTGACGCTTATGTTTCACAAATAAATCGTGACTGTGCAACTTATAAAACCAGCCTGCAAACTGTGAAAGACGCTGCTGAAAGTATTATCGAAAACCTTAGCGATTAGTTTCTTCACAAGTTCTGTTGTGCTTGTAAATATTTCGAGCCAAATCATCACTGATTTTATTCCAATCCGAATCACGACCATAAATTGGGTCACAAATTATTTTTGCACAATCATTAATCTTTGATTGTGTATTTGTCGTGCAAGCGGCGACGAATGTCAACAGTGGCAGTATGATTAGTTTCTGCATTTATTTTTCCTTTTAGTTCGATTATTGTTTGAATATTTGCATTATTTTCGGTAACAAATTTCGCCCTGCACTTTTCCGTTGCGATTCGTGAACCAAAAAAATATGCAGTAAACAAGGCGAACACAGCACCCAAAATTAAATAAATTTTATTCATTTTATTTTTCCTTTTTATTAAAAAAACCGCACAAAATGTGCGGTTTTAACAATAATTTTTTTTAATATTTATGAATTCATAGAACTGAAAAAATCATCATTTGTTTTTGTCGTGCGCAATTTATCTAACAAAAATTCCATTGCTTCTAATGTTCCCATAGGATTAATTATGCGGCGCAAAACATACATCTTGGACAAGATTTCTTTGCTGACCAATAAATCTTCTTTACGTGTTCCAGATTTTGTAATATCAATCGCTGGGTAAACACGTTTGTCAGATAATTTTCTATCCAAAATAATTTCGCTGTTTCCGGTTCCTTTGAATTCTTCGAAAATAACTTCGTCCATTTTGGATCCAGTATCAACCAGCGCGGTTGCAATAATCGTCAGACTGCCGCCGCCTTCGATATTACGTGCAGCACCAAAGAAACGCTTTGGACGTTGTAATGCATACGCATCAACACCACCAGTTAAAACCTTACCCGAGCTTGGGACAACTGTATTATATGCACGACCCAAACGTGTAATAGAGTCCAACAGAATTACAACATCTTGACCTGCTTCGACCAAACGTTTTGCTTTTTCAATAACCATTTCGGCAACTTGGATATGACGTGAAGCTGGTTCATCAAAGGTACTGGATATAACTTCACCCTTAACACTACGTTGCATATCTGTAACTTCTTCGGGACGTTCGTCAATCAGCAGAACAATCAATTTTACATCTGGATAATTGGTCGCAACAGAATTTGCAATGTTCTGTAACATTACTGTTTTACCAGTACGCGGAGGCGCAACAATCAAAGAACGCTGTCCCTTACCTGTTGGTGAAATTAAATCGATAACACGAGCAGAAAGCGAACGACCCTTGTCTTTTTCGTTTTCAACTTCCATCTTTAATCTTTCATCCGGATACAGTGGTGTCATGTCGTCAAAAGAAACACGATGACGCAAATTTTCAGGATCACCAGCATTTACACGTTCAATTGTTTCCAAAGCAAAATATCGTTCGGATTCATTTTGTGGAGCCTGAATTTGACCTTCGATATAATCGCCAGTTTTTAAACCATATTTTTTTATCAAGTTTGGAGAAACATACAAATCGTCTGGTCCAGCCAAATAATTGCTTTCTGGTGCACGCAAGAATCCAAAACCATCCTGCATACGTTCCAAAACACCATCGCCAATTAATGTTGTTTTTTTATCTATGGCATAAACACGCAGCACAGCAAATCTTAATTGCTGTACATTCAGCTGAGATGGGTTTTCAATTCCCAAGTCTTCAGCCATTTTCAAAAGTTGTTGCGGCGTTTTTGCCTTTAATTCATTTACGTGCATAGTAAAACCTTAGTTTGGAAAATTTTGAAACGAGAGAACTCCCGTCTTTTGGTTAATTGTAATATAATGTAAAAACCTTAAAAAGTCAAGCTTTCTGCTAATCCATTTCCAGATTCCATAAACCCTGATGACCAGAAATTGACAAAGGTTGCGTCAAAACTTGAATATTTGATAGTTTCCAAGCATAACGACCAACACACCAATCTCCAAAATCTTTTTCGGTCTGCGGTTGGGAATTGATAAATTCCGGGGTCATTAAAATACAATCTTCTAAATCACAAATCAATAAAACCTGACCCAATGGTAATTCAAGAATACCATACTTTGTGGCCAATTCTTTTGAAGAAATTGTTAACGGCTTTAATGACGCATGTATTGCCAATTTTCCACGATATTTGGTCGCCCAAGAGCGCGTTTCATAACGTTTCAAACCCAATGCAATTGCTGTTGCGTATGGTTGCCACAAAGTAAGTGCTTTTACAGACATACAATAAGATTAACAAATTTCAACGGATTTACAAAGAAAAAACTGCGAAGAATCCCTTCGCAGTTTTCAATATATGCGAAAATATAATTATTTTTCGTTTTCTGAACCAGATTTCAGCGTAACCCCAGCCTGTTTTAACGCTGCGGCTATATCGACAACCTCTTGACCCTTGCCAAAAACACGACCTTTTGAACCCGGTACTTTTTTAATAGCTTCACCAAACTTATTGTTCATTTAAATTCCTTTTAAATAAACATTCTCAAATCAGAGAATATACTAATAATCTATTTTTGTCAAGTATTATTATAAGAACAAAAACTTAACAAAAACGCTCTTTTTTACTATTTGTCGCAACCATACATTCCGCAATCTGGTTCTGGCTGTCCCATTGGTTGTTTTTCAACCTGGACAGCAGCAACCGGAACAGTTTTACCCGGTTCTGTATAATGAACTTCTTTGACAACACGAACACGGCGATTTTCTGCATTCGGCGTATTATCACCTGTTGTAACTTTGTTATCTTTTTCGCCAGCAGATACGGAAACTATCTGTGTCGCAGGAATTCCATATTTTACTAACATTTTTTGAACCGCTTCGGCACGGCGTCCACCCAAGGCATAATTATATGAACTGCTGCCTGCGGTATCTGTATGACCAATTACAGAAACCTTGATATTCTTATTTTCTTGGGTTGCTGTTGCCAATTTACGGATTAAATCTTGGTATTCTGGTTTTATGGTTGCCTTGTTAAAATCAAAACGAACTTCGAAAATTTCTTCCATTACATGCTGTTTTGGTTCCAATGGAATTTGTTGAACTTTCAAAATTGTTTTTTCGCCACTGGCTTCTTGCATTTTATCTAATCTGGAATTAATTGCTGTCAATTCAGAACGCATTGCCATCATCATATTGATAAATTCATCACGGCTAACCATTTCTTCGCCAACAGTAGGGGTTTCTTCGGTCGAAGCATCTGTTGATTTATCATTGCTGTAAATATTCTGATTAAATATCATTGGTTGAACAGGAACAGGATTTATTAAATGTTCTGGAATATTAACATTGTTGACGATTATAACACTTTCACGTTCACGACCAACACCATTCATCGCAGACATTTTATCGGTTTCTGGATAATAAGTTTCCGCAACCTGGGATTTAACAATCTTTGATTCTTTGGTTTCGGTTTTTGTTTGAACAGTCTTGCCATCACAATTCAAAGCGGCCATAGCCTTTACAAAACGGTCATGACATTCATTTGCAGTAGCTGTCTGTTCACTGGCAGTTGCAGACAACCAGCAATCAAATTTCGCCTGGGCTTCGGCAGCAACTTCTGGATTATTTTCCGAAGCATCATTTTTCAAAGCATCCAACAGTTTGTTGTATTCATTATGAAATTCGAATGATGTCTTTTCATCAATAATTTTCCAATTATCCAAACTTTCTGGGAAAGGTAATTCACCTGAAAAAGCCGCAACAGCCTTTTGAGCAAATATTTCACCCATATCTGGATGACCACTGGTTCTGGCATTATAAATTGCATAAGAACGATAATTCATAGCCAACTGGTTCAAAAAAGAATCTTTGTGCGGGGCGGAATAAACGTCCAACGATTCAACATAATCAACCGTAGGAGTTGCAACCGGTGTATTTTGAACATTTTTATCAGTTCCAGCACAAGCGGTCAGCAACAAAACAGACAATAAAACATAATATTTATTCTTCATTAAAAACCCTCTTTCGAACTTTTGTCTAATTATAACGAATTTTATGCACGCGAGTAAAGGGAAAAAGTAATCAAGAGAACACAAAAATCAATTATTTCCAAACAAAAGATTTTTATTTGTTCATTAATTGACTTGCAACATTACCCAAGGAACCTATGGCACCAATACCACCACTGGAACTTATATTGCCAACCTGTTGCATAATCGAGCTGGTATCTGTTTTTTTGCCCAATCCCCCAGCAGTGCTAACCAAGAAATCACCCCACAGTGCTTTTTTCTTGGCACTTAACTTCGAAGGAGAGCAACTTTCTATCTTACTTAGCAGTTTTGCAGCCATCGTAGCCTCGGACTGAGTATAATCCGCCGGGTCAAAATCAATAACGTTAAACAAGTCATACATATTAGAAACTGTGACTTTATTTTTGCCAGAACAACCATTATTAGGCGTACCATCTTTACAATATGTCCCCTTGCCTGTTCTTGGAAACTCGTTCCAAACCATTCCTTTGTCATTAAAAAAGTTATAACAAGGTGTTATTCCCGAAGTTTGAAAACTATTTTCCTTATCGTAACCATCAAAATTTCTGCATGGACCAGAAAAGTTCTTCTTTGTCATTTCACCTTGAATTTCTTTCAATGTCATTTGGCCAGTTTTTGCCCATTCTTTCATTGTATTATCGACAAAATCCATTTCTTGTTTTGTTGGTTCACACTCAGCTGACATCTCATTCTGCTTTGCATTAATTGTCATAATACCAGAAACCAATCCAATAGCATTTGGAACCAAGCTGGCCGTGCTGGAAGATCCAGAAGAACTGGACGATGCAACTGGGGTTGCCTTTTTAATTTGAACAGCTGCGCCCGCCGAAAACATCGGTGCAATACAAAAAGTAGCAATAAAAAATCTAAAAGTTCTATTCATTCTCTCTTGCTTTATTATAACACAAAAAACAACATTATAAAATATAAAAATTGCTTTTTGATTTCTATTACTTTAAACTGGGCGCATGGATTATGATAAACGCAGTTTTATAATTTTCGACAAGCAAAGACGATTAAAACGCTGGTGGCAGTTCTTTTTTACAGGATGGGGACTGGTTATGATTACTGCATTGGTTGCTGGAACATTGTTTACCAGACAGCTTTTGTGGACACCAATATCTGCCATAAATATGAAAGAAATCGTTAATAATCAATTTCAGATGACTAATGCTGCTTTTGCTGGAACTGACAAGAATGGTAATCCTTTTAAAATTAATGCTGCTGTTGCCAGACAAGAATACACTAACCCTGATGTATTATATATTGAAAAAATTTCAGGAACCGTGGTTCGTATATCCGATAATAAAAAAATTACGGATAAAATCAATGCAAATACAGGTAAATACAACAGCAAAGATAATACAGTCACTTTAATCGGAAATGTCCGTGTGGACTCTGATAATGGTGATAAAATATTAACAGATGAATTGGTGATACAATTATGAAGCAAAGCGTTTTATATGTTAAACACTTGTCCAAAACATATGGCGAGCGTATGGTGTTGAAAGACATCTCTATGGAAGTAAAGCAAGGTGAATCCGTTGGGCTTTTGGGACCAAATGGTGCCGGTAAAACTACGGCTTTTTATTGCATTATGGGATTACTTGGTGCGACTGGTGGTCAAATATTTTTAAATTCCCAAGATATTACTCATTTACCTTTTTATCAACGCGCACGCATGCACATTGGATATTTACCCCAAGAAAACAGTGTGTTTCGTGGGTTGACTGTTGAACAAAACATTATGGCAATTTTGGAAGTAGTAGAACCAGATAAAAATAAACGAGAAAAGAAACTTGATTCATTATTAAAAGAATTTGCTATTAAAGATCTGCGAAACAGTCAGGCTACTGCACTTTCTGGTGGTGAACGCAGACGCGTTGAAATTGCACGCGCATTGGCAAATGATCCTAAATTTATATTGTTGGATGAACCATTTGCTGGGATTGACCCAATTGCTGTTAATGAAATCCGCGGCTTGGTATCACAATTAAAAAATCGTGGTTTGGGCGTTATTATTACCGACCATAATGTTCGTGAAACCTTGGGTATTACAGACCGCAGTTATGTACTGCACGATGGAAAAATATTAAAGCAAGGAACCACAGAAGAAATTGTAAAAGATAAAATGGTTAAAAAAGTTTACCTGGGCGAAGATTTTGTGATGTAAAAAAAACGGTTTGAATTTTCAAACCGTTTTTTATTTTATCAGAATCTGTATGCACCGTACAATTTAACCTTGTGAATCTGTAAATCAGCATTGTACTGATAACGATAATCAACACCAAACTGCCATCCGGATGCAGCCAAACATTCAATTCCACCGCCTGCATTTGCCCACAAAGGATCAATTTCAGTTTTATAATCTGTCATTTCCTTGGCAACTGCAAACTTAAACTGTGATTCAGGGATACCCAACAAATCATATTCAACACCAAATGACAAATTAGGACGAATCTGGAACCACGGTGATGTATAAATTCTTTTCTGGGCAATCAAAGAATATCCTGGAGTCAAGCTGGCATAACCATCTGACTGCAATCTCATATAATTATTTTCTTTGATTTTTTCATCAATTGTGTACCCAAAGTTATATCCAGCACGAACATAAGCATTTCCGACAATGTATTGATTCAGCCAGTCGTGCATCAAACCCCATTCTGATGTCAGACTTAAAGATGTTCCACTTCCCTGTATTGAGTCTAAATAATTTTGATCACGTGATATATCTAACATATAGGCATCCAAGAATGCATTACCATAAAAACGTGTCTTTTCATTCATTGTCCCCATCAAATATCCACCAAATCCAAAGTTAGTGTTTGTAACCTGGGTCTTGGAACTGACCGGAACAGATGCTCCATTTTTATAACCCAAATCAATATTATCTACATTGTCGTTTGTTGTATGTGACATACGTCCAGACAGTCCAACAATCAAAGTATTTGATGCCTGCCAATCAAAACCACCACTGATCGAGAAACGATTACCCTTTGCCCTATTCTCGGTTCCCAATTGTTGTGTCATCATTCCAAAATCTGTATCAACCCAAGAATTTCTTATCTTGCGATTTCTGTTCCAAACAAATTCATCAAACATATGATCTTCGAAATCACGAGCAAATGTGTGTTCGTTCAAACTGATAGTTCCTGTAATTTGATTCATTTCACGTGGTTGCATCAATCTGCTGAATTGTGCCAAACGATAACCATCATGATCCAATTGGTATTGTTCCATCAAATTATAAAGTTCATTTCCAAAATCTTCCAAATATGTGCCATCAAACGCAACAGGTATTGTTTCAATTGGATTGCGACCTGTGAATCCAAGATCTGCAAATCGTCCTGCGATTAAGTTATCCAAAGCACCTGCAGCAGAATATTCACCATCGGTATGATAATTTTCATTACCAACAATTGGTTGGATTTTGAATACTTCTACTGGACCACCGAAACGTGGATCAAACACTACATAAATACTGTCCGCTGTTCCATCATCGTTTGTGTCACGCAATGAAAGATATATTGGTGTATCATTTGTATCTGTGCTGCCATTGCCCAAAGCATCTAAATAGTTATAACAAATGCTGCCATCTGAATTACAGAATTTTACGAACAAGTTTCTGGTCTTTAATCCCAATTCTTCGATACCATCATCTGCATGCAATAACCATATTGCAGATCCAGGGTTAACTATATCAAATATATCAACACCAAACTGAGATGTTTCCAAAGAACCAACAGCAGCAGAACCCAAAGTTGTAACATTAGAAATAAATTTACCATTTATATCAATCAAAGGTTCCCCAGATGCACCATTAATAATCTGACCAAAACTGTCATCATTTGTTAAGCTGATACCGGACCAATAATTAACAGGTGCGCCGACTCTTGGTAAAACAGCCGCGTGCAACATACTGGTGTCATCAAATAAATAATCACCACCAACAGTCATTCTGGATAAACCTGTGAATCTGACATTGCTGCCGATATTTCCATCAACATTTGCGGTCAACCAATTTGGACCAGTTGCAACTATTTGTAAATCTTGAACATCAATATCACCACCAACATCCAAGTCACTGGTATTCAAAACTATTGTTCCTGATTCTTGATAAATTTTTGATGCAGCAATACCATCAGCATTTATAACCAAATCTGTGGTTGCGATATTTATATCACCATTTGAAACTGTGCCAGAAGAATTCTGTAACAAACCACCAAACAAATTAACCTGACCCGTTACATCCAATTGGTTTGCATAAATATAAGCTGAACCACCCGTTGTTGCAAAGCTGTCAAAATAAACAACGTCATCTGTATTAATTGTCAATGACCCAGAGTTTGTAGCATTTCCTAATTCAATATCTGTTGAATCCAAAGACAATGTTCCAGCACTGTTCATTCCACCAAGAACAATACTATTTGCAGATATTGTAACGTCAGCAGTGCTGCCAGTTACCAAATCACCACCCACGGTTAGATTTGCCAAACCATAATTTCCTGTATAACGAACAGCATTAAAATCACCACCAACATTCAAATCTGTTGTTTTGAAGTTTGTATTATCTTGTGTCAGGTTCAACATTCCAGAAGTTGCACCTTGGTACAAATCACCAGTAACATCGGTATTACCAGAAACATAAATACTGTTTGAATTCAGATTTGCATAACCACCAGTTACCGACAACAATGCAGCATCGATTGAATTTCCTGTTATATCCAGACTGTTTGCAGTCGAAGATATATTATTTAATGTAATTGAATTACCAGCAACAAAAGTTACATGACCACTGTTTGTTAAATCATTTAAGTCAATATCTGTATCACTATTAACTGAAAAAGAACCAGTATTTATCAAATCAATTACTGTGAAATATGATGATGCAATATTCATAGTACCAGAATTTGTGATATTGTTTAAAAATGCTAATTCGTTTGCTGCATCCATATCCAGTTCACCAGAAATATTAACATCACCGGAAACATTTATTTGATCCGCTGCGTTCATTGTTAATTTGTTTCCAGTTGAAATTGACATACCATTTGAAACAGCAATATCTGCACCAACACCAGTTGTTTCCAATGTTAAATCATGTGTCGTTCTGATTACAAATCCAGTTGATGGATCAGTACCATCAAACCAAACACCATTAGAAAGGTCAATAGCATTATCCGATGAATCTGTTGCCAATATATTTGATCCACGTGCAATAAATTTTCCGTCTCCGGATAAAGTGGCTGCAGTGACATTAGATGTATTCAAATCAACCAAACCGCCAGTTGTAGAAGTTATGGATCTTGTAACATTTAAATTCAAAGTTGAACCATTACCAAAAACTAAAACACCTTTGTTCGAAGCGGCAACAACACCACCAATATCAATTTCATTCGCATCCAAAGTAAGCATTCTGGTAACATCACTCAAAACCGCCATTACATTGCCACCAACAGTTATATTTCCGCCATCTGAATGTAATGTCAGACCCAGAACACCATCAGCCATTGCAGAAACATTTCCAGCTGGTGCAGCAGCTGAAGTAGCACCTAAACTTCCAGAAATTGATAAAACACCGCCAATATTAACACTGGTTGTATTCGGAGCAAAAATCAGAGAGCCAGCGGTTACAGAAATATCATTATCAATAAACATTGGTCCTGATACTGAATTCAAAGCCACAAATCCGCCCTGGGCAGCAACACCACCAATTCCAAGAGAATTTGTAGCGTTTATAAATGTTGTTCCAGCAATATTAACCAGATTTCCACCAATATCAACGTCACGAATATCTATCGAAATTGCGCCATTTTGATTTGTCAAATTTGATGCAATATTCAATATGCCGTTCGCAGTCGGTGAAGATATATCCAAGTTTCCATTATTTGTTATTGAATCTAAATTATTATTAACACCGTTTATAAGTATTGATCCATCATTTGTAATCGCACCTGCAATATTAATAGCGCCATCGGAATACAAATTAGAGGTAGAAACAGAACTGTTATTCAAAACACCTGTCAAATAAATTCCACCAAAGGAATCTGTTGCCGTTATATTTAATGTATTACCTTCGTTTTGAACCAAAGCAGCATGCACAGATTCACCAATCAAATCCATATTTGCTGATGTATTTCCCCCAGAACCATTTCTTATATTTCCAAAAGAAACTGAACCATTATTTACAGTTATATTAAATGAATTCATATTATTAGAAATAAGTTGAGTCCAGCCTGTTCCAAATGTCAAAGTTCCTGTATTTAAACTGAAAGTATTTGTTGTTCCCATAGTACTGGTATCGAAACCATATTCAAAATGTGTTACACCTGAAACACTTGCATCAAAATTACCTGTGTTTACAAACGAAGCATTTGAAATATCGCCACCGCTTACGTTCAAACTGGCAACACTCAAAGATAAAGTTCCCAAAGAACTATCATTCTTCATTGTTCCCGCAACAGATACATTACCAGCATTTACATCCAGTAAAGTGCCTGAATTCTCAAGATTTCCAGTTGATGTTAAATTACCAGATAAATTTATATTTGTTGTCCCAGCATTATTTTGAACATCACCAGCATTTAAAGAAGACGCTGTTACATTCGCTGTTCCAGTACTGTCATTTGCAAAGTCACCCATCGTAATTGAACCAACAGATGTTAAATTAATATTTCCACTGCTGTTGGTGACAGAACCCGCAGAAACAGTCTGGGCAGAAACAATTAAATCACCATAATTAAAAATCGTACCAGTTGTGTGAAAATTATTTATATTTTCTATGGTTGTTATTCCAGAATTTGAAATACTGCCAAAGCTGGAATTAATTGTTCCACTGGATGTTTTAATTTCAAAAATTTTTCCAGAACTTATATCCAAAGCACCACCAACAGTTATATCACTGCTGGAAATAATAGAAAATGGAGAATCAATTGTAGTTTCTGCATAAAATTGATTTGTTACCGAACCTGGATCGTTCTTGTTTATATACATATTTCCAGAAATGCTGACACCACCAGCACCGACAATAATACCTTTGCCAGATTTAACTATTATCGATCCTATGGATGCATCTAAACCAGAAACACTTTCGGTGTTTCCAGTACCAGGATCAATAGTTTGTACAGCCATTGCCGTTGCCGGAGCAAGGCATAATATAAAAGATAGTAGCTTTTTTATCATATTTATGTTTATTTTAGATGACACTTGTGATTACATTGTAACATAAATTGGAACTAAGACCAAGCAAAACAATATGAATGTTTTGTGTTTTTTTAGTAAGAAAGGAGAAAAAATATGTTTTTGATAAAAAATATCCATGCAAGACAAATTATAGACAGTCGCGGTAACCCAACAGTTGAATGTGATGTCGAATTATCAGGCGGTGCAATGGGTCGTGCTGCGGTTCCATCCGGTGCTTCTACAGGCAGTTTCGAAGCATTGGAATTACGTGATGGGGGTTCTGCGTTTATGGGCAAAGGGGTTTTAAAAGCTATTGAAAATATAAATCATATTATTTTTCCTGTTTTGAAGAATTTTGATGCATCAAAACAATCTGAATTGGATTCCAAAATGATTGAACTGGACGGAACAGAAAATAAAGAAAAACTTGGTGCAAATGCAATACTGGCTGTATCAATGGCAGCAGCACGTGCAGTCGCCACACAAAAGAATATTCCTTTGTATAAATACATTGCAGAAATTTATGGAAACGATTCGCCAAAAGTTTTACCACGCCCAATGATGAATATTATAAACGGTGGTGCTCATGCGGACAATGGATTAGATGCCCAAGAATTTATGATTATTCCAAACGGTGCCCATGATGAAGCCACAGCGATTCGTATGGGTTCGGAAATTTTCCATAACTTGAAATCTATTTTGAAAAAATCTGGTAATTCTACAAACGTTGGTGACGAAGGCGGATTTGCACCGAATTTTCATTCCAGCCGTGAAGCATTGGATACAATTATGTCTGCGATTGCTGCTGCTGGATATCGTGCAGGTGAACAAGTTTCTATTGGCTTGGACGTTGCGTCATCTGAATTTTTCAAAAACGGTGTTTATGAATTTGAAGGTAAAAAATTATCATCAGAACAGATGATTGAATTCTATGAAGATTTATTAAAAGACTATCCTATTATTTCCATTGAAGACGGCTTGGCCGAAGATGATTGGGCTGGGTGGAAAGCTTTAAACACCAGACTTGGTAAAAAATGTCAGTTGGTTGGTGATGACTTGTTCGTTACAAATCCAAAACGTCTTCAAAAAGGAATTGACGAAGGTGCGGCAAATGCGATATTAATCAAGGTAAATCAAATCGGCAGTTTAACAGAAACTTTGAAAGCCATACAAATGGCTAAAACTGCGGGTTTCGGTGTGATAATTTCACATCGTTCGGGCGAAACCGAAGATACAACAATTGCCGACCTGGCTGTTGCAACAAATGCTGGACAAATTAAAACAGGTTCAATGTCCAGAACTGATCGAGTTGCAAAGTACAACCAGTTGCTTCGCATAGAAGAACAATTGGGCGCAAAGGCAAAATACGGTATATAAAAAACGCTGGGAAAATATACCAAGGGCCCGATTAACAAACAAATGTTTACTTTGTTTAATATTTTACCAATCATAAAATCCATTTTGTGCATTTGTATTGTGTTGGTGATTTTTCTGGCCCCTTCGTATTTGGCTGTCAAAAATGGCAAAGGTGACTATGACGCAGTTATCGTCAGATTTTCCAGCTGGCTACTTGGCTGGACAGGTTTGGGATGGATTTTTGGATTATTTTGGGGAACTAGAAAATAAAAACCGCCTTGTCAGCGGTTTTTTCTTGCTTTTTCTGTGTTTACTCGCGATAATCGGCATATACTAAAAAAGGAAAAACTATGGCAGGCAGCATAAACAAGGTTATTCTCGTTGGAAATCTGGGTCAAGATCCCCAGGTTAAAACCCTACAAAGTGGTCAAAAAGTTGTCAGTTTTTCTTTGGCAACCAGTGATCGATGGAAGGACAAATCCACTGGCGAACAAAAAGAACAAACAGAATGGCATCGTGTCGTAGTATTTAATCCTAACTTGGCCGAAGTTGCAGAACGCATGTTACAAAAAGGAACCAAACTTTATTTGGAAGGTTCTTTAAAAACTCGTAAGTGGCAAAACCAACAGGGTGTTGATGTTTTCACAACCGAAGTCGTTTTGAATCCATTTATGGGTCAGATGGTTATTTTGGCCGGTGCCAAAGGTGTTGATGGCGCAGCTGGTGAATCCGCACATCATCAATCTCCAACACATGCCGCACCAGAAATTTCTGTTACCGAAATCGGCGATGATATTCCATTTTAATAATAACAAGTTAAAATTAAAAACCGCCATTTGGCGGTTTTTTTAAGTTTCTTCTTCGTCTTCTTCCAGTTCTTCGCCCTCTTCTTCTACTGCATTAAGGTCGATTTCTTTTGGAATCCCCAGAATATCTTCAATTTTATCAGACGCTTCTTCAATATCTATTTTGTGTAAAACAGCAAATTCTTGGGCCATACGCTCTAAAGCGCGCAGATACAATTGACGACCGGAAAAAGTCATAGTGTCCGCTGCACTTCTGCGTTGCAAATCACGAACAACCTCGGCCAACTTCATCAAATCGCCAGAATTAATATTTTCTTCGTACTGTGCGGCACGGCGCGCCCAAATCATGCGTTTTGCACCTGCTTTGCCATGCGCAGACGCGATTGCTTCGTCCATTTTCTTGGTTGTTGTCAAAGGACGCAAACCAGAAATTTCAGCACGATCCAACGGAACACGCAATGTCATATGATTTTTTTCAAAATCAATTACCAGCATTTTAATTTTTTGACCGCCGATAACCTGTTCTTCGGTACGAACAAGCTTTCCAACGCCTTGGGTTGGATAAACCACGAACTGTCCAGTTCTAAAATCTAATTTTTTAGTCGGCATAAAAGTGCATCCTTTAACTGCCATTCTCTCTGTGAGTATAATTATATCATAAAAATAGGAAAAAACAAACGGCTAAAACAATAATTTTTATTATTTAACCAGTCGACCGGCTGACCCTGTTCTGCGGATACTAGAGCTGTATATTCCAGTATTACTACCAACTGACTTTGCACAAATCCATTCCCCGTTTTTCAATACCGAGGTTTCGTCACTTGCACAGCTAGTAGGCTTTTCCAGGCGCCAAGTGTAACAACTGCCTTTTTGATACGATCCATAGGTTGCAGTATCTGCCCCACCACGAGTATAAGCACCATAGTCAGGATTCCAAACACCAGCTGATTCGCCAGAACACCACTTTCTGTCACCAAAGCAAGTTACACATGTATTTTCAGCATCACATAATTCAGCAGGTGACGAAGTCGATTTATACCCACTGGCAGCCAAATCGGCATTTCCCATAGTTTTGCCATTTTCCAAGTCACGACACCAAAGCTTTTTACATTCATATGCTGTCACACCATCAACCTTGGACGTTGTGTTCAAAACATAGCCAGGTCCGCAATAAAAGAATTTTTCATCAGCAGCATAACCTGCACCAATCGAAAAAACGATGAATGACAAATAACAAATTGTAAATATTCTTCTCATGTTTCTAATTTTATATTTTTTTGTACAGTTTAGCAATCTGATTTTATCAGTTTATATAATTTATTGCGAGTTTTTTATTCATAAGGTTGAAAAATAGATTTTTTATTGTCCCAAACCGGCAGGTGTAAATCTGCCGATATTATTAAACAATTCTTGGACTGCATTCAATTCCACAGCTGCTGGAACCTGGGTTTCGCCCTTGGCAATTTTTACATCTTTGAAATCCTGGTCATGCATAACTTTTGTCTTTTTTATATTACCAGCGGAATCAGGCCAGACCAACAGCGCCATTTTATTATCATAAGTCAAAGGTGTTGGACCATGATAATTTTCATCTGCGCTGAAATAAATCCACACAGGTTCACCATATACCGTTTTAACCTGGGGGCTGCCTAATTTGTCTTCTAATTGCGCAGTGGTCTTTACACTTTTGATTTCAGTTTCCAAATTTTCAGGAAAAACATACCCGCGATGTTTGGTTTGAAACGTACACGCAGAAAGTGTCGTTAACACAGAAAAACTTAAAGCTATCGCGGATATTTTCATTTTTATACCTTTAACCTTCGCCTTTGCTTTTTACAGTATTGCGCATCAGGGCAAATTGTGCAATATGCTTTTTCAAATTAGTTTTATAAGCATTATTTATTTTTGCTGATTCAACTAATTTTCCAAAGTTTTCATTTACACTTTTTGCTGCCCCAAAACGGCTTTCGGTTTTTAGAAACTCTTCCAGTTCCAGCGGATTATTGTCATGATTAGAATCCATAACTAATGGGTTTTGACCCTTGTTAATCATATCAGGATTGAAACGGTAAAGGGGCCATGCGCCGGTTTGAACCATTTTCATCTGATGATCTGGTGCGTTTTGCAAATCAAATCCATGTGCAATGCACGGAGCATAAGCCAATATTATGGATGGACCATTAAACGCTTCTGCTTCACGGAAGGCTTTTAATGCTTGGGTTGGATTTGCACCTAATGATATTTGTGCGACATACGCACCGGACATCATTGCAATCATTCCCAAATCTTTCTTGGCCATTTCTTTACCACCAATCGCGAATTTCATGCTGGCACCAAATGGTGTAGATTTAGATTGCTGACCACCAGTGTTTGAATATCCTTCGGTATCCAAAACCAAAATGTTTACATTCTGTCCACTGTGCAAAATATGGTCCAATCCGCCGTATCCAATGTCGTACGCCCAACCGTCACCGCCGATAATCCAAACAGATTTATCAACCACAGAGCCTATTAGGCTTTCTGCCATTTTCGCTTTTGGATTTTTTATTTTTGACAATTTTGCATACAAAGTTTTTTCGTTTTCGCGTTGCTTGAAAACATCTTTTTCATCAAACATTTTTTCAACATTTGGTACTTTCAATTCAAACAACAAACTTTTCAATGCTTCTTTTTTCTGGTTCAAAGCAATACGCATTCCCAAACCATATTCTGCATTGTCTTCGAACAAAGAATTAGACCAAGCCGGTCCACGACCCGCAGCATTCTTGGTCCACGGCGTTGTTGGTAAATTCGCACCATAGATTGATGAACAACCCGTAGCATTCGCAACAACCATACGGTCACCAAATAAATGCGTCAGCATTTTTATGTATGGTGTTTCACCGCATCCTGCACACGCACCTGGAAATTCAAAATAGTGCGGTAACAATTCGACATGCTTTGTCATATTCAGGTTTAATTTTTCTGCAGGGAATTCAGGAATTTTTACAGCTTCCTTAAAATTCTTTTGCTCCCTGACCGTTTCAGATATTGGTTTCATCTGTAATGCCTTGACTGGGCAATTTTTAACACAAACACTACATCCTGTGCAGTCTGCTGGTGAAATATTCAAAGTGAAATACATATTTTCACCCAGTTCAGTTGTCTTCATTGGAACAACTGTCATACCTTTTGCCTTGGCAGATTTCGCCTGCTTTTCTGTCAGAACATTAATTCTGATTGCAGCATGAGGACAAAGGGTTGAACATTTTCCGCATTGGATACAAGTATCCAAATTGCAAGTTGCAACACTGTCAGAAATTGCACGCTTTTCATATTTAGATGTTCCAACTGGATATTGCCCTGCCCCGAATTCACCATCAATTTTGAAAACAGATACAGGCAAAGTATCACCCTTCATCGCAGCCATTTCACCCAAAGTACCAGCAATCTTAACAGGTGTATCAGTTACCATCGCAGGTATAAAATCAGGTGAATCTTTAACCGGCTTTCCAGGCAATTTATATTCAGTCAAAAATTCTGATGCACGGTCAACCGCAGCCCAGTTGGCTTTTACAACTTCATTACCTTTCTTCTTGTATGTTTTTTCAATCGCATACTTGGCAGATTTTACTGCAACATTTGGATCAATAACCTTGGTCAGGTTAAAGAAATTCAACATGATAAATGTGTTGATACGATTTCCTAATCCCAGTTCACGTGCGGCACGATTCGCATCCAAGAAATAAACCCGTGCACGCATTCTGATTAAATGCTCTTGGGCATCTTTTGGCAAATGTGCAAAAGCATCTTCTGGAGACATACCAGTATTAATCATAACAATTCCACCGGCACGCAGACCTGCAAAAATATCAAATCTTTGAGCAATCATAAAGTTTGAAACACTTATGAAATCCGATGATTCAACCAGGTATTGGCTTTGTATATGTTTGTCAGAAAAACGAATATGCGAAGCCGTCAAACCACCTGATTTTTTCGAATCGTAAACCGCATAAGATTGTGGATATAAATCCGAGTTATCACCAACAATTTTTACGATGTTTTTAACCGCACCAACTGTTCCATCACTGCCGATACCATACAACAAAGCAGTTTTAACTTTTGGGTTTTCAATTGAAAACGCAGGATCAGTTTTCAAAGAAAGTTTAGTTAAATCGTCTTCTATTCCAACCGTGAAATTATGATGTATTTTTCCACGAATCATATTTTCTACGATTGCTTTGACATCCCTTGGTTTGAATTCTTTGGATCCCAAACCATATCGACCGCCAAACACTTCTATTTTATCACCAACAACAGAACGAACATCTTGGTACAAAGGTTCCCCAATGCTGCCCGGTTCTTTGGTTCTGTCCAATACAGCTATTTTTTCGACTGTTTTTGGCAGTGCTTCTAAAAATGCCTTGGTTGGGAAAGGACGGAACAAATGAATTTTAATCAACCCAACACCTTTTGGCATATAAGGTAAAGTTTCTTCGATTGTTTCACAAGAACTTCCCATAGATACGATTACATACTTGGCCTTTTTATCGCCGACATAGTCAACCAAACCATACGAACGACCTGTCAGTTTTTCAAATTCGCCCATAACTTTTTCGACAATTTCCGGGACGGCATCATATAATTCGTTTGCAGCCTCGCGGGATTGGAAAAATACGTCTGGATTTTGTGCAGTTCCACGGATTGTCGGATTATCCGGTGACATTCCGTTTTTGCGATATTTCATCAATTCTTTTTCCGGTATCAAAGAATGTAAAACCTTTTCTTCGATACGGTCAATTCTGGATTCTTCGTGACTGGTTCTGAAACCATCAAAAAAGTGCAAAAATGGAACACGTGCACGCAAAGTTGCGGCATGTGCGATTGCAGCCATATCTTGGGCCTGTTGAACATTGTGGCTGGACAGCAATGCAAAACCAGTTGAACGCACGGCCATAACGTCACTGTGGTCACCAAAAATGGACAAAGCATGAGTTGCCAGCGCACGTGCTGCTACGTGCATTACAAACGGTGTCTGTTCGCCAGCGATTTTATACATATTCGGAATCATCAGCAATAAACCTTGGGAAGCTGTAAAGGTTGTTGCCAGCGCACCCATCTGCAAAGCACCGTGCATAGCCCCAGCTGCACCGCCTTCGGATTGCATTTCGATAATTCCTGGGATTGCACCCCAGATATTCTTTTTGTGTTGAAAAGCCCATTCATCAGCCAATTCACCCATGGTACTGCTCGGTGTTATTGGGTATATGGCTGCAAATTCACTGCACCGGTACGCAATATCGGCTGCGGCCCAGTTACCATCTGCTATTATTTTTGACATTTTATATACCTTTTTTTAGTGGACACGATCCGTATAGTACTCCAAATTACACCCAAAAGGCAAGATTAAACGGCAATGTTGACAAATTATAGAATATTAAAAAATCCCCTTTTTTGGGGGATTTTTTAATTTTTCAGGACTGATTTTACTTTATTTCTGCTTTTTCAGGTTGGCTTTCGGTCTTTGTTACATTATCAGCTTTTATTTTATCAATGTTATCAACCGGCTTTTTAATGTCTTTTGTACCTTTTTCGACATCAGGTTTCACAACGGCGGCTTTTTTGCTTTTTAATTTTGCCATTGCACAAACCATATCCAATCCCCTTTGCAGCTGATAGTCTTTGGCTTCTTTTTGTTCGTCAGTCAAATTTTTATCGTCTTCGTCATCAGCATCCGATTTCTTTTTATCAGTATCTTCGTTTTTCAAGGCGTTATTAAAAGAAGCTTCGGAAAACAAGCTTTGCTTTTTTTCTATAACTTCTACCTTGCTTTGCAGAACTTCGATATCGGGTGTTATGCCTTCACCTTGGATTGATTTACCACTGGGGGTATAATAACGTGCAATGGTAATATGAATAGCCGTTCCATCACCAAGCGGTTTTTGCTGTTGAACACTGCCTTTACCAAAGCTTTGTGATCCCATAATCAATCCACGATTGTTGTCTTGGATTGCACCAGCTATAATTTCCGAAGCCGAAGCTGAACCATGGTTTATTAAAACAACCAATGGCTTTCCATGTATCAAATCGCCCTTGGTAGCAAAACTGTGGTCAATATCGCTTTTTTCGCGACCACGGGTAGAAACTATTTCACCACTGTCCAAGAAATCATCTGCAACATCAATAGCTGCCGTCAAATATCCACCTGGGTTATTGCGGACGTCCAAAACATATCCAATAACTTTTTTCTTTTCCAATTTTGCTATTGCGTCTTTCAATTCTTTGGAAGTTGTCGCTCCGAAGTCAGAAATGCGAATATATCCAATTTTTTTATTATCACCTTTTGCTTCGGCCTTTACAGATTCAACCTTGATAATTGCACGCTTCAAAGTTAGTGTCTTTGGTTCTTTACCTTCGGAAACAATTGTTAATTTCACAGATGTTCCTGGGCGACCCTTCATCTTTCGAACAGCTTCGTTAACAGACATATCAAAAACCTGTTCGCCGTTAATATGAGTTATGTAATCACCCGCCTTGATTCCCGCACGCGCCGCAGGAGTATCGTCAATCGGGGAAATAACCAAAATTGCACCTTTGTCACTGGTTATCTGAATTCCCAAACCACCAAATTCACCCTGGGATTTGTCATTAAAATCCTTAAAATCATCAGCATCCAAGTACGAAGAATGTGGATCCAAAGCACCCAGCATTCCATTCATAGCGCCTTCTAACATTTTTTTCTCGTCTGGTTCTTCGACAAAATTATCACGCGCAACTTCAAAAACCATGGCCAGTTTTTTCATTTCTTCATAAATCTGGGCATCGGTTAAGTGCTTTACAGGCTCTTTTTTTTCTGCTGCAAAACCAGTAACTGGTATAATGACCAAGGTTAACAAAATCAGTATCTTTTTGAACATTTTCAATCCTTGTGCTGTTCCGCAATAAACCATAGACCAAAATAAATCGCCCCGCAACACGATTTTTATTTTACTTTGAAATTTTAAATTAAAAAACAGAATTTAATTTATGGTTCGTTAAACAATCGTGAAGGGTCAACCGCATGCGTTCCACGGCGAACTTCCAGATACATTTCTGGCTTGTCAGGATCCATGGTACCAATTGGTTCGCCGGCTAAAACTTCTTGTCCAACCAGAGCATCCAGCGTTCCAAGATTTGTCATAACTGTGTTGTAACCATTCTTGTGCGACATAATTACAATTTTTCCAAAACCACGAAAATCGTCTGCAAATTTTATAACTCCGTCCGCTGGTGCTACTACCAAAGCATTACCACGAACATGTATGCGCCATCCATCGGATTCCAATCCCAATGCAGTCTTTTCACCGTATCTAACCGTCAGACGGCCACGAACAGGTGAATTCATTTTACGCCAAGAAAATCTGGTATCAGATGATATTTCAGAATTTCCCACACCCGCCGACAATTCGGAAATATTTTTTGCCCGTTCTGACAAATTGCGTAATCTTTGTTGAACTGCAAATTGTTGCGTCTTTAGTTTTTCATTTTGAACCGAACGTGTGCGCAACAATCTGTCTAAATCTTTTTTCTGGGTTGCATATTTTTCTGCAGTGCCGTCCAATTTTTCTTTTTCTGATGCGCGTTCAGATCTGATTTTTTCCAGTTCTTTTATTTGACCTATTGCAACCTGCATTTGTTCATCAAATCTTTGTGACGCACCTGACAATACGGCAGAAGTCAAAACATAATCGTGCATATTTTGTGAATCAAAGCTGGGGTGCGAAGAAATAAAAAGAATTGTCCCCGCAGCATCAGCAATTCGACCCTTATTTTCTGCCAACGATTGATTTAACTGATCGCGCCTTTTATCCAAATCGGATATTTTTTGGGCGACAGCGCTGCGTTGATCTTCCAGAACACTAACCTTGTCAGCAGTTTTTACCAGTTGTTTTTTTGTACTTTCTATATCGTGATTTGATGAATTCAGTTTTTGTTCCAGTTGTTCCTGCTGGCGTTCTGTTTGTTTTATTTGCGCATTAATTTGTGCCAAATCTGGCGCAGCAATAGCCACACCAGAAATTAACAAAACACAAAAATAAATCGCAAATACTTTTTTCATCTAAATCTTCATTGCCAAAATTTTTCTAAGGGGTATAAAAATCAACATAAATAGAAAAAGTGTTATTATCATTGTCCATTCTATACCAAAACCATCCATCAAAGGTTTCATTAACATCATCATACCACCGGATATAAATGTGTTATACATAGAATTAACAGACAACACTGTTCCACGTTCGTCAGATTTTATTCTGTGGTGAATATAACTGTTAAACATTAAAGAATTTAATTTCTGACTTGCTGGTACTATTGCTATTATACCGCACAACAGATAAATTAAAAACATATTGTTTATATTCAACACTATGAAAACAGAAATAATTGCAACAAACATCATAATAATCGAAAGATAAAGTGTTTTTTTATGCCCAACTTTATCATAAACTTTATGAGCATATTTTGAAAACACAACCCTTGAAAATTGATTTATGCCTATAAATAATCCAAATAATACAGTAGCAATACCAGCAGCTTTCATAACAGGTTGTATAATCCAAAACATAACAAGTGTGAAAGATGCAAAAATTGCCGGAAATAACATAAACCATTTTATCTCGGGATGTTTTACAGACATTTTCACTATACCCATAATATCTTGTATCGGACTTTTTTCTGGTGCAACTTTTCTCCTGACCTCGTGTAATTCCGGTAAAAACAAAACACAAACTACTGCCAAAAATGCTATAAATGCCTCAACCAGAATAATATTATTACCAATAACTGAATACAAAGCAGCCCCTGTCAAAGTCGCCAGAAAACTAGCCATATTTGAATATGTACTTATACTGCCATATTCTTTTAGAAACTGCTTTTCCCGATTCATTCTTTTTAATAAATCGTATGCGTAGGCTTCTTTGGTACCACTGAATAACGCCCCTGAAAGTCCCAAACCCATTTCGCATGCAGCTATTTGCCAAAAACCATAAGCCCAAAAAAGCCCAAAAACAGATAAAAAGAAAACAACTGCTCCAATTAACATTATTTTTCTGCGACTGAATGTATCTGATAAATAACCACTTGGGATTTCAAATAAAAATGCTGCGACGCGAAACAACCCCTGTATCATAAAAAAATCACCGACACTGATACCTTTGGATTGATACAGAACAACAACTATTGGAACTATTATCAGAAAATAAAGAAAGAAATCACCCCACTTTAAAAGTTTCAGTGCAGTTTCATTTGATATTTTTTTCATTCTACTTCACCAAAACCTTCAAAAATGTTTTCTTGCCTTTTTGTAACATGATAGATTTTGCAGGTTGAACAATAAAATCTTTGTCTGTAATTTTTTCGCCATCAATCAGCAATCCGCCCTGTTCTATCATTCTACGTGCCTCGGACTTACTTGGCACAATCCCACTTAACACCGCAAAGTCAACAATGTTCATTTTATCAGACATCTTAATTTCTGTACTTGGGATACCTGTACTTTCAGCACCACCACTGAACAAAGCCTTGGCTGTTGCAACTGCATCAATTGCCAATGTTTCACCGTGGATAAGTTTTGTAACCTCGTACGCCATTTTCTTTTTTGCGGCAACAATGTCATTTGTGCACATTGCTACAATTTCTGACATTGGAATATCGGTGAACAAAGACAATAACAATCCTGTGTTTTCATCAGGCATATTGTAGAAGTATTGATAAAAATCAAAAGGTGTTGTTTTTTCACGTGCAACCCACAGAGTCCCCTTTTCTGTTTTGCCCATTTTTTTACCATCAACTGTCATCAATAAAGGCGAAGTCAAACCATAGATTTCAGCCTTATCGTTACCATCTTCAATATTCATTTTTCTGAACAGTTCGGTACCAGCAACAATATTACCCCACTGATCACTGCCACCAATTTGCAAAACACAATTTTTTTCACGATTCAAATGCACAAAATCATAGGCCTGCATAGGCATATATCCCATTTCCAAGAATGTCAGACCACCTGTTTCACGGCGTCTGGCATATGCTTCGCTGGCCAACATTGTATTCACATTAAAGTGAGTACCAACGAAACGCATAAAATCAACATAAGTAAATTTATTCATCCAATCGGCATTATCAACAATTTCTGTGTCCGATAAAATAAAACGGCGCGCCAAAGTTTTTACTTCTTCTATATTATGTTTTACTTGCTCTTTGGTCAGCATTTTACGCATATCAGATTTTCCTGTTGGATCACCAACCAATGCGGTTGCTCCACCGATAACCAAAATTCCATTATGCCCAGCATTTTGTAAATGTCTGAACATACGCAACGCAAAGAAATGTCCAATATGCAAAGAATCTGCTGTTGGATCTATTCCAAGATAAAAGGTAATCTTTTTTTCACTGTTTAATAATTTCTTTATCTGGTCAGCATGCGTCATATCTTTTACGAAACCACGCTCGTTCAACATATCAAAAAGTTTCTGTGTCATTTTTGTCTCGTTTTCTGTATCAGTAAATTATTTGTTTTTAATGTTTCTTCTAATTCTGTTTCCACTACAATTCTCATAAACGCTACACGCATTGCAAAATTTGCAAATCGTCTATAAATTACACTATCATCAATAGATATTTCTGTTGGTATCTTGGTTGGCAATTTAAAAAATCTTGACGTATTTTGATTAATATAAATGAACATAGCCACTAAATAATGTTTTACCGCTTCATATTTCGGGTCAGATAAAGGTAAATTCACAAGGCTATCTATAACAAAACGATTTGCTTCATTTACAGATTTAATCATGAAATCCAATTTTTTCTGATTAAAATCATCCAAATTATAAAGACTCTCTTTATCAATATGATAATCTTTTATTAACCCGCTCACAATCTTATTCAAATTATTTGCTCCGGTTTTGGCCTTTTGTGACATCTTTTCGATATCATAATTAAACATTAAGTCTTTGCCTTGAACTATTATCGAGAATCCTGTTTCTTCAAATTTCTTTTCTGTATTTTTTACAATTTCCTTTTTTGTTTTGTCTTTTGTTTCTAATTTTTTATCTTGTGCCTTTGCCGAAATATTGCCAGCAAGTAAACCAGCTGTAACCAACATAGTTCCAACTATAAATTTTTTTGTTCTGGACATTTTAAGTTATCTTCCCTTTTGAAACATCGCTGGTGTAACTATGTAAGTTTTCTTATCAAAATTAAGGTTAGCTACATCTTCTTTGGTAAGAGATTCTATTAATAATACATCATTGACTGTCAGGAGAAATTTTTCTCTTGAATATTTATATTCATTATTATTATTAAAATATTCTGTTTTTTCCACAAGACGCGTTCCCACTAGGATGGACTTCGAAATTAACCATATCAAATTACCCTTTATATTTTCATATTTTTCACTATTTGCAGGTAAATTTAATAAAGTAATCTGTGCATATTTCGAAATTTCTCTAAGTTTTTCTTGTATATCATTAAAATCTTTTTCTGTTTTACTATTTGGATTCAATGCGTTCTTTTTAAATAACTTTTTATCAATTTTCTGTACTGGATTATCAGATGCCATCTGATTAGATGTAAGAGACTCTAAAAACAGCATTCGTTCTTTAACAGCATCAGATAATTTTGATTGATCGATTTTAAGACTAATCTCCTCTTCGTCTTCACTTTTCGTCATAATAATAGAAATTCCTTCGTCATGAAACTCTTTCACCTGTTTCTTTTGTTTTTCTGTCGATGTATTGATTTTTTTTGCACTTTGTGCCTGGGCAGCACTACTTCCGCCAACTAAAGCTCCAACCAACATTGTTCCCAACAAGATATTTTTTGCTTTTGGCATATTCTGCTCCTTGTTATATAAATAATATCAAATTTTACATTAAATCGCAATGTTTTGATTAAAAAACCGCGCTGTTTGCGCGGTTTCTTTATTTCAACATCTTAGCCACTTCATCGGCCAAATTGTCTTCGCGCTTTTCGATTCCTTCACCCAACAAATAATAAGCAAAGCCAGCCAATGTGCCACCATGTTCGGTAACTACTTGCTTTACTGTTTTGCTTGGGTCCATAACGAATGCCTGTTCTTCTAATACTGATTCGGCGTAGTATTTTTTTATACGACCTTCGACCATCTTTTCAACAATATTTTCAGGTTTTCCAGCTGTTGCACCAGATTCAATAAAGATTTTCTTTTCGCGTTCAACTGCAATTGGATTAACTTCGGTAACTGTCATGAATTCAGGTTTATTTGCAGCAATATGCATAGCAATTTTTTGACCAATTTCATCAACCTTGGCTTTATCGCCATTAATTGCAACAGCAACACCAATTTGTCCCATGTTTGGAACCAAAGCATTATGAACATAAGTATAAATATGTTCACCTGTTACCTTGGCAACGCGGCGAAAATTCATATTTTCGCCAATTGTTGCAATTGTTGCGGCAACATCGTCTTTTACTTTTTCCAAAGTTTTTTCAAAATCACCTTTGAACTCCAAAGCCTTGTTTGCAACGTCAGAGACCAATTTTTGGAACTTTTCGTTTTTAGCAACAAAGTCTGTTTCGGCATTAACTTCGACAACACAACCCATGCCATCACATTTTACAACGGTTACCAAACCAGATGCAGCAACACGACCAGCCTTGGATGCAGCCTTGACAATACCTTTTTGACGCAACCAATCAGCAGCAGCTTGGATGTCACCATTATTTTCAATCAAAGCCTTTTTGCAATCCATCATACCTGCGGATGTTTTTTCACGCAGTTCTTGGATTAATTTTGCTGTAACTTCTGCCATAATTTTCTCCTTAATATTATTCGGCTTTATTTGCTTTATCTGCCAATTTTTCACGACGTTCTGCACGTGCTTCACTGGTTTTTGATTTATGTTTTAATTCTTTTTCTTTTACTTCTTCTTCCAGAACTTCTGTTTCATCCATTTCCATTTTGGATTCAACTTTTTTACCAGCTACGCCACCCAATCTTTTTTCAATACCAGACAAGATTGCGTCTACGAACAAGTCACAATATAATTGAATTGCACGTGATGCGTCATCGTTTCCAGGAATTGGATAATCAACGATTTCAGGATTTGCATTAGTGTCGCAGATTGCAATTGTTGGAATATCCAAATTTCTTGCTTCGTTAACAGCATTCATTTCGCTTGGAACGTCAATAATAATAACAGCCTGAGGTGTTCCATGCATATCCAAGATTCCACCAAAAATACCACGCAGTTTTTCAACTTCTTTGGTCATAACACCAACTTCTTTCTTGGTCAGACCTAATTTTTCAGCGTTTGTAATATCTGTTTCCATCTTTTTCAAGCGACGGATGCTTTGTGAAACTGTGGACCAGTTGGTCATCATTCCACCCAGCCAACGGTTATTTACATAAAATTGTCCGCAACGTTCGGCTGCATCTTTGACAATATCTTTGGCCTGGTGCTTTGTTGCGATGAACAATATTTTTCCACCAGCTGCTGCAATTGCTTCCAATGCGACCAAAGCACGATGCAACATAGGTGCAGTTTTGTTCAAATTAATAATGTGAATTTTATCTTTGACGCCATAAACGTATGATGTCATTAATGGGTTCCAACGACGGGTGTGGTGACCAAAATGAACACCAGATTCCATCAATTGTTTCATAGTAAACTTAGGCAATGCCATGATTTTTTTCCTTTTTTCTGTTGTTATCCTCGTCATCTGCGTAAAACCCGAATATCTTGATACCCGGACAGAAAACAGCAAAATGACTGTGTTATTCACATCAGTTAAAATTTACATTCTAACCAACGCGTAGCCGGATTCTAGACTAATATATCAAAAAAATCAAGAAAAATTAAAACATGCCCTAAGACGGGTTAATATTTACGTCAGTCATCAGTTTTTTAGTATATTTTCTTTCGGTCTTCAATAATTTTTCAAGTTGCTTTTTTTTAATGCGAGAAAACGCCAGTGAGTATGGTGATCTATTACTAAATTTTTCGTACCAAGAACTGAACCTGCGATCTTTCATATAAGAATATAAACTTGCGGCATCTTTGTGTTTATTTTTATCCTTTACTATGGTTTTAATCATATTATCCATCGCCAGATAATAAAGCTTTGCCCGGTGTTTTATATATTTTAATTCATCATCACTAAATATTTTTGGTTCTTTAACCCACTTCTTTTGTAACAAAGAATACCTTTCATACGGTATATTAGAAAAAGTTACTGATATATCTATACTTATTCCGGAACAATCGGGTTTATACTTATCAACAAAAAAATTTCTAATAAATCTTATAAAATTATTTACTAGGTCTGGTTTGATTTTTTCCATATATCTGTCTGGCTTTATAAATATTTTTAAATCCAAATCAGATTTTCTTGAATAAAAGTAATTAACAGAAGATCCACATAAAAAAACATCAACAACATCATTTTCTAAATCAATTGGAATGTTCGCATAAACAGACAAAACTGTCATAAAAGAAATATATGTTCTTGTCAGAACTTCAGCAACTTCGGGTATCATAGATCCATCAGATTGCCATACTTTTGGGTTTAATTTTGAATGATTGTGTATTCTGAACATGCTAGTTAGTATCTCCTAACATTAAACTTTTTATTAACTCTTTATTAGTATTTAGCATTTTATCCGTAAGTCCAGAATTTTTAACACGAGATAAAGCTTGAGAATACGGTCCTCTAATTCCAAAGCTTTCTTTCCATGATTCCACTCTTTTTTTTCTTAGATACGCATATACTTTTGGAATATCAAAGTGTTTATTCTTGTCCTTAATAACACCCATCATAATATTTCTGATAGATAGATAATATAATTTTTTCCTATGTTCAATATACTTTAACTCACTATTTGTAAGTTTTTTTGGTTTTATTAACCATTTTTTTTGAATCAAAGAATATTTTGTAATATCTAGTGATTCACCTACAATACCAATATCCACAGGTATACCAAAAATATTAGGAGAATATTTTGCAACAAAATAGCTACTTACAAATTTAGAAAAAGACTTGTAAGTTTCGATATCCATTTTCTCTAAATATCTATCTGGTCTTACTTTTATTTTTAAGTCTATATCGGATTTTTTTGTATAAAAATAATCTGCACAAGAGCCACCTATGACAATTTCTTCTATATCTTTTTCTAAATCCACGGGAATTTTTGAAAAAGTGGCCAATGAACTCATAACCGCAACAACAATATTATTTAACACAAAATCAACATCTGGCCGTAATGAACAATCCCTGCGCCATATTTTTGGATTTAATCTTTTATGATTTGATTTTCTTATTATATACACTTTTTCCCCAGAATTAATTTCTTTATTATATTTGTATCGGTTTCTAATATTTTTTTTATAAAACCTTTATTATTAATTTGAGAATAAGCCTTGGAAAATGGTAAATAGCTTTTTATATCACCTTTCCAAGCTTCAAATCTACGCTTTCTTAAATCAGAAGCAAATTTTGTCAGTTTGTCATAATTCCTTTTGTTTTTTAAGAAATCGTTGATCTCATTTTTTAGTGAAATATATATTTTATTTGATTCTTTTTCTATTTCTTTTATTTCTTCGCAGGTTAACTTCGTAGGTTCACGCAACCACTTTCTCTGGCTTATTGAATATCTAGCAAAATCATAATTATCGCCTGCAGAAAGACTTATATCTACATATAACCCATAAATCCTTGGGGAATATTTTTTTATAAAAAAGCTTTTAACAAAATTTAAAAACTCTTCAAATATTTCTGGTCGCATTTTCTTTAAGTATCTATCAGGTCTGATAATTATTGTTACATCTATATCAGAATTTTTATCATAAAAATATTCTACTGAAGAGCCGCTTATTATGACGTCAATAACATCGTACTCGTAATCTAAAGAAATTCCGGCATAACCTGACAATACTGTCATAAAAGAAATACATATCCTGATTAAAGCATCCGAAACATCTGATTTTAAATACAAATCAGAATTCCAAAGTTTTGGATTTAATATTTCATGATTTTCTATTCTAAACATAATTTAAAATTTATGCTGCAGGACTGGATGATGATGAAGCAACAGGACAAACAGAAGAAACTCTAACCTGGGCAACCATCATTCCATAACCATTTGTCATAGGGCAACTAAGTCTGCAATAACATAATCCTGAATCTAAAACATCATTAGCATAGGCACATGATGTATAAACACAAGTTCCATAAGCACCCCAAACATAATATGTGCTTGTTCCAACAACCATAGTTGTACAACTTCTGGTTTGTGTTCCTGATCCAACTTCATTACTACAAGATCTTGAAGACGTTTGTCCGGATGTACACTGGTTAGAGTAAGTAGTACAACTGCCGCTGTCAGCCCAATAAGTTCCATTTACAGTAGCATATTCCCAATATGAACATCCACCCATGGAGCTACCTGCATAATCAGGGCAAAACTGATCAGTATAAGTACATGACGTACATACTTGTTTTTGTAACTGTGATGTTCCACAAGCAACATAACGTGTGTCGCCAGCAGTACATTGACCGGCTGAACAATTAGTATTTGTAGCAAATGCCTCTGATTCAAAACCAAAAAACTTTGCAAATGGAATTATTATGATTCCAAAAAGAATCGTAAAAATCTTATTATAAAAAAGACCTATTTTTTTTGCCAATTTCTCTCTCTTGGGTTCTAACTAGAATAACTGCAATTGCTGGTATAAGTATATGTACCATAAGAGTCAGTCATAGTTGTTCCACTTGGAATATAACAGCTGGTTATTCCACCAGTATTATGGTCTATACTTGTACCAGGTGATACGCAAGCTGTACAAACGCCGCCGCTCAAATAATACCCCGTCGCACAACTGGCAATAGTGCAAACATTCAATGTCGGAGTAGCATAAGCAACCCCAGAAATAACCGAAAATAAACCTGTTAAAAATATATATTCTAATTTCATAGTACCTGTGAATTTTTGCATAATGAATAGTCCCTTGTCAAATAATAAAATATTATTTCCATATGTTTAAAGACCCGTTATTATCAGAATACTTCCAACCTAATTCACGAACGGCAGATATTAAATCAGAACGGCTTTTCATCGGGATATTTATAATGATTTCGTCACCAAGAATTTTTTTAACCTCTAAATTTATTTTTGCAGACTGAAAAGCATGATTTAATGCCATCCAATCTCTTAAGCCATCTGTAATACTAATAGTTACGATAGCCATATCAACATTCGAAGTATCTTCTGAAACCAACCAATTTTGAACATCATTTTCATCTAAAAACTTCTTGGATGCTTCTAAGTCCAAAGTTACCTTAATGTTTGCAGAATATGTATTTGTGGATAAACGTTCACTGTCGATACTAGTTGAAGAAACCAGATTACCAATTGTGGAATCATCTGTATTTTTTATCAGTTCATTAAATTTTTCGCTGTCAGAATACTTTGATAAAACATCTGTTGCTATTTGACGCCGAGCCTCGTTAAAGGCCATAATTTTAGCATTTGATGAAGTGTCACTGGTGACATTAACAGCCGCAACACCTGTTAAATCAGGTGCAGAAAAAGCAGCAATGGTAAACATTGCAAAAGAACAAACAACTATAAAATTTTTAAAAAATTTTTTCATATTGAAAAACCTCTACCGAACATGACCATAGCAATTATGTAAAAAAATTTCAAGCCAGTTTGTTTTCAAACCGGCTTGAAATGAAAAAACTTTTAAAATTTTGCACTTAATCCTACTCGGATTCCCATAGATTTATAAAATGAACTAACTTCATTATCTACGCTGCAAACCCAACCAGGACAGCTGGATTCTAAATTTTTTATATTTATAGCTGTTTGATCACCAGTTCCGTCTGTTGCTAACATCTGAGTTTCTGTTTTACCATTGGTTTCCCAAGCAGACAAAATTGAATCATATAACCCCAGATAATATTTGGAATTCAAATAGGTTTTTGCGTTTGCCCCGCTGACAGTATAATAATCATACGTCAATCCAAGAGACATATTTATAGAATTTGTAATCGCTGTTTCCCAATTTGCAGCCAAACCAAGGTGCATTGCTGAACCCATACTTGCTGAATCTTCTACACTTTTAGGATGTTGCCAGTCAAAACGATACGGTTGATCACCAGTTGAATCATAGGCAGGCAAGCCAATTTCAACACGACCATTGATTGTATTATTTTGATTAATATCATAATCTATATCCATAGCAGCATAAGGTCCAGCCCAAGTAACTTCATAAGAATGGCTGGTTCCAGGCTGGCTATAATAATATGTTCCACCTGTATCAACCAGTTCCGCATCCGTCCCAATATTCATATCACCACCTATGGTATCTCTCCATATAATCTGTTTTGAACCATCAGAATAATGTACAACAACAGCTGGATCACATTGAACTTCACCTGTGGATTGAACCCTGAAACATGCAGAAGTATCTACTGATAAGCCATAATTTTGTTTTGTTTCTAATTTATAACTAAGACTGCGATAACCCAAAGACGGGGTAAATTTTGCATTTCCCATTTTAAATGCATTTGGTAAACCAAACCCAGCGTTAAAGCCGAACATACTTCCACCACCGCTGGTTCCAATAGATAATGCATGACCAACCTGATTACCTATTACGGCACTTGTTCCTGTATTAATCCACTGAGTTATAAAATAACCACCGTTTGTAATATCATCGTCAACCATGGTTGTTTCACCAGATTGAGTTCCTATTTTAATACCAGCGTCAATTTTTACTGGTGTATTGCTTATGTAAAAATTATAACCGCCAGTTGCGTCAAAAACATTCCAAGCAATATTGTCATAGTGCAAAATACTTCCAGAATTCTTCATATCAAATTTCCACATAGCATCTTCTCTGGAAACGCCTGCATTCAAATACAAACCCTGCTCTGGATTACCTGAACTTGAAGAAATAGAACTTTTTTGTTGTTGATATGAGTATTGTGGCTGAACCCTTTGTTGGTATTGTGGTTGCTGTTGATTCTGATATCTGGAATTGTAATAATTATTATAGTAATTATTATATCCTGTATTTTGATCAGTATCAGCTGTAGTATCTTCTTCTGAATCTTGGGTTGTATCAGATCCACCAGAATTATAATTTGTATTGTATCTTTGCTGAGGTGATTGATAGCTGCCTGTATAATATGTACCTGCAGCATCAGCATTCAAAGGCACAAAAAACAACGAGCAAAGAGCAAATAACCAACAATTATTATTTTTTTTCATTTTTACATCCTACATTCCATCTGTTACATTTTATCATAAAACAGTTGAAAAAAAAAATGATTCTTGTATGATTGCTTTCACATTTGGGACTATGGCGAAATTGGTAGACGCGCTACCTTGAGGTGGTAGTGGAGCAATCCTTAGGAGTTCAAATCTCCTTAGTCCCACCAATATTTTTTCTTCTTGCCCACATTTTCATAATTTTGCTAACATTATTCTCAGGAATGAAGAAAATTACACTGCTTTTTGCTGTTTGCTTTGCGTTGCTTGGGATGCAGAAGGTTTTTGCTGATGACAGTACAGACGCTGCACGTGCTGCAACACGAGGAACAGCGACTGTGGTTGTTTCTTCACACCAAAAATCCGAAGATTATAATAGTTCTACAGAAACAACTTCTTTGCCCTCGTCTGCTTCAAGGTCTGTTGTTGGTGGCGTTCAAAAAAGCGACTCTTCCCGTGATAGAGCTGTAACAAATCGTGATAATTCTATTTCTGATAAATCCAGAACAAGTCAAACAAATCCTGTCACCGTCCCAAGAAGTGCAAGTGTTCAACAGCGAACAGCCAAAATTTCTGAAAGATCCGCTGTCAGCCGTTCTGGAATAAATCAAACAAGTAATGTTACAGTTCGCAGTTCACTGGCTGCTCGCAGTGCGTTGAAAACACAATCCCGTGGAAATATTTCTGCACGTGCAGCGACAATGGATAATGCTCCAAAACAACCTTTACCAGATACAAAATCAACAAAAACAGATAATTCAAAATCATCTTCTGTTGGTTATAAAAAATGTCGCGAAGTTTATTACGGTTGTATGGATGAATTTTGTGCAAACAAAGACACCCAACTTAAAAGATGCGCTTGTTCATCCAGAATTCACGACTTTGACTCTGTTAAAAAGAATATGTCCAATGTCGAAGATAAAATTTTAGATTTCAATCAGCGATTAGTCAGTGTGAATCTTGATAAAGAAGATGCGGCTGCAATATCCAAAGAAACCGAAGGTGAAAAAGCTTATCAACAAACTGATAAATCAGATTCAAAAAGTATTTTGGACGAAATTTCAAAAAAATTAAAATCCAGCACAACAGATACAGATTATAACAAAAACCTTTCTGCAATATCGCTTTCGTTGGACACAGATTCGGCATTCGACAGCATAGATTCATCTTTGGGCGCATCCACAACATCCAAAGAAGGAACAGATCTTTACGATGCCGCGATTCCAGTTTGTCGCGAAATGGCGGCCGAGGTTTGTGATTCAGATGGTGCAGCAATCGCAGAAAGTGGTTACCAGATGGCAATCGAACAAGATTGTAATACTGTTGCCAAGGCTTATGAAACCCTGCAAGACCAAGCACTGACCAAGGTTCGTGAAGGAAGCGCATTACTGGATATGTCCAGATTGGATGTTCATCAAAAAGAAAATGCTGATGACATTCTTACCTGCAAAAAGAAAATGCTGACAATGATTACAGACAGTTCTGTATGCGGTAAAAATTTAATCGAGTGTCTGGATATTTCTGGAAGATATATTGATCCTTCTACTGGCGAGGCGTTCTTGACTGAAAATTTAATTAATATGGAAAAACTTATCACCAGACCATCAGGCAACCAGAAATGGGTCGAAGTTTCAGGAAATTCACAATTCATAACTTACTTGAATTCTAAAAAGAAATATTTGGAATCATCTATGGAAAGCTGTAAGGACATTGCTGACACTGTTTGGGATGATTTCGTCGAAGATGCGCTGGCACAAATAAAATTGGCCCAAGAAAAAAAGTTAGAAGACATGCGTCAAAGCTGTACTTCGCTTACTACACAGTGTTTAGCCGATACATCAAAATCAATTTCTGATTTTGACGCGCGCGCGCTTTCTACTTTTGGTGTAACCGCAGACAAAACAGTTAATGAAATGTGTGCTGGAATAAAAACCGCCTGCACTGCTTTACTGGAATCAACTGGTGGCGATTCGGATTGGGTCGGCGGTATGAGTGAAATTCAAACAGATAAAACATACGACACACTTATTCAGACATGCCGCGAAGTTGGCAAGGCTTGCATTATCCAAACCTGCAAATCTGTTTCAGGAAACTTTGGATTGTGCGAAAGCGTTGATAAATCAGTTAACAGAAAATCCATTATTAATCGTGCTGCTTGTTGGTCTGACGTAATTAAATGCGTGGCTAATGCTGGCACCAGTTCTATTGACTCGATAATGAAAAAGTTTTCCAAGACCCCCAGTTCCAGTGGCGGAAACTTTTACACAGAAAATTATGGTGTGCAACCAACAGTAAGTAATTCTACAAGTGGCGCTGGATGTGATCCTACTTCATCAACAACCCCTCAAAATTGTATTTATGATATTTGCACCGAGTGTGGTCAGTCTGGTCAGCCAGATTGTGCGACTTGCAGATTGGCTGAAAAAATATGGGGCAACTGCGAGTTTATACCAACAAAAACATTAGATATTGTTCCACAAAACAAAATCAAGGCGACAATTTCCAGCACCGAAACATTGCTGTCTTGGTTTGATACGAACACTGGAACAACCGATTCTGCAGAAAGCTGTCGTGATACATCATGCGGTGCCGGATTCAGGGCATTTACAACAGATGGGGTAACAACATGTTCAAAGGCTTCTGACTTTTCGTCTGACAATTTACTTTGCCCAACAAAGCAATTCTTGGTATCCCAACCTGCTTGGAAGAACTGTTGTTCTACAGAAGAATATGATGATTTTGGAAATTGTTGTCAAGATACACCAATTACAGTTTCAGGGATATCAATCTGCAGAGAAACTTCCGATATCAATGTTTTCCCTGTTGCCTCGTTTACACTCAGCAGTGACAGTAGTGTTTACAAGGCCGGGACAAATATCATGGTTTGTGTTGGTGGGACAATAGATGTTACAACCCCCGAAACTGCTTGGCCATCAGGAAGGAATGTTAAATGTAATGGTGGACATTTTGTTATTATCAATACCACTTATGGAACATATGTCAGCCCTTATTTCAACCTTGACGATATTGGTAATCCAACAACGACGACGAATCAACATCCAACCTACCCAAGCAATTATTATTCTTTGGATTATGATGCAGCTACAAACACAAGTATAAATTGCATATATAACTTCGAAAGTAATACTTGGAATTCCTCTACAGGAAGTGGTGTATGTGATAAAATAACCGGGTACCCGACTAACAACAATAATCTATTTATTAAGTATTGATACCAAGCTGTTGCTTGTGGAAATAAAAACAGAATCGGTGGGGGAAAACCGGCGATAAAAAGAATCCGTATTTCGAATCTGTTACCAGAATTATTAGCTATATTCAATCAGTTATAAACAATTTAATAATATTCTTGACTTGTTCCTTGACAAATATGATGTTCGGACTATAATGTATATACAGAAACATAAAAACACACAAAAAGGAGTGTAGAATGTTTAAAAAGACTTTGGCTTATAATATAAAGAAAGCCTACATAATGATAGGGTTGGCTTTTGGTCTGGTACCAACTTTCACAGCTTGTGAAAAGAATGATGACCAACCACAGCATTATAATACAACTTATAATTTTGTCAGAAATGTTTTGCCAGACACTGTATCAATGGCAAAAGATGGTAAAAACGAATTAGTTGACACTGTATTTTATAAATTTGACGGAACATCTTTGGGTATGCCTTCAAGAGTGTTGTTAAGATATATTGGTCCAGCATCAAGAGCAGCATCCACCAAATTTAATGGTGGTAAATCTGTAATAAATGGTTGCGCGATTGACACCAAAGCGGACAGTACAACCATTACCAGTATGAATTATAAATTTATAAATTCTTGGGTTGGCGGTTGGTCTATGGGTAGATAATTATTAAAAACACTAAAAAATTAAATCTGATGCTTGCATCAGATTTTTTTGTTGCTTAAAATAACAAAACTTCTTAAAATTCAAATTATGATTAAAAAGATTTTTTTGATTTTTGTTTTATTATTATCTGGTTCGAACGCCTTGGCAGCCGATGAGTGCTCTATATCAAATGCCACAAGTGGTTGTCTTACTGGCAAATATTGTCTATATGATTCAACAGGAAACAGTTGTATGCCATGCCCTACTGCATATCCAAATTCATTAGTAAGTAATAATAATGAACAAACTGATTGTTATGCTTGTGCGACCAGAACCATTGCAAATGGAACTTGGGCGCCCGTCAGTCCTATATATTATCCAACAACACCAACAACATGTACCTATAACTCTGAGAATATTGCATGTACTTATATGAATTATCCTGTTCCGGATTCAACCGAGACATATGGATACAGATGTGCATTTATGATAATATTAGACGATTCCACCGGTTCCGGTGGCAGTGGAACAATATATGAAGTTTCTGGTGTAAAATATTTGAGCTCATCCGGAAATCAAATTGAAAATGTCGCAAAACCAATAAAAAGCAACAGCGTTTTTACTGGGTATTATTCAAGTGGGAGTTCAATTGCCCAGATACCTGACAGTGGCATTTTACCAGGCAATACATATTTTGCTACCTCGACAACGCTTTTTGCACATTTTTCAACTTGTTCTGGGACTGGCGAACAAGGAACAATTACAAGTTCTGTCAGTGATAACACCTGTTATTATTTTATAACATGTAATGCAGGATACGAAAATACAACGAATTATAACCTTGCCACCAAAACAACGAACAGCTCTTTGTCTTGCACGCCTTGTTCTGCGGGATACTATTGCCCCGGGGGTGAACATCAAGCATGTCCTAAGGGTACAACCAGCAGTGGGGGTACAACCGCTACATCAACTGCCGCCTGCCACATGCAGGGTGGGGAAAATGGAACAAGATTTTGTGATTCTAATGGATGTTTCTATTTGCCAGATACCGCAACAATAACATCTAACTTACTATAATCAACAAACCGTAATCATTATTCAATACAAATCTATCCTGTCCAATATATTGGACACTTTTCGAGTGATATATTAAAGCTATGTCAAAATATATGTACATTATTCCATTGTCCAATATATTGGACAGGTTTATTTTTATTCTTAGAATTTATAATCAAATTCATAATCAGATTTATAATCTGATCTATAATCAAGACATATTCATATTATGCAGTTGTCCAATATATTGGACAAGTTTTTAAATAACACATCAAGATTATAAAAAAGCAAACGGAAATAAAATATGAAATGTCCAATATATTGGACACTTTTTGATTGATTCGTTGATACTGTAAAAAACACAAAAACAAAAGGTGTATTGTCCAATATATTGGACAAGTTTTTAAATAACACATCAAGATTATAAAAAAGCAAACGGAAATAAAATATGAAATGTCCAATATATTGGACACTTTTCGAGTGATATACTAAAGCTATATAAAATTATGTGCTTAAAAAACAAAAATAAAAGCCTTGATTGTCCAATATATTGGATAGGTTTGCTTAAATATATACGAATAAAAAGCAAAAATGAAAACCTTGATGTCCAATATATTAGACACTTTTATAGTGACACACTGAAGCTGTATCAAAACATATGTACATTATTCCTTTGTCCAATATATTGGACACTTTTTGAGTGATATACTAAAGCTATATAAAATTATGTGCTTAAAAAACAAAAATAAAAGCCTTGATTGTCCAATATATTGGATAGGTTTGCTTAAATATATACGAATAAAAAGCAAAAATGAAAACCTTGATGTCCAATATATTAGACACTTTTATAGTGACACACTGAAGCTGTATCAAAACATATGTACATTATTCCTTTGTCCAATATATTGGATAATCAAATTATTACCTATTTTCTACCTTAAATTTTATGTCAAAAAGATTTAGCAACCGCAAAATTGTTATAAAACTTGGATTACCCGACGGCGACAAAATATTATAAAAACTGCTGCGCGAGATTCCCAAAATTTCAGGAATACTTTGTCTACGATGGTGCGTTTTTGCTATTTCCATCAGTATATATTTTATTTTTTCTATATCTAAATTATCCAAAGCGATAGATAACTCAGATATCAAATATTGGTCAATTTCTTTATTATCAATAAAAAATTCACGGTTTATTTTTGGCTTTGATAAAAGTGAAAATCGCATAATTATTCTCCATAAAATATACGCGTATTATACAGTTGTCCAATATATTGGACAAGGTTATTTTTATTTTCAAAACCTATAAAATAAGGAATATACTTATTATAAACCTGTCCAATATATTGGACAGGTTTATATTATGCTTTTACACAGGCACGGACACAGATTATATAGATATAATACATATGTATGAATATTTTTGTCACCATGTGGTTAATTCCCCAGGATGACAATAAGAAAAAATTCTAAAAAGTTACATTTATAGTTTTTATAACTTTGTTTATTTCTTTCATTTCAGAAGATGCAAACTTTCCCAGAACCCAATCGGCTGGATCCATTTGTAATTCAACATCACGTGGATGACCAATTCCGATTCTGATTCTGTGATATTCGTTTCCAACAAATTTATCAATTGATTTTATACCGTTGTGCCCTGCACTGCCGCCGCCTGTTTTTTCACGAATCGAACCAACTGGTAAATCCATGTCGTCGTGTATCACAACCAAATTTTCAATTGGTATTTTGTAAAACTGCATCAATGATTGAACAGGCACACCGCTGTTATTCATAAAAGTCTGAGGCTTGGCAAAAATAACTTTACGACCATTGACATCAACACTGGTTGTCAAAGCATCTTTTTCTTTTTTCCACGTAACATTTTCACCCGCCAAAAAATCCACAGCAACAAATCCAACATTATGTCTTGTCGCAGAATACTTGTCACCAGGATTTCCCAGACCAACTATTAAAAGAGGTTTATTTTCTTGCACATTTAACTCTTTATATTCTATTATATTATTACACAAAGGAGAAAAATATGAAATTAAAAACAACCGGTCTTTTGACATTGGTTTCTGTAATGGGTTTTGCCGCAAATGCTAATGCTGGCATGTTGGTAGATTTATATGCTGGCGGTACATTTGGATCTGGCGGAATGACCGTGTTTAATGATAAAGATAAAATCAGCGACACCAGCACCAGCTATGGTGCAGTTTTTGGTATTGATATTCCTGTTGTTCGTGTCGAGGCTGAATATAATTATTTGAATGGCAAAGATGTAAATATGAGCTTGGGCATGTTGAATGCTTATTTGAAAATGCCTGCAACAGTTATTAAACCTTATCTGGGTGTTGGTGTTGGTACTGCTTTTGGTGGAAAATATGCAGATACAATTGATATTGATACAACAGCCGCTTATCAAGGTATGTTGGGTATAACTTTTGACTTGCCACAATTGCCTGTAAAGTTTGATGTCGAAGGTCGTGCGGTTTATGTTCCAGACATTATTGAAGTTATGACAATAAAACCAGATATGTTGAATTACGATCTGCGCTTGAAAGTTCGTTATGTATTTTAAATAAACTTATCAGGGCAGTAAAACTGCCCTGTTTTGACTTATAACTATTAACTATGCTGACACTGATTGACGGAAACTCTTTACTGTTTCGTGCTTACTACGGAGTGCATTCACGCCTGACACGGGGTGATGGAACGCCTACGGGTGCTGTCTATGGTTTTTACAGCATGCTGTTACCTATTCTGGCGGCTGCATCGCCTGATGATTTCTTTGTATGTGTTTTTGATGCTGCACGCAAAAATTTCAGAAATGATATTTATCCAGAATACAAAGCAAACCGAATCGACCCACCCGCTGATCTAGTTGCCCAAATGGAATTGGCGCGCGAAGCTGCTCGTTCTATGGGTATGCCTGTGCTTTCAATTGCTGACGTCGAGGCTGACGATGTTATCGCAACGTTATCAAATATTTTTTGCACCCATGACGGCGGAACCAGAATTATTACCAGTGACAAAGATTTAATGCAGCTGGTATCACCTTGTATATTTTTATTCGATGGAATGAAAGAACTTGATATCCGTGAACCACAAGTTTTTGAAAAATTTGGGGTTACCCCAGACAAAGTTATCGAAGTCCAAAGTTTAATTGGCGATTCGTCAGATAATGTCCCAGGCGTTCCAGGAATTGGACCAAAGAAAGCAGCCGAACTGATAAATAAATTCGGAACACTGGAAAGGTTGTATGAAAATATCAAGCAGGTTGAAAATGACCGAATCAGAAATCTGCTGATTGAACACGAAAATAAGGCACGCGTTTCAAAACAACTTGTTACTTTGAAAACTGATGTTGATTTGAATGGTATGAAATTATCGCACTTCAGGTTTGATAAAAAAAGCGCAATGGAATTTGTAAAGGATAAAATAGAAAGCAATTCTTTGGCTGCACGAATCGAAAAAATGTTTCCAGCTGATATGGAACTTTCTTTGTCTGCGGCAGAAGAAAAACTGGAGATAAAAACCAAAGCACCCGTACGGGATGCAAAATTCAAAACTATTCTGAATGAAAAAGATCTGGTCGAATTTTTATCAACAATAAAAGATGTTTTGGCTATTGATACTGAAACAACCGGTCTGGATCAAATGCAGGATAAAATTGTTGGTATATCTTTGGCATCCAGCTCTGAATACGGTGTTTACATTCCGATTCGACACAAAAACAGACAGACTGATTTATTCGGTGACAAAGAAATTATTGCTCCAACACAACTTTCTATTGATTCCGTAAAAAAGAAACTGTGGCCATTCTTGGTAAATCAAAAAATTATAAAAATTGGGCATAATCTGAAATACGATTTGCACATTTTGGCAAACGAAGGATGGGATACAGCTGCTATTGAACCGATTGATGACACAATGCTGATGTCTTATGTTTTGCATGGCACTTTGCATACACACGGATTGGACGAGCTAGCACGTGTTTATTTGGATCATGAAAATATTTCTTTTGATTCACTTTTTGCACCAAAGGATAAAGAAAAACATTTTGATACTGTCAGTATTGATAACGCCGCACCATATTCGGCCGAAGATTCTTATATTTGCTTTGCGTTGTATGAATTATTCCGCGAAAAATTAAACAAGAATGAAAAGTTGAAAAAGTTATATGAAAACTGCGACCTGCCCTTGCTACCTATTTTACTAAAAGTTGAACGCAATGGTGTTATGGTTGATAAAAATAAACTGAACCATCTTTCTAAAATCTTTCATATACAACTGACAACTTTGGAAAAAGATATTTGGGGTATGACTGGACACGAGTTTAATATCGCCAGCCCAAAGCAATTGGCGACTGTTTTATTCGATGAATTAAAATTATCAGCAAATAAAAAACGTTCCACCGATGCGGATGCATTGACCGAATTGATGGAACATCATCCAATTGTTGAAAAGATATTAAATTGGCGGTCTATTGCGAAGTTGGCAGGAACTTACGCGGACGCTTTGCCGCGCCAAATTGGAAATGACGGTCGCATTCATACAACATATTTACAAACCAGTACAAATACTGGACGACTTTCCAGTCGCGATCCAAACCTGCAAAACATTCCAATTAAAACCGAACTGGGTGAAGAAATTCGCAAATGTTTTGTTGCACCAGAAAATCGTGTTTTAATTTCCGCAGATTATTCTCAGATTCAATTAAGATTACTGGCAGATGTTGCAGATGTAAAAATGTTCAAAGAAACTTTCCAAAAAAATCTGGATATTCATGAACAGACTGCACGTAAAATTTTCGGAATTGCTGCCGATTCACCCGTACCTAAGGATTTACGTCGTGCTGCCAAAACTGTAAACTTTTCAATTATATATGGAATATCATCTTTTGGATTGGCGGCACAGTTAAATGTATCCCGGTCCGAGGCACAAAATATTATAAATTCTTATATGGCTGGGTTGCCTGAAATTAAAAACTATATGGAAAAAATAAAGGCTTTTGTGACCGACCATTCATGTGTTTATACCCCATGGGGTCGCAGAATAGAATTACCAGATATAAAAAATCCACGCCTGCGTGCTTATGCACTGCGTGCTGCGATTAATGCGCCAATTCAGGGTTTTGAAGCTGACCTGATGCGATTTGCAATGGTAAAAATCGATAAGAAGCTTGAAAACAATCCGCATATAAAAATGATTATGCAGGTACACGATGAAATGGTATTCGAATGTGACCGTGATATGGCCGAAGAGTTTGCAAAACAAATAAAATCTGAAATGGAATCTGTTGCAAAACTTTCTGTACCACTGTTGGCTGAATACAACATTGATACATCTTGGGGAAAATAAGATTAAATTTGATATTAAAAAATCCGCCAAATGGCGGATTTTTTATTTATTCAAATCGCAATGAATTATTTGTTCAAAGCATCATTGATTTGTTCAAATGGGATTGCACCTGGGAAAGCACGATCGCCAATGATCAAGTATGGTGTTCCATTGATTTGGAAACGTTGTGCCAATTCGCGAACTTGACCCAATTCACGTGCAACAACTGGACCATTCATGTCAGCTTCCAGCTTTTTAACATCCAAACCAACATCTTTTGCCATTTTCATAACGTTTGCATGAACTTTTTCACCAATTTTTGATTGATCTTTCAAATCAGCTTGTGAATAGAATTCTTTGCTCATCATCATTGCATCAAGTGCGGCAGCTTTGTCATCACCCTGCATTTTTGCAGCAATAGATGCGCGTGCAGCTGCATCAGACAATGGTCCATGGATCGAGAAGTTCTTTAAAACGATGCGAACATCTTTGCGAGAATCCAATACACGTTTCAGCTCTGCATGAACACGGCGGCAATATGGGCATGAATAATCGCTGAACAAGAAGATTGTCTTGTCTGCGTTAACATTTCCCAAAACTGGAGCATCAGCCATCATTTTGTCCATATTATCACGAACATAGCTGCGAACCATTTTGGAACTTTCCATATTTTTCTGTTCCTGCATACCTGTTGCCATTTCTTGCAAGATAGCTGGGTTTACAGATGTCAGATAGTATGGAGTCCACAGACGGCATACAGAACCAGCAATTAATATAATCGCCAGAATTTTTGTTGAGTTTTTAACAAGATCCATTCTGGAATCCTGAGCTTTGCTATTTTGTTTGATCAGTTTGCCACCGAACAAATAAAGAGCTATACCCAAAACCAGAACCAGTATTGTCCAAGTCATAGTTTTTCTCCTTTTAAGTTGAACGAAAGGAATCCTAGCAAATTTTCACGAAATCGCAAGAGAAAATATTTTATATATTTTTGTCAACTATATCTTTAAGGTATTTCTGGACGTAGGCAGAATTCCGCAGTGGTGTTCATAAATTTTCAAAAGAAATTTTTTCATAACTTCCAGATCCAAAGGCAGTCTAAAAAGTTTATCTAAATATGGTTTTGCACATTCATCACACACTGCACGACCCGTGCGGGGGGACAAATAATTCAAATTTTCTGTTTTATGGCAATTTGAACATTTGGTTAAATCCAAAGCATATCCCAATTCTTGCAATAAATTCACTTCCCAAGACAAATAAATATTTTTTATTTCATCTTTACCTTCTGTCATTGAAAGTTTTTTTAACATTTCATCTGTGTGAATAAACAAATCAGAATATGTTTCGCGCTCTGGCAACAAAGTTGCTATTAATGAAAAAGCAGAATTCATACAGCTTAATTTAATTGGATTCATCATTAAAATCGCACCCAGATTTTTTTCTGATTCCCAATGAAAAACTCCCAGCTGGGAATCCACACGCGCATTCCAAGATGAATTTCCAATTTGCCCAACCAGTGCCCTATTCTTTTTTGCAACTTGGGCTCCACGAATCATTCCACACAGCAAACCAAAATCACGTGTAAAAATCCGCGCAACACTATCGCGTTCCCCAAATGGTCGAAGTTCAATTAAAATTCCAACAGATTCCATTTTCATGGTTTGATTATAAAATTAAAAATATATAAAAAGAATAAAAAAATCCGCCATTCGGCGGATAATTTTTATTCTGCAACTTCAGCTTTTTTTGCCCTTGGCTTTCTGGCTGGTTTTTCAGATTTTTCTTCTTCTGATTTTTCAGCCTTGGCAGCCTTGGCAGTTTTTGCCGGCTTTTCAGATTTTTCTACAACTTCTTCTGTTGTTGATTTTTCTTCTTCGACTTCTTCAACTTTTTTGGTTCCAAAAGTCAAAACTTTACCAGCAACCAAAGCATCAATTTCATCTTGGGTCTGTGCGACATAAACTTTGACAGGAACAATTACATCTGCATGTAATGCTACTTTGGTATCAAAGCTGCCAACTGTTTTGATTGGTGTGCCCAACATAACTTGTGCTGAATCAACGCGTACACCTGCAACACCTGCCAACATACGTGCAATATCGCGACTGGATACAGAACCATACAATTGACCTGTATCACCTGCCTGACGAATCATATGCAATTTTGCATTCTTGACTGCATCAACATAACCTTCAGCAGTTTTCTTGGCTGCTTCTTGTCTGGCGTGCAATTCTGCTTTCTTGGATTCAAATATTGCAATGTTTGCTGCAGACCAGCGCATAGCTTTGGCATTTGGCAACAAATAGTTTCTGGCAAATCCTGTTTTAACTTCGACTGTATCGCCGATGTTTCCAAGTTTGTTTATTTTTTCTGTTAAAATTATTTTCATTTTATCTGTCCTTTTTTATAAGTTAGGGATAATCCCAAATATTTAGTTTTTAAATTTATTAGAAATTAAATTATGTGAGATGATTGTAAGCGTCTCATCAGACCCGACGTGTACAAGTGCTACACGAGGGTCTGTGAACGCAACAAGCGTCCACAGAATTTAATTTAACCCAGGTTGTTTCTTACGAATGGTACTAATCCCAAATGACGTGCACGTTTAATAGCCTGAGCCAATAAACGTTGATCTTTCTGAGAGGCACCACTGATACGAGATGGAACGATTTTACCACGTTCTGTAATATAGTGTCCCAACATCTTGGTATCTTTATAATCAATAACCTTGCCCTTTAAAGGGTTTGATTTTTTACGATAAATTGCTGCACGAACTGCCATTATTCTACCTCTTCGCTATTTTTCTTCATCATAATAGATGGACCTTTTGCCAATTCTTCAACACGAACGTTCAAGAAACGGATAACGTCTTCGTCGATTCTGGAACGGCGTTCCAATTCTGCAATTTGTGCACCTGGCAATTCTATATTCAACAAAACATAGTGAGCCTTGCGATTTTTGCGGATGATATAGGCCAAGTTCTTCAACCCCCAGAATTCTGTGGATTTAACAGAACCACCCAGTTCTTTAACGATACTTTCGAATTTTGTCGCTTTTTCTTTAACCTGCGACTCAGTCAGGTCCTGGCGGAATACCAAGACACTTTCATAATAAGCCATTTTATTTCCTTTGGTTTAGTCAGCCGATGTTAATATAACACCAGCAGGAACACCCTTATTCTAGACAAATATTTGATAAAATCAAGCAAATAATCCCTATTGACTTATCGATTGTATTTTTACTATCATTTACAAAAGGCAGAGAGACTTAAAAAACGAGAGATTTTAATGAGTAACCAGTTTCACAGATATCTTAACCGTATGGCATTGTTTGCAGCCTTGGTCACAGTTGGTGCTATTTTGTTTTATGATCAATTTTTGAAAATAGCCGTCACAAACGTTTGGCTGAACGGTATAATTATTGGTACAACTATTTTTGGAATTGGGCTTTGTTTTACTGATATTTTCAAATTGTTGCCAGAATACAGATGGATGAAAAAATACTTTGGTGAAAACAAAAATGCGGATTTACCACCAAGATTGCTACGCCCGGTTGCCATGATTTTGCAACGCAGCGAACAGACCAAGGGTCCAATTTCTACCAATACCATCAGCAGCTTTTTGGATATAATTATCGGCCGTTTCGAAGATCAACGTGAATCCGTCAGATATATAACCAATACTTTGATATTTTTGGGATTGTTGGGAACATTCTGGGGATTAATTCATACAGTTGGCGGGTTTGCAGCATTGGTTGGGAATTTGAATTTTGGTGATGAAAATATTATGAATACTTTGCAATCTGGAATTGCCAAACCGCTTGCTGGAATGGGAACAGCATTTACATGTTCTTTGTTCGGATTGGCAGGCAGCTTGGTTGTTGGATTTTTGGGATTACAAGTACAATTGGCCCAAAATTCAATATTTCGTGATTTGGAAGAAAACTTGTCTTCGCGTGCCAGAATGTTTGAATTGGATGAGGTAAAGGCTTTTGATGCTCTTCCCCAGATTAACTTGGCAACACGCGAATTATCACTAGCAGTTCAAAAACTGGAAAAATCAGTTTCAAAACTGACATAAAAATATACGAGAGAGAGGAATAAAAAATGCTGCATTTTCGTTTTCGTGAAAAAACTAATACTTGGCCCGGGTTCGTGGATTTATTTTCCAACCTGGTTATTATTCTTATTTTCTTGCTGATTGTTTTTGTATTCTTGTGGACAACCACCAGTGTTTTTAACAAAAGTAGTGGATTGAAAACTGTTTCTGAATTAAGAAAAACAAACGAAGAACAAAGTCAGTCTTTGGCACAAATGTCAGCCGATGAACAAGAAGCCAAACGTCTGTTGGTTATGGCACGCAGTGAACTGGAAACTTTACAACAAAGCAAAACTGAATTAGAAGATAAGACAAACGATCTTCAGTCCAAGGCTTCTGATTTGCAAGAAAAAGCTGCTGACCTTGAAAGTGAAAAAGCAGATTTGCAGGATAAAATTAATCAACTGAACTCTGAAATACAAAAAAGAGATACCGGCACACAAGAACTGGTTACGGCTTATGAAAGCAAGGTTTCAGATATGCAAGATTCTGAAAACAAATTGCAAGATATGATTAATCAATTAAATACTCAACTGAACCAGGCAACTGTGGATAAACAAAAAACAGCCGAGCTGGAACAGCAACGTCGTGCACTGCAATCCGATTTAGAAGCTCAACGTATGGCATTATCTGATCAATTGTCAAAACTGCAGGCATCGTTGGACGCAGCCGAAGCAAAGTCACAAACCCAAGAAGTTCAATATACTGAATTGTCGAATCGTTTAAACAAAGCATTGGCTGACAAGGTTGCAGAACTAAGCAAGGTTGGACAATACCAATCAGATTTTTATAAGGCTATCAAGTTGGCACTGGGCGACAGAACAACAATTAAACAAGAAGGTGACCGCTTTATAATTTCCAGTGATATTTTATTTTCCAGCGGCGAATATAATCTGTCACCAGAAGGTAAAAATCAATTGCGTCTGATTGCAAACGTAATCAAAGATATGGAAAATAAAATTCCAACAGATGTAAATTGGATTGTTCGTGTTGATGGTCACACAGATAAAACACCTGTAAATCCTGGAAATCATGCCTTTAAGAATAACACCCAACTTTCATTATTACGCGCAATTGCAGTTTCTGGTGAATTGGAAAAAGCAGGCGTTTCAAAACGCAGATTGGTTCCCAGTGGATTTGGCGAAATGTATCCAGTTGAATTGGGCACAGATGCAACCAGCCTGCAAAAGAATCGCAGAATCGAACTGCGTTTAACCAACAGATAAAAAATCCGGCAACGCCGGATTTTTTTATTGAAATATAAAATTTAAAGTTTAACAATTTATCTGTACGAGAATGCAGGAGATACTTTTTTAAATAAAAGGATAATACCGTGAAACAATATTTAGACCACATTGAACATATTCTCGAAAATGGCGTTGTTAAAAAAGATCGCACAGGAACAGGAACCAAAGATTGTTTTGGTTACCAAAATAGATATGATTTATCAAAAGGTTTTCCCCTTTTGACAACAAAAAAACTTCATTTAAAATCAATAATTTTTGAACTTCTGTGGTTTATACGTGGCGATACAAATATAAAATATCTAAATGATAATGGTGTAACCATATGGAACGAATGGGCAAATGAAAATGGTGAATTAGGACCTGTTTATGGTCGTCAATGGCGCTCTTGGCCGGCACCTGATGGTCGCAAAATTGACCAACTTGGAAATGTCATAAAATCAATTAAAGGTAACCCTGATTCACGTAGACATATAATAAGTGCTTGGAACGTTGGTGAAATTGATTATATGGCTTTACCACCATGTCATCTTTTGTTTCAGTTTGATGTAACAAACGGAAAACTTAGTTGTCAATTATATCAACGTAGCGCAGATGTATTTTTGGGAGTTCCATTTAATATAGCTTCATATGCTTTATTCACACAAATGATGGCTCAAGTATGTGGTTTACAACCAGGTGAATTTATACATAGTTTCGGCAGTAATCACCTGTATTTAAATCATATTGAACAATCAAAAATACAAGTTCAAAGAAAGCCTTACCCTTTGCCAATAGTCAAGTTGAATCCAAATATAAAAAATATTGAAGATTTTAAATTTGAAGACTTTAAATTAACTTATTCAGAAGAAACTATTGAGATATTTAAAAGAGATTATTCTGATGATCCGAATTGGAAAAAATATCTTGAAACAAAAAATAGCTATGTATGTCATCCCCATATAAAAGCTAAAGTATCTAAGTAATATAAATCCGGCACCGCCGGATTTTTTGTTATTTTTTCTTAAATGAACGACGACGATTTCGTGGTCTTTTATTTCTGTTTCCATTATTTTTTTTGTTACCAGATTCTTTTTTTAAGCCCATTTTCACATCTTCTGGTAATCCTGATGGAATCTTTAATAATTTGCAAATATCAATCCATTTTGAATAATCATTCTTGGTCAGTAAATTAATTGCAACACCAGATGCTCCGGCTCGTGCGGTACGACCTATTCTGTGAATATAATCTTCGGGAGCCTGGGGCAAATCATAATTTATAACAGTTCCAATGTGTGAAATATCTAAACCACGTGCTGCAATGTCTGTTGCAACCATAATATTACATTTTTTACTGCGAAATTCGGCTGTCATTCTGACACGCTTATTCTGATTCATATCACCATGTAATGCACATACTGAAAATTTTGCCATATGCAATTTTTTCATCAAACGTTCAGTTCCGTATTTAGTCTTGACAAAAATCAAAACAGATTCTGGCTGTTTATCCAACAATTCTGTTAAAACCGAATATTTTAACTCATCCGTTGTATGAATTAATTCTTGAGTTAAATTATCTGTTGCAACATTTTGTTCACCAGCTGATATTCGAACAGGATCTTTTAAATACTTACCAGCCAATTCCATAATATTTTTTGGAAAAGTTGCCGACAACATTAATGTTTGGTGCGGTATTGGTAATTCAGCAATTATTGTTTCCAGCTGTTTACCAAATCCCATATCCAACATACGATCCGTTTCATCAATTATTAGCATACCGGTTCGACCCAGTCTTAACTTTCGTTGACGTAAATGATCATTTATACGACCTGGTGTTCCGACAATCAAACGTGCACCCATTTTTAACTGACGCAATTGTTTATCCATTGAATCACCACCAATCAGCAATGCTGTTGGAATTTTGATTAACTTTCCCATAATTTTTGTTGATTCAACCAAAACCTGGCTGGCTAACTCACGCGTTGGTAATAAAATTAAAACAATATCGGTATCGTTCTTTAAAAGATGTGCAATTGCTGGAATTGCAAAAGCAGCTGTTTTTCCAGTACCAGTTTGTGCATTACCCAAGACATCTTTACCCTCTAATGCCACTGGTATAACTTGTTCTTGGATTGGTGTTGGATTAATATATTTTGATTCGGCCAGAACAGACAAAATCTTTTTGGGAATTCCCAAATTATCAAAAGTTTTCATTATTTTTCTTATGGTTGATTTACGGGGTATCTTTGAAACCCAAAAAACAAATTTATGTAAAATGAATAAAGAATTTCAAGGCAAGTGTATATTTAAAAACCTAAAAATCAAGTTTTTAATTATTATGCCATGATAATCAATTTCATTTTACATAACGATATCTTCACATTTTGCTTCGGATGTTTCAGTCTTACAGCTGGTGTTTCTATTGTTATGGAACCAGCTTTTGCTGCCTGTTGTTTTGCAACTTTCTGTGATTGTTGTTGTGCAAATATGACAATTTCTGGTTTCACGACTGAATATTGCACTGACCTGTTTTGTCATTCCACCGCCACTTAATTTTGCACCACCCAAATATCCACCATTGCTGAATGTCACACCACCAGCATGCATTACACCAGCCCCGCCTTTCATCAAATCTTCGGTTGTTAAACCAGATCCGACTTCGTAACTGATTGCATATGGTGGAGTCAAAGGAGTGCTGGCATTAACATCACCCAAACCACCTGCCCCACCGTTTTCTGCAATCTTTTGACACATGTATTGTGCCAAATCTGCAGAAGCATTTTTGGTTGCAGATGATATTTCTTTATTCAATTTTGTATTATAATTATCTTGAGCTTTACGCAATGCAGCAACAGCAATTTGCATTTTAACCTGGTTCAGCAATTTTGGAAAACGTGCTGTGGTGACAGAACCGTCCTTACCATTTATCTGTGACAAATCACGTCCACTGACACAATATTGAATCTTAGGATCTTGTTCTATCATTTCAATCGTGCGATTAATAGTGCCAGAAATATTATTCAGTTCTTCTTCAACAGAAGACATTATTCCAGCAGCGTTTGGAATACTTGTATTATTTGATTTAACTTTTACCAAATAATCTTGGATACCAATTTGTCCAGGTTCTAACTTTGTTCCATCATCCAAAGTTTTACCACTGGAATCACCCATTTGTATACTGCCAAATGAAATCATTCCTGTTACACGATATACATCACCATCTTTTTGAGAACGAATTGAACCCGTTCCAATTGTGTCATCGGCTGCGAATTTATTACAATCTGTGGTGCTGCCACAAACCTCGGTCATTTTTTCATCAACCAGATTCTCGCAATTTTCCAATTCAGCATTATCAATATTCAAATACAATCCCATCAACATTGAATCCAAATCATCCATTGAAAATGCTGGATTATTTGCTTTGCAAACAACCAATTTATCCAATGGGCAAATATCTTTTATGTAATTGTAATCCATACCGATACAATTGCTGAAATCTTTGCCGCATCTTTCATCGGATGTAAAGCAATCTTTGACTTCTTGGGTACAAGCATCTACACGCATAGCAGCCAACTTGTCAGTTACATATCCCCATATCATTGGTTCCATTCTTTCACAAGTATCAATTTGAACCTTGCAGAAACTGCGTGCCATATCTGGTCTGGACAAGCAAGAATCCATTGTTGCTGTCCCTTTACCAACTATATCGTCTTTACATGCTTTTTGAATACAGCTGGAAATATCAGTTAAACAAGATTGACGCATTTTTGATTCTGCATTTTGCTCGGCAAGTTTTATTGTTGGTGCGGCTTCACGTAAAAAATCGGGCCAAACATTGTCACGCACAACAACACATTGATCCAAAACTTTTTCACAAATATTGCGTTTTGCTTCCAAAATTTCCATCGTAGAATCAGTTATGTCAAATTTAGATATAACATCTACTTTGGTACCAGCAGTACTGACGGCCTTGTTATTCTGCATATTTTCCGAAGCAATCGTAGAAACGCAATTTGCCCAATCTTTGCCACATGCGTCATCAGATTGCATACATTTTTTAAATTCAACCATACATGTTCCACGATCATACTTGTTTGCGGAATCAAAACTGCTTTTTAACGCCGCACGAACATCAGATTGTGCACTGGTCAAAATTTTGTCTGCATCAGCCTTTTTTGATGCAACATCATTTGCAAATGCATTACAGTCAGAAACAATTTGTCTTGAATACATTTGTTGCAAGAACACAACATCTTTTGTACAAGAATCCGGCATCTTGGAAAGACAAAGATCATTCGCACCGGTATAAAGAGAGTTTCCAGTTTTATTGGCCAAATTATCAACTTCTTCTTCGAAAACATCTTGATCATCAGTTGAAGAATTAGATTCAAAAATAGCCATCAAATCTTTTTTCTTCTTTTCCTTGGTCTGTTCTGTTGATAATTCATCTACTGATATAACATTACCTTTTTCATCATATTCACGGGCACCATTAAAGATAATATCAGCCTGTGCCCCAGCCTTGATTTTTTCAACTTGAACTGTTTTCAAATTATCTGCATTTTCCAATTGCTTTTTTATATCAGCCAATTGTTTTTCATATTTTGCATTTTCATCACTGCACGAACAAGTTCCACCATTAGTATTATCAACATTACAAAACTGATCCATACATCCGTAATAAGTATCGTAACATTCTTGTGAATATAAACCAGTCGCCGCAACCTTAGCACGAACACTTGTTCCGCTTTGTATGACAGATTGCCCTTTGCTGGAACGTGTTGCCACAGCAGATTCAGCTGTAAAATGCACCAAGCAAAACACAGATGTCAACAATCCAAAGCTTATAATTTTACGCATCATAATCTCTCTCCACCAAAGTGTTATTACATATTAACGTCTTCACAAGAATCAACTTCTTGGCAAAATTCTTGAGTACCGCCAGATGCACGACCGCCAAAGAATCCACCAATCGCACCGACTGCACCACCAATTGCTGTTCCCCACCCAGGCATAACCATTGTACCAGCCGCAGCACCAGCTGCCAATCCACCCCCAGCAGCCTTTAATCCAGATGTATTTTTACTTTCGCCACCTTTTTCACAAACTTGTTGTGTGCGACATACATGACAATTTCTTAAAGACGGTTCAAAAGATACACTTTTTATATAACTGTAATTTTTCTTTTTTTCGTCTGGCGTTTCTACCTTATAAGTCGAGGTACAATTTTTTTCTGCTTCTTCTAGGCTTTGAGCACGAGATAATTCTGCAATTTTTGATTCCAATTGTTTCACAGCTCTGTTTTCTGCACCAATTTCAGCAATTAACTTTGCGGTACTGAACACAGTATCACCCATTGATTTACGACCAGTTGGCTTTTTACCGTCTTTGCAAGCAGTAACATTTTTATCATTTTCAAAATCAGTAAAGAAATTTTTAACTGCTGCATCCGCATTATCTATAACTTGCTGACGCAAGGCAACCATACCTTCTTCGGTATCTGGAACAGCATTCAATGCTGTTATTCTTGCATCATTTGGCAAACAGGACATATCTGTTCCACAAACCTTACCAAGTTTTTCTGCAAAATAATTTGTACAACTTTGCAACATTTGATAATCCATCTGCAACATAGCCGCCTGGAGAATTATATTAAATTGTGTTTCTTTCTTACATGATGGGAACATAGACTGTGGACACAGCGCAGAAATTTCCGAAGATTTTTTACCTAAACATTCAGGAGCATCATAATTTTTACCACATCTATCCTGTAAACATTTATCTATATCGTTTTCACAAAATTGAGTTTGTAAAAATCCAAGCTTATCACTGACAGAATTTTTTATACCCGGAATTATATCATTACATTCATCAATTATTGGACATACGCCCGCAGCAACATTAATATCTGTCAAACAGGCAGAATCAGTGCCTGTTGAACAACCATCTTCCAGACAAGCCTGAATTTTTGCAAAACAAGTTGCACGGCGATTTTTATCCGCATATTTTGCAGCATCCTCTAAAACAGTCTTTGATTCAGCAGTCCAGTCTTGTATAACATAATCTTTGACCGCTGTGCATTGGTCCAAAACATTTTCACAAGCATTAGCACGACGAGCCAATAATTCTTCGTCCAGACAATTTTCAAAATCAGACCCGCATCCGCCCTTGTCTGATATACAAGATTTATAAGCCAGCAAACATTCGCCACGATTATATTTGTTTGTTGTATCCAACATTTCCAATCTTGCCTTGCGGACAGCAGCCTCGGCAGTTGTTTTATTCGCACTGGCATCACGTTTTTGATCTGTCAGATAATTATTAAAATTTTTACAATCTTGAACAATTACACGCGAATAAAGCGTTTCTTCCATCCCAGCAGAATCACCGCAAGCCGCTAATTTTGAAGCACAATTATCAGTTGCAATTGCATATAAATTGTTACCAATATCATAATCTGAATTCAAAGCATCAGTGTCATCACTTGTTGTGCCAGAACTAATCCAATCCGCAAGACTTAAACCAGAAGCACGTGATGAACTTTTAGCCTTGTCACTTTCACCAAATACTAATTTTGCCTTGGCACCAAGTTTTTCGCGTTCAACACCTTCGGTATACATTTTTTCCGCGTCATTTTGTATTTTTTGAATTTCTTGTATTATCGGTTTTGCCTGATTTATATTGTCAGAACAAGCACAACGGCTGCCTTCGGATTCATCTAATAAACAAAATTCATCCATACATTGACGATAATTATCTCGACAACTGTTTGCAGAAGAAGATGTTGTTGTCACACTTGTTTTTGTGTCTGATGATTTGCTGACAGTTGTTGTTACAGGTTCTGTAACAGTCGTTTGTGTATCTGAATCTGTAGTATTTTCAACAGATGTCGAAGCCCTGGTCATAACCTGAGATCGGGCCGCCGCCTGGGAAATACGATTAACCCCAACCCTTGCATCACTTCTATCTGCAGCAAAAACAACACTTGGCAGAAAACAAACTGCGGTTAAAAATATTTTTAATTTCATCAGACACCACCCTACATAGTCGTTGTATGTAATTTTATCAAATGCTGGCTTCCCACGCAAGCAGATAAACGTATAAAAATACCTTGCTTTTTCAATTCATAGCTAATATCATCAAACTAGTATTTTGTTTACAAAAAGGTTATTTATGGCAAAAGATGATGTAATTGTATTAAATGGTACAGTTGAAGATAAATTGCCGAACACGATGTTCCGCATAAAATTAGAAAATGGACACGATGTTCTGGCAACTGTTTGTGGAAAAATGCGTAAAGCACGCATTTGGGTTAACGTTGGTGAAAAGGTCCGTGTTGAAATGACCCCTTATGACTTAGACAAGGGTCGTATTACATTTGTAGAAAGAACTGCAAAACCTGCCCCAACTGCACAACAATAAATTTATCCCGCGAACCGCGGGATTTTTTTGAAATTACAAATTATTTTCCTTGCCCTGATTTTCATATTTTTGCTAATATTTTACAGAGAATGAAAAAGATTTGGTCTTTTGCTTTATGTTGCATTATCAGCATCAGTTTTGCTGACGCTTCGCAACGCACAGAAACTTCTATAAATCGTGAACCAGTTTCAACTTCACAACGTACCGCAACTGTTCAAAAAGAATCTGCAAAAGTTAATTCCAGAACTGGTTCTGTACGTGAGGTTTCGGTCAGAAACAGTTCTAATACATTGTCACGATCAGCTGTTACAACCCCCAGAAAAAACACTACAATTTCTGCAAGGTCGGCAACAACCACAACAAAAGCAAGAACAACTGTTACCAGAAACGTCCCGGTTACAAAAAACAATCTGATATCCCGAACAACCACAACAACATCAGATTCAAAAACCTTTGGCAGTGGATATAACGCTTGCAGGGACTCTTATTTCACCTGTATGGATCAATTTTGTGCAAAACAAGATGAAACATATCAACGCTGTGCTTGTTCATCCAGATTGGAAGAAATAAAAAGCAAAGAACGCGCACTTTCACAAACCAAGCAGCAATTACAAGATTTCAAGGATTTAAATATTGATTCAATATCCAAGACCAGGAACGAGGTCAAGGCTATGGTGAATGCCAGTGCTGGTGAATCCGCAACTGATAAATCAACTGATACTTCCAGCAGTTCGGAAAAATTATCAGGTATCAGTTCTGTATTAAGCAAGACAAAATCCGAATCTTTATCCACCCAAGGTAAATTAGATATTGCCGGTAATATAAATGCTATTTGGTCAACCACAGATTTGACTGCTGGTGCAGATATAATGAATTTAACCGGGGAAAAACTTTACAATGCTGTTCACGCCCAATGCGTTTCTTTTGCATCTGATTCTTGTGATTCTAAATCAACATTAAATATGGTTGTTACTGCCTATGGAATGTATATTGAAAATGATTGCACAACACTTTCTAATTCTTTGGCAAAACAAACTACTAACGCATCCGGAAGTATACGTGAAACAGAACAAGCAATGAACCAAGCCAGATTAGAAAATTATGATTCACATAATTCTACATCTATTAATGACTGTATATCAAACGTTCGCAAAGATATAACTGCTGACTCTGCTTGTGGTAAAGATTATATTCACTGTTTGGACATAACTGGAAAATATCTTAACAGCGATACAGGAGAGCCTATATACAGCTCGGACTTTTATCAGTTAGAATTACAAACATCTTTATCAGGGGATATTTTAACAAACCAGACAAATAGGTTGCTTGTAAATGAGTTAAATAAAAAGAAAGAGTTCGTAACAAACGATTTATCCAAGTGTAGCGATTTGTCATCTGATGTGTGGGATGAATTTATGCGTCAAGCAATTACCGAAATATATCAAGGCCAGCAAGAAAGAATCCGAGAAGTTAAAAACGAATGTATTGATGTTGTTAACGATTGCTATGACACACAAAGCAAATCTTTGAAAGATTTTAGTAATGTAAAAGAACAGCTTTTGTTGGGATCAAGATTAGAATTATCTGAAGAAATGTGCAAAGAAAAACTTAATGCATGCAGCAATCTTTACGGTGGTGGTGAACCAGGACTAGAAGAACTTGTTACAACCATGCATAATATTACAGATCAGAAAATTGCTAAAGATTGCAAAACAACACTGGAAGATTATGCAAAAAGTATTTGTGCTGTACCATCCAGCGACATTGTCCATGGATACCCTTTTGCATGTCGCACATACGCACCAGGCGAACAAAAGTATGCCTCTATTTCGTCGTGTAATCTTGTATTTTCGACCGGAACTTTGAATGTTATTGATACCGGGTATACTGCTGGTGTTGATAATGGAACTGGAACTGTTAATTTCATTTGCAGAGATAACACAATTTATACAAATTGCAGTTATGGATATTACATGGCTTATTTAACCAATGGTTTTTACATTTATGACGGAACTCCAAAACCTGGTAATAAATGTCTAAAATGTCCTACACTTGCATCTAATGGAACATCAGCGGTTAGTTACAATTGTAATGGTGGAACAGAAGCTCCTGCACAGATAACAAATGAAAATACAAGTAATGTTACATGTGGTGATGATTATGTAGGAAGTTTGTATCAAAAAATTGTTAGATATGCATTACAGACCTGCACCAGACCTTCGGATTCTACAGAAGTTTTACCTTATGCAATTTTAGCCGATGTGAATGTTGTTATGGATTCAATAAAATCAGCAATGGGCACGCAGTTGTCCGATGAATGTGAACGTCTTGGTGGTATTTGGGTTAATACTCCAGGAAATAATGTATCTTCTGATAAAATATTAACATCATTTTATACCGAGACCAGTTCTAATAAAAAATGGGGGTATTGTTCTGTTACACCAGCCATAGTATGCCCAAAATTTTCCACTTCGGATTCCAGTTGTGTATCTACTGATTCATCGGGTGTATCTGGTGGTTGTGCAATAGCAAAATGCAGATGTGTTTCCGGAACATATTCAAATGGGTCTGGAGGATGTACGCCGGGTACATACAGTTGCCAAGGAGCCTGTGGTACCCAAAGAACGACATTTACTGCAAGTTCACAAACACCTGTTACAACAGCATGGACGGGCGGTGATAATTATAAGATACGTAGAAAATATAGTGTATTATGTTCCAATTGGATAACTGTAAGTGGGGGTACTTGCACTTCTGCTAATTTCACAGCTTATTACACTTCGTGTTTAAACGATAATAATTTCACTACGCTAGTAACTTGCGATTAGTACAAAAATTTGATAGAATACAAAAAACAGGTATAAATCATGAAAAAATTATTTTATGCACCTTTATTTTCGCTAATTTTTTCTGCACACGCGGGTGCTTTATCTGCCCCAAGTGCAACCCCTTGGTGGCTGCAACCAACTATTTGTAAACCTAATACTACAAATTGTTATTCAAATATGGGCGCCGGGTATGATTCTGGTATGTGGGATGCAACAAGCAATTGCTGGGGATTGAAAAAAATTTGTGCCGAAGCTACAACTTCTACATCAGATGAAGATTATGTCGAAATGGGACGTGTTACAATTGCAAATGGTACAGGTATAAATTCTGACTTTGATACTACTGTTTTAAATGGTGATTGTTTTGGTGCAAGAAAAACAACTGCCAGCGGAACACTTGCTTCGGTTAGTGGAAGTTATGTTAATGTTTGGTGTAATGGGATTTTGGACAACCCAGGGGATACCGTTTCAAATGGTGAAATTCAAATTGGAACCCAACCAACATGCAAAGATTTGGCGGCAAATGGTTGGGTTGCTGTTTTGAATCAACGCTGTTATGGGAAATATTATGATCCTGAAAAATACTATATTGAGTGTGAAGGAACAAATCTGTTACCAAAAAGGATTATTGTTCTGAATGGATCACAAAAGTTTACTGGAACTGGTTCTGCACCAAGTGCAAATTATCCTGTTGATGCAAATGCGGCGGATACTTTATTTGATAAAATGTTTAATGTTTCAAATAATAAAAAATCAGACCATTTTAAGTAATACAAATAAAAAACCGGAATTCTGATTCCGGTTTTTTTCTTTCAATTTCTATGCAGCCTTTTTGGAACCTTCCAGTATTTCAACTGGCGGCTTTTTATCCTGAACCACTTCAGCATCAATTACAATCTCTTTCAAATCTTCTTTGTCTGGTGCATCAAACATAGGTTTTAACAATATTTTTTCCAAAATACTACGTAATCCACGCGCACCAGTTTTGCGAACCGATGCAACTTTGGCGATTTCAGATAACCCATCTTCGGTTATATTAAGCTTTACACCATCCATTTCCAGCATTGCTGTAAACTGTTTTACTATTGCATTTTTTGGCTCGGTTAATATTCTGACCAAAGATTTTTCATCCAGATTATCCAGAACTGTTATCACAGGCAAACGACCGACCAATTCTGGGATAATTCCAAATTTTACCAAATCTTCTGGTTGAACTTGGAATAAATTATTTTTTTCGTCACGATCTTTCTTGGATTGAACGTTTGCACCAAAACCAATCGCAGCACGGTCAGCAGTACGATGACCAATTATTTTATTTAATCCATCAAATGCACCACCACAAATAAATAATATTTTGCTGGTATCAACTTGGACTGTTGTTTCACCAGGGTGTTTGCGTCCTCCGCCACTGGCGGGAACATTAGCAACTGTCCCTTCGACCAATTTCAACAGCGCCTGCTGAACACCTTCTCCAGAAACATCACGTGTCAAAGAAGGATTTTCGGATTTTCTGGAAATTTTATCAATTTCATCAATATAAATTATCCCCTTCTGTGCACGATCAACATCAAAATTTGCATTTTGTAATAAACGAGTCAGAACACTTTCAACGTCATCACCAACGTATCCAGCCTCGGTAAGTGTTGTTGCATCTGCAATCGCAAAAGGAACATCTAAAATTTTTGCCAAAGTTTGTGCGAAAAGCGTCTTACCAGTTCCAGTTGGTCCAATCATTAATATGTTTGATTTTTGAATTTCAACATTAGAAGTCACGCCTGCACTATGACGTTTATAGTGATTATAAACAGCCACGGACAAAGTACGTTTTGCTTCATCTTGGCCAATTACATAATCATTAAGATATTTATAAATCTTTGAAGGAGTCGGCAGTTTTGATGCGTCTTTATTGATTTCTGTACGCATATCATCTGCCATAATATCGTTACAAAGATTTATACATTCATCACAAATGCAAACATTTTTGCCGGAAACCAGCTTTTTTACTTCATACACGGCCTTGCCGCAAAAGCTGCAAACCTGTTGCGGGTCGTGTTGGTGTGTTTCTTGTGATTTTACTTTATCTTCGCTCATCTTGATCCCTCTTAACTTTTTTATACAGTCAGAGTTTATTTTTTAACTAAAATTTCATCAACCAGTCCAAAGCTTTTTGCTTCTTCAGCAGTCATCCAGTTATCGCGTTCCATGGCATCAAAAACTTCTTTCTCTTTGCGACCTGTGAATTCAGCCATTTGTTTAGTTAATTTTTTCTTATTCTTTTGAAATTGATTTATTTGAATTTCCATGTCAGTAACCTGACCCTGAGCCCCAGCGTGTGGCTGATGAATCATTACCTGAGTATTCGGTAAAAGAAATCTTTTACCTCTTTCACCTGCTCCTAAAATAACGGAACCGGCAGAAGCAACTAGACCTACACCAATTGTAGAAACTGGTGACTTGATGTATTGCATAGTATCCATAATCGCCCAGCATGCGGACAAATCCCCACCAGGACTGTTTATATACAAAGAAATATCAGCATTTGGATTTTCTGACTCTAAAAACAATAATTGTGCAACAATTGTATTTGCCATACGTGTTTCAAATTCACCCTGAAGCATAATAATTCTGTCGCGCAGCAAACGTGAATAAATATCAAAACTGCGTTCACCACGTGGAGATTCTTCTATAACCATTGGAATTAAAGACATTTTTTCGTCCTTTTTAATTTATTATAAACTATACCATACAAAAATCCGATTCGCGAATTTATCATATACATAGGCAGTTTCGAACAAAATTCAAGGGGATGAACTTATATTTGTGGCGGATTTTCAAAGAAAATGTTGTTAATGTATACAATTAATTGACAAAGCTTATATTTGTATTACTATTTTGTACATAAACACTGTTTTAATAAACAGGTAATTTAAAAGATAAATCTTTGACGAACTCTAATAAAACCTTTTCAAAAAATAATCTGATAACGTCTGTAGAATTACATGATAAAGACATCGGTTTTCAAATATATTGCGATAGTTGTGTGAAGAACAAAAATTGCCCAAGAAAAACTATACCTGACTGCAATTTTATTGATTCTTTGGAAATAATTATCGATAAGCAAGATATTGTCGAAAAACCACATATTGAAGAAAATAATTCTGGTAAGCATATTTTTATACAAACCAAAAATGGCGTAATTGAAAAACAAGAAGAACAAATTAAAAAATTGATTAATTTTTATAAGATAAAGACAAAATAAAAAACCGCCAAATGGCGGTTTTAAATTTCCAATGCTTTTATACCCGGTAATTCCAGACCTTCGATAAATTCCAAGAATGCACCACCACCAGTTGAAACATAAGTAATATCATCTTTGACACCAATTTGTTCCAGCGCAGTTACAGTGTCACCACCGCCGACAATACTTTCCAATTTTCCACTACGCGTTTGTTCTGCAATTTTTTGTGCAATTTCAAAGGTTGAATAACCCCAAACTTTACCCCACTCTGCCATACCAAGTGTTCCATTCCAAACAACAGTTTTTACACTTTCTATTACTTCTATATTTCTTTTTGTGGTTTGAATTCCAGAATCCATAATAACATCGCTGGCAACCATTTCAGAAAATGTTTTATTTATCCGAACAGCACTTTGTGAAAATTCTTTTCCAACTCCTTTGTCCAATGGGATATAAAGTTCGCAATCGTTTTGTTTTGCGAATTCAGTTAAATCTGATGCTGCTTTTAGTATTTCAGGCTCGCACTTAAAATCACCAGTATTAGCACCAGTTGCAGCAATAAAGGTTGTACCAATCATTCCATCTACAATAACTTTGTCTGACAATTTAATCAATGATTTCAAAACACCTATTTTTGTAGAAAGCTTGCTGCCCCCGACAATAGATAATAATGGACGCTTTGGGTTTTGCATTAACTTATTCAGATTTGCAATTTCAGACAAAAGCAAGTCGCCCGCATAAGACGGTAAAAATTTTGTAACACCAACTGTGCTGGCATGTGCACGGTGGCTGACTGCAAATGCATCATTTATAAATAAATCAAAACCATCCGCCAACCTTTTTGCAAATTCTGGATTGTTTTCTTCTTCGTCCGCATAAAAACGAACATTTTCTAACAAAACAACTTCACCGTCTTTCATATCCCCCATAAAATCCTTATCTAAACAATCTGGAATTAATTTAATCTTCATATATTCAGCAACTGGTGCCAAAGTATATTTCATATCACGCGTACCCTTTGGGCGACCAAGGTGTGCACAGATTACAATTTTCGCACCCGCTGACTGCAATTTACGAATTGTTGGCATGCTTTGTTCAATTCTGAAACCGTCTGTGATTTTTCCGTCAATTATTTGAACATTGAAATCATCGCGCAGCAAAACAAATTTACCTTTTAATTCAAGATTTTCAAAAGTTTTTAATTTCATAATAAATCCTTTACCGGTTTGAAAGTTTTTCTGTAATGCTGATTTATACCATATTTCTTGATTGCTTGCAAATGTGCTGCTGTTGGATAACCTGCATTTTTATTCCATCCGTATTGCGGGAATTCAACTGCCAATTCGCACATAATTTTATCGCGTGTTTCCTTTGCAATAATTGATGCCGCAGCAATTGATATTGATTTTGAATCACCTTTTATAATTGCGCGTCCGATTAAATCTTTTGGTGTTCTGTTTCCATCAAACAGACAAAATTCAGGTTTTTTGGACAAAGATTCGACTGCACGTTTCATAGCCAACATAGAGGCCCATAAAATATTCAATTCATCGATTTCATTTGGTGAACAAGATCCAACCGCCCAAATTGTATTTTTTATAATCCAATCATATGCGGCTGCACGCAATTTATGATTCATCTGTTTTGAATCAGTTATTAAAACTGGTATTTCTATATTTTTTTTTGGAAAAATAACTGCAGCTGCAACTACAGGCCCACAAAGAGGACCACGCCCAGCTTCGTCACATCCGGCAACAAAATCAAAACCACTTTCTTGTTCAAAACAAAAATCAGGAAAACTTTTCATACCGCGCATTTTACACAAATAATATAATAAAATAAAATCATTTAATATTTGACATTAATAATATTTTGTCTAAAATATTTTTAAAGGAAAAGAAAATATGCCAGATAAAAGAAACTGCATTACAAAAATTTTGCTGACAAAAAAAGATAATAAACCTATTAAAGGTACTGGTGGTATAACCATTTCTAAAAACGAACATTATTGCTTTAAATCTAAAGAATTAGATTCTTGCCCCGTTTTGACTGGTGCTAAAAATATAAAAGTATGCAGTTGCGAAGAAGAATTTTGTATTGCTGTTCCAGAAGGCTGTGATATTAATAAAACACTCGCTGGCTTATATTCAGAAAAATTAATTAATCCCGAAGTTTTTTTTGCAAAATCAATGATTGAAAGAATGATACGTTTAGGCAGAAAAAGAAATAAACATAAATAATAATATTATTATTTTTATATTGCCATTCTGTCAGCAATCTGTTTTTGAACATACTCATCTTGGCTACTGTACAGTGGCCATTTACCCTCGGCCAGGTCTTCCATGGATGTCAAAGGTTGATCCAGTCTTGCACGATATAACCACAGGTTTGACATAACACGTTTAATGTAACAACGTGTTTCATACGCAGGGAAACTTTCAATATATAACAACGGATCTGACGTATCAAAATTTCTTTGGAATCTTATCATCATCCCCATACCAGCATTATAAGCAATCAACATTTTTATTATATTGTTCTTGATACTGGGGTGTGCTAATAAATCAACAATATGCTGTTGCCCCAAGAACATATTATGTTCCGGATTTGACATATCCAATTGTGACATTTTAATTTTATTTTGACGCGCAACCAATCTGGCTGTACCAGGCATCAGTTGCATTAACCCCTTGGCACCTGCTGTTGATTTTGCACCAGTTTTAAAGCCGCTTTCTTGTCTGGTAATTGCAAATAACAAAGCACGATCAATTGACCATCCACCCATTGGTTCCCAGTCCGGTAACGGATATTGCGCGGAATAAATAATATCTTGGTCAATTTCCAAAATTCCACGATCTTTGATAACATCAGCAACCTGCATCGAAGTGCGAGGCAACGCGTACGCGGTTGAAACAGAATTTACAGCATGCAAAGTTTTATCTGATGCTTTTGCAGTTATTAATAATTTCATATATTGTTCTGCTCTGTCATTTTGCCCAATTTGTATCAAGGCCAAAGCTTCTTTACCATAATTACTGTTTTTTAATTCTTCAATATCTTCGTCCGTAGAATCTTGTTCAAAGAATTCATAGCTTGGCAAATCACCCATCATTGTTGCTGACAAAGCACCATAAAAAGACATTGGATGTTCAGCTGCAATTTTCCAATATGTTTTTGCACTACTTCTGTCATCGTTTGCTTCTGCAGCACGACCAGCCCAGAATGCAGCCTCGGTCTTTCGGGCATTATTTATCTGACTCAATTTTAAAATTTCGCTGAAATATTTTTCGCTTTCTGCGTATTTTTCTTCTTTGAAATATAACAATCCCATAGTCCACAAACCATATTCTGATTTTTCATCAGATGCAACAAAGCCCCATTTTTTTGCCAATTCAAATTCACCGTTTGTATAATAAACAAATGATAAACGACCAGCTAGACGTCCATAGTCGGATTCCGTCAATCTGCGTTTGAATAAATTATCTTCCAGTATATTTTTGGCATTCTTTGTGCTGCCACTGCGGATTGACCTTTTGAATCTGGTAATTCTGGTCGCAGTATCACCATGATATTTTTTCTGGGTCCAGTTTTCTGACATTGCTGTTTCATTAGATTTACCTTCTATCATCTTTGGTAATCTGGGCGGACGCACAGCAGTTTTCTTTATGTGTGCCAAATTATACATACGATCGGAGCCTGGCATATTATAGTATTTATACATCCAGTCAGAAATTTCTTTGCCACGTGTATGATATGTTTTTGAAGTATATCTTTGATACAAAACTTCGTTCATCAGCAAAGGATCGGTTATTTTCTTTTCCAATTTCATTGCTGCGTCGATTTTCTCCCGTGATTGCAAATCAAAGATTTCTTTGTAAGTTTGGGCATCTTCTGGTGTTAATATCATCGGCAAATCAGCCGCAAATACTGCAACAGGTAAAACGAGCATAAATATAACTGTTAAAAATTTTTTCATATCTAAAATAATGATGTTTTAGGCAGGTTACAGGCCTCGGCGCCTTCTTCTGCCTCGGGAATTTGACTGATAATTTTCTTAAAGTCCGAAATCTTGGAAAATTTTCTGTAAACCGATACAAATCGCACAAAAGCAATTTGATCCAGGTTCAATAATGAATCAGAAACCATTTTTCCAACCATTTCACTTGTAACAGAATCATCAGCGTTTTCAGTTTCCAGTCGGCGGTGAATCGAAGTAACAACTTTTTCGATTTGTTCATCACTGACATCGCGGTTACGGCAAGCAATTTTAATACTGCGTTTTAATTTTTCACGATCAAATGGTTCCAGCTTGCCACTGTTTTTATGAACCAACAAATCACGCATTTGTACGCGTTCAACAGTCGTGAATTTCGCACCACATTGTTCACAAACACGGCGGCGGCGAATAATCGCGTCTTCTATATCAGGACGGGAATCCTTTACCTGACTTTCAGTAGAGTTACAGTACGGGCATCTCATAACCACCATAAATTAGCAATCTTGAAGCAAAGAGTAAAGCATAAAGTTTAAAAAATAGTGGTTAAAAAATACGTATTTTTATAAAAATCAAGCTATTTATTTTGCAGATGAACAGCCGCTGGAGCTTTTTTAGGGGTCAAAAATATGGTAAAATAAGAGATATGACCAGGGTATTCAAAAGAGAGAATGAAAAAATATCTGAACAAGATTTTTGTTGGCGACTGTATTGAACAAATGCGCGGACTGCCTGACAGCAGCGTAGATGCCGTTTTTGCCGACTCTCCTTATAACTTACAACTGGGCGAAAAAACACTTTACAGACCCGAAGATCAAACCGCCGCACGTGCAGTTCGTGATTCTTGGGATTATTTTGAGTCAAATGCTGAATATGATAAATTTACACGTGAATGGATGACCGAGTGTAAACGCGTATTAAAGCCAGATGGTGCAATGTGGGTTATTGGCAGTTATCATAATATTTTCAGGGTTGGCAGCATTTTGCAAGATTTGGGATTCTGGATTTTGAACGATATTGTTTGGGTTAAAAATAATCCTATGCCCAACTTTCGCGGGACTCGTTTCACAAACGCCCATGAAACTTTGATTTGGGCAACCCCGCACAAGACTGGAAAATATACTTTTAATTATGAAACCATGAAAAAACTGAATGGTGGTAAACAGATGCGTTCTGATTGGGATATAAATATTTGCTTGGGCGAAGAACGTGTCAAAGATGAAACCGGTAAAAGCCTGCACAACACCCAAAAACCCGAAGATTTATTAAAACGCGTAATTTTGTCTTCCACAAAACCTGGGGATATTATTTTGGATCCATTTATGGGCAGTGGAACAACCGCAGCAGTTGCCAAAGAATTGGGTAGAAACTTTATTGGATTTGAACGCGAAGAATCTTATGTCACAGCTGCGCGTGAACGCGTTGATGCAGTTAAACCAATTGATTTGTCTGAAATAGAAGTATCCGCCCCAAAGCGTGATGAAATCCGTGTAGCCTTTAATGAATTAATTGAAGGTGGATTGCTGTATGTCGGTCAAACACTGGTCAGTCCACGTGGTGAACGTGTAATGATAACACGTGACGGACAATTGACACACAGTCTGTATGGCAAAGCATCAATTCACGTTATGGCAGCCAAAATACAGCGCAGTGCCAGCTTTAACGGATGGGATTATTGGAGTGCGATTAAAAAAGACGGAACACTTGTCGCGATTGACGAACTTCGTAAATATATCCGCAACATAAAACGCGACATCAAAAAAGTTGCATAAAAAAGCGGGTTAAAACCCGCTTTTTTATTGTTGCTGTTGCTTGTTACCAAAATATTTGTCGAATGCTTTTTGGTTCAGCTTTACTGGATATTCACGTATCAAGAATGAATTATAATCAGACATAACTGAACGTGATTTCATACCTTGCAGTTCTTTCTTTAATGCTGCAAATTTTGCGTTATCCATCTTTGGCGCAATTGATTTTCCAACATGCAGAACCCAGAAAGAATTTTTACCTGGGACTATTAAATTTTTGCCTTCACCATTTGAAAATGCTGAAACTAATAATTCTACTGGCGCACCATTTGCACGGGAAACAGTTACAGATTTTTTGCCTGCCAAAGATTTATCCTTGTTAAGATTTATCAACAATTGATTTGCGTGCAGATAAGCCTGCTTTTTTTGTTCTTCGGTTTTCCAACCAGCAATCAAATTGCTTTTTACAGAATCAAAATTAGCAGCGGCTTCTTTGTTAATTTTTTCAACACGGATAATTGCAAAACCCTGTTTTGTTTCCATAATTTCACTTTCCAGACCCTGCTCCATTGCAAAGATTTTTGCAACAACTTGGTCGGTCAGCAATTGATCAACAGGTCTTTTGTTTTTCTGGAATGCTGGCAGCAAAATATATTTTGCATTAACTTTTTTGGCGGCAACCGACATAGAATCACCAGAAATTATTGAATCTTCCATTTTTTGTGCACGTGTGTAACCTGCATCATAGCTGTCCGGTTTATCCATCTGTGCAGAAACCAAAACATAAGATACCACACGTGATTCTGGAATCATTTTTGGGTTTTGTTTATAGAATTCACGCAACTGTGAATCTGTTGGATTTGCAACCTTGAAATCACCAAAGTTCACAGCTGTGTAATCAATCTGTCTTTGACCGTATCTGGTGTTGTAAACAGCCTTGACCTCGAAATCAGGAACTTTGACTGGAACAGACATAGAACCTAAAACCATTCCTCGCAAAATTTGGCTGCGCAGATATTCTGCAAATTGTTCTTCGGAAAATCCTGAATTATTCAGAATTCTGTCAAACTTCATAGGTGAAAAAGTACCACGATCCTGGAATTCTGGAAAGTTGCGAATTTCACGTGCAATACGTCTGTCTGTTACTATAAATTTTAAATCATTGGCACGATTTTGAATCAAAGCACTGTTTGTCAAATCGCCCATAACTTTATTTAAAAAAGCACTTGATGCCGCAGGATCGGTATAAATTTGTTTCTGCTGAGGTTTGGACAATCTTTCCAGTTCCCTAGTTTTTTCATTACTGAATTGTCCCGGGGTTATTTTAATATCACCAACCCTTAACAAAGCGCTTTCGCGGTTCGCATTATTCAAAACCCATTCAGCCACGCCCCAACCAACGAATGAAAACATTAATATTCCAATCAGAACTTTGGCGATTGGCTTGTTCGACATGTCACGTAAATATTCTAGCATTTATAATCCTTTTGGAGTATCCTAGCAAAACACAAAGGAGAAAATCAATTGAAAATAATCGCAGGAAATTGGAAAATGAATGGATCCTCAGCAGAACTGGAAACTATGATTTCCAGGTTGGAATCCGTTAAGACAAATAACCAAGTTATACTTTGCGTTCCTTTTACAATGTTGAATCATAAATCAAAAAAAATTGCTATTGGTGCCCAAGATGTCAGTCAACACGAACGTGGGGCATATACTGGCGAAGTATCTGCACAAATGATTGCCGAAATCGGCACAAAATACGTAATAGTCGGTCACAGTGAACGCCGCCAATATCATAATGAAACAAGTGAACAGGTTCGCCAAAAAGCCGATAGGGTTATTGAAGCCGGAATGATTCCAATTGTTTGTGTTGGGGAAACTTTGGAACAAAAAAATACTGGAAAAACCTTTGAAATTATTGAAAAACAAATCCAAGAATCAACCAAGGATTTGGGAAAATATATTATCGCATACGAACCCGTTTGGGCAATTGGTACTGGATTAACGCCAACAACAGAAGAAATCACAACAGTTCATACACATATTAGAAAACTGACAGGTGCCAGCCTGCTCTATGGTGGATCTGTAAAAGCCAGCAATGCAGTTGAAATTATGTTGATACCAAACGTGGATGGTGTTTTAGTTGGTGGTGCATCCTTGAAACCGGACGATTTTATACCTATAATAGAAAGCGTATAAAAATAAAATTGGTGTAAATTATGGAAGAAAAAGAAATACTAGAAAACCAAACGAACGAAGAAAACGTTCAAACAGAATCGGAAAAAAATTCCGAAGTTGAATCCTTGCTTACCCAGATTGCTGGACTGAATGATAAATATCTTCGTCTGGCCGCAGAGCTGGAAAATACCCGCCGTCGTGCTGCGCTGGATGCTGAATCGACTGCCCGCAATCGTGCCTTGGCAATAATGCAAAGCTTTTTACCAGTTATGGATGCGGTTGACGCCGCTGTATCGCACGAGCCAAATGATGCCGGAATTATTTCTATTTCTAAAACACTGGTATCAGCATTGGCAAAAATCGGAATTACAAAAATTGAAACTGTTGGGCAAGTGCTGAATCCGCAATTTCATAATGTTTTACAGGTTGTTGAAAAACAATTATCTGATTGCCCATGTTCTGCCAAGCCAATTCCAAATGAAATTGTTGGAGAATTGCAGTCCGGGTATATGTTCGGTGATACTGTTTTACGTCCAGCATCGGTTGTTGTGCAAAAATAATCATTTTATTAATTGACAAGTTACATATTTGTATTAATGTTGTGCTTGTAAAAACGAGCAAAGATTTGCCATACGAAAAAAATGAAATTATTGAAAAAATAGATGAAAACGGTGTAATAACATACAACATATACGATTGTAATTTACTGAAGAAAACCGTTTCTAAAATAAAAAATCCAAAAGAAGCCGAAAAAAAGTTTTTTGGGATCCAATATAATTATTCTATTGATAATACGCCAAAAATTATAGAAATGACCTTTGAAGTCGCCGAAAGGAATTGGTTTTATTATCAATTGGAAAACCATGTAAAAAATGAAATAGTAAAGAAAAATAATAAAAATTCCTCAAAAAACACCGTTAAAAACTATTTTGCGAGCATACTACAAAAAATAAGAAATTGAAATTATTAATTGACAAATTATATGTTTGTATTAATATACAATGCATAAGGTTTTTAAAATGACAGAATTAAAAAAAGAAAATTATCAAAAAGACGGATTGTATAAATTGCTTGAAAAAAATTCCGAAACTTTTGAGTTGTATAATTATGATTTCCTTGCAATGGTTATTAAAAGAAATTCTAACGGATCTTTCCACGGAATACAGAACAGCAGAACATGTGGATTAATTCCAATGTTACCCAAAGATGCTGAAAAGCGTTGGTATGAATGTGAAAAAGAACTTCAAAATACAAAAAATAATGTTAAAATTATCAACATTTCAAAAAAAGAGACTGTTGGTAGATTTCAGAATATTTTAAATTCTGTTTTAAATCTTCTAAAACCATGTAATGCAAAATAAAAAATCTCGACAATGCCGAGATTTTTTATTTTTTTATATTCCCAACTTATGTGTCAGTTTTAACATAAATATGGATTCATTTCCAAATTCACTGATATTGTTTGGATTGATGCGATAAATCATCCCCAGCGCACCATCTGTAAATGCCCCCAGCTTTACACGATAGCTTCCTGTGAATCTTAATTCTCGCTTTTCTGGTGACAGACCCAAATCAGAAATATGGGTATCCCTTACAACCAGATCATATGTTCCATCTGAATTTTCAACAACATCATAATCTGCATAAGCATATTTCATATCACCCGAAGTAATTGCCAAAGGCATTGCGGCCGAGAATGAAAAATTATTTACATCTGCCCCAACTGAGAATGAATTTGATTTAATATCCGACAATCCCAATATGAAATCACCATTTGGATTTGCACGTGTTTGTGCAAAAGTCGAACGAACTGAAAAATCAATATCCTTGGTCGGGCTGTATCTTGCAACAGTATCAACATATGTTGTATCACCCTGACCCAGTCCTAACAATCCGCCCGTTTGTGCACCCAATACTGTATTTGTTTCATGTGCAGTTCCGATTGCTGATGTAATTGCAAACTTTCCATTACCCCATGTAACGTTTGTTTCACCACCCTGGATTAATCCCAGGTTTGCTGGCTGGTACTGACTGGTAACAGTTGGGTCATTTTGCAAAATAGATTCATCTGTAATATTTCCCGAAAACGTACGTGCACCAAAAGACCAATTTCCTGATTTGTACTCGGCACCAGTTGAAACTATATTCGAAGCCAAAGATAAAACAGGATTCGCAGTACCGTCAAATCTGGAAACACCATCAGTAAAGTGACGCTGATAACCGGCGCTGAAATTAAAGTTACCGACACCATATCCAAATTGTAAATTATCCAAACCACCCATATTATCAACATAAGCTTTTTCGGATACAGCCATTTGGAATGTTACATTACCCGATTTGAATTGTTTTGGATTTTCTTTGGTTGTTTGGAAACTTCCCAATACATCACCCATATAAAGCCCACGAACATCAGATGTACCCAGCGCAAATTCATTTTCCCAAACACGTGGCAATGACAACGTTCCATCAGAACTTGTCAGAACATCATAAAATGGTGCACTTATTGATGCGGCACGTGGATTAAACACTGCAGATGATCTGAACAAAGTATTTGTTGCCGCACGCCAATAACCATTTCCACTTGTTGATACTATTGAATCCCCATCATAGTAATAAACATTAGCTGTTGGTTTTGTTGCACGTTCAATATTAACCAATCCGTAACCAAACACTTCTTTGAAAACTTTCAAATAGTCTTCGCCACCTGAGTCAACACGATACTGGTATTCTGTTGGCAATTGATACATAGCCTGCAAATAAGTTTTCAATGCCGAAACTGTCATAGCAGTCCCGGTTGTAGTTGTTGCCAAATAAGGACCATCAGCAGTCAAAGCCAACAAAGCAAACAATTGTTTGTTATTCAAATAATCAAATGCGGATTTCACAGCACCAACCGCCCCAGCCATACTGGATACAGCCAATTCGTCTGTCAATCCTGCCGCAGAAAAACACCATGGATCAATTCCATTTGCACCACTGCCCGCAATCCCACAAGCGCGTGATTTATAGTTTTTATCATCTAATGGATCAATTGTTCCCTGGGTATCGGTCCAAGTTGATAACGCAATCTTGCCAGAAGGAACATAACCAGAAACGCTTGTTTGACCATTTGTGCCGGTACCATTCAATCCAACTGCAACAACCGACATAAATAAATGTTCCAAATTACTGAAAACCAATGGTGCAGAATTTTCAAATGTCGCCGTTAATGTTTGTCCTGAATATGAGCTGTCTGTTTCTGCTGCACCAGTCGAGAATATTACCAATGGTGCCCAATCGCGAAGCCCGTAGTTGTAAAAGAAATCAAAAAAGAGGCTAGCATCTGCACTTGGTAATACTGAGGTTCCATCATTCTCATAATACAAATCAACATAATCAAAAAACTTATCCTTATAGTTAGTCGGGGTAGGAGTAACAGATAAAATATCACCAACTGTTTTTGCATCACGATCATGCAGTGGTGAAATCACAGAAGCATTTGCAATAATATCCACTTTTGAACGACCTGTGCTTTCTTCTGGGTCAACTAATCCCGTTAAACCAATGGCATTCAACAATGCCTTGTAATTCTTATAATCTATATTTCCCAGTTCTTTTGTCAAAGCCAAATCATTATCAGATTCAATCGTATAGGCCTTATCAACAGTACCATCGTCATCGCTGTCAATGTATAATAAACCATCCAGACCCTTGTATCCTTTATAAGTATGTGTTCCGTCAGTTGCAGTAAATCCCAACCCAGATGAATCTTTTGCCACTGTCAAAGTATAAGAAAACAGTGTCAAAGTATCACTGGATGACCAGCCACTGGTGCTGTTATCAGTATACACACCAGAAACTGTGCCTGCTGCGGCTTTCATACCTTTGCCACCACCAGTTCTGAAAATTGTCATCTGGCCATTTGGCATAAATCCAATATAGTCAGCAGATGAATAACCAGAATCCTTACCACCGACAACCTTGGCTAATAAATCGTCTATATCTCTTGAAAAAGAATTATTTATAACCGTTCCATATCCAGCCAAGTCGAACGAATTTAGTGCTGCTGAACTTGAATCTTCTTCGGTCGAATCGTCCAATATTGAATCAGACTCTGACCCACGATTTATTTTATTATTATAATATTTGCTGGACATCATATTATTACTTGCAGATATCACGGCATTATTATTTGTTTTGCTCCATAATAATAATCTATCTTCAAGTGAAGTATCTTGTTTCGCATTTATACCATTCTTTGTTATTATCGCAACATTTGTTGGGCGACCACCCATAACAGAACCACCAGTCAAAGAACGACCTGAAAAACTTAGCGGTGCTTTTGATTCTGTGTTTCGCAATGTTCGCATACCCATATAACCACGTGCCAGCGCAGAATATCCATGCATCATCAATAAATAATTTTGTTTATACACATGATTTGTCGTATCCGTACTGGTACCGGTCATCAATGCGAAATTATCTTTTAAAATACCTGCGGTTGATGGGCTGTAATAATTCAAATTGTTTGTGTAATTCGCGGTTTCCGATGTCGCATTAGGCATAGCGGGACTGTAAGGTAATTGAAAAGACGCAGTTCCACCACCAGGCGTAACATTTGTACAATCACATGTGCCATCTGCTTTACATATTCCAACACTGGTAATTGAACAACGACATTGTTCACCCGAAACACATTTTGTATTATCTGTGCTGGTGGTATTACTATTTCCAGCAGATACAACATCCGTTAACATAAACAGTCCGCCAACAACAACGGCGGCCCCTGCCGCCGCCAACGCTATGCTTTGGGCAGAAGACAGCCCGCTGAACAATCCACCAGATTCTTCTTTTGGTAATTTGTTTTTATATTTTTTAATCTGATAATCACACTTCGAAGCGTCTGCACCGTACATTTGTAAAATCTGTGCGGCACGAATATCATTATTCATCAATGCTGTGCAAACAACCGACAAGCCAGTATTATCAACATAGTTTATATCCGCACCATTATTAACCAGTGCTTGAACCTGCTGAACATCACCATTCTTTGCTGCGGCCAGCAACTGAGCTGCAACCTTGAAATTATCCACTGCAAAAGCGGAAAATGGAACAAAAATCAAAGAAAACAACAATAATCTTATGTACTTCATGAAAACTCTCTCTGCTAGAGAAAATTTTAACATAAAAATGTCAAATCTGTCCAGCGGAAAAAATGTTATCTTGTATTAAGTTTTTCAGATTGCAATTTTTTCAATATAATATCATCTGTGGTTTTATCCATATCAAAACCATCAAGCTTTTTTTCAAACTCTTGTTTTCCAAAATTTTTAATTTTATTTTTATCTTCCAACGACTTGTTAAGCAAATCTATTTTTGTTTTACTTAAATTTTCATCCAAGGCTTGCTTGACATTTAACAAAACAGATAATGCAAACAGAACCACAAAAGAATATTTACCAAAAGTTTTCAATTTCTTTTTATTATACATAAGACTCTTCCTTTGATTACTCTGCTATGTATAATAGACAAACACTATAACCGTCAAGCGTTTTTTCAATTTCAAGTCATTTTAAATATATTTTTGTTTTTCTCTTTTCTGGTGGGGTGTTTTTTGATACAATTAACAAACGAGAGAAATGAATAAAAGTTTTGCCTTTTTCATATTTGCATTCAGCTTTGTATTTGCTGGTTTTTCTGCCGCAAGTGCTTCTTCGTGCTCGATTATGGATTTGAACAGATGTTTGGATTCAGCTTGCGGAATTAATATCAGCTTAAACCCCGGGGCACGTTGTCAGCTTTGTGGAACTGCTCAGGCTGGTGCCGCTGATACAAAAGGATTCAAAAGTTTATCTGTTGGTGCATCAAACCGAAACACATTATCTGCATCAGATTTACAATCTGCGCCTTCTGACCCGGGATCCAGATACGCATGGGCCAGTGGCGAATGTTTAAAAAAGATTTCTGGTTGTACCGCAGATGATGTATCAAATAACTATGACAAATTAATTGAACAATCTTGTCGTGCTGCGGGTGTTAACGCAGAAATGAATTCTTTGGTATCTGCTGCAAACAAACAAAAAAATGCAAACGTTTGTAATTCAGAAATTCTTTTGTGTATGAATTCTGAAAAACATTGTGGCGCAGATTTTTCAAATTGCAAAACAGATGAAGATTTTAATAAACATTTTTCCGTCTGTGCATCAGATACAATTGGATGTGACAATTTTGTAAGTGATATGCGTACAAATATGATTTCACAGCGTGATTCTGCGACATTGGCTTATGATAATTCTGTATCCAGTATTGTTAAATCTTATCAAACAAAACGCGAAAGCGGATTGAAATCTGCAACAGATACTTGCACAAACAACAAGGGACGCGAAAGTTGCATAAAAACCGTTTGCCAGAATAATATGAAAAACAAGTGTGATAGTGATTCTGAAAAATCAATAGCGACATTGTTATGTAAATTTTACGACACAGCTTGCGGAAGGTTAAAATAACAAATGAAATTATACGGTTCAATTTTTACGACTTGTTTTTTGGCTACTGCCTTGGTGTTATCATATAACCCAGCAAACGCCGCGGTTGTTCAACGTGGATCTGTAACGGCGCGCGCTGCACCACGTGCAAATAATGCTATGCGTATTGCATCAACAACAACTACCAATGATACTGTTGAAGCAACAGATACAACAGTTGCGGAACTCGAAACAACAGATACAGCAATTGCAGATGCAAATGTAATTGAAAACAAATCTTCTAAATTTGATTCTGTGTTGGGGGATGTTGGTTCAAATTCAATGGACGTTTCTGCAAAGTCACGCACACAAATGATAATGGATCAACGTGCTGCTTTGGATGCATCAGATACGCAATCCACCAGCAAAAAAGTTGTTACGACTGCGGGCAGCACTTGCGATACAAATTTGCGTAATTGTATGAAGCAAAAATGCAATAATGATTTTTCAAAATGTTCTGGGGACGGCGATACTGATTGGGGAAACAAAATAAATTCTTGCCGTGCCACTTCAAATTGTTCCAGTGAAGAATTTAATTTATTCGCAGATGAAATCAAGGCAGACCGAGACTATAATTCAGAAATGGCAAATTATAATCAAACCATTGATTGCGGGAACAGATATAACAGCTGTATAATTTCGCAATGTGGTACAGATTTTTCAAAATGCCTTTCTAAATCTGTTGCAGATGCTGCGGTGTTGAATTGCACAAAAATCGCAACCGATTGTCAAAGTGCTGATAACGGTTTAACATCCAGGGCTCAAGAAGTTTTCGGTACACTTCGTAACAACGCCGTAACCCAGACAAAGAAAGATGAAGATCGCCTATATGAACTGCGCAATTTAATGACAGAACAGTGTAAAAGTTTCGGTGCTTCGTTTGACGAACGCAGTTTGGATTGCGTATTCACAGTAAATCTGTTCGCAAATAATTCTAAAACACCAATGGCATCAAAAAAATTGTACGCCGGTGATACATTTGATTGTAACCAGGATTGGTTTGGTATTGATTTAACAACTTATAAAGAAAATGCTTATCGTTTAACACGTTCCCAGACGGCTGCATCATCCGCTATGTTGGGTGCAGGATTGGGTGTTGCCGCCGGTGCGATTTCATCGGGTGCAATCAGCCACGCAATTGATACACACAAGGCAGAAAAAGCATTAGACGCCGCAAAAGAAAACTCGAATTCCTCAAGTAACAACGAATCAGGTTTATCATCAGTTGATGGAAGCAGCATGAATAAAACAAACACAGAAACTGAAACCTCTTCAAAAATTGATGTTGAAACAAACCGGGATCAGGTTTTAAAAGATAATGCTAAGATAACAGGAAATAACGCCGAAGCTATGGAAAATATGGATAAATCAAGACAAGATTATGAAACCGCCAAGAAAAACAATGATATGATTGGTATGGCAAATGCTGAAGCTAATATGCACGCAGAAGGAAGTAAAGTAAAAGAAATGGAACATATAGAGGTATCTTCTACACCATCTGCACCAGAAAAAATAGATGCTTCAAAATTATTAGGTGGATCGAAATAAAAAATGAAAAAAGTATTAACAAGTATCTTTTCTATTCTTATATTAACGCCTGCAATCTCTACTGGTTTGTCAGACTACAAAAATTGTAAACTTAACATAGACTCAGAATATTCCAGAAAAGAACTTTCTTTAGAATCTCAACAGAAACTTGACACATGGATGAAAACGCCCCTAACAGAAGATAGAAAAGGTACATTTAATAGTATTTCATATTCTTGCCCAGCTGGGACACTTCCTAGCGACTGCTCCGGACAAGGAAAAGATATTTTAAAATCTCTATATGAAAAATATTTAAAACAAATGGAAATTGATGCTGCTGTGAAAGAAAAATGTACAAACGACACTTCTATTCAGACAGATGTTAAAAAAACAGAAGTTGTGGAAAATTTAAAGAATACTGTTAAAGAGACCAATACTGAAAAAAATAGTAACTCAAAAGAAAGCTTCGGCAGCGGTATTAAGAATATGTTCAAATCCGACAAGAAAAAACTAGCAGAGGCAACTCAACAAGCAACAGATTCAGAAAAACAAGCATTAGAAGAATTTAACACATCTGTTCAAATTGCAAAATCTGAATTTGAAAGAAAACTTGGAATTTAAAGCGGCAATAATATGAAGAAACTACTTTTTGTATTTTTATTTTTACTTCCTGTTACTGCTTTTGCAGATGCTTTTGACGACGCTGTGGCAAAATATGAGTCTGATGTCAAAAATGCAACAAATATATTGAATAGTAAAATCACACAAAATACAAATCTTGTACAACTGTCCACAGATCAAGTAAACGATGATATGAAATCAACTGTCAGAACAGCTAAAAAGAAATTTAACAAACAGTTAAGTTCCCAAGAAAAAGAAGATGAACAAAAATATCAAGAAAAACAACAAGAAGTAAGTGAACAAACAGATGTTTCAAATTCCGCAAATTCATCAAATGTTACAAATCCTGATAAAATTGCCGAGCTTGAAGCCAATGCCAAGGCAATGAAAGATAAAGAAAACTCAACTGCAAATAAAATGCTGGGGGCGGCAGCCGTTGGCGCAACCGGAATTGGCGGCAGCCAATTGTTGCAAGGTCTGTCCGAAAAAAAATCAGACGATGCAGCCGAACGTGATATGAAAGCTTATCTGGCAACATTTAAATGTGACTATGGTCAGGGACAAAATGTTAACGGTGGCGATAAATCAATCACCCTGCCCGGCGGAAATGTTTTAACATCTTATTACACAGAATATAAAACTCTGGCAGCTAATCTTAAAACTACGAAAACTGCTTTGGGATTAACACCTGGAATTGAATCTGAAACATTATTGGATAAATCAACCGCAGGGCTTTATGACAATGAATCAACTGGCAAAAAATCTGGTGCTTTTGCCAGCGTATCTGATGCCTTGTCTGGGAATGCAGATGCTAAAGACGCTTGGAATGCCCAAAAATCCGAAGCATCTAAAAAGGTCACAACTGGTATTGTTGCCGCCGGCGTTGGTATTGTTGGTGGCGCAGTTGGAAATATGTTGATAAATAAAGATTCCACCAAGGAAAGTTCAGATGTAAATTCTGATGATAAAAAAACAAATGATACAAGTTCTTCTGTGACTTCTTCTGATAAAAGCAATGAACAAAAAATATCTTCTGTTACAAATGATAATGTTTCTTTGGATAACACAGATAAAAAAACTAATACTTTTGAAGATTTAGACAAAAAATATAAAGACGCAGCAATCAAATTCAAAGAAGCAGACGAATTATATAATAAATTAGCTAATGAAAGTATGAAAAACGGTGGTGTTGTTACTGAAGAATTAGAAGATGCAAGAATTGCGCGCGACCAAGCAGAGAAAGACCTTGAAACTGCAAAAAGTGAAACTGTTACAGCCAATTCATCTATGAAAGAAATTCAAACTGGAAATAATACCTCTGATGATATCTCGAAACTATCTAATAATTCTTCTACTTTGTCATTGCGAGGAATGAAATGATGTATTAACTGGATTGCCACGCTTCGCTCGCAATGACAAATTGTTGGGGTTAGTTATAGTTCCAGTTTGTCATTGCGAGGAATAAAATGACGAAGCAATCCAGGTTGATAAAAGAAAAACATATTGACTGGATTGCCGTGCTTCGCTCGCAATGACAAATCTAAATTAAAAACCGCCCATTTGGGCGGTTTTTAACTTTTATACCTTATTATTGGCATGCGCCATAAGATACTGCAACTGGATGATTATCTACGCAAGTGCTGCCAGAAACAACACATGCTGTATTTACCAATTGTGTATTGGTTGAATTAACCGGTTTATAATTCAGCTGTGCTGCTGCGCACTGGTTCAAATCTTTCAGTGTTGCACAAGCATTCTTCCACGAAGTACAATCTGTCGCAGTTGCTGTTGGCATAATTGTATCTGGCAAACGCAGGTTCCATTTGACATAGAAGTCTTTTAACGAACCAATGCTATAAGATTTACCAAAGTCAACCTTTTGCAATCCGTCACCAACACGACAGTTAATGTTGTTCTTTTCAACAAAAGATGTGATTGCTGTTGCCAATCCACCTGCGGCGGCACCAGCACCGGCACCAATTGCAGTTGACGCCAACATGTTTGAATCCTCACCCTGCAATATTGTCAACTGATTCATAACATTTCCCAGTTCTTTTACTTGTTTTCCAAATTCTTCACTATCAACGCAATTATTGTTATTCCCCGAACAATATGGTTTTATACCATTCTTTTTTGCAAGATTCAAGTTACTGAATGTCATGGCACATTTATCTGTCGATGTTATAACAGTATTATCATTAGAAAGTTTTTTTACCGTTATTTTAATACTTCTGGTTCCATCATCAGTCAGGTATTTTACCTTATCTTCTGTCAAACTATTATTCATTACTTCACGATCTTTATTATCCTTTGAAACTTTGTCAAGCATTGCTTTACTAGTAGTTCCATCGAAAAGTATATCTTTTGCTGTTACATCTATATCTTCGGTATTAGTAATATTTATTGCTGAATTTGTTGTACCAGTTGTGCATGATTTCAATGCAACTTTTGCTGCTTGGTAATCACTGTAAAGTGTAACTATGGCTTCGCACTGATCGCCAATATATTCATTTACAATAATCTGGCTTTCAGAATCCAAGAATTGATTTAAAACAGCGACCTTGCCAGTTGCACGCAATTCCTTATCCAATTCTTTTACCTGATCTTTGTCTTTGCAGTTAAAGTTACGTTGACCATGGCCGGCCAATGCACCGATACCTGCACCAACCAATGTACCACCACCAACACCAACGACTGATGTGGTCTTGGTCTTGGTCATCAAACCAAACCCAAACATATCTTTACCACAGTTAAAGCTGCTGCCTGCTGATTTCCAAACTTCGGCCGGTTGATCATTTCCAGCGGCACCAAATAACCAACTGTTTTTGATTTGTGAATCTTTGTTGTACGCTGCAACACGAACCAAACATTCACCCTTGACCGCATCCCATCTGGCATAATGTCCACGTTGTGCATCAACAGTACCATTATTATTAACCCTTACACCCTGAGGCATATCTTTGGTCAAAGATCCACCAGACTGACTGTTATAAGCACCAACAGTTTGGTTATATTCTTCTGTGACTTTTCCACCATTCGAAATCGCTGCAAAAGATGAACCATAAGTATTTTTATCCAACAACCAACATGTATTTTCTGCTTGGTTTGGTGTTAATCCTGTTTTGCGCAGAACAAAAGAATAATATTCAGGTTGAATCTTGCGAGAGTTATAGTCCCACCAAAAATCAGAAGAAGTAGCATAAACATTTTTGCAATTCTTACGAACGTCGCTGATACATTTATCCACCTGGGCATAACACAGACTCATTCCATTAAAGATAGAATTACGCAAATCTTCGTTGAACAAATCGTTTAACCCACCAGGAAGTGCACCGTTGTTAATACAAGAAGTAACATCGTTGATGCAATTTTCAACTGTATATTCAGAATTTGCAACACCACCATCTGGACACTTGGAAACTGTTGTTCCTGTATTCGTTGTAGTATTACCAGTCGCATTGCCAGGAAGAATTGACATTGTTGGCATACGTTGCTGACCTGCTGTATAGGCTGCCCCACGAACCGGTGCAACATTATAACCCGCACGCCCTGTATCCGCTGCACCTGCAGAACCTAGAACAAAAACTGTACTTGCAGACACAATGGAAAACCCGAATTTCTTTAATAAATTGTGCATTATTTCTCCCTTTAATTGTTTTAATTATAGCACCAAATACACTATAAAAAAAGTATTTTCTGTATAAAAAACAAATTAATATTCTGCGGTTTTAATATTTTTTACGTTTTAGTAGTAATATTTGACAAATAAACAAAATTCGTCTATTATTAAATTGATGAAAAAGCTGTCTGAGTTTTTAAAGACAAATGTGCTGGCAGTAAAGTGGACCTTTTGGTATTTTGCTGCGTTTTATGCTGTCCTGTCCTTTTTATTTGGATTTAATATATTTTCTGCAAATGATTGGATTATGATTACTCATTCCAGATTGCGCGGACTACCTGGTTTTACTTTTGGAATTATTATGTTTTCAGCAATTCCTTTGTACATTGCGACTACTGCAACAATTATAAAAACGAAAAAACCTTTATTTAATTTCTTTACTGCAAAAAAAGAAGAACCTAAAAAAATAGCCGAAGAAAAAAAAGAAGTTTTCAAAGAAATTATTATTCAATTTCCAGAAAGAATGCCGACTGAATTACGTGGTGCGTTTATTCGTGCAAGACAACAAGCTGGTGTCAGACCAGAATCTGCCTTTGATATGAAAGACATAAAATCACAACCAAAAGTGGCAATCGAAGAAAAAAAAGAAGAAACACCAGAATTTGGTTTACCATTGCCTGATAATTTTGATTTTACATCTGAAAACGAATCGCCTGCCGAATTACAGTTCAGTTCAACACCTGTGTTCAAAGAAATTAATTTTGGAGATTTTAATACAAAGAAAGATAGCAAATCACCATTGATTGAACATCTTGAAAGCAAAGGATATGAAATTGCTTTTGATGGTAATGTTGTAATCGCAAATAATTTTGCAATTGCGGTTCACGACGATTCGGATTTTTGGATTGCTGATAAAGACAATTGGTTTGCAGCAGGCAAACAAAAAGAATCCCCCATATCCGAAGTTTTAATGGTATCTGAAAAACACGGTGTAAATGCGATGATTTATTTGGCGGAAAAAAATATTATGGATTTGGACAAACGAATTGCAGAATGGGAATTCAAAGGAGTCAAGGTTATTAAAAACCTGACTGAAATTTAATTAGCTAATAAAACTTGTCATTGCGAGGAGTGCAACGACGAAGCAATCCAGTGGATAAAAATGCAAAAGCATACTTACTGGATTGCCACGCTTCACTCGCAATGACAATCTGGTCTTATTTACTGGATTGCCGCGCTTCGCTCGCAATGACAAAGAAATAAAAAATCCGCCAAGGCGGATTTTTTATTTACATCTGTACACCATTTGTAACTGTTGTTGGATCTTTGAATTTAGTACAAAAAACACCTTCAAATTTTTTCGTCACTCTTTTTCTTCCACCACCTATATGCAATATACCACCTCCACCTTTGCATCCACCACCACCAAAAAAACTTAACCCACCATAACTACAAGTATTAGATTTTGAATAAACATCTTTAAATGTATCACACATAGTCGTAACTGTAGTTATATTGCAAGTATTAGATGAAGATGAATATACAGAAGTTAAAGAAACCTTTCCAATCATATTACCCTTAGTATCCGTTTGAGTCCATTCAGAATGACCACTGGATGCTACAGAAATTATATCCGACATCTTTGCACCACTTATAATATATTTCATTGAGTAAATATCATTACCAGACACACCTTTACTTGATGTATCATCAAACAAATCAGCATAAGATGTAGCTTCATATGCTGTGCAATTCCCGTCAGAATCATAAGTTTTACAAGATTTAGGTTCTGATGCCATAGCTGCACACATTGCTGTTTTTAAATCATCATTTTGATTTTCTAATGCTTCTGATACCATTTTATCATACTTTTTATTATAGTTTTTATTTGCTTTTTCCAAGCCAGAATTCATTATAGCCAATATAGAAGAATCTAATAAATTTGGATATCTTGCCGTAGATGTTGTTGATACTGCATTTGTTCCATCACCACGAATTTGTGTCATATCACGACCCTCAATACACATCTTTATTTTTGCATCCTGAGACAAGACAGCTATCTTTTGATTCATCTTATTTGCCGTGGATTGTAAAGATGAAACAACGCGTGAGGTCAAAGAATCTGAAGATAATAAATGATTTTTGTAATCATTTATATCAATCTCGTACTTACCAAATTTTACATCTGTATCACTACTTTTTGTCCTTTCAATTTTCACATTTCCATAAGAAACTAATCCTTCAATTACATAATCTCCATTATTATCCTTGTAACTGGATAAACTTTCTGTACCAATAGAATCATCATCATCGAATGCTGTGCAATTATCAGTATCACCACATATTTCTATCATTTTTTCAGACACAATTTTTTGACATTTATCCAGCAGCGAATTATCTATATTAAGGTAAATTCCTTGTACTATATTATCTATATCATTAATATTATTTAAAACGCCATCTTTTTGACATCCTACCAGTTTATCAATTGGACATAGTTTCTTTATATCACTCAAATCTAAACCTATACAATTATGAAAATCTTCGCCGCAAGTATTTTCATTAGTGAAACATTCTTTAACTTCGGTTGTACAAGAATCAACACGCATTGCTGATAATTTTGCATAGACATAATCCAGAATCAAAGGTTCTGCTGAAACACAAGGATCGATTTGCACTTTGCATAAAGAACGAACTGTTTCTGGACGTGATAAACACATATCATATGAACCATCCGGATCATTTGGATCAATTGTATCTTTACATGCTTTTTGGAAACATGAGGATATATTAGAAATACAATTTGTCCGTAAATTAGATTCAGCCAATAGTTCAGCTGTTTTTAAAGTTGGTGCAACATCACGCAAAAATGAATTCCAAACCTGGTCTTTTACTGCAACACAAGAATTTGTTATATTTTCACACATTGGTTTTTTTGATTCCAGCGCATCCATAGTGGATGCAGCAACTGAAATTTTTGTATTTGATCCGGTTATATCAACCATCTTCATAGAAGACTTAGAACTGCTGGACATCTTGGCATTTTCAGCCGCAGCAATTCCAACACAGCCTGTAAAATCACTTTTGCAACCTGCTGTATCAGTCATGCATTTTTCAAAAGCCAAAGTACACTGACCTAGGTCATATTTATTTGCTGTACGTAATGAATCCAAAGCGGCATCACGCAGAGCCTTTTGTGCAGTTGCTAATTTCTGTGTGCTGGAATTTTTTTGCTTAGTTAAATCATTTTCATACGCCGCACAATCAGATTTTATATTCTGAGAATAACCAAGTTGTATCATTGCCAAATCTTCTGAACATTCTGGAATTTGTGCTGAACACAATTCAGCAACAGAACTATACAAGTCATTACCTGTTTTACCTTCAACAGGGCTTACCTCTCTTTGTGCAAATATATCTTGATCCATTGTATCAGAATCCGTCTGATTCCACTGACTTAAATCCAACGTTTTTTTCTGGGTTACATTACTAGTTGTTAAACTATTTGCTGTATTGTTTGCAGATGCGATTACTTTATCTGCATCAGAACCCATTTCAATTTTTTCAACACCCTCGGTTGCCATTTTATAACTTTGAGCATCCAAAGCCTGAATCTGAACCTGAACCTTATCCAGCTCAGCCTTGCGATCACTGCATAAACAACGACCGCCACTGGTGTTTTCAATCATACAAAAAGAATCCATACATCCATAATATTTTTGCTTACAAGCTTCATCCACTATTATATTCTTGTTCACACCAGAAATTGCAGTACCTGAATTTATAACTTTTTGCATAGTCCCAGCACGTGCAGAAACAACTGGCGCGGACATTGGAGTTGCCGCAGATCTGGCAGATATTGTTCGAACGTTTGAAGATGTTGCACTGGGCATTACAGCTGAACGTGCAGAAGTTGGTCTGACAGCAGCACGTGCCGACACGGGTGTTTGTGCAGTGCTTTCAGATGGTTGTGATACAGATTGACCACGCCTTTGCACAGGAACTTCAGCATTTGCACACACAACAAAGGTTGCCATAAAAATAGAAAAAATTGCAATTTTTCTCATAACAAAATCTCCAATGCTTGATTTATTTTATCAGAAAAATCAGATTTATGAAAGACTTTTAATAAAAATCTATTATTTAAACCCTAAAAAAATCCGCACGAATGCGGATTTTTTATTTTTTAGATTTTTTGATTATTTTCCTGTCGAACGACGTTTAACAGAAACTTCTTTCTTTGCTGATGTTGACTTAGAAACACCTGTATCTTTTGCAACTTTTGTTGCAACTGGTGCTTTTGGTGCTTTCTTTTCAGCAACTGGTGCAGAAGTTTTCTTTTCTTCTGTTTTCGCAGGTGCTACTTTTTTCGCATTTTCGTCACGATCAACCAATTCAATTATTGCCATCGGTGCAGCGTCACCATAGCGGAAACCTGCTTTCAATACACGTGTATAACCACCTGGACGTTTTGCATAACGTGGTCCCAAAACAGTGAACAATTTTTTAACTGTTGATTCACCACTGTTACCAAGTTCAGATGCCAACAAACGACGATTTGCGACAGAATCAACTTTGGCGCGTGTGATTAATTTTTCCACAACCGAGCGAAGATCTTTTGCTTTTGGCAAAGTTGTTTTAATTTGTTCTTTTTCAATCAAGTTTTTTGCCAAGCCTAAAAACAAAGCTTTGCGTGCGCTGTTATCGCGGTTAAATTTGCGTTTTGCTATTTGATGTCTCATTTATTCGCTCCTTTTGTTGCAGCCTGCTGTTACACAGGATCAAGACATTTTCATAACCTGAAAATATTTCAGAATTATGAAGTTTTTCCAAGTTTCAAAAAACAACTTGGTAAGAAATTAAATTAAAATAATGCAGATGCGAAGCATTTGTCAAAGGGAGTGTATTGGACATACATGACCGAAAACAAATGCCAGCAGATGCGTTATTTTATTTAATTTATTTGTATGGGTCTTCGTATTTCTTGGACAACTCAGAAATATTTTCTGGTGGCCAACCTGGTACTGTTATACCCAATCCCAAACCCATTGCTTCTAACTGAGCTTTGATTTCGTTCAAAGATTTGCGACCAAAGTTTGGTGTTTTCAGCATATCTGCTTCGGTCTTTTGAACCAATTCGCCCAACCAGTTAATTTTATCATTCTTCAAGCAATTGTTTGCACGAACAGACAATTCTAATTCGTCTACATGCTTTAACAATTTTGGATCAAATGGTAATGCGTCTTTTGCTTTTTCTTCTTCTTTGACTGCGCTGATTTGTGCAGGATCTTCAAAGTTAATAAATACGACCAATTGATCTGTCAAAATACGTGAGGCATATGCAATTGCATCTTCTGGAGAAACACTGCCGTTTGTTTTAACAGTCATTTCCAATTTATCAAAGTCTGTTGACTGACCAACGCGTGTTTCAGAAACTTGGAAAGCAACATTCAAAATCGGGGAAAAGATAGAATCAACAGGGATAACACCTAATGGCAAATCTTCGGCATGTGCGTTTGCAGCAACATACCCACGACCTGTACCTAATGTGATTTCCATATCCAAAGATGCACCTTTGTCCAGGTTGCAAATTTCAACATCTTTGTTCATGACTTCAATGCCACCACTTGTTTCAATCATACCTGCTGTAACAACTGCTGGACCTTTTACTTTTAATAAAGCTTTGTGTTGACCTTCGGTCAGTGCTTTAAAATAAACACCTTTTAAATTTAATATAATGTCTGTTACATCTTCGCGTATGCCAGACAAGCTGGAAAATTCGTGTTGAACACCATCAATTTTAATATACAACGGTGCGCATCCCTGTAAAGAAGACAGCAGAACGCGACGCAATGCGGTGCCCAAAGTCAGACCAAATCCCTTTTCCAATGGATCTGCGATTAATGTTGCAATATTTGGATTATTTTCATCGATTTTGATATTCAGCTTTTTTGGCTTAATCAAAGTCATCCAGTTTTTTTCGATCATTTTGATTCCTTGTGGTTTAGTTTATTATTTTCACCTTAAAGGCCCGGGGATTTTAACCTGTGTTTGCCAAATTGTCAAGAAAAACCTTGCTTTTTAGTAATTTTATGTAAAGATTCGTCTGAAACAGGAGGTGTAATATGAAACAACTATCTGATTCTTACTTTAAAACTGTACAAGATTTTGTACTAAAAAATCTTCAAAACCGTAATGTTATCGTTAGTTTTGGAAAATCACACACTGATTTTGGGTATTCTGACAAAAACTTCTTTAAATTGGAAGCATTGAAAACTTTGTTTGATAAGGCCAATTATCATATTTCTAATTTGGGCGCAAAAAAACTTGACGGTACCCAAAAAGATGTTTTTTATGATTTACAAGAATTCACATCTTTCCCTTTTGAGGATTCGGAATCTAATAAGAAACTTTTTGATGTGCTCAAAGAATCAAATAACGGTTTTGTTCACTCGACTTATATTGAAAAGATTTTTATAAAATTTCCTGTTTTTGATTCTGGCAAAGTAAGACAGGTACAAATTTCTGCTTTTCCAGAAGTAAGTGATTTTATAAAAGATCTCAGCTTTGAGCTATTAGCTTCAAAAATTAAAAAAATGAAATTATTAGATGCAGTTATTACTTCAAATAATCCAAAAAGAATTCCCCGCAGAAAAACTGCAACGTTAAGTAGTGAAACACCTCAAAATCAAAGATAAAAAACCGCCAACTGGCGGTTTTTTATAATATTTATAAAAACCATTCTAATTTTTTCACAAGTTTTTTAACTTCTTTTTCTTTGATATCTCCCAAAGATGTTGAAACAATTGCCCAACAAACACAGTTTACCCTATCTACCAAAGAGGTTTTTATTACGATTTCAATATCAACATGTATCCCAGATTTCAATTCATAAGCGTGTAAGATTTCTTTCAGAAAATCCTTGTATTTTGGGTTATAAAGACTTTGAAAATCATACGCTCTATTACCAAAATTAGCATCTGCCCAGTCAAAAACACCTGTTAGGTGTAAATCTTTATTTATTAAACTATTTCCACCACTGAAATCACGATGTAATAGGACAATATCATCAGAATTAAAAATATCTGCATTTTCATATTTATTGTATATATTACTTATTTCTTTATCTGATAAAAACGGCTGTAAATTTTTATTTACATAATCAAAAGATTCCAATTTAAATTTTCTTATTTTTAATAAGCCTGGAAATTCTTTTTCTATTTTATTTTTATCTATTTTGTGAACAGAATTAAAAAAACTTGCACAATCATTTATAAAATTTTTTTGCAAATCATATGGTTTATTATTTATACCTTCAACGTCCCAACCATTACCAAGTAACATTTTATGAGTTGTATATGGATATTCAACATTATCTACTATTATAATTTTTGGAATTTGAACTTCAATATCATTACGAACAAAATCTGTTATTTTTTGTTCTTTTTTATAATCATCCATATTCTTTTTAGGAAATCTTAATATATTATCATCGACAATAAATGCTATTGAATCCCAGCCTTCTCCAACAAAGTTTATTTTTGAACTTGAAAACTTATCTTTTAAAAAATCTTCTAAAATATCTTTATTTATTACCATTAATTGACCTTTTTACAATCAAGATTATATCATAAAAAACCCGCCAATTGGCGGGTTTTTATTTTATTAAACGCGGCGGACTTTCTTTGGTCTGCAACCATTATGTGGAATACGTGTTGTATCTGTGATGCTTTGAACAATCAAACCAGCATTTGACAAACCACGAACAGCAGATTCACGACCCTGACCAATACCACGCATCAGAACATCAACTGTTTTCATTCCCATTTCAGCAACTTTCTTACCAATGCTGTCTGCAACAACAGTAGCTGCATATGGTGTTGATTTCTTGGCGCCCTTGAAATTATTTGCGCCAGCGGTTGCCCAAGTCAATACACTGCCTGCTTGGTCTGTGATTGTAATTCTGGTGTTGTTATTAGTTGCAACTACATGGGCAATACCATGAGATACTTTTTTAATAACTTTCTTTTTTGTTTTTGCAATTGCCATTATTTATACCCTATTTTTTATTTTTTATTTACCCTTGCTTGCACTGCCAGAAACGACAACACGTTTACCTTTTCTGGTACGTGCGTTTGTCTGTGTACGTTGACCACGAACTGGCAAACGGTTACGATGACGAATACCACGATAAGTTTTAAGATCTTGTAAACGTTTTATGTTCATTTGAACTTCACGGCGAACATCACCTTCTACTTTGAAATTTTCTTCAATGTAATTAGAAATGTTCACAACTTCTGTGTCGGTCAAATCTTTTGCGCGCAAACTGTCTTTGATTTTCAAAGCCTTGCAAATTTGGGCCGATTTTTTTGGTCCAATGCCATAGATATATCTTAACGCAATTTCAACGCGTTTTTCTGATGGAATGTTCACACCTGCTATACGTGCCATATTATATTTTCCTTTTTATTTTTTACCACTATCGTTTTGCTGCATTATTTTATATCAAATACAACAAAAGTCAAACTTGTTTTTACCTTTTTATTAACCCAAGACGCGGAAACGCCCCTTCTTTTTCTTGATAACATTGCTGTATTGCTTTGCAACAAGATATGACTGAACCTGGTTCATAGTATCCAATACAACGCCCGCAACGATCAAAACACTTGTTCCACCAATCATCAGTGGCATACCGAGACGAGTGTTTAATATTATAGGCAAAACACAAACGACTATCAGATATAAAACACCGATTACCGTCGTTCTGGAAACAACACCATCCAAATGATGAGTTGTTTGTTCGCCTGGACGAACCCCCGGAATATAACCACCTGCATTTTTAAGATTGTTACTTGTTTCTTCAGAGTTGAAAACAACCGCTGTTTGGAAAAATGCAAAGAAAGCAATTAACAAAGTAAATACCCCAAGATATGTCCAAGTTCCATAAGTTAAAAATCCAATAATATTCTGAACTATTAAATTTTCACTTTGTGCAAAACGTTGAATAAATGCTGGCAACATCATAATACTGGATGCAAAAACAGGTCCCATAACGCCAGACATATTTATCTTTATAGGAAGATAAGAGGCATTAGTATTTGCAACACCATTCGCCATAACTTGACGTGGATATAAAATTTGGATACGACGTTGTGCCTGTTCAACGAATGCTATCAATGCGACTATACCGACAATAAAAACAATTATTAAACCAATCATCGCAGGTGACATCTGACCAACGGAACCAAAAGACAACATCTTTGCAATACCGTTCGGAATTTGTGCAACTATTCCAGCAAAGATTAATAACGAAGAACCCTGTCCGATTCCGCGTGATGTTATTTGTTCTGCTAACCACATAACGAAAACTGTTCCGCCAACTAACGCAATAACCGCTGAAAGTTCAAATATGAATCCTGGATTAACAACAGCGTAAACACCATTTACTGGTGCCATTGATTCCAAACCACGAACAATCGCCCAACCTTGGATAACTGCCAATAAAACTGCCAAATATCTGGTATATTGGTTGATTCTTATACGACCTGCTTCGCCTTCTTTGCGTAATTCACTCATTGATTTACTGGTTGCAGATAATAATTGAATAACAATAGAAGCAGATATATATGGAAAAATGTTCAAAGCTAAAATAGACATACGTGACAATGAACCACCGCTGAACATATCAAACATTCCCATCATTCCGTTATCACTGTTGAACAAATGTAAAACCGCGGAAGCATTTACACCAGGCAATGGGATAAAAGAACCAATACGATAAACAATTAACGCACCAAGTGTAAACAAGATGCGCTTTTGCAAATCTGATAAATTCTTAAAAAAGTCTTTTATAAACTTCATTACGGTTTAATCTCTCTCGAATACCAGTATGTTATTTATTTTTTATTGAACCACCAGCTTTAGAAATAGCTTCTTCGGCTGATTTGGACCATTTTTCAGCAACAATGTTTACGGCTGTTTTGATTTCACCCTTGCCTAAAACTTTCAAACCAGAAAGTCTGCGGTTGATAATTTTTGCATCAATCAAAGAATCTAAAGTGATAACTTTTTTCGCATCAATTTTTCCAGCTTTGACAAATTTTTCAATATCGCCCAAGTTGATTGTTACATAAGTTTTTGCGAATGGATTTTTAAATCCGAATTTTGGAAAACGACGCAAAATTGGCATCTGACCACCTTGGAATGTTGCCTGTTTACGTGAACCGGCACGTGCTTTTTGACCTTTGGTTCCACGACCAGCAGTTTTGCCATATCCAGAACCCAAACCACGTCCAACGCGTTTGATACTTTTACGTGCGCCAAAATTATCCATCAATGCATTCAGTTTCATTTTATTTATTCCTTAGTTTATTTTACAATCGTTACCATATGAGAAACTTTGGCAATCATACCACGAACAGATGGTGTATCACCCAATTCTTTGGTTTTACCAATACTTCCCAAACCCAAAGCCTTCAAGATTTTTACCTGAGAATCTGGTTGTCCGATAATACTTTTAACTTGTTTTACAATTATTTTAGACATGTTCGTTACCTTTTAAATCTTTAAACCAGCATTATTGATCTTGTGTTTCATCTGTATGCTTTTTACCATCACGGCCAGCAATAATTTCTGCAACTGTTTTTCCACGACGAGCAGCAACAGATTTAGGAGAATTCATTCTAGCAAAAGCATCAAACGCTGCACGGATCATATTATTTGGATTGTTACTGCCTTGGGATTTAACAACAACATCTTGGACACCCAAGCATTCAAATACTGCACGTAATGCACCACCAGCGATAATACCAGTTCCAGGAACTGCACTGCGGATAACAACTTTGCTGGCACCGTATTTAGCAGCCGAGTCATGATGCAAAGTGCGACCTTCTTTCAAAGGAACACGAATCATTTTAGCCTTGGCAGCCTTGGTTGCTTTTTGAACAGCAGATTGGACTTCCAATGCTTTTCCTTTGCCGAAACCAACGCGACCCGCTTTGTCACCTACAACAACCAAAGCGCTGAAAGACATATTGCGTCCACCCTTAACGGTTTTGGAAACGCGATTGATAGAAACTAGTTTATCTACCAAGTTGTCTGTTTGTAATTTTTTATCATCAAAACGTGCCATTACTTATGCTCCTTCATTGCAAAGACTTTGCTTTGCATTAAATTTTTAAATATTTACCCCACCTGCGCGTATAGCTTCGCACAAGGACTTGATACGACCATGATAGCGATAACCACCACGATCAAAATAACAATTCTTTTCAATCTTTGCCTTCTTTGCACGTTCAGCAAAAGATTTTCCAACTAATTCTGCACCAGCAACATTCCAACCTTTGCCTTTGAAAGCTTTTTCTTTGGAAGATGCAGCACAAACTGTATGACCTTTGACATCGTCAATGGCCTGAATTTCAATGTGACGACCAGAACGGAAAACCGACAAGCGGATTTTTCCAGGGTTTTTTCTTTTCAACGCACCACGATTAGATAGCTTGCGTCTCTCATCAGTAGATAAATGTTTTAACATTTTTTTTCCTTTTTTGCATCCCCGTAACAGCGGGAATTATTTTTTATCTTTGTTTGTTTCCATTTATATAGTCAGCATAGTTATTTCTTTTTTTTGTTGCTGCTTCACCTATTTTTTTGGCTGCATAACCCCCTGCAACTATCAAAGCAAAAAGAAACGCTCCAAATCCAACTATCTCTGCTGTACTTGCATTAGATTCCAAAAGTGTCATTTTACAACCTTTAACTATTATTTCTTTTTACCTTCTTTGCGGTGGATCTTTTCACCCTTATAGAATATGCCTTTACCTTTGTATGGATCTGCTTTGCGAACTTTGTGAACTTTGTCTGCAAATTGTCCAACCAAAACTTTGTCTGTTCCTTTGATAACGAATTCAGTTGGTGTTGCACCCATTTCAACTGTCAGTCCAGCTGGAATTGGCATAACAACATCATGAGAATAACCAGCAATCAAAACCAAGTCTTTGCCCTTAACTGCTGCTTTGTATCCAACGCCTTTCATATACATTTCTTTTGCAAAGCCTTCGGTTACACCGATAACAGCAGACTTGATATTTCTTGTCATTGTTCCCCACATAGCACGAGATTTTTTATCTTCTGCATCTTTTGGAGTAATAACAACTTCGTTATTTTCAATCTTGATTTCTACCAATTTAGCGTTTTTGGTATCCAAAGGCAACTTTAATTCGCCTTTTGGTCCCTTGACGACCAGATTTTCACCGGCGATCTGAACTGATACACCGCTTTTTACTTCTACTGGATATTTTCCTGCTCTTGACATTTTTTTCTCACTTCGTTCGTTGACACTTTTGTTCAGTGCCTAATAACTTATATAACTCTGCACAATACTTCACCACCAACATTCATCAGGCGTGCTTTGTGGTCTGTCATAACACCGTTTGGTGTGGATACAATAGCAATACCCAAACCGTTTAATACTTTTGGCATTTTTACACTGCCAGAATAAACACGGCGACCAGGTTTGGAAACAATCGAAATTTCTTGGATTGCACCAGCCCCACCAACGTATTTCAGATTTACAACCAAGTTCGCACGTTTTTCATCAATTTGATCTTTGCGAAAATCAATTATAAAACCTTCTTCTTTCAATACTGCCAACACAGCAGAACGTAATTTGCTGTTTGGTACTGTAACGAATTCCTTTCCGGCATTCTGACCGTTGCGAATGCGGGTCAACATATCTCCGATTGGATGCGATAACGACATAATTTGCTCCTTATTTGTAAAGCCCCTGCTTTACATTTTAATTTTTACCAGCTTGACTTACGAACACCTGGCAACTTACCTTCAGATGCCAATGTGCGAACCTGTTGACGGCATAAACCGAACATTCTTGAATAACTACGTGAACGTCCCGTAACCGAGCAACGATTGTGCAAACGAGTTTTGTTTGCATTACGTGGCAGCTTAGCCATCTTTTTCATAGCTTCCATACGTTCATCAGGCGTTGCATTTACAGACATCTTCGCTTTGATTGCATCATGCTTTTTTGCATATTTTGCAACCAATTTTACGCGCTTTGCCTGTTTATTTATCAGTGCTAATTTAGCCATGTTTATTTACCCTTTTTTATTTCAAAACCAGCGGCAAGCCCATCTTTGTCAGAAGAGCACGCGCTTCGTCATCTGTTTTTGCAGTTGTTGCGATTACGATATCCATTCCAATAATGGAATCGATTTTATCAATAGAAATTTCTGGGAATATCAAATGTTCTTTGATTCCAAAAGCATAATTTCCACGACCATCGAATTTTGATTTTGACAATCCAGCAAAGTCTTTTACACGTGGCAATGCAACTGTAACCAACTTATCCAAAAAGTCATACATTCTTTTACCACGCAATGTAACTTTTGTACCAATTGCTTGACCTTCACGCAGACGATATGTTGCAATAGATTTTTTTGCCTTGGTAACAACTGGCTTTTGTGCTGCGATAGCCATCAAGTCTGCAACTGCTGATTCTAATTTCTTTTTATCGGAAACAGCTGCGCCAACACCCATATTCAAAACAATTTTTGAAAGCTTTGGTACAGCAAATTTATTTTTGTATCCGAATTCTTTTTCCAATTCAGGCACAACTTTCTTTTCGTAAAATTCACGCAATCTACTTTGCATTTCTTTTTCCTTTTTCTACGTCCCCGTAACAGCGGGAACTTTTATTTTATATCTGGGCCCCAGACTTTTTTGAAACGCGAACTTTTTTGTCGCCTTCCATTTTATAGCCTACGCGTGTTGGTTTTTTTGTTTTTGCATCAAACAAAGCAACATTAGAAACATGAATTGGTGCTTCGCGATCGATGATTTCACCTGGCTTTTCTTGGGTTGGTTTGATGTGCCATTTATGACGGTTGACACCTTCGACAACAACCTTAGAGTCGGCTGGGCGTGCTTCAATAACTTTACCTTTGACGCCTTTATATTTTCCCGAAATAACTACGACTTCGTCGCCTTTTTTAATTTTCATCTTATTATTCCTTTTACTTACGACTTAAGACTTATATAACTTCTGGTGCCAAAGATACAATCTTTTGAACATCATATTTACGACGAACTTCGCGCGCAACTGGTCCAAAGATACGTGTTCCAATTGGTTCAAAGTTGTTTTTGTTAATCAATACTACTGCATTGTCGTCAAAACGGATGATAGAACCATCAGAACGTTTAACTGGAAACTTTGTACGAACGATAATTGCGCGTTGTACAGTTCCTTTTTGAACTTTACCACGTGGAATTGCTTCCTTGATGGCGACAACAATTTTATCCCCAACTGTTGCATAACGACGATGAGAACCGCCCAAAACCTTGATACACATAGCTTTACGTGCACCACTGTTATCTGCAACTGTCATAACTGTTTCATTTTGAATCATAACTTTTTTCCTTGTCCCTGCTGATAAGGCAATTCCCCACAGCTTTGTTATCAGGTTTCGACTGTTGGATTTTTAACCCAACCTCAAAAAACCTTTTTGGTTACCCTACTTCTACTTCGTTGTTTTTTGCAACGCCGACACGACCCTTTACAACCCAAGATTTTGTCTTGGATATTGGGCGATGTTCTTCAATAGCAACGATTTCGCCAACTTTGTATTCGTTTGCTTCGTCGTGTGCTTTGTACTTTTTGTTCTGCTTTACGAACTTGCCGTACAGAGGATGACGAAAGCGACGTTCCACTTCGACAACGACTGTCTTGTCATTTGCTGTACTTGTAACGGTTCCTTGCAGTATTCGTCTTGGCATAACTTATCTCTTTTTTATTTTGTTGTTATTATTTCTTTGCTGCGTTCAATTTTGTTTTTACGCGCGCAATTTCGCGACGAGTTTTGCGAACAACATGAGTCTTTGGCATTTGTCCAGCTGCATGTTGGAAACGCTGATTCATCGCTTCTTTTTTCAAGTCCAACAGTTGGCTTTGCAATGCATCCATTGTCAATGCTTCTGTTGAAGATGTGTTTTTAACTTTCTTTTCTGCCATCTTTGGTACTCTTTTTTAGTTCGCTTTACGTTCTACGATTTTTGTTTTCACTGGCAATTTTGCACTTGCTAATGCGAATGCTTCCATTGCGATTTCTGGTTTAACACCATCCAGTTCGAACATAATACGACCTGGCTTTACGCGGCAAACCCAATATTCCACAGCGCCTTTACCTTTACCCATACGAACTTCGGCTGGTTTTTTGGTAACTGGAACGTCTGGGAATATACGAATCCAAAGTTTTCCCATACGTTTCATGTGACGAGTAATCGCACGACGTGCAGCTTCGATCTGACGAGCTGTAACGCGTTCTGGTGTCATTGCTTTCAGTCCATAAGATCCGAATGCTAATTCGCTGCCACCTTTGGTCACACCGTGGATACGACCTTTGTGCTGTTTGCGAAACTTTGTTTTATTTGGCATTAACATAACATTTTCCTTTTATCGCAACTTTAATTTTTATTTTGCTTTCTTTTCGCTGCTGGCTGCGTATTCTGCAGGTCTTGCCATTTCAGAAGCCAGTTTTTCTTTGTTTACAACATCACCGGTATAAATCCAAACTTTTACACCAATAACACCATAAGTTGTTTTTGCTTGAATCGAAGCATAATCAATATCGGCACGCAAAGTATGTAATGGAATGCGTCCTTCACGGATTTGTTCGCTTCTTGCAATTTCAGCACCATTCAAACGACCACCACACATTACTTTGATACCCAAGCAGCCTGCTTTTTGAGCGTTCTGAATAGCTTTTTTCATAGCACGTTTAAAAGATACACGACCTTCAATTTGCTGTGCGATGTTTTGTGCAACCAACATTGCATTCAAATCTGGACGACGAACTTCATAGATGTTTACAACAACTTGATCGTTCTTTACCAACTTTTTAATATCGTTACGCAAAACTTCGATGTCTGCACCATTTTTACCGATAATCATTCCAGGACGGCTGGTATGAATTGTAACAACAACTTTTTTTGCAAAGCGTTCTATTACAGTTTTTGCCAAACCTGCTTTTTTCAATTTCTTTTCAACGAAATTACGAATCTTTAAATCTTCTGCCAAAAGATTTGCATATTCTTTCTTATTAGAAATCCAGCGAGAATCTGTAATCTTGTTTATAAATTCGCGCAATGAAATCGGTGATACTTTCTGTCCCATAACTTTTGCTCCGTTATATGCAAGGGTTTTCCCCTGGCATTATTTTTTCTTTGTTTCTTTTTTTTCTGTTTTCTTTTCTGCTTTTTTTGCAGGTGCAACCCCAGATTCCAAAATTATTGTCAAATTAGAAAACGGTTTCAAAATTGGACGTGCACTGCCGCGTGGTCCTGGCATGATACGTTTTATTGTCAAAGCCTTGCCACACCAAATTTCTTTTACAAACAGACTGTCTGCTGGTAATTTTTTATTGTGTTCAGCATTAGCAATTGCAGACATCAAAGTTTTTAAAACTTCGCCTGCTACGCGTTTTTTAGAAAACTTCAAAACATCAACTGCACGACCAACTGGCAATCCACGAACTAAATCGCAAACTAAACCCAGTTTCTGATCGCTGACGCGAATCAACTTGTTGAATGCGCGTGATTGATTATCTTTTATTCCATATCTTGTCGTCATAACTTTTACCTTCGTAATTGCAGCCTAATTATTTTGCTGCTGCTTTTTTATTAGCTGCGTGACCCTTAAAAGTTCTAGTTGGTGCGAATTCGCCCAACTTGTGTCCAATCATATCTTCTACGACTGACACTGGTATAAACTTGTGTCCATTGTGAACTTCAAAAGTCAGTCCAACCATTGGTGGCACGATTGTGCTGCCGCGGGACCAAGTTTTAATAGGCTTGCGGTCATTAGTTTCAACTGCTTTACCTGCCTTTTTCAAGACAGATGGATGAACAAAAGGACCTTTCCAAACTGAACGAGACATTACTGTTTCCTTACTTTATTATTTTTTCTTGCTCAAATGTCTGCTGCGGATAATCATGCCAGCAGTACGTTTATTTTTGCGTGTGCGATATCCCTTGGATGGAACACCTGTACGTGATACAGGCATATGTCCTTTGGACTTACCATTACCACCACCCATTGGGTGATCACATGGGTTCTGTGCAACACCGCGTGTAGAAGGTCTGATACCCAACCAGCGAGAACGTCCAGCTTTACCCAAGTTAATATTACGTTGGTCAGGATTAGAAACACTGCCAACAGTTGCCAAACAATCCGAATGAACTTTGCGCAATTCACCACTGTTCATTTTAATCTGAGCATAAACACCGTCTTTACCCATCAACTGAGCATAACAACCAGCAGATCTTGCCAACTGACCACCTGCACCTGGTTTCATTTCAACGTTATGCACAATTGTACCAATTGGCATATTTTTCAAAGGCATTGTGTTTCCAGGTCTGATATCTTCACGTTCACCAGAAATAACAACGTCACCTATTTTCAAATCACGTGGTGCCAAAATGTAAGACTTTTCACCATCTTTGTATTCAATCAAAGCAATAAAACCTGTGCGGTTTGGATCATATTCCAAACGCAAAACTGTTGCAGCAACACCTGTCTTTTTGCGAGCAAAATCAATCAAACGATATTTACGTTTGTGACCACCACCCTGATGTGGAACAGTTACATGACCAAAATTATTACGACCACCTTTGGATTTTAAACCAACAGTCAATGATTTTTCTGGTGTACCACGATGCAACTCGGAATGATCAATCAAAATCAAACCACGAGTCCCAGGTGTATTTGGCTTATAATGCTTTAATGCCATTTTTTTATACCTTTTTTATTCTGCTTTGACACTAACATCTTTTTCCCAGATTATCTGCCAAAGTCATTTTACTTATTTTACGTTTGCCGCCAGATCCAATTTTGAATCTTTTGGTAAAGATACATACGCTTTTTTAACATTGCGTTGTGTACCTGTATTTTTGCCACGGAAAGTTTTTTCCTTACCCTTGGCAATTACGATATTAACCTTGGTTGGTTTAATACCATAAATAGCTTGAACTGCATTTACAACATCTGCCTTGGTTGCATCCATTGCAACTTCGAACACTATGCTGTTGCTCTCAGACAGCTTTGCAGCCTTTTCAGATATGATCGGGCGACGCAGTATATCATAAACGCGATCTGTCGCAACGATTTTCTTTTCAGATTTTACTTTCTTTTCTGCCATTTTATTTACCTTCTAGCTAGGATTAACCCAATCTTGCTTCTATTGCTTTGATGCTGTCTGCAGTCAAAACCAATTTTTCGTGCTTCAGAATATCCAAAACATTCAAACCAATTGTTGGCAAAACATCAATATTTTTAATATTAGCCGCTGATTTTTTGAAGTTTGCATCCACATTTTCAGAACCTACAAATAATGCGGATTTGATATCCAACTTTTTCAAATGTTTTGCAAATTCGGCTGTCTTCATAGCAGACATTTTTTCAGAATCAATAACAACCAAGCTGCCATCTTTAACTTTGCTACTTAATGCCATTTTCAGACCCAGTGCGCGAATTTTCTTTGGCAAATCAATTGCATGTGAACGTACAACTGGACCATGAACAACACCACCGCCACGCATATGAACATTATATCTTTCACCCTGACGTGCATTACCTGTCTTTTTCTGTTTGATAGCTTTTTTACCGCTTCCCTGAACATCTGATACAGTTTTTACCTTGTGTGTTCCAGCACGAGCATTTGCACGTTGCCATGTAACAACACGATGCAAAATGTCTGCACGTGGTTCAACACCAAATATGGCATCAGACAATTCTGCTGTTCCGGCCTTTTTACCTTCAAGACTTATAATTTCAATTTTCATAATTATTCACCCTGTCCTTCTGTAATTACTTCAGCTGCGGCTGGTTCTGTAACTTCAACAGATTCTTGTTTTGCTTTTGAATTTGTTGGCATTGGCAAATCTTTGTGTTCTTTTTTGATTGCGTCTGTAACCAATACAAATGTTCCATTTGCACCTGGTACTGCACCTTCAACAAAGATCAAGTTTTCAACTTCATCAACACCAAAAACTTTCAAATTTTGAACTGTGACAGTTTCGTTACCCATCTGTCCAGCCATCTTTTTACCTTTTAAAACACGACCAGGCCATTCACGCATACCAGTAGAACCCAAACCACGATGAGCTTTCAATACACCGTGTGATGCTTCTTTACCGCCAAAGTTATAGCGTTTCATAGCACCTTGGAAACCTTTACCTTTGCTGGTGGCTTGAACATCAACAAATTGACCAGAAATAAAATGTCCCGAAGACATATTTGTTCCAACTGGAACCAAACAGTCGTCCGAGACACGGAATTCAACAACTTTGCGATATGGTTTCATACCTGCTTTTTGTGCTGCGATAATTTGTGGTTTTGCTACGTGTTTTGCCTTGGCTTCACGAGTACCCATTATATTTGCAACATAACCATTTTTTTCCGTTGTGCGTTGACCAATCACGGAACAATCGCCAACAGACAAAACTGTTATGCTATGCGCAACACCATTGTCGTCAAACAATCGTGTCATTCCTATTTTTGTTGTTATTAAGCCACTACGTTTCATTTTATTATGCCTTATCTATCTAAATATTGGATATTTCCAAATATCCTTACAATTTAATCTTCACATCAACCCCAGACGCCAAGTCCAACTTCATCAAGGCATCAACTGTCTGAGGGGTTGGATTAACAATATCTACGACCGCTTTATGATTGCGGATTTCGAACTGTTCGCGAGACTTTTTGTCCACGTGAGGCGAACGGTTGACTGTAAACTTTTGAATCAATGTCGGCAAGCGAACGGGTCCTACGACATCCGCGCCTGTGCGCTTTGCAGTTTTGACAATTTCATCTACTGATTCAACCAAAATTCTGTGGTCGAATGCTGTCAATTTAATGCGAATTTTAGATGCTGGTACCATTTCGTTTCCCTTATCTCTTTAATCTGTTATCAACAGACAGATCTTAATTTTACTATCAAGTCTGTCTGTTGACTTTTTTCAAATAAATTAATTATTTGATAATTTTTGACACAACTCCGGCACCAACTGTGCGTCCGCCTTCACGGATAGCAAAGCGACGACCTTCGTCCATAGCAATAGGTGCAATCAACTGTACCTTGATACGAACGTTATCACCTGGCAGAACCATTTCTTTGTCTGCTGGCAAGCTGATTGTGCCTGTTACGTCTGTTGTGCTGAAGTAGAACTGAGGACGATAGTTAGCAAAGAATGCTGTATGACGTCCACCTTCTTCTTTGGTTAAGATATAAACTTCAGATTCAAACTCTGTGTGTGGTGTGATAGAGCCTGGTTTGCAGATAATCTGACCACGTTCTACATCTTCTTTCTTTGTACCACGCAACAGCAATCCAACGTTATCACCGGCTTCACCTTGATCCAGCAATTTGCGGAACATTTCAACACCAGTTACAGTTGTTTTTTGTGTTGGACGCAAACCTACAATTTCGCATTCATCACCAACTTTGATGATACCAGCTTCGATACGGCCTGTTACAACAGTACCACGACCTGTGATTGAAAATACGTCTTCAATTGGCATCAAGAATGGTTTTTCTGTTTCGCGTTTTGGTTGTGGAATAAAGGAATCGCAAGCAGCCAATAAAGCGTCAATTGATTCTTTGCCCAAACCGTCTTTCTTTTCTTCTACGGCAGAAACTGCAGAACCACGGATAATTGGTGTGTTTACTCCGTCAAAGTTGTTTGCAGACAACAATTCACGAATTTCCATTTCAACCAATTCCAACAATTCTGGATCGCTTGCCAAGTCACATTTGTTCAAGTAAACAACAATCTTTGGAATACCAACCTGACGTGCCAACAAGATGTGTTCGCGTGTCTGAGGCATTGGACCATCAGTTGCTGCAACTACCAATATAGCACCGTCCATCTGAGCAGCACCGGTAATCATATTTTTAACATAGTCGGCGTGTCCTGGGCAGTCAACGTGTGCATAGTGACGTGCTGCTGTTTCATATTCAACGTGTGCAGTGTTAATTGTTATACCACGTGCTTTTTCTTCTGGGGCATTATCAATTTGATCAACACCCTTGTTTTTATCAGCACCAACACCATAGTAATGAACGATAGCAGCTGTCAGTGTGGTTTTACCATGGTCAACGTGACCAATGGTACCAATATTGACGTGCGGCTTACTTCTTACATACTTTTCTTTTGCCATGGTTTTCTCCTTAGGCTTCTTTTTTGTTGTTAAATCTTATTTTGTCATTTTCTTTATAACTTCGTCTGCAACATTCGCTGGAACATCATCGTAGTGTGACAATTCCATATAAGGATTTGCACGACCCTGTGACAATGAACGCAATGTTTTGACGTAACCGAACAAATTAGCCAGTGGAACAAAAGCTGATATCAGCTGATTTCCAAACTGTGTTTCAATACCATTAATTTGTCCACGGCGGCTGTTCAAATCGCCGATAATATCACCGACATATTCTTCTGGAGTTGTAACTGCCAGTTTCATAATCGGTTCAAGTAATTTTGGCGATGCTTTCTTCATAGCTTCACGGAAACATGCACGCGCCGCAATTTCAAAGCACAATACGTTAGAGTCAACTTCATGATATTTACCATCAACTAATGTTGCTTTGAAATCTACTGTTGGATAGCCAATCAGAACACCTGTCTGTTGTGCTATCTTTAATCCCTTTTCAACACCAGGGATAAATTCTCTTGGAATCGATCCACCAACAACCTTGTTTTCAAATTCATACCCAGCACCCGGTTCGCGTGGTTCGAATTCAATTTTAACCTGGGCATATTGACCAGAACCACCTGACTGTTTCTTGTGTGTATAATCTTCTGTAATTGGTTTACGGAATGTTTCGCGATAAGCAATACGCGGTTCACCAACATTAACATCTACTTTGAATTCACGCAACAAACGATCAACTAAAATTTCCAAATGCAATTCACCAACACCAGCCAAAATAGTTTGTCCAGATTCCTGATCAACCGATACGCGGAACGATGGATCTTCTTTGGCCAAAGCCTGCAAGCCTAATGACATTTTTTCAATATCAGCCTTGGTCTTTGGTTCCACAGCCAAGCTTATAACTGGTTCTGGAATATGAATGCTTTCCAAAACAATTGGCTTGCTTTCATCGCACAATGTATCACCAGTGATTGTTTCTTTCATTCCAACCAATGTGATAATGTCACCAGCAGATGCTTCTTTGATTTCTTCACGGTTGTTTGCATGCATCAACAACATACGACCAACACGTTCACGTTTGTCACGTGTAGAATTGTAAATATAAGAACCAGCTGACAACTTTCCTGAATAAATACGGATAAACATCAAGTTACCAACAAAAGGATCGTTTGCAACTTTGAATGCCAATGCGCTGAATGGTTCGTCTGCATTTGGGTGACGTTCATCTTCTGTTTTACCATCCATCTTGGTTCCTTTAATAGCAGGAATATCCAACGGTGATGGCAAATAATCAACAACTGCGTCCAATAATGGTTGTGCACCTTTGTTCTTTAACATAGAACCGCACAATACCGGATTAAATGCCTGTGTAATTGTACCTTTACGAATTAATTTTTTGATTGTTGCCAAGTCTGGTTTTGTACCTTCCATATATGCTTCCATAACAGCATCATCCAAAGTTACAATTTCTTCAATCAATTTGGAATGCAGTTCTTCTGCCTTGGCTTTTAATTCTTCTGGAATTTCAACAGTTATAGGATTGCTGCCATTTTCGTCTTCCCAGATAATTCCTTTCATTTCAACTACGTCAACAACACCTTTGAAAGATGATTCTTCACCAATTGGGAAATTCAAAACAACAGGATTAGATCCCAAACGTTCACGAATCATATCAACACAGCGGAAGAAGTTTCCACCAATACGATCCATCTTGTTAATAAAGCAAATACGTGGAACATTGTAACGATCAGCCTGACGCCATACTGTTTCAGTTTGTGGTTGCACACCAGATACAGATTCAAACACTGCAACTGCACCGTCCAATACGCGCAAAGAACGTTCTACTTCCATTGTAAAGTCAACGTGACCCGGAGTGTCAATCAAGTTAACGCGATGATCACGCCAGAAACATGTTGTTGCAGCAGATGTAATTGTAATACCGCGTTCTTGTTCTTGAACCATCCAGTCCATAGTCGCGGCACCATCGTGCACTTCACCAATTTTATAATTTTTACCGGTATAGAAAAGAATACGTTCAGATACAGTAGTTTTACCAGCATCAATGTGAGCCATAATGCCGATATTACGATACATATGTAAAGGTGCGGTTTTTCCAACTGACATTTTCTTTTCCTTAATCTTTCCTGTTTATCTGATCGTTTATTTATTTTACCAACGGAAATGAGCAAATGCTTTATTCGCATCAGCCATTTTATGTGTATCAATCTTTTTCTTGAATGCGTTACCTTGACCATTCAAAGAATCACGCAGTTCACCAAACAATCTTTCTTCCATAGAACGTTCAGAACGTTTTCTGGAAAAATCAACCAACCAGCGCAATGCCATTGTTTGTTGACGGGCTGGGCGAACTTCAACTGGAACCTGATAAGTTGCACCACCAACACGACGACCTTTGACTTCTACTGATGGTTTCAAAGCATCAACAGCTTCCAAGAAAGTTACCAATTCGTTACCATCTTTTGCAATTTTCTTTAATCTTTCCATTGCACCATAAACAATTTCTTCGGCAACTTCTTTTTTACCATCCCACATTACAACGTTAATCAATTTTGCAACGACCAAGTTGTTATATTTGGAATCTGGTAATATTTCGCGTTTAATTGCTCTGTTACGTCTTGACATTATTTTTTCCTTTTTCTCTTCACTCGCTTTCCGCGAATTACTCACAAAGTTTTACTCTGTGTGGTTATTAAGCTTTCTTTACTTTGGCACCGTACAATGAACGGCTTTGTTTTCTATCTACACCCTTGGTATCCAAGACACCACGGATGATATGATATTTAACACCCGGCAAGTCTTTTACGCGACCGCCCCTGATCATAACAACGCTGTGTTCTTGCAAGTTATGACCTTCGCCTGGGATATAGGCTGTTACTTCTGAACCATTAGCCAGTTTAACACGGGCAACTTTACGTTGAGCCGAGTTAGGCTTCTTAGGTGTAGTAGTATAAACACGTGTGCAAACGCCGCGCTTTTGTGGGCATTGCTTCATATCAGGAGCTGTACTTTTTACAACTGCCTTTCTACGTGGTTTCCGAATCAGTTGGTTTACTGTTGGCATTCAAAAATCTCTTTGTTTTTCAACGTTTTTTCTGCATAAAATCCGCCTATCAGACTTATTTCAACGTGGTAAACGCGATTATAAATCAGTCAAATTACGCAGATTTCTGTGCTTTTTAACTTTCCTTGATTACACGGAAAGCGAATACACTATAACTTTGGTCGACACAGTTGTCAAGGGAAAACTAAGAAAAATAAGAGAAAAATTGTAGAGTATTATCAAATACTATGATGACAAAGTAAAATACAGTACAATTAGAATAAAAAACTTGAATTATTTATAGTTTTGACAAAATAAAAAATCCGGTATTTAACCGGATTTTTAAGTACTTTCAGGTTTAGAAATCAATTCCAAACTTTGCACCAACTCCGTATGCGTCTTTATTATAGTCTGAATCAAGCATCTTTGTTCCATAAATGCCGACAAACTTTGCGGAATCAATATTATAGTTTACACCAAATTCTGTATTCCACTTTTTATCGCCGTATACATAGTTAGCAAAAGGCATCATACTATCATCAGCTATGACTTTTGAATAAATAGCACCAGCAGTCAAATTCCAGTTATCAGACAAAGAATATTGACCTTTTACACCAAACTTCCAAATAGTAAAGTGAAGTGAATCAGCATATTTATCTTCTAAATCATCTTTCCAATAGTTGTATTCTGCTGTACCTGCAACTGCCCAATTATCGCCTTTCATGCCAAAATTAGTTCCTGCTGTCCACAGGTATGCAATTGTTTCCAACCCAGAAGATGTTGCTACACCAGCCTGAGAATATAATTGTGTAACTTTGCCGTAAACATCAGCTTTGAACATACCTTCATCCAAATAACGATATGTCAATCCCAAAGCTAAATTATCCCAACTGTAATTATCATCAGACATTTTTGTGCTTGTTGGATAAAAAGCAGAAGCATTTGTATTCAAAAATACTGCTAATTTATCGCTTATTCCGTATCCAAATTCTTCGCCAGCTGTCCACATACGATAATCATAAACACTATCTTCCAGTCCGACTGCTGTTCCAACGTTTGTCAAGCTGTAGAAGTGATTTTCACTTGGACGATACAATGGATTTCCATCAATTATATTTGCTGCATTTGCGCCTGAAATTGCAAAAATTGCCAAAAACGATACCAATGCTATTTTTTTCATATTTTTTCCTTTTTTATTTTTTTGAACACACAGGTTCAAGTTATTATATTCTATTAAAAATATCGTAATATTTCAAAGAGAACATAATCCTTCTAACAAGCCCAGATAAAATATCTGGGCTTGTTAATCTAGATAATATTAGAACATATAGCGTGCACCCAACATATATGACCATGCTGGAACGTTCAATGTTACATCACTATCCTCATCAGTTGTCAAGTCATGTATTGTATATTTTGCACCCAAATCCAATGCAAAATTAGAATCAATTGGGTATACAACACCAGCTGATATGCCGTATGCTAAACCAGAAGCGTCTATATCTTCACTGCCAGAACCGACTGTTCCAAAAGCATATCCTACGCCCAATCCAACATATGGTTTTACAACCCATGATGCATCACCAAAATCAGCATATCCATTAACCATAACTGTGCTATAAGATAATGTCATTGCATCAGCAGAAGAATCTTCTTCTGTATCAGCATAAACATATTCCAATTCAGCACGCAAACCAACAGTAGAAGAAACATCAAAAGATGCACCACCGGCAATTGATCCCATATAACCAGACATATCTGGCGTTTCAGCCATTTTTACACCATTTTCTTCAACATCTGCCTTTGCAACACTGTCATATCCCAATTTCAAAGAAGCATAAGGTGTAACTGCTGCACTTGCTGCACCAGCCGCAAATACAGCCAATAAAGAAGTCAAAACTATTTTTTTCATATTTTATCCTTTCTTAAGTATTTTTGTTGATTAAACTGTACTAGATTAATCTAGCTGATACAAATTGTGTCACTAGTCAAAATATTATTCAAGATAAAAGATTTTTGCAAAAAATCTAAAACTGTGCTAAACTTCGCGCACTGTCGAATCGTTTTATAAGACAATGTGTTAAAAAAAGCCCTGATTAGGGCTTTTATTTTTGTTCAGAATTTTTCTGATTCAGAACTTTTTTTATTTCTCGCCAGGTGGCTTGGTTTTTCATATGCTCTTGATAAGATCTGGCAAATTTATGTCCGCCCTGCCCATCTGCAACAAAGAACAAATAACTGGTATCCGCAGGATTCAAAACCGCTGCGATGGCACTGCGACCAACATTAGCAATTGGCGCCGGTGGCAAACCGTAATTAATATATGTGTTATAAGGACTTTTGGTTTTCAAATGACCTGAAAACAATCCCCGTCCCTGCATATCACCCAATCCATGGGTTACAACATAAACAACTGTTGGGTCAGCCTGTAATTTCATTTTTTTACGCAAACGGTTCAGATAAACACTGGCGACTGTTGGCATTTCATCATCTTTTGGTGTTTCTTTTTGAACAATAGATGCCAAAGTTATAACTTCGTTCCAAGATTTCAAAGGTGCAGGCATAGAACGATGTGAATTTTCCCAACCCACACGAATCGATTCCATTTTTTTACGTGCCAATTCCAAAACATCCAATCTGTTTGTTCCACGTGCAACACGATAAGTATCTGGGAACAAGTCACCCTCTTTTAAATTACAAATATCAGTCAGTGGTTGTTTTTTAATTTCTTCTGGTTTGTTTTCATCGCCACTTTTTTTAGAATCCAAAACTGGTTTTGTCTTATCGCATTCAACACTGCCCGTTAAAGTCGGAGTATCCAATAAAAGCTTTTTAACTTGTTTAACTGTTAAACCTTCTTGAATTAAAACATCAACAGAAGCTATGTCGCCGCTGCGCATCATTTTTGCAATTCGCCAAATACTGGATCCAGGTTTTAATTCATATTCACCGCTCTGAATTTTACCACCCATCATCAGAACTGAAATTTTAAATAAATTCACGGAATTTATATAACCGTCTTTTTTCATTTCAGATGCGATTGATGATATTGTTGCACCATTATCAACCTTGAAATAAACACCTTCTTGGGTTATACCAGATTGAAAAGTTGTAAAGTAACCACCAACTAAAACCACAGCAGCAAAAACAACAACAGCAACTTTCAGTGCCATATATTTAATATGATGACCAAGGCTTTTAACTTTGACTTTTTTGCCAATATTAACTTTCCTAGCCTTTAGCTTTTTAATTTTGGAATTTATTTTCTTCTTCATAAGGGAACACTTTAATAAGTCAGATTTCAAAAATCAAGAAAGAGTTTTAACTTATTTTAATTTAACATTTTTGTTTTTGTCTTAAAGCATTTTGCAGATAAAACAAACTGTTTTGATAAGGGATGTCTATTTTATAAGCTGCAAGACTGACTCTATTTGCATTCAAAACTTTTCTTGTTTGGTCAACAGCCGCTTTTATATCTTCAACTGAAGAAACCAGTGAAATTTTTTTCCAAACTATTTGTCCAAGCATTAAAGTGTTTTTCATTATTAAAACCTTTATTCTTTGCTTACCCAGGTGTCAGACTACTTAATAATAAATATAAAATCAAGAATGAAATTTATTTAAATATTGACAATATTATTTCTTGTGTTACGCTTTTCATAAAACATAAAAGATTAAAAAAGGTTACAATACAATGCAAGAAAAAATTGATATTTATAAACCTGGTGCTTTATTGAATCCCAAAATAAAAATAGAACCTAATTATTATAATATCAATGGTGAACGTTGCAGTGGTTGTAGCTATACTGAAAATTGCGAGCTTTTTAAAAGAGATTTTAAAAACTTATGTTTTGAAGAATTTCGTAAGCAAATGGATCCATTGAACCCTTACAAAAAAGAAATTTTTATTATTGTTGATAGCATATTATATCACTTAAAAAAATTTGATAATTCAAAATCAAACCCAATGAGCCATTTTGAACAGATTGATTGTTTGACCAGCCTGGGTGTATCGAACAAAACAATTTCAGAAAGAGCAAATATTTGTTTACAATTTCTTGGTAAACAGGTTTTGGACATTTTGCGTTCACGCGGCTATTTACAAGGTCATTCAATATAAAATTATTATTTTGGTGGTTTGATTTTTGGTCGGAGTGGCGAGAGCTGTTCGGATGCCAATAAATTGGCACACTCACCATTCGTACGATTTTACTTTGTAAAATCTTTGTTTCGCCACGTTTCACTTGCAAAACTTAACTCATACGCGAACCCACGGGTTCTCACAACTCTGTCTTTCCAACCAAAACTAAAACCACCTTTTTGGTGGTTTGATTTTTGGTCGGAGTGGCGGGGTTCGAACCCACGACCTCTGCGTCCCGAACGCAGCACTCTACCAGGCTGAGCTACACTCCGATGTCGCGGAATTATGCAACCTATACATATTCTTTGCAAGTAATTTATAAAAAATAAATGTGGAGTATTCCCACATTTTTACTATTTCCCAGAATTATTTTGACTTTGTGTTTCCACAATATACCCAAAATTTTTCCTTAGCGAAAAAAAGCCTGACAATGTTCCAAGTTCTTTTTTACGTTTTTTCAATTTATCGATATAAAGGTTATAAATACTTCTTAGTTCTTCCAATTGGGCTATATTATAAGAATGTCGACACATCCTTTTATCAGCATACTCTATCCAACCATCATAGTGAACTTTGGTTTTACATTCACATATTTGTTCATTTTTCTTTAATTCGATTTGCTTAAGCTGGTTTTTACAAAATTCTATTGCACTATTAACATCACTTTTTTCAGATTCAAAAATTATAAATTTAGCAGTCAACGCACCAAATAAAGCGCAAGACAGAACCTTTGCACCCATACATAAATAGAAACGCGTATTATTTTTTAGAGCTTTTTCAGATGACTTATTTTGCATTTGAAACCTTATTAAGCCTTGGAAGAATAACACACAAATATGTTTTGTCAATACATATTCATAATAAAAAACGGGATTCCCTGTTTTTTATTTATTTAATATTATTTTTAGAAATTAAATTATGTGAGATGATTTGGAAGTGTTTCACAAACCCGACGTGTACAAGTGTTACACGAGGGAATGTGAACACAACAAGTGTCCGCAGAATTTAATTTATATTTTTTTCAAAATCAAACTGGCGTTGGTACCACCAAAACCAAACGAGTTACTGATTGCAACTTCGACTTTATGTTTTTTAGCTTTATTCGGAACCAAATCAAAATCACCAACCATTTCTTCTGGATCTTTCAAATTGATTGTTGGTGGAACAATCCCATCGCGAATTGCCAAAACACAGAAAATTGCTTCAACCGCACCGGCCGCACCCAAAAGGTGCCCTGTCATTGATTTTGTAGAAGACATACAAATATTACCAGCATCAGCAAACAATGTTTTTACTGCTGTTAATTCACCTATATCACCCAAACCAGTAGATGTTCCATGTGCGTTTACATAATCTACTTCTTCTGGTTTTATACCAGCATCTTTCAAAGCCGCTTTCATTGCACGCATTCCGCCTTCACCACCCTCGGCTGGAGCTGTAATATGATGTGCGTCACCAGACATTCCATATCCTGCAACTTCGGCATAGATTTTTGCACCACGTGCCTTGGCATGTTCATATTCTTCCAAAACCAGAACACCTGCACCTTCGGCAATTATAAATCCATCGCGTGTTTTATCCCATGGACGAGATGCACCTTCGGGATCATCATTACGAGTTGATAAAGCTTTCATAGCTGAAAATCCGGCCATACCTATTTTACCAACTGCACCTTCGGATCCACCACAAATCATAATGTCAGCATCACCGTGCTGAATCAATCTGGCACCTTCGCCAATTGAATGAGCACCCGAAGCACAAGCAGTCACAATAGAAATATTTGGACCCTTAAAACCATATTTTATAGAAACCTGCCCGGATGTCATGTTAATAATAGACTTTGGAATAAAAAACGGACTGATGCTGCGCGGACCATTTGTATAAAGTTCTACACAACTTTCATAAATTGAATTCAAACCGCCAATTCCCCCACCTATTGAAACCCCGACACGTTCTTTGTCACCAGTATAGTTATCCAATCCAGCATCTTTAACTGCTTCAACGGCGGCAACAACTCCATAAAGTATTGCTTTATCCATCTTACGTTGTTCACGGGGATCAACAGAAATATCTGGGTTATATTGACCCGGTTCAGTACCATGAACTGGGAACCCTCCAATTTGTGAAGCCAGGTCGGACACATCAAAAAGGTCTACCTTGCGAACACCGGATTTTCCAGAAATAATATTTTTCCACGCGTATTCCACACCAGTTCCAACCGGAGTAACAACGCCCATACCTGTAATAACAACTCGTCTCATTTTTATTTCCTATATTTTAAAGGGTTCATGACCCAAAATCTTGTTTTATCGTTAAGATAAACACTTGTCATTATAAACATTAGAAAAAAACCGTCAACAACAAAACATTGCTGACGGTTTTTTCATATTTTACCATTAAATCTTTACAAATATTATGAAAGATTATTTTGCTGCTGGTTTTGCGGCTGGCTTTGCATGAGTTTCAATATACTTCACAGCATCACCAACTGTTTGCAATTTACCTGCATCTTCGTCTGGGATTGTGATATTGAATTCTTTTTCAACTTCCATAACGAATTCTACTACATCCAATGAATCCGCACCCAAATCGTTTACAAACGCGGCCTTTTCTGTAACCTTGGCTTCGTCAACGCCCAGTTTGTCTGCTACGATTTTTTTTACTCTTTCGAAAGTTGTCATTTCTTATCCTTTGTTTTAGTTAAATTTGTGAGCTCACTTCAGAGCGTCGATAACCCAAACTATCATTTTCAAGACCCAGTGTCAAGAAATTATAACAAACAATAACAAGTGATAAAAAATGCTGTCCGAAAATTATTCTACTATATTATCAATCATACGGTTCATATTTTGTCGGAAATCTTCCCGATTAGAAGCCCAAATCAACTGCTTACTCATAAATTTATAAACATCATCCATTGTCAAATTTTGGATTTTTGCATTACCAGCAACCCGTTTCCAAGCCATTCTGGGATCGGTTAAATGATATCCGCCGCGACCCGGGAAAACCCATTTCCCATTCTGAGGCAGGTCCTGTAAAACAACAACCGCAGCATCTGACAAAGGGTGATTTTTCCATGTGTAATGGTTAAAATCTAAATCACGCCACTGCATAGAAAACACCTTGGACTTTGGTATAAACCCGTAAATAAGCATTAAAAAGGCAGATCTTAGCACCTGAGACTTTTCTTTATTTATTGCAATTAAAAGTCTATCAAATCCGGCCCTGGTCAGTGGACGAACACGACGTTGTTCTTTTACTTTTTCTATATTTGAAACCGGATTTTCAGAAAGATACCCACTTTCTATTGCAAAGTTGAATATGCTGTGCACCAGTTCTTGCATACGGTTTCTGACAACATTACCATCAATTTTATCCAACAATTCTTTGACTGTATCAGTATTTATTTCTTGGATATTTGATTCAAATATTGGTCCCAAGTGTCTGACCATTGAACGAACCAATTTTGCCAAAGATGTTTCGGTCCGATGAACTTTCTTAGTTAAATAAATATCTGCTACTCTTCTGAAGCTGACTTTTTTATGGCGTAGTTTTGGTTTTACACTGGCAGCTCTTAAAACTTCGGGAACCATAATTCTAGCATCAGCAATTTCAACATCTGGGTATTTTCCGATGATAATTCTGCGGTCATGACCATTTACACGCTTTCTGACAAAAAAGCTTTTTACCCCGCGATTTGTTATGTACATGCGAAGTCTGGGCTCGGCAGAATCCTGAACCACGTCAAATCCATTACTGGGGATGGGCAAATTGTCCAAAATATAAGGATTAAACAGAAACTGATGCGCCATTTACATCTCCTTACTATATACCTAAACTTTCAAAGCATTTATAAATGCGGTTTGTGGGATTTCGACATTACCGAATGTCCGCAAACGCTTTTTACCCTCTTTCTGCTTTTCTAACAATTTTCTTTTACGCGTAATATCACCACCATAACATTTGGCTGTAACATCTTTTCTGAACGCAGCGATTGTTTCACGAGCAATAATTTTTCCACCAATTGCCGCCTGGATTGGAATCTTGAATTGATGTCTTGGAATCAAATCTTTTAATTTTTCAACAATTTGGCGACCACGTTTTTCCGAAAAAGAACGATGACATAAGAATGATAGAGGTTCGACATTCTCTTCATTAACAAGAATAGATACCTTGACCAAATCAGATTCCTGGTACCCCTGCAAAACGTAATCAAAGCTGGCATAGCCACTGGATAAAGATTTCACACGATCATAAAAATCAAAAACTATTTCCGCCAATGGCAACTGGTAAACCAAAACCACACGGTTTCCAACATAAGAAATATTTTCCTGAACCCCACGACGTTCAGAACACAGTGCCATAATTCCACCCATATATTTATCCGGCATCATTATTGTTGCACGAACCCAAGGTTCTTCAATTGATTCAATTAATGTTAAATCTGGAATATCGGCTGGATTTTCCAAATCCAGAACTTCACCATTACGCAGGTGCAGCTTATAAAGCACGCTGGGAATTGTATTAATCAGATTCAAATCAAATTCACGAGATAATCTTTCGTTTATGATTTCCATATGCAGCAGACCCAAAAAGCCGCAACGCAAACCAAACCCCAGCGCACTGGATTTTTCAACTGTGAACACAAACGAAGCATCATTCAATGCCAATTTTTCGGCGCCATCACGCAGATTCGGGTAATCATCTGCCTCTACCGGAAAGAAGCTGGAAAACACAACCGGGATGCTGGGTTTGAACCCGGCCAACCTTTCAACTGTTGCACGCGCATCTGTAATTGTATCACCGACCTTGCAGTCATGAATTGTCTTCATACCGGTTATGATAAATCCAACTTCACCTGTGGCCAGTTCATCCACATTAACCATCTTGGGTGTAAAGTATCCGATTTTATCAACAATATATTCTGCGCCTGTTGCTATAAATTTAATCTTTTGACCGCGTTTCAAACTTCCATCAACAACACGAACCAAAACCACAACCCCCAGATACGAATCGTACCAAGAATCAACCAACAACGCCCGCGTTGGTGAATCGGCATTTCCCTTTGGGGCTGGTAATTTTTTTACAATTTCTTCTAATAATTCAGGAACGCCCTGACCTGTTTTTCCAGAAACAGACAAAGCATCCTTTGCATCCAATCCAATAACATCGGCCATTTGATCCTTGGCGGCCTGAACATCACTGGAAGGTAAATCAATTTTATTTATAACCGGCAACATTTCCAAATTGTTATCCAAAGCCAGATAAGCATTTGCCAATGTTTGTGCCTGGACGCCTTGGGTTGCATCAACCAAAATCAAAGCACCTTCGCATGCGGCCAAACTGCGTGAAACCTCGTAAGTAAAATCCACATGACCAGGGGTATCCATCAAGTTTAACTGATAAACTTCACCATTTTTCGCAGTATAATTCAAACGAACAGTCTGAGCCTTGATTGTAATTCCTCGTTCGCGTTCGATATCCATACTGTCCAGAACCTGGGCCTTCATTTCACGGGATTCCAATCCCCCTGTGAATTCAATCAATCTGTCCGACAGTGTCGATTTACCATGATCAATGTGAGCGACTATTGCAAAATTTCTGATATTTGATTGTTTCATAAGTGTTTTTAACCCAGTTTAAATTTATAAATTATAAATTGAATTATGTGAGACGATTGGAGGCGTTTCAGCAGACCCGACGTGTACAAATGCTACACGAGGGTCTGTGAACGCAATCAAGCGGCCACAGAATTTAATTTATGCGGCAATGATACACCAGTATTTCCACCTTTTCAACCTGATTCTTTATGAATTTTTGAATATTTATTGACAAAAACTAAATTAGTAATATAATTATTTCGAATTTAAGAAAAAGGATTTTGTAATGTTGGCGAATGTTACTTATGAAAATGGATTAAACGAATGTAAACCCGGCAACAATATTTGCAGTATTTTACATAAACCAAATCCAGATATTGAAAAATTTATAAATGATGTTGATCGCAGTGGCTCATGCACCAATAAATCAAGAATTGAATATTTCCTTAACAAGGTTGATTTTGGAAGTTATATACTAGTTCGGTGCGTTAAAAAAGATAAAATTGTTCTTATGACACACGAAGAAATTAAAAAAATCCCAGGCAATGAAAATCTTGATACATTATCAATTGATTTTTTGAATAAATCAGAGTCTGATCGTGGTGATTTTAAAAGGCTATTATCCTGCAGGAAAATTATTGATAATATTATGCAAAATCCGCCAAATGAATGTACAAAATTAGCTTATAAAGAGTTAGGTCTAAGAGTTGACCGTCGTTTAATAGAATTAAAAAATAATCTTATAAAATGTGACTATTCAAAATAAAAATGTCAAAAGTCAGTATATTTTACCGTGGTATTGAATTAAACTGCGCAGATTGCGACAATAATTGTCATGCAAAAAATCATTCTGAACAGGAATCAAGAAAAAAGATTTTTATGACTTTATCAAACTATGGTGGAATGATGCCTTTTCATTGTGAAAAAAATAAAATAATTGTTTTTATAAAAGTTCACGAAATGCCTTTAAATTCTGATAAAATTGTATTTCGTAAATATTCAGAAAATAAAAAGCCACAATTGATTTGGAAACAAAATTTATCTGCAAAAAGAAAAATTATAAAGAATCTTTTAGAAGAAAATATTGTTATAAAATAAAAGTATTGCTATGAAATTCTTATTTAATAAAAACACTCTAAATAACAATGAAAAGAAACCTAATTGCTACTGTGCAAATGGTTGTGTTGCAAAACAAAAAGTGCAACAAAATATCAGAAAATCAAGATTTCTTACTGCAAAAGATTTTGGTGGGTATATACCATACTTTTGTCCTTTTTTTGAAAAATTAATTTTTTTAAAGCCTTCGGATTATAAATTTTTTCCAAATAATAAATTCTTACTTTATGATAAAAATACCAAAATATACTCTTGGGATAAAGATACCGCTGATCCGTATCGTCAATCTGTCAAAGATGAATTGTCCCCTAAACCATCTGATATTTTGCAAAATAAAATAATATTTTCAAAAAGATCCAGATAAAAGATTATTGATTTTTTTGTGGTTTTTTGATATAATAAAAACACTTAAAAGACGCATTTTTCGCGTCTTTTTTTATTATTAAAATTTTATCAAAAGGACAAAAATGAAACCGAGTTTATCTTTCAGAAATAATAATCCTGGAAATTTAAGATTCAGCGAATTTACAATCAGGCATGGTGCAACACACGAATCGAATGGGTTTGCGGTTTTTCCAAATTACGAAGTTGGATTTGCAGCGTTATGTGCATTGTTCAAAACAAAAAGTTATCGTGAACTTGGTCTTTATTATGCAGTACATCGCTATGCCCCGGCATCTGAAAATAACACTGAAAATTATATAAAGTTTATTGAAAACCAAACAGGTTTTTCGCGTGATGAATTTGTAAAAGACCTGGACATTACAAAGCTGGCACAAGCAATTCAAAAATTCGAAGGATGGATACCAAATTAATTATCGTTAAATTTTTTCCAACAATTTATCAATTCTGTCAGCGCGTTCCAATGTGTCGTCATAGCTGAACTTTATATCAGGTACATATTTTTGATTCATACGCGCAGCCAATTCGAAACGAACCATCTTGGTTATTTCTTCTAAACGTTTCTGGGTCAAAACCCGGTCAGAATTTCTGGTGTAATAAAATAACTTTACAAACCGTAAACCACCATGTGATTCTGAACCAACCAATGAAACCATAGATACAATGGAATCTTCGCTGAAATTATCGCGCAGAATTTCTGCGACCAATATTTGAACTTTGCTGGCTATTTTTTCGCCACGATTAAAATTTGTTTCTTTTTTCATAATAACGATTGTAAATTATTAAATTATAAATTACAATCGGGAAAGTTTAATTTTTAAAAGTGAATTTATATGAAATTTTTAAGCAATCTTATGAAGAAATCTGAACACCCTGCTTTTTTTTGGGTGGTTTTTTTTATGACATTTTGTGAATCTGTGTTTTTGTTTATTCCACCAGAGGTTTTTATTGCTCCACCAATTTTAGCAAATAAAAAACGTGCAATGCCAACAGTAGTGGCGGCATCATTAGGATCTTTGGTTGGCGGCGCAGTTTCTTATATGATTGGTTTGTGGTTGTTTGATTCTGTTGGCATGTGGTTGATTAATACTTTTTCCAGCATGGATAATTTTGCAATTGCTCAACAAATGTTTATAAAGCACGGAATATTTATTATGTTCTTAGCCGCGTTTACACCTGTTCCATATAAATTGTTGGCAATTTGTGCCGGATTCATTGGGTTTCCAGCAGTTTTATTTTTAGGTGTTTCTGCAGTATTCAGAACTTTGCGTTTTGCAATCACAGGATTTTTAATCTGGCGTTGGCAAGATAAAGCCCGCGCCATAGCCAAGAAATATTTTTGGCCGTTGATGATATTTGCAATACTGTTTGCTGTATCTGGTATTGGGATAATATTTCTTATTTAATAATTTAAAATTTTAATTTTATTCAACCCAAATGGTTGCATAAGTTGTTGCTGTTTCAGAGCCTATTGGAATTTTCACATTAGATTTTGTAACATTCAATGTATCTGTTCCGACAGATACATCAGAAATAACGTAACCAGTTCCAGACGTTGTAACACTGGCCAAACCAGATTCACCCGCAGGACCTTGAATTCCCTGGGGACCTTGGGGACCAATTTCGCCTTGGGGACCCTGTGCACCAGTTTCACCTTGGGGACCTTGGATACCTTGAATTCCCTGGGAACCTTGGGGACCAGTTTCACCCTGAGGACCCTGTGCACCAGTATCTCCGGTATCACCTTTTGGACCCTGAGGACCAGTTTCACCCTGAGGACCTTGAGGTCCAGGAATCAGAGTTACTCCTTCTACAACCCTATCAACATAGGTTTTACTTGCAATATTACCCGAAGCATAGCCAACAGTGGTTACTATAATTATAGCAACAAGAGAAACCGAAAAAATGCAATTTTTTTTCGTCATATCAACCATACTGAGGATAAATTTAAAACACTCTTACACGAAATCATAATATTTTTATTTGTGTGAAAAAAGAGTTTTTTTCACACAAAACAAAAAATATTATCTTTCTACAACTTCCCAAGTATATGCTGTTCCATCAAAAGTCAGAACACACTTGCTGGTTGGATTGGAACATGCACCCGGTGCAGCTGTCGCCAATGTACCCAGACTTGCTGTATCAGCTTTTAATCCCAATGCTGTATTAATAGCTGTTGATGTCATAGCATCAGTGATACCATATCCAGACAATGTTGTTGCTTTATCAGCTTTTGTTCCCAACGATGTATCAACTTCTGTTTTTGTATAAGTTGTTGCCTGATCAGCTTTTGCTGCTAAGGCTGTATTAACATCAGCTGTATTTGCTTTTGCTGCTAATGCTGTGTTTACATCGGCTGTATTCGCCTTGGTTGCCAAAGAAGTGTCAACTTCTGTCTTGGTATATGTTGTTGCCTTATCAGCCTTGGCATCTAATGCAGTATTAACAGTTGCGGTTTGTGCATAACCAGTCAAGTCAGCAGATTGCAATGCTGTATCAGCCTTGCCCAAAGAAGTTTGAACATCTGTTGCCAACTTTGGTTTCGTTACATTACCATCTACGATATCAGCAGTTCCAACAGTACTTTTTGTTGCCAATGCACCCAAACTTGCTGTATCAGCCTTTGCACCCAATGCTGTATCAACTTCAGTCTTGGTATATGTTGTGGCTTGATTTGCTTTAGCTGCTAAAGATGTATCAACTTCACTTTTTGTATAAGTTGTTGCCTGATCAGCTTTTGCTGCTATTGCAGTATTAATTGTTGTTGTTTGCGATGTATTTTGAGCATCAACATAGTTCTTACTGGCGATTTCAGCATTCGCTGCGCTTGCAAAACCTGCTGCAACTAAGATAGCAAACAGACTAGTGGTTATTTTTTTCATATTTTTATCTCCTTAATTATATCTTGTATGTTTAAACTTTATTGAACTGCAACATCTTCCCAATAAACCGTTCCTGTTGTTTTATTTATGCTTAACACGCATTGTGCTTGTGCGCCTAAACAGTTTGCAGATGGTTTTGGAACAGAATATGTTTCAACAGCATTTACAGTTGTATACTTGGTTGTGCTGCCAGTATCTGTTGCGATGTTGTTTGATTTATTAGCAACATCTTCTTTTCCAGACAGGTCTGTATTAATACCTGTTACTACACCACCAACATAGCTTTCAACTGCATGTACAGTCGTATACTTACTTGTGCTGCCTGTATCTGTTGTCATGTTATCTGACTTATTTGCAACATCTTCCTTAGTTGCCAACGCTGTGTTAACATCTGTTGTGTTTGCTTTTGTTGCTAATCCAGTATCAACATATGTTGTATCTGCTTTGGTTGCCAATGCTGTGGTTACATCTGTTGTGTTTGCTTTTGTTGCCAATTGACCATCAACATATGTTGTGTCAGCTTTTGTTGCCAAACCTGTGTTAACGTCTGCTGTTTTTGCATAATCTGTCAAATCAGCTGATTGCAATGCTGTATCTGCTTTGCCCAAAGTTGTTTGAACATCCAATGACAATTTTGGTTTAGTTACACTTGCATCATCAATATCAGTTGTTGTAACTGTACTTTTTGTTGCCAATGCACCCAAACTTGCTGTATCAGCCTTTGCACCCAATGCTGTATCAACTTCAGTCTTGGTATAAGTATCCGTTTTATCAGCTTTTAAATTCAATGCCGATGTTGTATTTGTAGAAAGCGTTGCATTTTGAGCATCAACGTATCCTTTACTGGTCAACTGAGTATCTCCAGGAGCTGCCTGAGCTGTACCAGCGCCAATCAGAATTACTGACATGACACCAAAAAAGACTATTTTTTTGTTTTTCATTTTTTTCTCCGTTTTTGTTTTTTATCCCTTTTTTCTTTTTTAAGAAAACAGGTATATTTTCTTGTGATATTCAAAAATTTTTCAACTTATGCTTATCACTACTCCCTTATTTGATTCAGTTGACTAAACAACCAAACCTTATCTACACTTTTTAATAAGCTACTTTAAACCAATCTGTTTGTCCGTTATTTACAACCATAACATAGTCAGAACCATCCGCAGGTGCGCCTGTGGTACTTGGAACATCCCCTGGTTGCAAAGCTGTATCCGCCTTGCCCAAAGAAGATTGAACATCTGTTGCCAACTTTGGTTTTGTAACATTGGCATCATCGATATCATTTGTTGCAACAGTATTCTTCGCAGCCAAAGCACCCAAGCTGGCTGTATCTGCTTTTGTCGACAAAGAAGTATTTACTTCTGTTTTTGTTGCATAGTTGGACATATCGGCCGATTGCAATGCTGTATCTGCTTTATCCAGAGAAGATTGGACATCCGTCGATAATTTTGGTTTAGTAACATTCGCGTCATCAATATCTGTTGTTGCTACTGTATTCTTTGCAGCCAAAGCACCTAAACTCGCTGTGTCTGCCTTGGTTGATAAATCTGTTTTTGTAGCATAATTAACTAAATCCGCTGGTTGAACTGCTGTATCTGCTTTGGCCCCTTGGACAGATGTTGCATAATTAGCAGCAGCAGCATTTATCGCAGCAATAATTGCTGAATTCATTTCCAGTGTTGTTGAATATCCTGACAAATCAGCACCAGATCCAGGTTCACCCTGTGGACCTTGGGCACCAGTATCACCTTTGTCACCCTTTTCGCCTTGAGGACCCTGTAATCCTTGTTCACCCTGTGGGCCTTGTAATCCCTGCTCTCCTTGGAGACCTTGTAAACCTTGTTCACCTTGAAGTCCCTGGGCACCATCAGCACCTTTTAAATCTTGCAGGGATACCAAGTTAGTCCATGTACTGGATGCATCGTCATACTTCCATTGAATATGCGTTCCGTCTGATTGTAATAATATTTTTTCGCCGTTTACATTAACTGCGGATATAACACCATTTGCAATTTCAATCCCCGCACCAGCTGTTAAAATATCTTGTTTTGAATCTAATAATGTATCAGTTTCTGTTTTTGAATACTGATTATCATTAGCATCTTTTATATTATCTACTCTGGTATCTAAAACATCTATTTGATTTTGTAAATCTGTGTTATTACCTGTGCTGCCATTTGATGTGCTATAGCTGGGATTTTGAGATCTGATAGAGCTGCCACCACCAACATTTTTTCCACCACTTAAATATTTTCCAACAGAAAGTCTTGAAGAATAATAGCCAGAAGAATTTCTGGCAACACTTGTATCATTGGAATCAGAAGAAGTACTTGTTGAAGAACTGTCTGTATCAGTATTTGAATTTACTCTGATAGACGCAGCACGCAAAGAACCCGTACGTGCAGCTGTTGCATCGGAAGCACTGTTATATGTAGTCGCACCACCAAAAGATCTTATGGACGGAGCAGCATGTACACCACTAAAAGTGGTTGTACAAAAAACGCAAACTATTGATAATAATGATATCTTTACGTTATGTCTCATTAATTCTCTCTACCCTCAACAGTATACCACATTTTTGACCCTCATAAAAGTGCCTATTTTTAAAATTCGTATCTTAACCCCAAAGAAAACTGATTATCTAAAACCAAACCAATATCTGATTTAAAATAATACTTCTCATAAACATCATCTTTATCAGGATCTGCTTCAAAATATCTGGTATGACTAGTACCGTAAAAACCAGCAATTCTATAACGCAAATCCAAAATAAATCTGTAATCTAATCTGTGTGAAAGTCCAAAAATCAAGCCACCCATTGGTGATAAAGATGTTTTCTCACGATTACCTGGCAGAAAAGCATCCCAATTCCAAACTGTTTTTGGAAATGCCAATCCAGCCGAAGCACCAAGATACAAACCATTTCTGAAATCATACAAAGCACTTGATAAAACATACGGTGTTGAAAAATTAAATTCGATGCCTTGATCTTGATCTGTGAACGTTCCTGTGTAACCTGCTTCAACTTCACCACGCCAAAAATAACTAAAGGATTTACCAATTGTAAAACTGCCACCAAAAGATGGTGAAAAAGAATATTTATCACAAGAGTATTCTTTTTGTGCATCTTTTGTATCATTCGAATTATAATTATTTGTCCAACTAAGCATATTCATTTCGGCACGAAAACCCATGTACCATCCGGTTTTTTCTTCGTAAACCCTACGATTATCACCAATTAAATAATCTTGAACTGCATCGGCCTGCGAAACAGTAAAAAAACACAATAAAAAAGCGTATAACAATCTCTTCATAACATTTTGATGTATATACATCATATCACAAAACAAAGTACCATCAAAACGCTAAATCCCTAAAATGTTATAACTTGTTAATTTATGACTAAATTTAAGAGCTTGATACTTGACCATAATAAGTTTTTTTACTAATATCCATCCCATGGATAATGATACCGCAATATCTTTTGCAAATGTTGGTGCACATTATGATAATGGACGTGAAGTTCTGTCAGATGTTTCTTTTAATATCAGTAAAGGTTCCTTTTATTTTCTTTCTGGGGCATCGGGTGCCGGTAAAACAACTTTATTAAAATTAATCTATCAGCTTCACCGGCAAAGTCGCGGTAATATAAAATTATTTGGCAAAACTACAAATGGCTTGTCCAGGGATGACATAACGGATTTGCGTAAAAGAATGGCCATTGTTTTCCAAGAATATTCACTTCTTTCACATTTATCTGTTTTTGATAATGTTGCTATGCCTTTGCGTGTTCGCGGAATATCTGAAAACAAAATCAAGAAATTGGTTGGTAAAACTTTGGAATGGGTTGGTCTTGGCAGATACGCTGATTCAAATCCCAAAGAATTAAGTGGGGGTCAACAACAACGCGTTTCTGTTGCGCGTGCAATTATTGTTCAACCTGAAATTTTGCTTGCTGACGAACCAACAGGAAATTTGGATGATGAAAATGCATCCAGACTGATGGAATTATTTATTCAAATGAATAAAAATTTCGGAACGACAATTATTCTGGCAACACACAGTAGAAAATTGATGGACTCTTATAAATTTCCAACAATAATGGTTGAAAACCACCGTGTAAGTTTTACGGGTAATGATAAAGAATCAGAAAATTCTGACAAGAAGGTGTGGAAAGGTCCAAAACCACAAAATTATTTTTCCGAACTGTCCAAACAGTTTGATAACATTGTGAATCCAAAATTATGAAAATGATAAAGAAGCCACTTGTATTTTCTTTGATACGCGAACAGTCAATATTTATGACCGCGATTATGTCATTGTTAACTTTTATGTCGGTTTTGATTTTAGGGATTGCTTTATCAATCGGTATTGGTGTTGCACGTTGGAATTCCCAATGGGATTTATTTGCAACTGTCCAAGTTATGTCAGATGAAAATCTTCCTGCAACACAAAATGTTATTCGTGAAAATGTTTCAAAAATTGCATCTATAAAAGAAATATCCAAAGAAGATATGGAACAAATGCTTCGTCCATGGATGTCCGGCGGCAGCTCTGAACTTGGAAACTATCTTCCAAAAATGTATGAAATAAAATTCAAAGACAAATCTTATATCACCCCATTTGGCGAAAAAGTTTCTGGTTCAGCACGTTTCTTGACCCACAGCACAGCACTCAGCAATTCAATCAACGCAGGATGGCGAATGATTGGAATTTCTGGACTTGTTCTGCTTTTGACACTTGGGGCAATTGCAATTTGTATTTCTTATATTGCGAAAAATACCGCCCTGCTTCACAGACGTGAATTGGAAATATTAAACCAGATTGGCGCACGTGACTCTTTTGTGGCGAAACAAATGCAAATAATTGTTGGAAAAATTTCTGGTCTGGCTGGATTACTTGGTTTTGCAGCAGCGTTACCGGTTTTGGAATTGATTTTATCAACTGCAAAAAGTGCCCGTGTTGGATTGATGGCGATGATGGGATTAAATGGTATCAGTTGGATGCTGTTGATTATGATGCCAATCGCAATCGTGATATTTTCAATTTACATAACTAAAAAAACAACCCTTAAAATTCTTAATAAAGCAAACGATGAAATTTTTTAACCCATCTTTATTGATATTGTGTTTGTTCGTCTTGGGCGGGGCAATATTTAAATCTACAGCTCCAACCAGATGTTCTGTAATACTTCCGAACGATAATATTTTTGTTTTGACTGGTGATTTTCGCAGAATACCATTTGCGATGCGTCAGATGCGAAAACATCCAACTGCACAGGTTTATGTTATTGGTGCAGGTGCCAGTGGTATAAATATGCCATCAACTGTTGTTATAGAATCTAAATCCAGGTCAACTTATCAAAATGCGATGGCAATAAAAAGAATCGTTGAACAAAGGGGTTTGGACAGAATTGTTCTGATAACAACTGTTGATCATTTTAATCGTGCAAAGTACTTGATAAGAAATGAATTACCTGATATTGATATTGCACCTTGCCCTGTTTCATTAACTGGAATGCCGGCTTCAAAAAGACTTGAAAGATGGACAACTGAATATGTAAAGTATATCGGTACATTAATCGGGGTAAAAGATAGTAAATAAATAAAGGAATATATATATTATGATAAAGACTGTTTTGTTTAAGTTTTTTTTAGCTATTTGGTTCATTTTATGGTCGCCATTTTTGTTGTTGGGTTTACCTTCACGTAAATTAACCAGATTTTTTGTTTTGGCAGATGCGCGTGGTGTTTTGTGGCTGGCACACATTATTGTTGGGATAAAATATAATATTCATTATCCCCCACGTGAGGAAAATGGTGTTCCATTTAAACCAAATGAAAACGACCGTGTCGATGGCAAGGCTATAATTGCAGCCAAGCATATGTCTATTTTGGAAATTGCTATATTAGCAACACATTTAACAAATTCATTTTTTATAATTAAACGTGAATTGATGTGGATACCAATTTATGGTTGGGCTTTTTGGCGTATGGGATTCCAGGGCGTTAACCGTGACAAAGGTGCCACAAATATGCAAAAGCTGACCCAGTCGGTTGCAGAAAAAATTATGGATAAACAAATTTTGATTATTTTTCCCGAAGGCACACGCGTAAAACCAGGTCAAAATGTTAAATTGAAACGTGGGCTGCTATTTATTGCAGAAAGTTTAAAACTTCCTATTTTGCCAGTTGGAACAGATTCGGGTCTTTATTGGCCAAAGAAAGGTAGAATGCATGGTGGAACTGCAAACGTTTATTTTGAAAATGTTTTGCCTTGCTCGGCTTCGTTGGAAGAAATCCGTGAAGCAATCAATCGTCACTCGGTTTAAATAAAAATAGTCGATTATATTTTTTTGTAGTTTTTTATTTACATAAAAACTATAATTAAAAGAATTTGAGGAAATATGAAAAAAATTCTGTTTGTTTTTTTAATAGTACTTTTGTCCTTAAACTCAAAATCCTACGGAAATACGTGCATGAATTGTATTCCGAATGGAAACAATACGGATCCATATTTGGATGGTTGTGACGATGCGCTATCACTGGGTTGTGAAGACTCTGGTGCAGGTGCAGAAATTATTACTTGTCTTAGTTGTTCTAGTGGTTATAGCACAGTTTCTCATAGTTCTGGGTGCGGCACTTATTACACATGTTCTACCAGCGGCGGTGGTACACCTTGCACAGGTACTTATACCACGCTGAATGTGGATTTTAGTGATGATGGTCGCGGCAGCGGACACTATGTAGAACATAGATATTCTACAGCTTGTGATTGTGGTGCAGCTCAATAAAAATAGAAAAAATTATGAAAAAAAAATTACTAATTTCTTTTTTCACAATATTCATAATTGCACTTTATTCAAAGGCTGCATCCGCTGCTGTAACATATTGCATTGTTGATACCGTTTATACCTCATGTGATGCTGGATATTATCTTTCTGGCGGAGTTTGTTCAGTATGTCCCACAGACACTTATAAAGATACCATCTCTGCAGCGGGCTCTTGTACATCATGTCCTTATTTACAAGATGTTCAGGGTCATACAAGTGGAACATCTTACACAAACCATGATTCTATTACAGATTGTTTTGTTTTATCTGGTACAACATTTTCAGACACTTCTGGTTCTTATTCATTTACCAGTAATTGTTATTACAGTAATTAATTAAAAATCCGCCTGCTTGCGAATTTTTATTTACACCATCCAAAGCGGTGACCACCATTATATTTTCTTACCAGCTTTTCTTTTATCATAACATCACTGACATTAACACCTTTGGATGTTTTAACATTGGCATCAATTCGCCCAAGATATTTATCATCTTTGATATCTGTTAATTCAACAACAGCGCCCAAAGGTAAAAGTTCTGACAAGCGTTTCTTGGCAATTTTTGCACCCTGGATTTCCGAATCGCATTTTCCATTAATCTCTGGGGCATCAATATCCAAAATACGAACCCGAACAGATATTTTTATGTTATCTTCCAATTTTACCTGGGCCCCAAAAGTATCACCATCAAAGATATAATTCACCGTCGCTGGCACAGCATAAGAAGCAATTGGAAGAAAAATACCGGTAAAAATTATAGCTAGTTTCTTCATTGAATTATTTACGGTAAACGTGGGGACCAAGTTGGTTCAACCCCGTTTATATTCTTTGGCAATGGAATGTCATACAGGTTTTGACCCATTATATCCACACTGCGAATATGACTGACGCGTTCCATATCATCCATTGTTTTTTCTGTTTCATAATAAACTATACGACGAGACCCAGGTGCCCAGCTGGGGGATTCCATATACCAACCACCTGCCAATATTTTTTCGTTTCGACCGTTTTCATCCATAATACCAACATAAAATGTATCGTCTGCAATTTTTGTAAATGCAATGAATTGACCATCAGGTGACCAAGCCGGTGTAGCATAACGACCATCACCATAAGTTATTCTTTTTTGAACCCCAGTTTCCAAATCCAGCATATGTAATTGTTGGCTGCCCGAACGATTCGAGTTAAATGCCATTTTTTTACCATCTGGTGAATAAGCCGGACTGGTATCAATTGATTTGCCGAATGTCAGCTGACGCAAAGTTTTCTTGGCTATGTCGTATTCATAAATGTTTGTAATACCTTCTTTGACCAGTGACAAAGCAACTTTTGTTCCATCAGGTGAAAAACGTGGTGCAAATGTCATTCCGCCGAATCGTCCCAAACGCCTTTGGTCGCCAGTATTCATATCCAGTGTCCAAACCATTGGATCATTATCGCGATAAGATAAAAATACAACGTTCTGCATGTTCGGCGAAAAGTGTGGAGACATAACAAAAGTCTTGGCATCAGAAACATATCTGAATCCATAACCGTCTTGATCCATTATTGCCATACGTTTTACTCTATCGTCGACTGGTCCTGTTTCGGCAATAAATATTATCTGGGTGTCAAAATATCCAACCTCACCCGTTAATCTTTCATAAATTGCATCAGCCATAATGTGTGCCATACGACGTGCAGCTTTTTTCGAAGAAACCAAACTTTGTGCTTCGATTTGTTCTTTGCCGTTTACATCCCAAACATAGAAATCTATTTTATAGCGATTATTTTTCTCGGCTACCATTTTAACCTGGACCAGAACCTGGGTTTTTATGGCCATCCAGCTTTGGAAATTTGGTAATTGATTCATCTTGGCAAATTCTTGGAACGCATCGTGACCGACGATTCGGAACATCCCAGTAGATTTTAAATCCTTTTCCAATACATCACGTACCATTGCGGCATCTTTGGAATTAACACGACCATCAGTTTCAAAACGCTGAACCGCAATTGAAATTGGATCAACACCACCAGCAATAATATCAACCTTGATTTCGGCATTTGCTAATGACACAAAAAAACATCCGCCCAAGACAACAAAAAACTTTAAAAATTTATTAAACATAACCCTTATTCCTTTCCACAACATTGTGCATAAATTCAGATATTTGATTTTATATAGCTTTGTAAGAAAAAGCAAGGATTGCCGTCATCAAGATTCAAAAAACTAAAACAAATTTCCAAGATTCAAATAAATAAAATTTAAAATTTTGTCGATATACAAACACCTATACAAATGCCTTTACATCCGTGATTACAAGTGCAATTACAAATGTATTGACATCTGTATTTACAGTGATATAGTCAACTGTAATTACACTTGTATTTATAAGTGTATTTATAATTGTATATGGGGGTCTGGTATGCCTAATGTTATGCAACAGTTGTTCGTTATGAACATAGAATCATTGTTAAAAGAATATGCGGCGTATCGTGCTTTTAATAAATCAGATTGTGTTATAAATATGCGAATTCCACGACCAATTCTGGAACATATAAAAGAACTGGCCGACCAACAACATGTCCCCTATCAATCGCTAATATCATCTGTTCTCTTTTCCTTGGCAAATATAGAAGATAAAAAATAAAAACTGTATAATGTAGAAACTAAAATATATTAAAAAACTCCCAAACGGGAGTTTTTATTTTTGTTTATAAATATATAACCAATGTTGAATTCTGCCATCGTGATAAATTTTAACTTTATTTGTTGGTTTAATATTTGGCAAAGGAAAATCAACAGAAAATAACGTCTTAAATCTGGACAAATATTTTTCAACATTTCGCATTTCTGGTGTTAATAAGTAAGATATTCCAATATCAAAGTTTTTACCTGTTTTATCCAAATACTTGAAAGCATCTCCAAAAACAATTTTTATATTCTTTAAAAATTTTGTGTTAATTAATGATTTCAGATATGGCGTTGGCATCATTTCTATTCCAGTTATACTTGCATTTGGGAACTGTTTTGCCACAGCACAAACCATATTACCCCAGCCACTACCTATATCTAATACCGTTTTTACATCTGGAAAGTCTTTTTTTATTTGTGCCACTACTGCTGCTGTCTTTTTTTTACCAGCAGAAACGGCTGGTGCTCTTCTTGTAGCAACAGTTATAACTTGTTCAATCCCCATCAGAAAAAGGGTTACTGAAACTGTAATAAACAGAAAAATATAAAGGTAAACCAAAAAAAACATTTTTAGAACTTCAATGTTTAAAAAACCGTGCTTTGCACGGTTTTAATTACTTTACCAACCTACCAACGCACAATTAGCTATATTAGGTAAGAAGTTAAGAACAATTCCGATACCAAACAATAATGTAAAACCGACCAAAAGACCTGTACCTTTTTTCTTTAAATCGTCCATTTTGGCTTCACCAGCTGTTATGTACCCCCAAGCCCAACCAGCAATCATAAAGCCGGCACCAACGAAAGCCAAAGTACGAAGTGTTTTAAAAACACCCTGCATGCTGGCAATTAATGCGCAAACATCACCAGTTGCTGCATTGGCCGCGCCCATTCCGGCAAAAATTGCAACTAAACTAAAAAATAAACTTTTTTTCATATAAAAACTCCTTGTTATTTGATGTGATTGTACCATTATTTTAGTTATATTTCAAGGCAAGATACTTAAAAACTGTAAATAAAAATCCCTTAAATTTATGATATAATCAAAATGTAATATATGGGAGATTTTTATGAAATTTTCAGATTTTGGGCTGGTGAACTCGAAAAATATGTTTGTGGACGCGATGAAACGCAAGTTTGCAGTACCTGCTTTTAATTTTTACAATATGGAAACTCTGAAATCCATTATTGCCGCCGCCGATGAATGCCACAGTCCTGTTATTTTGGGCGTGTCCGAATCCGCCCTTAAATATATGGATGATGATTTGTTGATGGGTATGATTTACGGTTTAAAGTTAAAATCAAAAAACATCGTTTTGCACCTGGATCACGGACACAGTTTTGAATCTTGCAAACATGCAATTGATATCGGATTTTCCAGCGTGATGTTCGACGGCAGTGAATTGCCCTTTGCCGAAAATGTTAAACAAACCAAACGCGTTGTAAATTATGCAAAAAAGTTTAATGTATCAGTAGAGGCTGAATTGGGAACATTATCCGGAATCGAAGACGAAAACACAAAATCAGAAAATCACAGTTATACCGATCCCAGGGACGTTATAAAATTTGTTTCTGAAACAGGATGTGATTCTTTGGCAATTGCAATTGGAACCAGTCATGGTGCATACAAAAGAAAAAGTCCGAATGAAAAACTGCGTTTTGATATTCTGAAAGAAGTATCTAAGAAACTTTCAAAGTTTCCTTTGGTACTACATGGTGCTTCGACAATCCCGCAAAATTTTGTAAAAAACATAAATAAAAATGGTGGAAAATTATGTCATCCACTTGGTATCCCAGAGGCCCAGATAAAAAAAGCCGTCAAAATGAATATCTGCAAAGTTAATGTGGACAGTGACGCCCGTTTGGCTTTTACCGCCGCAGTTCGTGAAAGTTTAAATAAAAATCCAGAAAACTTTGACCCCAGAAAATATCTGACCACCGCCATGGAAAATATGAAAAAGATTTATATTCATGAAATTAAAAATGTTATGAATTCTGAAAATAAATCAAAAAAATAACCGCCAAATGGCGGTTTAAAATTTTTGAAATAAATTAGAATGATGCAGGTGCGAAGCATTTGATATAGGGAGTGTAAAATGTTACATGACCGAAATCAAATGCCAGCAGATGCGTTATTATAATTTATTTTGACCTTTCGACATATTCCAAGGTTTCCGTATTAACCACAATTTTTTCACCCTGTTCAACGAAAACCGGAACTTGGACGCGAACACCGTTATCCAATATTGCAGGTTTACCACCGGAACCAGAAACTGTCTGACCACGCAAAGCTGGTTCGGTTTCAACAATAGTTGCAATAACTGTTTTTGGCAATGTGATTGAAATCGGCTGACCTTCTACAAAGTTTGTCTTAACCATCATTTCAGGCTTCAAGAACTTTACCTGTTCGCCCAAAGAATCTTCTGGCATTGTGAATTGTTCGTAATCTGACATATTCATAAAATAAGAATTTGTTCCGTCCGAATACAAATATTGACAGTCCATATCTTCAACCAACAACTTTTCAACTTTATCTTCGGCACGCCAACGATCGCCACCCTTATTCCCAGTGTCAATATCACGCAAGTCGGCTTGAACAAACGCGCCGCCTTTACCTGGTTTTACCTTGGTAATAGATGTAACTGTGTATCTTTTGCCGTTGTGAGAAATTGCCCAACCAACACGCATATCGTTTGCTGTATGTGATGCCATTTTTAAACCTCTTATTAACTAACCGTCAGATTATACAATAAAAACCCAAATTTGCAAGCTATGCTTTACCTTCGCATTTTTTTGCCCGATATCTGTCGATGCTTTCCATTATAACTTTGTCTGCACGTTCACGATCTGCCCATCCAATAATCTTAGACCATTTGTTTGGTTCCAAATCTTTATAGTGGTGGAAAAAGTATTCTATTTTTGCACGCAGGATTTCTGGCAATTCTTCAATAAAAGAAATATTTGTGTAATATGGGTCAATTTTATCGCGTGGAACACAGATTATTTTTTCATCCCCACCTGCTTGGTCTTCCATCAGCAAAACGCCGATTGGTCTGACTTCAATCAAAACACCTGGGCGCAGTGGAGCATTACAAACAACAACACAATCCAATGGATCACCATCGTCACCAAGTGTTCCTGGAAAATAACCGTAATTCGCGGGATAAGCAACCGGAGTGTGCAGAATTCTGTCCACTTTCAGCAATCCGCTGGCTTTATCAATTTCATATTTTACAATACCATTTTCAGGCACTTCTATAATAGCGTTCATTCTTTTTGGTGGCATATCGCCCGGTGATATATTTTCCATAACCATAATTATTCCTTGTTTTGTGCGGCAAATGATAACATAGAAAAATCAAATTGCAATACTGATTATGAAAATTCTATTAAAAAACCGCCAATTTGGCGGTTTTATTTTACATTTTCAAAGGCATCAAGATGAATAACGAATCCGTCTTTTTGTCTGTTGATTTAATAATTGTTGGTGACATAGAATCCTGCATTTCCATTTGGAATTTATCACCTTCGATTTGACCAGCAATATCCAACAAGAATTTAACACTGAATAAAATTGTGAATGAATTATCACCATTGTATTCGATATCCAGTTCTTGGGTTGCAGTTCCGGCCTCGGCGCTGGATGCATTGATAACCAGTTTGTTCATTGAAAAACTTAACTGAACCGATTTTGTTTTATCAACGCTGGCAACAGAAACCAAGTCAACTGCGGAAATAAATTGTTTTCTGTCAAATATTGCAATTTTGTCATTGCCCTTTGGAATAACAACACGATAGTTTGGATACTGTGCGTCAACCAATTTGCTTGTCAAGATTGCAGTACCTACTGTAAATCTGGCCTTGGTATCTGACAATTCAACATGAACGTCGTCAACGGTTGCATCTTCTAATAATTTTGACAATTCACCAATAACGCGGCGTGGCAAAATAACAGATGGCATTTCCAAACTTCCCGATGGAGCTGACATATGACACAAAGCCATACGCTGTGCGTCTGTTGCAACAGCAGTCAGCATTTTTGCTTTGCCTTCTTCAGCAATGTGGAAATAGATACCACCCAAATGATAACGAACATCATCAACAGGGATTGCAAACTTTGTTGTATTAATCAAATTTGCCAAATCACCAGTTGTCATTTGGAATTTTGTTGTCAGGTTGCTGCCTGCCATTGCTGGGAAATTTTCAGCTGGCAAAGTTGGCAAACGGAAAACTGCACGACCACTGGAAACAACCAATTGGTCACCAGATTGTTTAAAATTGATTTCTGCATCATCAGGCAACTTACGAACGATATCGTACAGCATCTGAACTGGAACTGTGATTTTACCAGGCAAAGTGATATCGGCTGTGACGTGTTCAACCAATTCCAAATCTACGTTGGTTGCGGACAGAATCATATCATCTGCAACTTCGATTTTTACGTTCATCAAAATAGGCAAAGTTGCACGCTTTTCAACAATAGATTGCATATGTCCCAAAGCACGTATCAAAACCTGGCGAAATACTGAAAATTCCATTTCTTGCTCCTGTTAATCAAATAAATTCATTTCATCAGCCAGATTTTAGCAAAAAATGCCGATTCGGAGCAAGGGTAAAAACAAGCCCTTTTTTGGCACTTTACAATCATATAAAAAATAAATCCGCCCTGTTTGGGCGGTTTTTATTTTTTCATTAATCTTTCAATTTTTGATTTCAACTTTTTTAAATCGTCATATTTTTTTATTGCACCATGCTCGGCAATTGAAATGTCACCTGTTTCTTCGGATACAACCAGCGCAACGGACTTTGACACCTCTGAAATTCCTATTGCTGCCCGGTGCCTGGTTCCGTATTTCCACTTTAACTCATCTTTGGACAAAGGTAAAATTGCACCTGCGGATAAAATCTTATTATTTTCTACGATAACAGCACCATCATGCAGTGGCGTTTTATTAAAAAATATTGTCAGTAACAATTCGCTTGAAATTTCAGCATCCATAATTGTTCCTTTTTTTTCTATGGCTGCTTCATCCAATTCGTTTTGAAAGACAATCAATGCACCTGTTCTTTTAATAGACATATATTCCACAGCACTTACTATACTGTCTACAGATTTAGAAATTTTATCTTTGTCTGCATGGTTGGCACGTAAAGATATTGAATTAAATACCCCACGAAAATTTCCCATCATCGCCAAAAGTTTTCTTAATTCTGGCTGGAAAATAACTATTAAACTTAAAGAAAGGAACAATGATGTCCAACGCAAAAAACCTCCTAGTAAAGTTAAATGTAAACGATTAAACACAAAACTGGCAATCCAAAGTGCCCCCAGACCAAATAAACCGTGTATTAATTTTTCCGAGGATGTATTTTTTATGAAAAGTCTGTAGAAAAACAAAAGTATTAACACAATAACAACCAGTTGAACAAGAATAACCCAATTAAACAATTTTTTACCCCCTTATAATCTATTTTATAAATTTACCAACCAACTGAGACATCGGTTGATTTAACCAGTCAGGATCGCCTTTTTTTGCTGGCGCACCCTGTTCCATAGCAGTCTGACAAGGATGTTCGTCCGACAGCCAGTTTTCCAACAATCCGCCGGCCAACAATCCAACCCCTGCACCCGCAACCAGTCCTATACCACCAGTAAACGGTGCCAACATCAGACCAATTCCTGTGGCAGATGCAAACTTCCCCGCAACTGCCGCACGGTTTATTTTTACATCAGGTTCTGCCAAATTTCCAGAAAATTCTACAGAGTTTATAACATTACCAGTTATAGATAATTTCAAACCACGAACAGGCACAGTTGTCATAGAAGCTTTTAAATTTTCTTCACCCAAATTTAAATTTCCTGCCATTCTGACATTAATAGCATTTGTTTCAACAGCCACACCATTATTTGTTTCCGCTATTCCGTTTCGAACTTTTAAATTTATTGCTGCACAAGATATTTTTACCTGGTCATATTTCTTTTTAGATCTGAACATATCTTGGATATTATGACGAAGGTTTGTTAAAAAATCTTCCCCATATAAATCTGAAATAATTGTAGCATTCATGTATCCTGGGGCAACCGAGTAAATATGAATTGGACCTGTAACTGTTGACATTAATCCAGACAAATCATATCCGTGTGCTTCAAAATAAAATTCAAAATTTGCGGGTAATTCTGAAATACTGTCCATTTCTCGAACTTGTTCAAGTATTTCTCCGACATATATTCTTTCGCCCAATGCGGTTGCACGTGCTATCAGCCTGTCATTTTTATCAACACTCAATTCTGTAACAACATGAACATTACCCTCGGCATATTTAGCTGCAAAATCCAAATGTGCCTCGGCATTTTTTAAATTTCCTGCAACTTTTATATCATGAACCTCCATCTCGCGATATATTTTAAAATTATCAATATTAACTTCAAGGTTTATATTGTATTTTTTTAACAACTCGCCATATAAAGGTGTATCCCTGAATACATTCAAATTACGACGGGTTGGTCTAATCCATTTATTCTCTGATTTACTTTGGTGTCCGTATAACTCTGGGAAAAGTTCTTTTAAGTCAAAATTTTTTGAATTTATACTTGCAGATATTGATGGCACAGAACCTACCCAATCGAACTTTCCGGATATTCCAACATCACTGTTATTAAAACGAATATAAGATTTTCGCAAAACAAAACTTTTATTTTCTACTCCACCTGAAATATCAACATTCAAAGGCGGCGTTTCAGGAAGATTTACATTAAAAATATTTCCCAATAATTTCATATTTGGAATATTTCCTTTTAATATAAAATCTATTGGCATTTTGCTGGTACCTTCCAGCGCAACATTTGCTATCAAGGCTTGTCCATCTACTGAAAAAGCCAATCTTATTGGATAAACTTTGCGTTCTTGATTAAATTCTGAAAAAGATATTATGAATGGATATATTTCCGAATCGGAACTTATCCAACCGCTGTATTCCATAGAATCATTGCCAGAGCTGGAGCTGATATAAAAACCATCCAAAGAATAAACAGAATCTTTTGAATGTATAACCGCATTTCGTACTTCTATTGAATCTAATCCCAAATCAGAATTAAAAGGATATTTACTGTTTGTTTGACTTACAACTTCATTATTTTTTTGTTTCTTTTTCTTTACGGCAGTTTTCTCATATTGTTCGTCTTGCTTTATAAATAAAGATGCATCATAAATTTTTATTTTGCTAACCGTAGGTTTCCCACGAAGCAATGAAAACAGATTCAAAGTTACATCTATTCTTCTTGCCGAAAACTTATTTTTACCACTCTCAACAGGTTTTAATGTTACACTAACATCATCCAGTCTGACTTTTGGACGAAGCGAGAATTTCCAAGAAATACCACCCTTGATTTCCACAGGTAAATCTGTTGCTTCACGCAAACCTGTTACCAGTTCACCGCGCAAAGTTTCCAAATCAACCTGGGACAAAGCAATAAACAATGCAACAATCAAGCCTATTACAAACATAGCCACAATTCTTGCAATTCTATAAAATCTTTTATATCTATAAAACATTTGCTTCTTTATATTTTTAATCAGGTATTTTAAATTCCAAAAACTTAATCACTGGTCGCATAAACTCTGGTAATTCTGCACGAATTGTCATTATCTTTCCCGTCCTTGGATGGCGAAATGATAGCTTGTATGCGAATAAAAACAAGTTTTTTGTTGCAAGCAATGAATTTAATGTGTCGTCTATCTTTTTATGATTACGCCCATAAACAGTATCACCAACAATTGGTGCCCCCAATGAAAATGCACTGTGTATTCTTAGTTGGTGCGTGCGACCTGTTCTGGGAAAAAAAGAAACCCAAGATAATATTCCTGACATTTCTGATATGACTTTGTATTCCGTAATAGCACGATATGGTTTTACACCGTCTGGTAATTTTTCATCGTTTTCGACAATACCACCCTTGATCATCAAATTATCGATAACCCCAGATTTTGGTGACACACCGCCAATCAATAATGCCAAGTATTCTTTTTGTGCAGTCTTATCTTGAAACTCGGTCGCCAAAATTTGTGCAGCCTTTTGATTTTTTGCAACAATCAAAACACCACTGGTTTCCTTGTCCAATCTGTGCACTAAAGAAATTTTATCGTACGGAAATAACTCGGCTGCCATTTTATCAACAGACTTCGATATTCCTGTACCACCTTGGACCGCCAAACCTGCAGGCTTGTTAAAGACAACAACATCTTCGTCATTGTGAATTATGCACCTGCGCAACTTTTCCAAATCTTCCAAAGAAAACCTGTTACCACTTTCGGTCTTTTTAATTTTCTCTTGGGTATATTGAACAAAAGTTGGCGGAACACGAACCACATCACCAGCACGCAGAATTTCTTGTCCACGACAACGCGAAGAATTAATCCTGATTTGACCACCACGACAAAGTTTATAGAATTCAGACGTCGAAAGTCCTGGATAGTGACGCAGGAACCATCTCAACAATCTTGTGCCATCTTCTGTTTTATAAACTTCGACTGGTTTTTGCATACTAGGAATTTATACAAAACACAGACATAATACCAGCAAAATTTACATCTGTGATTGCTTTTAGTTATTCGCCGTAAACTAAGGTTACTACATTTGTTCCATTATCGCTGGTACAAACACCACTAGCACCGCCCTTTTTACCATCAGAAATTTGATATCCAACTGTATCAGACCATGCTTTGGCTGTAAAATATTCACAATCAGATTTTGACAGACCATTAATTGTTAAAACAAATTGTCTGGAATTAGACGGATTAGCCGCCAAAGCATAATTTCCACCATAAGGGTTCTTTTGTGACATTCCAATTGCACCCCAAATTGTTGTATTATTTATATTGGAAAAATCATCATATTCCGCCAACAGCTGGCGAACACCTGTTACAATTTGTGCGACTTCGTCACTTACGGTTGATCTTTTTTGGCTTCTCATTGCCGTAGAAATCATTGTCACTGCACCAACAGTTATTAACCCCATAATTGCCAAAACACCCAGCATTTCAACCATTGAACGTCCAGACTCTTGCCTCATAATAAAATCCTTTTTATTTTTTGCTATTACTTGGGTTTTATTCTATCATAAAAACCATGAATGTTCAATTTTCTAATCTTATTGAAAATAGTCCTATGTCGCCCGGTGTGTATAAAATGTACGATGCTGATGGTAACTTGTTGTATATAGGCAAAGCAAAGAATATTTCCGCCAGATTAAAACAGTATTTGGATATTTCAAAACTGGAATTGCATAAACAAATTATGCGAACACTGGTCAGAAAAGTTAGTTGGGAAACAACAAAAACCGAATCGGATGCACTGATACTGGAAGAACAGTTAATCAAATCAGAAAAGCCCAGATACAACATCATGATGACTGATGGAAAAATGTATCCGATGTTGGCTTTGACCAATTCTGAGTTTCCCAGATTATTAAAATTCCGTGGCAAAATATCCCAGAAACGCGATGTATATGGACCATACCCATCTGTATCGGCACTGAATGAAACAATTAAAACAATTCAAAAAGTTTGTCAGTTAAGAACCTGTACTGATACTTTTATGAAGAACCGCACCCGCCCTTGTTTATTATATCAAATCGGCAGATGTTCTGGACCATGTGTCATTTCGCAAAAATCTTATAATGAAAATGTTCAACTGGCACGAAGAATTTTAACTGGTGACAGCGAACCAATTATTGCTGATTTATCCATTCAGATGAAAAAATTTTCTGATGAAATGGATTTTGAATCCGCAGCAATTTATCGCGATAAAATTTCGGCATTGACCCATACGGCTGTACGTGGAATCAAATCGAAAAAAAGTGATATGGGCATAAATTGGTACGAATCGGTTTCGGATTTGGAAAAATGGCTGGGGTTAAAAATTGAACAGGCTTGTGTTTTCGATAATTCGCATTTGTTTGGCAAAACGCCTGTTGGCAGTATGATTGTCTTTGGTCATGATGGATTTGTAAAATCCGATTACAGACACTTTAAATTAAAAGATGCAGCACGTGCCGGAAATGATATAGCAATGATGCAGGAATTTATTAGTCGTGCAGTTGCACATAAAAATAATACAAGTTTAATAATTGTTGATGGCGGAATGGCACAGTGGAATATTGCACATAAAACTGCACCCGATATTTCAATTCTGGGCGTGACCAAGGGCGAAGTTCGAAATGGTGACGAACATTTTATAATGCCAAATGGGAAAACCAATCGTGATTTAAAAAAAGATTCTAAATTATTTTTATTACTGCGTGCTGTAAGGGACGAAGCACACCATTTTGCGATTTCATTTCATCGCGCGCAATACGCAAAAAAAATGACCGCCAGCAGATTGGACGAAATTGAAGGAATCGGCGCAGCACGCAAACGTGCACTTTTGCACCATTTTGGTTCGGTAAAACAAATTGTGGACGCAAATTTGGATGCATTAGTACGGGTCCCAGGACTTGGAAAATCGGCTGCCGAAAAAATATATTCATATTTTCATGGATAAAGACTATAATTAACCCGTTAACAACAGGAGAACCATAATGAAAAAATTTGTAAACTTTTTATCTGCATTCAGAATATTTGCGGCATTCGCACTTATTCCAACAATCATGTTCCAGATGTTCTGGCTGACATTCGTAATGTATGTTTTGGCAGCGGTTTCTGATTTCTTTGACGGTTATTTGGCAAAGAAATACAAAGTCACCAGCAAAATCGGTGGTGTCTTAGATCATATTGGGGACAAGTTGTTGGTTGTAAACACGATGATACTTTTGACTATTATGATGCCAGTATGGTTTGTTCTGATTCCTGTAATTTTGATGGTTGCACGTGAATTGTATATCAGCGGTCTGCGTGAATTTTTGGGAACACAGAAAATTGAAATGCCAGTACCAGCAGGCAGATTTTCAATGGGCAAAATCAAGACAACATTGCAAATGGTTGCGATTGGTGCATTTCTTTTGATGTTTGCTTTGGGTGCCAGCCTGACCCCAAATATGACCAGCAGAATTTTGATGTATGCAATATACTTTTTGCCATTTATTGGTGTTGGATTGTTGTGGTTATCTTTGTTGGCAAGCTTATGGTCAGCAACAGAATACACAAAAACATTTATTGAAAAGTTCAAAAAGATAAAATAAAAAATCCCGCGATTGCGGGATTTTTTAAAACCAATTTTTCTTATCTGGTTTTGATTCGGCAAATTCTGTTAATACTTTCTTTTGCTTTTCATTCAGTTTGGTTGGAACTTGCATATTTATTTCTAAATATAAATCACCCACGCTGCCACTGCGTCTGCCAATCGGCATACCATGCCCACGAACGCGTAATTTTTCACCGATTTGTGTCCCACTTGGAACTTTGACCGATAATTTTTTTCCATCGATTGTTTCAATTTCAACCTCGCCCCCCAGCGCAAGAGTTGTGAAAGGAACATTTTCACGTATCAATAAATCACTGCCCAACCTTGTAAACCTCTTGTCTGGACGAACACGAATATCTAAATAGAAATCGCCAGCGGGTGCACCCATCATTCCTGCCTCGCCCTGACCTGCCAGACGTAAACGTGTTCCGTCTTCGACACCGGCTGGGATTTCAACATCAATTGTTCTTTGTTTATGGACTGTGCCTGTACCATCACACGCAGAACATTTCTTTTTTATTTTGTGACCCAGTCCATTACAATCCGGACATGGTGTTTCCATTGCGAAAAATCCCCGTTGGGAATGAACAGTACCTGTTCCATGACATCTTTCACAAACAGGTGCAGCTTTACCATCATCAGTTCCATGACCATTACATTTTTCACATTTTACATTGCTGGAAAATTTAACAGTATGTGTTTTTCCGAGATAAGCATCACGTAAGTCAATTACGACTTCGTCCAACAAATCGCGACCCGCATTTGCGTGTTGTTGTCCACCAGCACCACCAAATCCATCAAATCCAAAACCACGCATAGCCTCGCGGATAATATCTTCCATACCTGCGCCGCCGCCCATATCAAAATGAAAACCACCATTGCCAAAAGGATTTCCACCTGTACCAGCACTTGCCCCATTACCGCCCGCAAAGGCCGCTTCGCCGAATCGGTCATACGCAGCGCGCTTTTGTGGATCGCGCAGGACATCAAAAGCATTATTTATTTCTTTGAATTTTTCTTCTGCTGCCTTGTCACCGTGATTTTTATCAGGGTGATACTTCATAACCAGTTTATGGTAAGCCTTTTTTATATCAGCATCCGATGCATCGCGTACAACACCTAAAACTTCATAAGGATTTTTATTCATAACAACTACCTAAAATTATCTAAAAATATTTCTTGATGGTAGTTATATAATAATTAGCACCAAATAATCAAGGGGCGATTTTCGCCCCTTTTGATTTTAATTACGTATATTTTCTGCTATTGTTCTAGCAAAACTTAACAAACTTTCCGTTATTATTGGTTTATAGGGTCTTGCTGTTGATATTGTTTTTGCATCATTTGAAATAATAACCGGTGTTAAACTTTCATCTTTGGCTATTTGAACAGTTTTAATGTCCGAAGCTAATGCAACTACATTTGCCCTGGGGTATTCAAATCTGAAATCTGAAAACAAGTCGGAAAGAGAAGTCTTTTCATCTGACACAATTTTATATTCATGAACAATATAATCTTTCAGCATATAATTATAATCAGGGATTTTTTTTGCATCTTTTTCTTCGGTGTATGCAATTAACTTAATTGTTCCCCTTCCAAAACCAGACAAAATATTTAAAGCTTCTTGTGAACCACAGATAAAATATTTTGCAGAATTAATGTTTTCAAGATAGCTTTTTAAAAAACCAATTTTATTAAGGTGCAATAACACTCTTGTCTTAAAAGCGCCGTATTTTTTAACAAGTTGATATTTCTGGGAAAATTTAGAATCAAAAAAAATAATTTTTGATGGGTCAAACAGAATTATCGTCCTCATATGATAGTCTATACCATCAACCGGTTTTGGCATTTTTTACCTCTTTATTCAATATTATTAGACAAATTATAATTTATGTCAATTAGAAATTTAAATTTCATACTTGCTTGAAATCAAATAATGTTTTAATAATTAGGCCATGGTTGAAAAAATTAATCACTCCTATGACGCATCAGATATACAAGTACTCGAAGGTCTGGAACCAGTTCGCCTTCGTCCTGGTATGTATATCGGTGGTACTGATGAAAAAGCATGGCACCACCTGCCTATTGAAATTCTGGACAACTCGATTGACGAGGCTGTCGCTGGTTTTGCTAAAAAAATCACGGTAAATCTGATAGATAGTAAAACTATTGAGATTACAGACGATGGTCGTGGTATTCCTGTCGATGAACATCCAAAGTATCCTGGCAAATCGGCTTTGGAAATTATTTTTACATCACTTCATTCCGGTGGAAAGTTTAACAACAATGTTTATAAAACCAGTGGTGGGTTGCACGGTGTGGGCAGTTCCGTTGTAAATGCACTGTCTTCGGAAATGGTTGTTTTGGTTTCACGTGATGGATTTGTTTGGAAACAAACTTTTTCCCGCGGTAAAACCACCAGCCCAATTACCAAGAGTGAAGCAACAAAAAATCATGGAACATCTATTCGATTCACATTAGATGATCAAATATTCGGCAGTGGTGCAACATTTAAACCTTTGAAAATTTATCGTATGGCACGTGCCAAGGCTTTCTTGTCCAGTGGTGTTCGTGTTGAATGGAAATGTAATCCAAGTCTTTTGACCGAAGATATGAATATCAACCCAGAAACAACATTCTATTATCCAAATGGTGTGGCTGATTTCTTAGAAGAAAAAACAAATTCTAAACCACACATTTTGCCAAAGATTTTTAGTGGCAGTGTTGATTTTCCAGATGATTCTGGTCATGTTGAATGGGCATTAACATTTTTAACAGATGAAAACGGTGCCGCATCTGATGATGGATTCTTTGCCAGCTATTGCAATACAATTTCAACAATTGACGGTGGAACACATGAATCTGGATTCAAATCTGCAATAACACGCGGTTTGAAAAACTATGGCGAAAAAATAAACAATAAAGCAGCGGCAAATATTATCGGTGAAGATGTTTTCGATTCGGCTGCCGCGATTGTTTCAGTATTTTATAAATCTCCACAATTTTTGGGACAAACGAAAGAAAAACTTTCAAATCCGGAAATAGCCAGATTTACAGAAAATGCGTTGCGTGATCCCTGGGAAATTTTCTTGGCATCAGATCCAAAAACTGCAAATGCAATTTTAGATTTTGTAATTAATTTAGCAAATGCACGTATAAAAACGAAACAGGTCAAAGATATCGCACGTAAAACACCAACTAAGCGTGCACGTATGCCACATAAACTGGCAGATTGTTCTAAACACGGTATTGCTGGAACTGAATTGTTCTTGGTCGAAGGTGAATCAGCCGGTGGAACCGCCAAACAAGCACGCGATAGAAACACCCAGGCAATTATGCCGTTACGTGGTAAAGTTTTAAATGTTCTGTCTAATTCTGACGAACGTTTCAAAGATAACAAAGAATTGAATGAATTAATTGATATTATCGGTGCTGGAACTGCGCGGGATTGGGATGAATCAAAACTGCGTTATGAAAAAATTGTCATAATGACCGATGCGGATGTTGATGGCAGTCATATTGCATCTTTGCTGATGGGATTTTTCTATCAATTTATGCCTCAATTGATTCATGATGGACATTTATATTTATCTTGTCCTCCTCTTTATAAGATAACTCATGGGGCAGATTCAATTTATGTTGACACCGATGAAGAATTGGAAGAGTTGAAGAATACTAAATATAAAAATAAAAAAATTGAAATATCTCGATTCAAAGGTCTTGGTGAAATGATGCCAAATCAGTTAAAAGAAACGACAATGTCACCAAAAACTCGCCGATTGATAAGGGTTGTATTACCATCAAAAAACGAAGAAGGATTCGAAGATACTGAAAAAACAAAAGTTTTGGTTTCCGAATTGTTGGGTAAAAAACCAGAATTCCGTTTCAAGTTCATAACAGAACACGCAAAGTTTGTAAAAGATTTGTTTGTTTAAAAAACCGCCACTTGGCGGTTTTTTTATTTAATTCCAACTGTGAATTCATCATCCCAGCCTGCGACAACTTGGCCACCGACTGTACAACTGATATCTTCAAATCCATTTTCAGTTTGATTCTTTTTGATAATGCTGCTGGTTATTAACCCACCTGCAGTTCCCAACACTACACCAGCAACAGAATCTGATACCAAGCGTGCCTTGTTAAAATTGCCTTCTTTGTCAGTCCAGACACTTTTTTTACTAAAATTCGACATAACACCGTTTATATCATTCGCAAAAGACTTAATTTTACTTTCTGAATTAGTAACACCCGTAGTTTTTTCATCCTCGTACTTTTTAATCAGAAGTTTAAGTTTTAATATATCGTTATCAAGATTGAATTGAGCAATATTGTTAGAATTTTCTTTACATTCATCCAATATTTTTTCAATCAATGAAGATATATCTTTATCATTAGAATATTGTATAGCCTCACTTTGTAGCCAATCTATTGTCTCATTTCTGCATTGTGCCGACTTTTTAACACACTGAGAACCATTCCAAAATAATTCACCAGATTTACCACAATCACAAGTATTTTTAGTGATATTCCAAGAACCCCCTGCATTTATACACTTCCTTTTGATAGCTTCTAACTTAGAGTTATCTTCCTGTTGTTTTTTATTTTTCGCTGCGTCATTTAAACTTTTATCATCACACCAAATTAAGGTAGTTATATTATTACTTATGTTAATTTGTTTTTGAACAGCACCTTTTGGACATTTGTTACTACATTGGTCAGAAGATGTTAAATAAAAGTTATCATGACTACCATAACGACTTTCCGGACAACCATTATAGTAAGTAAAATCCATATTAACATCATTTGTTGTTTTTGGTTCACCATCTTGAGAAACAGCAAAAGGTAACAAGGATTTTGGAGTAATATTATAATCTGCTGATGGTGATAAGAAATTACTTGTGTTAAATTGTAATCCAAAGGTATCGTTCGTTACCCAACTTCCATTTTTACATACAACTACAATATTTGCAGCAACAGGAAAAGAAGAACCATTTTTGATATTATAAGCCACCGCACCCATCTTAGTTGCAACATCCTGCAAATTTTGCGTATTATATCTTGCACAGAAAACTACCACTTTTTGACCAAAATTATCAACTACATAACCATCATTCTGATTTTGATCTTTTACAATTGTTGGTTTGGAAGGTAATTGTATAATAAAATTTGCATTTGCAACTTCTATAATACCGAGCAACGCTAAAAAAACTGAAAAAAATGCTAATTTTCTCATCACAAAATCTCCATGTTGATAGTATAATTGTATCATAAATTCAATGGAATAAAAAGAGATAATTAGATATTTGATTTTATCTGCATTCTTCAATCATTTGATCGATTTGTGCGCCCAGAATCAAGTCAGATGTACGTGCCTTGTCAATTTGGGACATTGCGTATAAAACTGTCGCATGGTCACGATCACCACAAACACGACCAATTTCAGTCAAAGAAAGTTTTGTGGCCGATTTCAATGCCACCATCATTATTTGACGAGTGCGAACCAAAGTGCGATTACGACCATTTCCACAAACAGCATCGTAAGATACACCCAACTTTTCACACATAGATTTTACCATAGAAAGTGGGGTTTTATTTTTTTGCAATGTGTCAGACAACAACTTTTCAGCAATTTCAATTGTAACGCGTTCGTTCATCAATTCAGAATATGTTTTTATTTTTTTGGCAACGCCATTAATTAAATGCCCATCACCTGCAATTCTAGAAGATAATAATTCAGCAACATCTAAACCAACACCATTACGAACCAACATTGTTTTTTTGACATTTTTATTTTGTGCTGAAATATCTGCAACCAAACCAGATGCCAACAAAGATTGTAAACGACGATCAAAACCAGTTAAATTTGCAGGTGCAGCATTTGCAGTCAGAACAATATTTTTATGTGTGCCACGCAAATCCATAATCAAATTTAAAAATTCTTCTGTTGTAGCATTCTTGCCAGCCAAAACATGAACATCATCCAAGATAAAAGTATCACAATTACGACAAAAATCCTTGAAAGCGAAAACTGAACGTTCTGAAATTGCACGTGCAAATTCAGAAACAAACTGAGACCCAGTCATCATCAGTGTGCGACCCTTGGCTTCTGCATTTATACAGTCCGCCAGCAGGCTTTTGCCACAGCCGGTCGGACCATATAAAAACAACGGAGAAAATGATGCAGAACCAGATGCAAGCTTTTTACAAGCCGATAAAACAAATGAATTTTCGTCTGAATTTATAAAATTATCAAAAGCAACTGATGGTGATGAAACAGTTACAGGAATAAAAGATTTTTTTTCACTGTTGTCATTTGCAGAAAAGGTTACGCTGCCTGATGAAACACCTGTTCCAATATAAAGAGATAAATTAAAATCCGCGGCTACGGATTGTAAAATATTTAAATAAACACTTTTTAAAAAGTCAGCTGAAAATTGATTTGGTGCAATCAAAGAAAGAGTTGTATCGGAAACGTCAAATTTTAACGGTGAAATCCAAGAACTGAAACTTGCAGAATCCATCTTCGATGCTATTGACATTTTTACAGATTCCACATCAGTCATCAGTTTCTTTGCCATTACCTGCATGCCGTTTCTCCTTTCCTTCCTGCGAATAGTTTTTGACTATTCAAAAGAGTTCCTCTGCCGCACAAAATATAAAAACCACCCAGATAAACTTATAAATTAATTTATAATCTAGTTTTTCTAAATTGATTCTTTATATTTTTGAGATTGATTTCTCAACCGCTTGGATACGACAGTTAAGTTATAAGATAATTTTTGATTTGCAACTTTTTCTTAAAGTTTTTTTTTACATTTATTTTTTGACACCGATTCGGTTTTTAACCAGATTTCTGCATCCTGTATAGACATTGTATTGACAACAAAAGTACTATATTTTTACGTACCCACCATCTTGTTTTCTTATCAAACCTTGTAATTCCAAGATTACTAATTCAGTTTTAATTTCCGAAATGTTTTTTTTGACAAGTTCTGCCAATACAGATTCCGACACTGGAACAATTCCTAATTTATCCAAAAGGTTATTTTCGACCTCTTTTTTATCTAAATTTTTTTTGGCTTTTTTATCATCTGAATATTCAAAAAAATCTTTTTCACCAGTACATAATTTTGCAAAACCTTTTTGAATCAACTCATTTGGTCCAGCAGACCGAGAGTCTGAAGGATGCGAAGGTATTGCAAACAGCTGTTTTCCGTACTCCAAAGCGAATCGTGCGGTTGTCATACTGCCCGATTTAAGATCAGCTTCGCCTAATATTAACTTATCACAAAGCCCTGCAATCCAACGATTTCTTTGAACAAAGTTACTTGCTGTTGGTTGTATTCCAACTGGCATTTCACTTATTACCGCACCATGTTCTATTATTTCGTAATACAACGATTCGTTTTCCAATGGCCATATATAATCAACACCACCTGCCAATACTGCAATCGTTTCCGAATCGCCGTTTACACGCAAAGCACCCATATGTGCTGCTGTGTCAGTTCCAATGGCCATACCAGATACAACTGCATAATTATTTTTTGCAAAAGATTCTGCCAGGTCAGACATAAATTTTATACCTGCACCTGTTGCATGACGTGTTCCAACCATTGACACCAATTGTTTTTTGAAAACAGAAACATTTCCACGAACACTTATAACTGGGGGATGATTTTTTATTTCAAATAAGCTTTTCGGATAATCAGAATCTTCATCAGATAAATATTTTATTCCTAATTTTTCCGAAGTTTCAATTTCTCTTTTTACAGAGTCTTTTAATTTTTCATCCCAAGATAAAGATTCAAAAACGGTTTTTACACTTCCAAATTTATGGATTAGTTCATTATACTTTGCTGGTCCAATACCAGGGGTTCTTAATATTAATAATTTCTTAAATATTTCTTCCATAGCATTTTATTATAAAGTGTTTGCCAATATCTTAAAAGTTAAATTATTATAAAAAAATCGCACAAAAAACTGTGCGATTTTAATAAATACTTTTGATTTTTATTATTTTTTCGTTTCTGTCGTTGCTGTAGAGGTTATTGTTTTTGTAGACTCTGCATCCAACTTGATGATTACGGACAACCAACTTGCATAATCTATATTTTTGCATTCTTCTGGCTTTTTAGATTGATCAACCGATGTCCAAACATCGTTTTCACATTCTTTTTGCAAATCTTGCAAACTGGTCTTAAATTTTTCGTATTGTTTACTATCATCTTTTTTCAAAGCCAACAACTGTGAACGTTTCAAATCTTCATCTTTAAGATTTTTATATTTCTGTCCTTCAACTTTGCCGCCAATCATTTGATTTCCAAATAATTCCATAGCACCAACACCAACACCTGCGCCACCAACAACACCTGCAACTGTTCCCCATGTTCTGGCGGATTTTTTTGCATCTAAAATACGATTTTTTATTTTGCTGCTGTCTGCCCAACTGCCACAAACTATACTTTGTCCCATTGGATAATAAACTGGTGCAATATCAGATACATTGATTTTTGAATCAGAAGATTTTAATGTTACACGAACAAAACAAATATTATTATCTGCATTTTCTGTATCTTCAACCATAGAATTATAATTGGATGTATCACTGTACTTAGAAGCCCAAACAAATGTATTTCCAACACCAATATTATTACTCATACAGGCTTGTTTTTTTTGATCTGTTGCCGTTGTTGTTGCTGTTGTAGTTGTTGTAGTTGTTGCACGAACTTGGTTCTGTGCAGCAGCAGTTGCACGTTGTGCACTGCCCCACTGAGCTGCCTGACTACGACGATCTGTTGATGGCGCAGCTGCAAAAGCAGACGAAGCAACAAAAGCAATTGTCAAAAAAGAAATTAATTTTTTCATATCACATCCCTATTCTATGATGGTTCCATTGTATCACAAAATGACCCAATAATAAAGTAAAAATAAATAAATTATAAAAAACCGTGCGATGCACGGTTAATTATTTTTTCCACTTCCATTCGACTTTGGATTCTGTTCCATTAATAAGTCTTTTTATATTTTCTTTATGACGCCATAAACAAAGTACCGATATTGCTATGAATACAAGTCCAACGTTAAAACTGATTGCAAAACCCAAAAATGGTATTACCAAGAATCCTACAATCGCACCTGCTGATGAATATCCTGTTAAAAATGCAATCATCAGCCATTCTATACCACATACTACAAATGATACTGGGCTGATTGCCAACAAAACACCAAACATTGATGAATTTCCTTTTCCACCCTTAAAGCCCAACCATATCGGATAGCAATGACCAACAATAGAAAAGAATCCCATCAGTGCCGCAAAGGTTTCACCAACCATTAAATATCCTAAAATAACAGCAACTATTGATTTTGCCATATCCAGCAACCAAACCAATCCTGCCAGCTTTAATCCCCCAACACGCATTGCATTTGTCGCGCCAATGTTACCACTGCCAACTTTTCTTAAATCACCTTTGCCTGCCGCTTTGGTTATCAATAACCCAAAAGGTATGCTGCCCAAAAGATACGCTATAATTATTCCAAGTATGTAGATCATTTTATTTTCCCTTGATTTTGTGTTCTATTTCTATAAAATATCAAAATGTATAAATAAATAAAAGGAAAATAAAGTGGCAAACCATAAGTCAGCAAAAAAAAGAGTTTTGGTAACAGCAAAAAAGAATGCTGTTAATACTGCACGTCGTTCTTCTGTTAAAACAGCTACAAAGAAAGCTTTGAAAACAATCGAATCCGGCGATAAAAAAGTAGCAATCGAAGCAGTACGTAATGCAGAATCAAAAATTATGAAAGCTGCATGCAAAACTATGCCAAAGAAACGTGCCAGTCGTAAGGTTTCACGTTTGGTAAAAAACTTAAACAAAACAAAATAATTGTTTTTTTTAAATTAATAAAAAACATCGGGATTAATTTCCCGATGTTTTTTGTTTGTATTATAATTCTAATTAATTCAATGGTGCACCCCAATTTTGTTGAATTTTGTGTTCAACATCCATCGGGCTTACCAGAACTTGTGGTGTCAAGATAACAACCAAAACATCGCGTTGACTTTCTGTTTCACGAGAACCCGACAACGCCATAAAGTTTGGATCTCCGATACCATATCTGGTGTCATTATTGGTCTGCTTTTCAAATCCGCTTAATACCAACATCTGACCAGATTCCATTATAACTTCCTGCATAAAGCTGCGTTCTTCAACTTCTGGCAATTGCAAAGTTACTTCGCCGATTGTCTGGGTTGACATCTTGATTAATTCACGAACAGACATTTTGAACAACAATAAGATTTTTCCGTTTTCCAAAACATTTGGTAACAGCTGCATTGAAAATCCTGTTTCCAAATCATCTTGATCAACAGTGCTGGATTCAACAGTCGTAAAGTTACGTGATTCAAAACGTTTAATATATCCAGTTGTCTTTGTATTGCTTACTGGGGCAACACGGTTGCTGCGGGTTGTCACACCAACGTTTGTGACCAATGATACTTTACCCTGTTTTGCCAAAGCGCTTATCAAAGCATTACTTCCTGCGGCACCAGCCAATGCACCATTTTTAATTTGGTCAGCTGTGTATGCACCAGCAGTTTCTGTTCCACTAACATCATGCGTAGCACCTGTCAAAGAAGAAACCGTATTAGACAAAACCGCAATATTCATAGAACTTGCTTCTGTTGTAGATAAATTATTCTTTGGGTTCGCAACAATGTTTAATCCCGAAGCAGAATTTATAGCAGCAGCCAGATTCAACCCAAATGCAGAATTATTTGCAATTGAAACTTGCAGAACTTTGACATCAATTGTTACCAACTGAGACAAACGTTTATTCTGTTTAGCTATATAGTCACCAACTCTGTTTTGAACCGATGGAGGTGCAGTAACAGTAATAGTTCCTAAACTTTTTGCTACTGTAAAGTTAGCATTGTCAGTTTTTCCAACAATAGAAGATATTGTTTTTTCTACTTCATCCCATTCTTTCATATTTGATTGCAACTCGACCTGATTACCATCATCTGTTTTAATAGAAGATTGATAAGAAACATCTGTTCCCAAAGCATATAATGTAAATGTTTTTGTTTCTGTTTCATAGAAAACAATCGAATCGTTTTCATAATACCAGAGCAAATCTAAATCTGTTGCAACCTGAGATAACAAGCCAGAAAGCTTTCCTGTATAAGCAATATTAACTGTCTTTTTTAATTTGTCAGGATTAATTTGACTATCTATTTTTACAGGTATCCCTGTTACAGAATTAATATTGTTTGCCAATACCTGTAAAGATACAGGTTCATTCATCATTATTGTTACACCAGTATCTGTTTCAAATTTCGAAGGCAAATTATTTCTGTGTTCCAAAACATTTGATTTATCACCCAACCATACACCTTCGGACATTGAAACGGTGTCACCACTGTCAACCTTGGCGCGTGGATTTTTTGCCATTTCAAATGCGTCATAAGCATTTACAAAATTCTGATCAACTTCTGCAGCGACTTGTTTTGATTCTTTTGCAGCACATCCCAACAACAAAGGTGCCAGAAAAAACACAAAAAGAAAAACCCGCCCAAAAGTCATAGATGTTTTTTTCATATTTAAATCCTCTCCTGAATCTTTTTGTATTCTTAATTATTCTTCTATTGTTGAAACTACCAGCACACGATTTCCCTTATAGAATTTTGCATAAGGAATTGGATTTGCACGGCTGAAATTACGAACCAATGCGGATGCTACATCAACAAAACGACCTTTGAAAACTGCACTTGCTTCGACTGGATATTCCCTAGATGTTGCCCAAACAAAATCCCAACCTTCTTTGTTGCACCAATCTTGTAAAACATCATGCAAAGTTTGGCCACTGGCAACAACCCAACTACGAACCTGGTCATGAACACCTTTTGGTGCTTCGGCATCGGCCGATTGATCAACCGCAATTTCATCTGTGTTAGATGCTTTACTTTCTTCTGTTTTATCAACAGAACCAGAAGCCAGAGTTAAATTATTCTTGCCACATTTTTTATGTGCATTACGTGACATTGCTAAAACTGCACCACCATCATCTTCCAGCATTTCACGATGCATCAAAGGCATATCTGCCTGGGTATTGCATTCATCGTCAAAACCTGCTGGAACTTGGGATCCGTGCAACATATTCGCACCGCCAGACCAGCTGGATGAATCACCACCACGACCACCCATCATAATATTATTTTCAACAACTAAGTCTGAACCAATCTTGGAAACAATTTTAATATTATCTGACTTTGCACCACCAACACAGTCTGCGGTTTTTGGATCACAAGAAACACTTACGTCTGCATCAGAACCAACAATTGGCCAGGCTGGAACTTCTACAATTTGCTTTTGTTCCGATACTTGATTTACCGGTTCAACTGGCTCGCTTGCCTTGTAAGTAACTTCCGAAGTTACAATTTGTGGGATATTTTCTGCTGCAAAGCAATAAGTAGAAGCGGTTGCAAACAAAGCTGTTATCAAAATCTTACGGAACATGAAAGCTTCCTTTCCTAAAAGTTTCATTTTTTTATAGACTTATTATAACAAGTTGCTTGAATCGGCGCAAGGATTAAAAAATCGCACGAATCGAGAAAAAGTGTTATAGTAGAACTGTAATTTTTCAGGAGTGACTTATGAACAGTCTTTTTGGGTCTTTTTCTTTTATATCAGAAATTTTTCTAGTATTGGGTGTTATTACTATCCTTATTTTAGTTTTTACTATGAATTCCAAGATTAATAATTTAATCAAAGCCATGTCACATCAATATAATTTGATGATTAAAATGCAATCCATTTTGAAAAGCAAGCATGCAACAAATATTGTCGCTGAAAATGCGGAAATGATTTACCAAGATTTATTGCAAAACCTTATTCCAGTTATGGCAGCTGTCGATATAATGCCCAGAAATACTGCTGAACACCCACTTTGGCGTGCTTTGGGGGGAATAATGGACGAATATGCAAAAAACCCTTTTGCACTTGAAAAATTACGCCGCGCTATTAAATTAGATTCAGAAATTGCACGTAACATTGATAATTATCTGAATCGTGCAGATGGATTTTTACGCCACCTGACAATGACTGAACCAGATGGAATTTTGGCCTCGACATTTACAAATGGTTTACTGGGGCAATCTATGACCTTTTTTACCCAGGCAAAACAGTTGGCTGCCGAGTAATAATAAATAAAAAATGAAAGAACTTTCAAGGGATCTTGTAAAGGAAATATCCCAAAAGCGTCATGAACCAGAATGGTTGTTGGATTGGCGCTTGACTGCTTTTGATGCATGGATCAAGATGACCGAACCACACTGGGCAGAAATAAAATACGACCCAATTGATTATAACTCTCTTAATTATTACAACGAACCAAAACCGGTTGATAATTCTGATTTGAAATCTGTTTATGAAAATATGGGTCTGCCAGAATCCGAGCAAAAGGCTTTGTTGGGTATGGCAACAGATACAGTTATTGACAGTCGGTCTGTTCACACTTCTTATTCCGAAGATTTAGAAAAACTTGGAATAATATTTTTACCTTTTTCCGAAGCAGTTGAAAAACATCCCGAACTGGTCAAAAAATATCTGGGATCTGTTGTTCCACCAAACGACAACTTTTTTGCAGCATTGAACGCCGCAGTATTTTCAGATGGTACTTTTGTTTATATTCCAAAAAACACAAAATGTCCAATTGACCTGGCCAGCTATTTCAGAATTGAAACCGCAAAAATTGGCCAATTTGAAAGAACTTTGATTGTTGCTGATACTGGATCCGAAGTTTCTTATTTGGAGGGTTGCAGCGCCCCACGTCGCCCAAACCATCAATTACACAGTGGTGTAGTCGAAGTTGTCGCATTGGATAACTCGACAGTAAAATATGCAACGGTTCAAAATTGGTTTGCAGGCGAATATAAGAAAAATAAAAATCAAGGTGGAATCTTAAATTTCGTAACAAAACGTGGAAAATGTTTTAACGGTGCACGTCTGGATTGGACCCAGGTTGAAATAGGATCTGCGATGACATGGAAATACCCATCTACTATATTGATGGGTGATAATTCTTCCAGTGATTTTTATTCTTTAACAATTACGCGTGGTGCACAACAGGCAGACACCGGAACAAAAATGATTCATTTGGGAAACAACACAAAATCAAATATTGTTTCATACGGTGTTGCATTGGAAGATTCTGTGCAGACTTTCCGCAGCTTGGTTCATTTTTCTGGCATTGGTGGCAAGAACGCATGTAAGTGTGACAGCAGAATTATAGGTAACAGTGCAGTTGCAAATACAATTCCCAGAATTGTTCATAATAATTGCGAAAACGAACAAAGCCACGAAGCAACCACTGGTGCGATTGATGCGGCCTCCCTGCTTTATTTGACCCAAGGTGGAATAGAAGAAGACGAAGCAACTGCACTTATAATCAGTGGATTGGCAAACCCGATTATTTCACGCCTGCCAATGGAGTTTTTGGTAGAATCAAAACAACTTATAAAAATGGCATTATCAAAAGAGTAAGAAATGTTATTAGAAATAAAAAATTTATCCGTATTATTGGGCGACAAGAAATTGTTAAACAATATTAATATGTCTGTTTCAGACGGTGCCAGACACCTGTTGACTGGTCATAACGGCAGTGGCAAATCTACACTGGTACAAACAGTTGCTGGGAACCCTGAATATAAAATAGACAATGGAAAAATAATTTTTGACGGTCGTGACATAACAAATGAAAACGCAACCACACGTGCACTTTTGGGTATATTTTTGGGTGCACAAAATGTTCCCGAAATTCCGGGTCTGACTGTTATGAGCTTTTTGAAACATTCTGCGGCAGCACATCGACATTTTCAAACCGGTAAAGAACTTTCCATGGGTGAATTTCTGACAAACTTGGAAACTATGCGGGAAAAATTAGATATTCCAAAAACATGGTTGAATCGCAGCATAAACGTTGGATTTTCAGGTGGTGAACGTAAAAAGCTAATGTTACTGCGACTGATGATTACAGAACCAAAACTGGCCATATTGGATGAACCAGATTCTGGTGCAGATAAATCCGTTCAAAAGCTTATCGTGGACGTAATAAAAGAAATGAAAAAGACAACATTCCTATTTATCAGCCACCAAGATAAATTCACAGAAATGGTAAATCCATCAGAAACAACTACTTTGTCATCTGGTGAACTTGTGATATAATATAAATGTAAATAAACCAAAGGATTTCAAGATGGTAAAGAAAATTGTCGACTCAACAAAATCAAAACTGGCATCATGGTTTTTCAAAGAACCTGTTAAATTCGCATTCTTGTCATTTGGATTGATTTTTGGTGTTTCTGTTATTTACCTTTTAGCACGCGGAATTTTCGGTGCCGGATTTGGAATACCTCCTTTGTTTTTCCTAACACTTGTACTTGTTTCTTTGTTTTTTGCCGCTTATAAACTTATTAGTTGGTTGCCAAAAGACAAACTAGACAGACACAGTTTTGTTGCTGTTGATAACGGATTATCAATGATATACTTTATCGTGTTTGTTGGATTCACATTATTAATAGCAAACAGCACACAATCTCTTATATTTTATGCAATGTGGTTACAGCATTCTTCTATGGTGTTATTCTTTATCACTGCTATTTTGGGAATCTTGGGATATCTGTATGTATTTGGTCTGTTGATTGCAAACCTGTACGCCACTTATAACCGCGCAGTAACAATGGGTGTACCAAAATGGAAAGTTCTTCTTTCTTTGCCTTTTACATTCACTATTTTCTGGGCAACAGGATATTTATTACCAGAAGAAAAAAAATCAACCCCTGTGATAGAAATCAAAACAAAATGGTATGCCAGATTTACAAATTGGGTTGTCGCAAAGCCTATTAATTCTTTGATTGTATTTCTGTTCACTGCAATATTTTTTGGATTGATGTTTGAATCTTATTCTACTGGATTAACAATTTTCCTGACTGCAATATTTGGCATATGGTTATTGTTCCAAGGGGTCAGCAAATTCCGCAAATCTATTGGTGGGGCATTTTCAACTTTTGTTGCAGTTTTGAATATTGTTGTTGTTCTTGGAATTATTGGTTATATGACTTTCCAAGTAAGTACACAACCAATTCAAATCCAGCAAGAAACTGTCCAGGTTACAACAACAAAGCCAACTAAATAGTTTTTTGGGAATAATTTTACTAAGGATTAAGAGATGAACGGTCTTGTTTTATTCATTGGTGCTGTGTTTATTTTATGGTTGGGTAGAACCATTTTTATACCGATTTTAGTTGCAGCATTCATATGGTATTTAATAAATTCTATTTCAGCATATTACAGAAAGGCCATGCCATGCAAAAAATTGGACATAAAGAAGACTCCAAAATTTTGTATAGTTTTTGATTGGATTTCAAAAATACTAGCCATTGTAAGTTTTGGCGGTTTAACATATTTGTTCATTACACAAATCCGACCTATGTTCTCAGAATTAATTGTCGCACTACCTGAAATCCAGCAAAAATTATTAACCCTGGGCGATTATATCTTTGGATTCTTTGGGTTTTCTTTCAACCCAGAAACATTGCCAAATATGTCGAATATAGTAACCAGCCTAAGCTCTTCTGCGGCAAGTTTAGTTACAACACTTGGTATGGTTTTGGTTTATATATTCTTTATGTTTGTTGAACAAAGCACATTTGCAAAAAAATTTGATTCTTTGTTTCCAAACAAAACTCAATCTAAAAAAATGCGTTATATTCTGACCAGCATTGACGAGAATATGAAAAAATATATGTTTATGAAAACATTTATTTCCGCCTTTACTGGAATATTATCTTATTTCTGTCTGCGCCATATCGGTCTGGAATTTGCAGGTGTTTGGGCGTTTGTGGTTTTCGTTATGAATTATATTCCAACAATTGGTGCAATTGTGGCATGTTCGCTGCCTATTTTATATTCTTTGATAACTGCAGACACTATGAATTTACCAATCCTGACTGCGGGTGGTTTAATCGGATTACAAATTGTTTTGGGAAACATCTTGGAACCAAAGCTGACTGGAAAAACATTGAACCTTTCCACATTAGCAATTTTGATAAACTTGGTTTTCTGGGGAATGCTGTGGGGTGTTGGCGGAATGTTCTTCAGCGTACCTCTATTAGTGGCAACATTTATTATTACTGCACAATTTGATTCAACCAGATGGATTGCTGTATTGCTTTCTGCAAATGGCGAAATCCCAGATAAACGTGATGAATAAAAAATCCGCAAAAATGCGGATTTTTTATTACTTTGGATTATATCCAAAAATATCACGTTCACCCCAATCCATATCAATCGAGCAACGGGTTGGTAAAAATTCAAAACATTTTTTTGCCAAATCAAATCTGTTTTTATCACGCAATTCGTCGGTCAGATAATCTTTCAGCATATGCAAATATAAAACATCTGTGGCGGCATATTTTTGCTGGTTCTTGGTCAATTTTTTGGTCCAGTCTGAACAAGTCTCGGACCCGTCCATTTCAATTTTAAATAACTCACGCAATACATTGTGAAGTGCATGACTTTTTTTCGGACGTGCCAGCAAGACACCAATTTTTGTGCAAAAAACAGGCATTGTCCACACGCCTAATCTTTTATAAATCATCAGTATATCCATTCTGGCATAATGAAATATTTTTGTAATTTTTGGATTAGATAAAACCTTTTTCAAATTTGGGTATTCTTGGTTATCACGAATTTGTACCAGATAAAAATCATCACTGTCGCGGGCGCGTAACTGCACCAAACATAAATGATCACCCTTGACATCCAATCCAGTCAATTCTGTATCAACGGCCAAATCAGTGGTATTAGACAAATCCACAACTTGCGCATCCGACAAATCATTTTGTAAATAAATTATGTTCATTTTATTTTCTTTTTTATTTATTCCTTCTGGCCAGTGCAATTGCGTTTTCCAAAATTATTCTGGCTGATTCAGAATCCAATTTTTGTTTCAGTTTTTTATCGCCACGCAAATTTTCTTCGGCTTCAAAACTGGTTAAATTTTCTTCTGTGAAAAAAATCGGTAAATTTAATTTATCGGATAAACTTTGTGCGAATTCCCTGACCTGTTTTGTTGTGTCCGATTCAGAACCATCAGATCTGATTGGTAACCCAATTACAACTGCAACGATTTTTTCTTCACCTGCTGTCTTTACAATTTTTTCTACCAAAGACTCTTTACCAACCACAATCTGGGGTCTGGTAAAGATAAATTCTTGTTTTTCGTCCGAAACCGCCAATCCAACCCGACGCGCACCCCAATCAATTCCCAACAGTCGACCTATGCTTGGAAAGTCCTTGAAATCTGATGAAATCATTGTATAATTCGTCATACTTTTAATAATAGGACCAACAATGTCATTTAGCAAGCAACAATTGCAGAAATTTGCCCATCTTATCCGCATAGAAATTCCTGATGAAAAACTGGAAGCGATGAAAATTGATTCAGTGATTGAATGGCTGGATAAATTACAAAAAATTGATACCCATGGTGTTGAACCTATGTTGTCACCGGTTGAACATTCTTTGCCACGCCGCGAAGATGTCGTCACACAGGAAAACATTCGTGATTTGTTGTTAAAGAATGCCCCAGATGACGCTGGCAAACGCACAGGATACTTTGCCGTTCCAAAAGTTATGGATGAATAAAATGAAAAATTTAACTGACCTGACAATTACCGAAGCTTTACATAAATTAAAATCGCGTGAAATTACTGCGACCGAACTGACACGTGCCTATTTGGACCGAATTGAAAAATTTGGCGACAAATTAAACTGTTATATTACTTTGACACCTGAACGTGCCTTGGCTGATGCGGCTGAATCTGATAAACGTTATGATGCTGGTAATCCACTGCCACTGGATGGAATTCCAATTGGAATGAAGGATTTATTTGCCACACGTGGTATTCGTACAACAGCTGCCTCAAAAATATTGGAAAATTTTGTTCCAGAATATGAATCGACTGTTTCACAAAAATTTATTGATGCCGGTACTGTGTTATTAGGAAAAACAAATCTGGATGAATTTGCAATGGGTACTTTCAGCAAGACCAGTTTTTTCGGGGCCCCAGTCAGTCCATATCAAATTGAAAATAAATTAACCGCCGGTGGATCATCCGGTGGTACAACCAGCGCAGTTGCCGCAGGACTTGCAATTGGTGGAACCGGAACAGATACCGGTGGATCAATTCGTTTTCCTGCTGCAATCACTGGATTAGTCGGAATGAAACCGACATATGGACTATGTTCACGTTGGGGCTGTGTCGCATTTGCAAGCAGTCTGGACACACCGGGTCCAATCGCAAGAACTGTTGATGACACAGCATTATTATTGTCAGCAATGGCTGGATATGATGAAAAAGATTCAACATCGGCAAATGCTGGATTTTATGTAAAAGATGAATTACCGAAAGGCGGATTAAATAAGTTAAAAATCGGCGTAATCAAAGAATTTGATTCTGTTGAAATATCCGCTGACATGAAAAAATTATTTGATGAACGAATTGAAGATTTGAAAAAATCAGGTGCAGAAATTGTATCGGTTTCAATTCCAAACATTTTGGACGCTTTGGCGGCTTATTACATTATTGCCCCGGCCGAGGCATCATCTAACCTGGCACGATATGACGGTATGCGTTATGGATTGCGGGTTCCCGGCAAAGATTTAATAGATACCTATAAGAAAACCCGTGCGGCTGGATTTGGCGAAGAAGTCCAACGCCGCATGATTGTTGGTACCGCCGTGCTGTCATCCGAAAGTTACGAGGTTTACTTTATGCAGGCGGCTCGTGTTCGCAGACTGATTGCGGACGCATTCAATCGTGCATTTGAACAATGTGACTTGATTGTATGTCCTTCTAGTGCCGGAACTGCCCTGCCTTTGGATTCAGATTTAACACCATTGGAATATTATGCTTTGGATTTGTTCACAGTTGCAATGAATCTGGCTGGAATTCCAGCATGCAGTGTTCCATGCGGATTGGCGAAAAATGGTCTGCCATTGGGAATGCAGGTCGTAGGAAACAAATTTGACGATATGCGCGTATTGCAATTGGCAAAACATATTGAAGAATTTGCAAGTCTAGATAACAGACCAAGCAAGGTTATGGGAAAATAAAAAAACCGCCAAGGATGGCGATTTAAGGTCTGGTGGCTGGGAACGGAATCGAACCGCTGACACAGGGATTTTCAGTCCCTTGCTCTACCAACTGAGCTACCCAGCCGAAAACAGAACGGATTTGATAATAAAGCACAGGATTATAAAAATCAAGGAAAAATGAATGCCAAGTATGTCAAAAATTATTTATCATGGAAGTGCGACAAAATTATCAAAGGGTGACATTATGCACCCATGCAAGTCTTTTGATTCAGATTTAAAGTGCGAGATATCTGCTGTTTTTGCTACACCAGATTTTGATTATGCCAAGAAATTTGCAATTACCAGTTTGTTAAAAGGACATGGTATGTTGTGGATTAATAATAACAAGATAATTTTTCAAAACCTCAAACATAATATAAATCCTATGTTTTTTGTATTTGAAATCAACAGTGACGGGTTCCAATTAGACACTCGTGAAGAATATTTTTACGAAGGCGAAAAAGAAATATTAAATGTTCATGAATTCAATTTATTAACGGAAGCTGAAAAATCACATCTGGAAATATACGAATTCAATGAATTTGATGTATCCATTGATAAAAACCTGACTATGCCAGAACGTATAAAAAACTTTGACAACATGTTAGAAAAGAAACAATATCACAAAGTTGATATAACTAGTTTAATAGGATAAAAAAAAAGAATTATAAAATGTTTGGCAAAAATTTGTTTAAATTTTACCTAGATGAATTGGGCGAATATAGAACTTTACTTGGCATGCTTGGTGGTCAAGATGCCAGCAATACTGTTAATCGTGCAGACCAATATGGAATCCCCGCTGACATAGCATCAAAGGTAAAATATGGAAAAGATTGCCCAGAACTTAAATTCTTTTTACATCAAAAATATAAAGAATTCAGTGCAGAATTAAAACAATCTTTAAAATTTCATAAAAAGTTTTGGAAAAAAAATAGTCCTTTTTATAAAGAAAAAATTGAAAGAATCTTAGGGCACAAAATGCCAACTTACTCGATCAGGCTTAACATACAAACAGGCGGTATCAGTAATTGGTCTGGTACAAATATTTCAATTAACGCTTTTGAATATCTTCAAAGATTCAAAACTGGACATATGATTCGGGATATTATTTGGGAAAGTATGCTTTCGCAAACTTTTATTGATATACGTAAAAAGCATTCAAAAAAAGTCATTAACGATTTTAATGTTTGGGGAATTTCTGAATTGACAGCAACCATTGGAATTTATCAAACAGATATTTCCCCAACAAGCGTTTGGGATATTGGATATAAAGAACTTGTTCTTTATCAGAATAAAATTCGCGAACTTTATCGAAATCGTAAAAACTTTGAAGATTATTTAGATAAAGTTGTAGAATATTTTAAGAAAAATCCATTAGAAGGAAAATAAGTTATGACATACACAATACACGGAAAGACTGGTGAATGGGAACTGGTTATTGGATTAGAAACCCATATAGAGGTTACAAGCCGCAGCAAATTATTCAGCGGAGCTTCTGCTGACTATAACCCATCGGTTCCTGCCAATACTCAGGTATCTTTTGTGGATGCCGCTATGCCCGGAATGTTGCCGGTTTTAAATGAATTTTGTGTAGAACAAGCGATTCGTATGGGATTGGGTCTGAATGCCCAGATTTCTAAACGCAGCAAGTTTGCACGTAAACAATATTTTTATCCTGACCTACCCCAAGGATACCAGATTTCACAACCAGCCGAAGAACCGCCAATTGTCGGCCGCGGTCATATTGAAATTATTGGCGATGATGGTAATCCAAAAAAGATTTTTATAGAACGTGCACACTTGGAACAAGATGCTGGAAAATTAAAACATGATGCACATCCAACCAAATCAATGGCTGATTACAATCGTACTGGTGTTGCATTGCTGGAAATTGTTACTTTCCTGGATACAAAAAACCCAGAAAATAATTCATATATAACCAGTCCCGATGAAGCAGAAAAATACCTGCGTGAAATTCGTGACATTGCACGCGCCTTGGGTGTATCAAATGCAAATATGGAAGAAGGTTCAATGCGCGCGGACGTTAATGTTTCTGTACGTCGCGTTGGTGAAAAAAAGTTTGGTACCCGCACCGAAACTAAAAATATGGTGTCTTTTAAATTTATTAAAACAGCTATTGAATTTGAGGCACGTCGTCAAATAGAAATCCTGGAATCAGGCGGTACTGTTTCCCAAGATACTATGCATTATAACCAAGATTCCGGTACAACATCTGTAATGCGCAGCAAAGAAGATGCTTTGGATTATCGTTATTTTCCAGATCCGGATTTATTGCCATTAATTATTACTGATGAAACAATTGAACGCATACGTGGCACTTTACCCGAATTACCATCTGCACGTCGTGCACGTTACATTGGCGAACTAGGATTATCAGAATATGATTCGGCTCGTTTAACCGAAAGCGTAGAAATTTCCAAATGGTTTGAATCTGCCCTGGGGAATAAACCAGAACGTGCCAAGGCAATCGCAAACTGGATGATTTCAGAACTTTTTGCACACCCGGAAAACTTTGTTTTGGACGAATCGGAACAACGTGATGAATCTATGCGGATAATTACCCCTTCAGATTTGGCAGAATTGGTAGATATGATTTCCGACGGCGATATAAACGGAAAAATGGCCAAAGACATATTTATCAAAATGTTGGATGGCGAATCTGGGTCACCAAAACAAATCGCTGATAAGTTCGGATTAAAACAAATGTCAGATACAAGTGCAATTGTTGCTGCGGTGAATGATGTCATCGCCAAAAATTCATCCCAGGTTGAACAATATAAAGCTGGAAAAATAGGATTAATTGGATTCTTTGTGGGTGCCGTTATGAAGACAACAAATGGTGCCGCAAATCCCGAAACTGTGAATAAAATTCTGAGAGAGAAGTTAGGCTAAAAAAGGATAAAAAATGCCAGATATAACCTGTCCTTATACTTTTGATAAAAATCAGCCGGACTTACAAAAGTTTTTCTCGGCTCAGCTTTGTGAAGATTGTGGTAAAGAACCAAATAAAGGCCAAGATTGCTGGAAGGTTCAAAATGCATTGTTAAATGGTAAAACAAGACATTATAAAGAGGCAATTAGAAACAACGGTTGGTATAATAACTATTCTGGTGAAAAAGTCTTTATTGAATTAAAAGAAGCAAAAGAAGCCATAAATAGAATCAAAAAACTCCTAGAAATTACAGAAAATATACACAAGAAATAATATGAACATTTCTGAAATACAAAATTCTGACGTACAACCTGCACTTTCTAGTGTGACTATTTTTTTGATACTACTTCTTTCTAGCGGGGCTTTTACAATTAAAAAATCCCAGAAAAAACCTTTATATACCAGATTAAACCCAGATTGGGTGTTTTATGGTTTTGCTAACATCAATAAATTTTACTTAACAGCGCCAGAGTACAAGCAAAATATGGGAAACTGTTATAAATCGCTTAATAAATTTGTACCAAAATTAAAATTTCGAGAGAGATGTTAAAAAAAATTATTAAAAAATTAACTGTGTAAAATCAGTTCTGATAATTAGTTAAAATATGGATATATAATGATTGATAAAAAAAATGATTTACAGGCCGAAGGAGAAAATTTCCTTAAATGGGATTTTTTTAAAAACCCTTCTGTTATTTCTGATTTAATAAACCCTGTTCAAAAAACAGTAAAAAAATTAATAAAAAAATCAAAAAAAGATCTTAGGATTATCGACCTTGGTACAGGTACAGGAATTATTATAAAAAATATAAAACAAAAAATAGAATCTCAAGAAAATAATAAGTTATATAACTTAATTTTTTATGGGGTTGATTGCTTAGATGAGCTTATTAAAAAAAATCAAGAGGAAGCACCTGATATAAAATGGATATGTTCTGATAATAAAAATTTACCATTTCGTGACCAATCTTTTGATATTGTAGTTATGCGAAACACTCTTCATTATGAAGAAAACTATGAAAATCAAAAAAAAGTTATATGTGAAGCATATAGAATATTAAAATATTCCGGATATATTATAGATTTTCAATCTTGTTTCCCTACCCTTTTGGAGACAAACCTGATTCGGAATATATATAGTGTACTGCCAAAAGCTATAAAAATGCAGACAATTTCAGAATTTAAAACATTACATAAAACAATCTTCGGTAATGTGAAATTATTATCAAATCCAAATTCTAGAAATTTATTAGTTAGTAAAGATTTATTGACTAAAAGATATATGACAAAATTAGAGCAGTTGGAAATTATACGTAACAAGATTTTAGATATTCCAGAAAAAAATAGGCCAAACTTCCATATTTCTGAAAAAGATTTTTGGTTCACAATCCCGCAAAGAATAGTTAAATGTCAAAAAATAAAATAATGAAAAAATTTTTTATCCAAACTTTTGGCTGCCAAATGAATGTCTATGACGGACAGCGTATCGCAAATATGTTGCAAACAAACGGCTGGCAGAAAATAGATGATATGCCAAACGCCGATTTAATTATTTTAAACACCTGCAGTGTTCGTGAAAAGGCATCAAACAAAGTATTCAGTGCATTGGGTCGCATACGCGATTCAAAAAAACCAAATGCCATATTTGGAATTGTTGGTTGTGTCGCACGCGAATCGGGTGCGGATGCTTTTCGTCGTATTCCAGATTTAAATTTTGTTTTGGGACCACAGAGTTATCATAAATTGCCAGAAATTTTGGAAAATCCGGATTTAAAGCTGCTTAATATTGACCTTGGTGGCTTGGAAAAATTCGATGAATTGCCACAAATGAATAAATCCGATGCAGTTGCATATATTCCAATCCAAGAAGGTTGTAACCACTGTTGCACTTATTGCATTGTTCCATACACACGTGGACGCGAACTTTCACGCCCATTTGACGACATTATGCAAGATGTTGAGATCGCGGCAAACACTGGTGCAATTGAAATTTGCTTTCTGGGACAGAATGTTAATGGCTATAAATTCGAAAATTACAGACTTTCGGACCTGATTCGTTTAACAGCAAAGCTAAATTCCATCAAACGAATCAGATTTACATCCAGTTACCCAACAGAAATGACAGAAGATTTGATAAAATTGTTCGGATCCGAGCCTAAATTACTGCCTTTTTTGAATTTGCCTATACAAAGTGGGTCTTCTGATGTATTGACAAGAATGAATCGTCTATATTCCTTAAATCTATATATAGATATAGTTAATAAATTAAAAGAAATTCGACCTGATATTCAAGTATCAAGCGATTTTATTGTTGGGTTCCCGGGTGAGACCGATTCGGATTTTGAACAAACAATGGACATAGTAAAGCGAATCAGATACATAAATTCGTATTCTTTTAAATATTCACCCCGTCCCCATACACTGGCAGCAACAATGCCGAACCAAGTTCCTGAAAATATAAAACGCGAGCGGCTGAAAATATTGGATGGATATTTGAACGATATTCAACGCGAATTTAACGAATCTTGTATTGGTAAGACTTTTGAATGCCTGTGCGAAGGCCCAGATAAAAGCGGTAAACATTTGGTATTCCGTACCCCATACATGCAGCAATGCATTGTTGCTAAACCAGATCATAATGTTCCTGAACTGGCTGAAATAAAAATTACCGCAGGAAACAAATCTTCTCTGCGTGGGGAATTTGTTAAAAAATAAAATTTAGTTCGACACTGATTTTCTGGCTGGTTCTGTATTTATCATGATTCACAGAATAAGATAAGTTTGCACCTGCCATGTCTTCAATGGACCAAAAGTTCACTCTGGCGCCAAAGGTCTGAATATTATTTGTCTGTAATATCCCAAATAATTGATAATCATTTTTTATACCCAACATTTCATAACTACGTCCAATCATTCCGCCGCCCCGCCCTGATATTTTCGAATCGGATTGGTGCAAAACTTTCTGGTAATCCCCACCAATTCCAATAAATGGTGAAAAATAAAAATCTGATAAAAAGTCAAACTTTATGCCCGAATCAACAGTTCCATAAACCGAAGATCCATTTGGGTTATAAACAACTTTGTCACCATCAAAAATCATATCTGTTCCAAATGAAGCGAAAGTTGCTCCAACGACCGATTTTAACCACAAATTGTCATTTTTGATATACCCACGAATATTTCCTCCATACAAAAAGCCTGAAAAGTTGTTAATATCGTTATTATTTTCAAACTTACCAGCATATACAGACAAAACGAAGTCTTGGTCTGTTATTAATGTTGAAAAAGACATTTTTCCACCGTATAAGCCCAATCCGTCCGAAGAAGAAATGTAAAGTGCTTCGAAACCATTAGATGCAGAATCATTAAATGTGTTTGGATTATTCGTTTCGAAATTATTAAATGTCTTTATTGGGTCTATTAAATTTATAGGATTAAATAACACCGACCGTCTCATAAGTTCATAAAGCCCTGCGGTACTGCTCTCTCGGTCCATTGCCTGCACCAAAGAATTATAGTGCGAACTGATTCGTAAATTATTAATCATAATTCCACGTGATTTACCTAAAACTTTTTGATAATCGGTTTCGCGGTCAATACTAAGATAAATATTATCATCTTTGCGAATTGTAGTAGCTGTGTATAAACTTTCTAAACCTTCAACATCAACACTTATAACCCCGCTGCCTGAAACATTGGCAAGCAGTAAACTTCCGTCTGAAGCATATCTATTGTCTAATTTTAATCTATTTTCACCAATTAATTCTATTTGTGGTGAAACTAAAATGCTTTTATCAAGGTAAATATAAGCATTACTGAGTGTTAACTTACCTGCGCCGCCTGATATAGACAATATTTCAGAAAACTTAATATTGTCACTGTTATTAATCAGAATTGAATACTTATAATTATTTGTTGATAACTTAGAAATATCAGAATTTGATCTTATAACCTGGGTTAAAGTTGAATTATTTCCAACATTTATTTTTCCTGAAATACTTCCACTGTTTTCCAAAACTAAATTACACCCATCGGTTATATCAATTTCTCCGTTAATTCTACCCATATTATAAAAGTTCAAGGAATTATTTATATACAGGTTTTTTACATAAATAGAACCATTATTGCCAACAATTGTATCCTTGAAAATGTTATATTTTACCCCGGTTACTGGGCCATCAATAAAATCCGGCTCTTCTGAAAAGGCCGGCAATATTATGAGTACCATAATTAAAAATACAATTATTTTTCTCATCTCCGAAAAAATCCTAGCAAATATGACTTTGTTCTTAAAGGATTTTTTTCATAAACTTGAAAAGCTATTAAATAGCTCTACAATGTTCAATGAACCAAGGAGATTGACATGAATATTCTAAAAAAAGTTCATCAAACATTTTCCACCAAGAAAGATATAGATATTGTTATATCTTATATCAAAGCTTCCTTAAAATTCAATTTAGACTGTGCTAGGTTCCAGCAAGCAACAAAAATGGAAATCCATTCTGATGACAAATTGCTAAACCAGTCAGAACAACTTATAAATTTGGTGATAAAAGATATAGAAGAAATCAAGAAATTCACCAACGCAGCAAAAGAAAGTTTAAAGAAAACAAAAAATTCTGGTTCCGAACTTTCCCCTGACGAAATTTTTACAATAGATATGTCAGCAATCAGGGATATTAAAAAAGTAGGTTTAACAAGAAAACTTAGCGATGACGAAAGAAAGTTGATTAAAAGTGCCACAAATAGATTTAACCAGGTTTATGCTGAACAAATAAAAGGTCTGAAATCCAAGGACTAAAAAACATAACACCCGGAATAATAAGCAAAAAAGCTTGCTTTTGTTAGATAAATATATATAATCAGCAGGTCTTTTTAGTTATATTATGACCCGGGTGCGTAGCTCAGTTGGTAGAGCAACTGACTCTTAATCAGTGGGTCTGGGGTTCGAATCCCCACGCGCCCACCAGTGGTTTAAGTAATTGAAATTACTTAATAATTTAGTTAAATTTATCCCGCAAAACTGCGGGATTTTTTATTGATTTTGACTATGGTATGGATACGTATCAAGTAAATATACCAGATATATCCCCAAATCTATCCACTGCCCATATTCTGATAGTCACACTTGGTAATATTATTTATAAATAATATAAAGATTATTAATTATTAACAAATTCAGATTTTAATTTTGAGAATACCATTGTATCTCCAATTCTTCCATCTGGATAGGGAAAGTCCTGTCTTAAAATACCATCAAGGTTATAACCCAATCTTTTAGGTATATTTTGACTGCTTATATTGTTCGTGTCACAATGGATTTCAATTTTGTTCCAACCATCAATTTCGAACACTGCTTTTTCTAAAATTTTCACAGCATTTGTCATTATACCATTACCGCCAAACTTTTTATCCAACCAGTATCCAATCTCAACTTTTCTTTTACTTTCTTCTCGTTTTACAAAGCCTATTGATCCTATAACTTTATTATCTTTAAATATTAAGTATGTCCACTCTTTGTTATAAACGTGTGATAGACCATCATATTCATCTGTTACAGAATTTGTTCTTGCAACCCAAGGTAGCCAATATCCAAGATATTCACGATTTCTTTCTACAATTTCAAAAACTTCTTTTGCAAGTTCAAAAGTTGGTTTAATACGACGTAATTCTATACCGTATTCATCTAATGTTTCTGGGAAATCTTTCATAGTTTTACCTTTTTGTATCAAGTATAAAACTATTATTTATAAAATTCAATCTCTTGCTCACTGAACTTTTCGTACTTACTTGCTATATCAAACAATGTTTGCAGGTTTATGGTGGCTGGTGCGTTGCCAGACATAATCGTGTTTATAATCTTTGGTGACATATAACAAAGATTTAAATACTTATAAACCGTTCGATGGTCGCGACCCATTTTGGTGGCAAGTTTTCGGACGGACATTCCATTCTCAATTTCACGTTTATACTTCCAGGCGTATGCCAATGCTCGTACCAGTGTGTTATTATTTTCTGATTTGGTCATTATTAATTTTTCACCACATTGGTGTTTATAGATAATTGAACTGGTACTGGCGATACTTATTTCTGTTTCAATCACAATATATTTTTCATCATCTGTTAAATAGCAATTTTCCATTTGATTATTAAATGCATTCATATAATTTTTATCTGTAAATATATCCAAATACTTCAAATCATCAGAGTTTATAAAAATCGTGATTTTATGGTCTTGATAAATAATCTTATCAATCATTGGGTTTATAATTGCCTCCGTATATTTAATCTGCTTAAACATCAGACGCTTTTCAGATGGCAGAAAGTTCATATCAGAATCTAAAAACTGCCGCACAGTGTCAGATACTATTTTATCAATATGTCCCATTGGAATAGAATGCTTGCCAGCGCGATAATATTTGTATTGTTTTATACCTTTACGCCCAGATGAATTCTTGAACACCGTACCCGAAGTTGTTTGTATTTTATTATTTAATAAAGATGGTGCTCTTTTACAAACTGCATCACCACGATTATTATTATTTTTTAATTTTTCTTGAACATTATTAAATAATTCTATATCAAGTATTTCAGGATGTTCGCCTTCAAAAATATCACCACTGGATTTATTTGGTAATTTACCAAGAAATATAGGATTGGTCAGAAACCTTTGTAAAATTGATACGCCCATAATGTTGCCACCAATAGTTTTTCCTTTTTCTGTAATCCATTTTTTACCATAAATCCCTTGTTCAATTAAACGTAATCTGCAATCAGACAAAGATGATGATTCCAGATAGGTTTCAAATATTTTCCGCACTATTGGAATCTCTGACTCATTCGGTACCAGCTTGTGAAACTTTATATCGTACCCCATTGGTGGCTTACCACCGACCCACATCCCCTTGGACTTGGTTGCGCGTATTTTATCGCGTATACGTTCGCCAGCAACCTCACGTTCAAACTCTGCAAACGACAGTAACATATTCAGCGTTAATTTACCCATGGCGCTATTGGTGTCAAAACTTTGTGTGATACTGACAAGATTACAATTATGTTTATCAAACTCTTTCATCATACTTTTAAAGTCAAAAATACTGCGCGACAATCGGTCAATTTTATAAACCAGAACGCAGTCAATTCTGCCACTACGAATATCAGTCAGCATTTCTTGTAAAGCGGGTCGCACCATTGTTCCACCAGAAATCGCGGCATCACTGTAAGTTTTAATATATTCCCAACCTTGGAACGTCTGGGACATAATGTATGCCTTAGCGGCTTGTTCCTGGTTGTCCAATGAATTAAATTCCTGATCCAGGCCATGCTCGCTGGACTTACGCACATAAATTGCACATCTTACATTTGCCATATTTATCCTTTTGATTATGCCCATTTACGCTCTGTTGGGACGCGAAGTCAAGTCGTTAAAACACTTGATTTATAAGGTTTTGTAAGCATTAGTATGTATGTAAAAGAGGCAAGATATGGATAAAAAGCAACAGCAATATATGGCACAATGTAAAGTTACAGGTTATAAGATAGAACAAAAGCATTTAAGTAAATTGAATAAGTATTTAAAAGACCCAGATGGTTGTATCGAGCGTTCAATTAAAACAAAATATTATATAAAACCAGGCACAAGAATTACGAAAAAATACAAAGGAAAAGAATACATTGTGACAGTGATTTCAGAAAACAAATTTATGTATAAAATGGATACTTTTGAAACACTATCAGCAGTAGCTGTCGCAATAACCGGCCATAAAGTTTCCGGTTATGAATTCTTTGGTTTTTATAATAAGCATTAAAGTAGCTGAAACATATTGAATTTATAAATATTTTAAAGTAAAATGTGCCAAGAAATAAGGATGTTTTATGAGCGCAGAAAATATAAATTTTACAGGCAATGATAAATTTTTAGAATTTATAGTAGAAATTTGGCGCCTTCCAAAATTATTCAAAAAGCTTATTGCAAAACAAGATTATAGCGAGCAACAAAAATACGTAAGTCAATTCAACTGGTTTAATAAAAAAGCTCTCGATTTTTTACAAAGTGAAGGACTCTCTTTTCCGGAATATGAAGATATGCCTTTTGATGTGGGTATGCCACTAACACCAATCAACATAGGCGATTTTAGTTCGGAAGATGAGTTGGTAATTGAACAAATACTGGAACCTGTTATTATGAAAGGTGACAAAATTATCAAAGCTGGCACAGCAATTCTAAAAAAGGCAGAGAAATGAAAAATTTTATCGGAATAGATTTAGGAACAACAAACAGTGCGATATGTTCGTATGACGGTGAACACGTGCGTATTTACAAAAGCCCTGATCAGACCGATGTGACACCATCGGCAATTTACATTGATAAGCGTGGTAATAAGTATGTTGGAAAGCGTGCTTATGATTATATACCAAACGATCCTGATAACGTGGCTGTAAGGTTCAAAAGGCTGATGGGGACAAACACCCCAATAGAAATACCGAACCTAGGCAAGACAATGCTGCCAGAAGAATGCTCTGCCGAAATCTTAAAAGTTTTATTTAATTATCTGCCAGATGAACTACAAAAAGATCCCGATATAGGCACGATTATAACCACCCCAGCGGCGTTCAATCAGATGCAGAAAGAGGCAACCCTGCAAGCAGCAAACATGGCTGGTATCGGGAAAGTTGCGCTTATGCAAGAACCTGTAGCGGCAATCATGAGCGTTATGAAAACGCGCCCTGAAGATGGGATTTTTCTAGTTTATGACTTAGGCGGCGGCACATTGGATGTCGCTGTAGCGGAAAGTATCAATGGTCATGTAAATTTACAGAGTCATGGCGGTATAGCAATGTGTGGCGGGCGTGATTTGGATCGTCTATTGGTGGAAAATGTTGTTTATCCATGGCTTAGATCGAACTTTGATTTATCTTCTGAATTTTGGAATGATCCGAAATATAAATCGTTGGTACGTTTGGTTGCATATGCAACAGAACGCGCAAAAATAGATTTGTCTGCAAAAGAGGACGCAACAATCAGTCTATCAGAAAATGAGGTGCGTATAAAAGATGATAAGAATGCTGATATATATTTGGACATCCCTGTAGATCGTAAAACTTATAACGGACTGATTTCAGAACGAATAGATGAAACAATCAAAGCGGTTCGTGAAACCTTAGATAAGGCAGGATTGAAACCCGATGATGTAGTGCGGATTGTTTTTGTAGGTGGCCCGACTTGCTATAAACCGTTACGTGACAAAGTGTCTTCCGAACTAGGGATTCCAGCAAACACAGACGTAAACCCTATGACTGCAGTTGCTGAAGGTGCAGCTATATTTGCAGAATCAATAGAATGGTCTTCACAGGATCGGTCGCGCAAAAACATGCGTGGCTCTGTCGAAGCACAAGGCGTTGTAAATGTAAAATTTGATTTTATCGCAAGAACTCCAGATGTAAAAACTAAGTTGGTAGTCAAACTGCCGGAAAAGACAAAAGGTAAATTTGAATTTCAGATTGATTCCACCGACTCTGGGTGGTCATCGGGTAAATTATCATTGAAAGACGGGGTGACTATAGACTTAGTGCTGTCGAAGTTTGGCGAAAACAATTTTAAGGCATTTTTATTTAACGAAATCGGCGAAAGTATTGCACTTGATCCGAATAAAATTGTGATCACACGAACTGCTGCAACAATCGACTCTATTCCGGCATCACATTCTGTCGGTATTGAAGTGTTGGATAAACTTGGCGGAACACCGATGTTGGATTATATGGTACGTTCTGGCGATACTTTGCCAAAACGCGGCAAGATGCAATTCAAGGCGGCTAACACATTGAAATCTGGTGATACAGGCTCATTGAATTTCAAAATATGGGAAGGTGACATTGTGTCACCGATACTGGACAATCGTCTTGTTGGGGTTATGAAAATCACAGGAAAAGATTTTGACGATGGGGTTATCCCTGCAGGTGCTGACATAGACCTATCATATGAAATGTCTGACGATGGAAACATACGTCTTGAAATAACGATACCAAGTATTCGTGGCTCGTTCAACTCTGGTCGAAACTTCTATTCGCGCCAAGAAGGACAACGTGACTATTCTGAAGCACCAGAGGCAATTAAAGAAGACGCAGAGTCTACAAAATTACGTGCTGATGAAATGGCGACACATATAAGCGATCCCGAATTAGATAAGACAAGACAAAAACTAGATGAGGCATCATCGATATCCTCAGACGAAGTAGATCCAGAAAAGACAAAAGAAGCCGAAGAAAAAGTATTCCAAGCAAAAAAAGATCTTGCCGTTATTCGCAAAAAACACTTGCGTGAAATACGACAGATGGAATTAGATAATAAAACAGACTTTTTTAACAAATCCTTGCGCGAACATGCCACACCAGCTGACAAGTCCGCATTTGACAATTTGATAACAAGCGCAAAACGAGTAATTGATCGTGACACCAATGAATTTGAAGATTTCATAAACGAAATGGGCAGTAAAATTACGTCTGTACTTTGGAAGATGGACTGGTTTATTGTCGCAAAATTCAAACATCTTGCTGAAAAACCATTTCTGTTCCAAGACAAGCCAAAGTTTAATATGCTGGTTAAAGAGGGATTAAGTGCAATACAACAGGATGACATTCCACACCTGCGTCAAGTGGTTGCTGAAATGACAATGATACAAGTTGGTGGCAGTTCAGGAATTGAAGATATGGACATTACAAACATCGTCAGAGGATAAGCAATGAAAAAAGATCCATGGTTCCCGAAAGAATATGAACCAACAAAAGGCGTGGTAGCAAAGTCCATGGTTTTTGTTGGCGACAAATGGCAGATATATAGATTGGCTGACGGACAAAATATGCTGGTCGTTCGACCAGATTTGGCCGCTCTTTGGGAATCTAAAAAGCTTCTAGGTAAATCTATTTTAACCACCATAAAGTTTGGGGGAGAAGAGTTCAAGTTCTTAGTTTCTTCAGACAGATACATTCTTGCCCCGATTGATTACAACTTTTTCGCTGTAAATAAAGTCACAGCATTGGCATTTGCCACCGCACTTCGTGAATCGCGCAAGATTATGTCAGATATTTCATTCGAAGATTCTTTGTACACAGAACAATTTTCACGATTACTTCCAACCTCAGAATTACAGCAGGAAACCGATGATGGACTGTTGCTTGGAACTTGGTTGACTGGAGGTGTTCCCGTTTCAACAAAATCAATCCGTAGATTACAGAATTTGACTTTGAACTTTTCTATGGGCGATCTTGAAGAAATCATTGAAGATGCCGGATTAACAGTACCAACAGTAAAAGGTGTGACGAAGAGTGCACCTAACAGTACCGAGAAAGTAAAACAAAAAAGCGACAAATTTATATTGACCGGTGCAGAATATCTTGAACAATTTTTTAATGAAAATGTTGTAGATATTGTATTAAATCCCGAACGATATGAAGCTATGGGGATTTCATTTCCATCACCGATAATTTTGTATGGTAAACCAGGAACAGGAAAAACATACGCGGTCGAAAAATTGGCAGAGTTCTTGGATTGGCCAGTTTATTCAATTGATTCTGGAAGTGTCGGTAGCCCGTACATACACCAAACTGCGCAGAAAATATCAGCAACTTTCAATAAAGCATTTGAAACATCACCAGCAATTGTAATAATTGATGAAATGGAATCTTTCTTGGGTAAACGTGAAGGTTCGCAAGATCATAAGGTGGAAGAAGTTGGCGAATTTTTGCGACTGATTCCCGAAGCGGCAAAAAATAAGGTGCTGGTTGTCGGTATGACCAATCTTCTTCAAAACATAGACCCTGCAATTTTACGAACAGGACGTTTTGATCACAAGATAGAAGTACGTATGCCAAGCAAAGAAGATATCAAAACAATGCTGGAAACCGCACTTGCTAAATTACCTGTGGAAGATGGAATTGTATTAGATAAAATTGTAGATGCGCTGGTTGATCGTCCAAGATCGGATATCGCATTCATTGTAAAAGAAGCTGCACGTCTGACAGCATTCAAAAATAAAAGCAAAATATCACAAGAAGAGATGGATGCCTCCCTGCAGACAAAAACAATCAGTGCGGACATAGAACCAAAAAGAAGAACGATAGGTTTCACAGCAGCATCAGAAACAAAAACAAAAGAAGACAAATAACATGAACATACTCCAGAACCCTTTCTACATCCTAGGTGCGACCCCTCGTGATAACCGACAGAAAATTATGGAATTGTCACAGGAAAAAAGTTTGAGCCTAGATCAATCAGTAGTAACAGAGACGCGATTGATACTTACCACACCACGGAAACGTATAATGGCCGAGATTGCATGGCTCCCAGGTGTAAGTAATAAAAAGGCACTGGAGCTGATAAAATCATTAAATGGTGCGATAATAGAACAGGACGCTATTTCAAGTTTGCCTGCACTGGCCGGTCTTAACGTTGTGACCACAATGCTATCTATAATGCAAAAAGCGGTGATACCACAAAAGAATGTTTCTGATATACTTTACAAGATGGCTGTTGATTTCGAAAGTATTGATACAGAAAAGCTTATAAGAATTCTAAATGAAGATCGCGCGGTCGCAGGTATTTCAGAAATCACAGATATCGCAGCTGTTGATTCAGATTTACATGAGCACAAGCTGACCTGTGTAAAAACAATTCAAGCCTTTTTGCAAAACTACACACAAAAACAAATTACAGCAACCATGTTGTCACTTGTGAATAAAGCTGTAAAAAATGGGCAAAAGTTGAGTCTAATTGATAGCTTTATAGACAATTTATACGCAATGGAAGTTCAGAAAGGACTACAAAAACTAGAAGATTCAATTGAAGCGTCTCGGCAGAAGATAAAAACAGGTTTGTCGAAAAAAAATCGCTCGAAAACATATATGACCGGACTGGTAGATGAATTTTTAAAAGAACTAGAAAATTTTGATGAAATTATGCAACCTATACAGGTAAGTATGCAACAACGTGGTTTAGAGCACGAGGAAACAAAACATGTTGCAGATGAAGCCCGTGAATGTGCCATTGATTTGGTTCGAGCAGACGAGATGGAATTGTCGGAAAAAGTACTTTATAAAGTAAAAGAACTTTTTTCAGAACTTGGTTCTGTCGATGATCGTTCTATAAGAGATCTGAATGATTTAGAAAATATCAAAAACCAGAATAGGCAACATGCCAAAGATATAACTTGCAAGATTGAGCAAAATGGATTTTGGAGCAACCATTCTTTTGAAATTTCAGCAAATGGTATTAAAGTAGACGGAGAGTTAATTTGTAAACTAGAAAACATAAATGCAATACGTTATGGAATTACAAGAAAAAGCACGAATGGAGTTTATAGTGGAACGGATACTTTATTGGCATTTTCAACATCAGAAAATGAAACAATAATTAACTGGTTGGATCACAGTTCAAATTGGACAAAGGCTGCGGATTGTTTATGGAAGGCTGTTGGACCTCGTTTAGTTTTTGCGATGGCAAATGAACTAGCGCGTGGTGGAAATATATATGAAATAATTTATGACAATAAAGTAAAGCTTGCAAAAACAAATACTTGGACTCCAGTCGAAGAAAAGTTTTTTAAATGGTCCGAAGTAAAAACCATGGTTGTTCAAGGTCAATTTATAATAGCTGCAAAAGATGGATCCGGATTTATGGCAACATTATCTCTTCAAGATATAGATAACGTACATGTAGCAGAAGCACTTATAAATGTATTTTTTAATACAGGTGGAACAAATATAAGTCAAGCATTCGGAATAACAAAAGAAGCTGCCAAAAAAGAAAAAAGAATTAAACTTAGCACACCAGTAAGCTTAGTTAATTATTCGTTTTTGTGGTCTTGGTTCTGGGTTGTTTTTATAGGGGTTTTTTTGATAGTTTGGGCAGCAAATTCTTGATTGTGAGCACAAAATAAATGAATAAAAAAACATATTTAATATTGGCTTGTATTTTGCTGAGTATAGCGTTGTTACCTTTACCTTATGGTTATTATCAAATTTTAAGATTAGTAATTTTTATTTTGTCTGTTTGGATATTGATAGATAGTAATAATAAAGAAATAAGTTTACCAATCGGATTATTTATTACAGCAATTATTTATAACCCAATTTATATTATTCATTTTGAAAAATCTGTATGGTCTTTATTTAACATTATTACATTAATTTATTTTATTTATCTGATATCACACAATAAACATAATGCATAAATATATAAAATACCCTATGGTTTATAAAATTTCCCTGATACCCAAAATAAATTCCCTGTTAATTTTTTAGGGAATTTGGGTGGTATGGATTTTGGAAGGCTTGGTTTACATAGGTTCTGGCAGATTGGTGTCGACAAAGACAGGTAAAATATGGGGTAAAAATGAAAATATTCCCTGTAAATTCCCTGTTATTTGAAATTCTGGGATGGGAAACGTTGGTGCAGATTACGCCACCACCAGAAAATAAAAACCACCATTTTGGTGGTTTTATTTTTAGAATTATAAAATTTAAAAAACAAATTTTATATATAAAATCATTTTATAATATTCATAAAATAATCTCGAAAAACTAAATACATAACATAAAATATAATCATAAAATTATTGTTTGAATTTTGTATATACACAAAAAATATTTTCGATTTTTTTTGTATATACGAACGCTTTCTAATCTTCTGAAAAGTGCAGAAAATGGGCTTTATACAGTGTAAAAAACTCTGTTAATAACAAAAAAAATTTCATCGTCAAGTTATAAAAGTGTGTTTCTTGAATTGCAAATCAAAATCTTGGTTCTAGGATTATCGTCATATGTTAGGAGGGAAAACATATGAACAAAACTTTTGTATTACTAAAACAACTTTTTAACTTTAAACCAACAATAATAAAACAGGAGTATGAACTAAAAAACGATACAAATATAAATAATAAAAAAATTTCCAAGTACCACAGTGTATCATACGAAGAACTTCGAGAAAATACTTTCGTTGAACTTTTTCTTGAAGAAAAATTCAATAAAGTTCAAGAAATAAACCTTGTATATTCGGAAATACAAACTTTATTATATCTTAAAGAAGACGTATCTAAACAGTTAGTTCAGAAATTAAAAGAATCTCTGGAAAAATATGAAAGAATCGATTGGCCAGCCGTTAAATCTGTAACGAAAAAAGCAACTCCAACTCGTACAGTTTTAACCCATTTCAATTTTATCAAGAGAACACTTCAGATGTCACACGAGCTTTACTCGGATATAAAACAAACTGAAATGGCAAGGGCACAAGAAATTTACACAATGGTTGATATTAGAAAAAGGAATATAGTTTCATCTTGGGTTCCCTCTATGAGTATGTAGTTTTCTATACTCATAATAAAAACGCCCCGAAAGGGGCGTTTTTATTTTTACATTACTTACGCGGCTTTTTAACCGCGGCTTGGGCTGCTGCCAATCTGGCGATTGGTACACGGAAAGGACTACACGATACAAAGTCCATACCACATTCATGAAAGAATTGTATTGATTCTGGATCGCCACCATGTTCACCACAAACACCAATGTGAATATTGTGACCTTTGACTTTACGTCCCAATTCAACTGCATTCTTTACTAATTTACCAACTCCGTTTTGATCAATTGAAACAAAAGGATCTGCAACATAAACACCACGAGCACGATATTCTTCCAAAATTGTACCAGTATCATCACGTGACATTCCCAGTGTGGTTTGTGTCAAATCGTTTGTTCCAAATCCAAAGAATTCTGAAATTTCTGCAATTTCATCAGCCAACAATGCTGCACGTGGCAATTCAATCATTGAACCAATCTTGTATTCAATTTTTGAACCCTTGGCTGCGAATATTTGTTCTGCAGTGCTTTCTATTACAGATTTTACAATATCCAATTCTTTCTTTGAACCAACCAATGGAACTTCTATTTCAGGTATTACTTTTACACCTGCAGATTTACATTCAATTGCAGCCTCCAGTATTGCGCGAGTTTGCATTTCAGCAATTTCAGGATAAGTGATTACCAATCTGCAACCACGGTGTCCCAACATTGGATTCTGTTCATGCAAAGCGTTGCTGCGTTCTTTGATAAATTCAACTGGTTTACCAATATGATCCGACAGTTCTTTGATTTCAGCGTCCGTATGTGGCAAGAATTCATGCAATGGTGGATCAATCAAACGAATCGTAACCGGCAGACCATCCATAATTTTGAACAGGTCCACAAAGTCTTGTCTTTGATATGGTAACAGTTTTTCCAATGCTATGCGACGACCTGCTTCGTCAGATGCCAAAATCATTTCACGCATATCTTGGATACGTGATGGGTCAAAGAACATATGTTCTGTACGCGCCAGACCGATACCTTCGGCACCAAAACTGCGCGCCATCTTTGCGTCACGTGGGGTTTCTGCATTTGCACGAATTTCCAGTGATTTAATCTGGTCTACCCATTCCATCAATTTTCCAAAGTTTCCTGTCATCTCAACCGATACAGTTGGAACCTGACCTTCGATAATTTCACCCTTGGCACCATCAATAGAAACCCAATCACCTTCCTTAATAACTGCACCAGATGTTGTTTTCATAGTCTTGGACGCATAGTCGATTTTAATATCAGCACATCCAGAAACGCATGGACGACCCATTCCGCGTGCAACAACCGCCGCGTGTGATGTCATACCACCACGTGCTGTGATAATACCCTGGGCGGCATCCATACCTGCAATATCTTCTGGGCTGGTTTCAATACGAACCAGCATAATTTTTTCGCCACGTTTTTTCCATTCTTCGGCATCATTGGCTGAAAATACTGCACGACCAACTGCTGCGCCTGGGGATGCAGGCAATCCAGTTGCGATAATATTCTTTGGTGCCTTTGGATCCAACATAGGATGTAACAGATGATTTAACTGATCTGCACCAACTCGCAAAATTGCCTCTTCTTTGGTCAGTAATTTTTCTTCTACCATTTCAACAGCAATGCGAACTGCGGCTGCGGCTGTACGTTTTCCATTTCTGGTCTGCAACATCCACAGTTTTTTATGTTCGATAGTAAATTCCATATCTTGCATATCTTTGTAATGATTTTCCAGTTTGTTACGTGCTGCAAATAATTCTGCAAAAACTTCTGGCATGGCTTCTTCCAAAGAAACACGACCACTTTTATCATGTGTCATTGGTTGTGGTGTGCGAATACCAGCCACAACGTCTTCACCTTGGGCATTGATTAAATATTCGCCATAGAATTTATTTTCGCCAGTTGCAGGGTCGCGTGAAAAACATACACCAGTCGCCGAATCATCACCTGAATTTCCAAATACCATTGCCTGAACATTCACTGCTGTTCCCCAATCACCTGGAATGTTATTCAACTTACGATAAGTAACTGCTTTCTTGGTCATCCACGAACCAAATACTGCACCAATACCTGCATACAGTTGTTCCCAAGGATCTTGTGGAACTGGTTTACCTAAATTTTCACCAATCTTTTTAAATTGAACAACCAGTTCTTTTAAATCAGCAACTGTTAATTCATTATCAAATTTATAACCTTTTTCATCTTTCATATGTTCCAATGTGTGTTCGAACAAATCGATATCAGCTTCCAAAACAACATCCGAAAACATCATCAAGAAACGGCGGTACGAATCGTATGCCATACGTTCATCACCAGTAAATTCAGCCAAACCTTTAACTGTTTCGTCATTCAAACCCAAATTCAAAACAGTATTCATCATACCAGGCATAGAAACACGTGCCCCAGAACGAACAGATAACAACAAAGGATTCTTTAAATCGCCAAACTTATGACCCATAACTTTTTCAACATGAGATATACCCTGTTCAACCTGGCCTTTTAAATCATTAGGATAGTTTTTATTATTTTCATAATAATAAGTACAAACCTCGGTCGTGACGGTAAATCCTGCTGGAACCGGCAGACCAACCAGGTTCATTTCTGCAAGATTTGCACCCTTGCCACCCAAGAGATTTTTCATATCTGCTTTTCCTTCGGCTTTGCCATCACCAAAGGTATATACCCATTTGTTTGACATTTTTTACTCCATTTTTTATTTTGAAAACGTAACCCGAAAATTATAGCAAAACCATCCCGAAAATTCGAGTAATATTTTTGAATTTCAACGTTGTATTTTTGGCACCAAAAAGCTTATCTTTTCAGATATCTAGAAGGATCATAAGCTTTGGTTCCTTTGCGGATTTCAAAATGCAATTGTGGTCTTTCAACTTTGCCTGTTTGACCCACAGTTCCGATTTGCTGACCAACAACAACTCTGACACCACGACGTACAGACATAGTATCCATATGTGCATAAACTGTCATCCATCCACCAGAGTGTTGAATAATTACCAGATTGCCCATACCTTTTAATTCATTTCCAGCATATGCAACTACACCATTTTCGGCTGCTCCAATCTTGGTACCTGAAGAAGCTGCAATATTCATACCATCGTTGTAAAGACCATTGGACTTTGCACCATAGTCTGACAATATTCTACCTCTGACTGGCCAAGTAAATTTAGAAGAAGATCTAGATGCAATCGAAGGCAATGCTTTAGACGGGTCAGAAGATATCTTTGGTGTCGATACAGGTGCCTTAATTACCATTGGAACAACAACTGGCTTTGTTGGTGTTGCCTTTAATCCAGATTTTGCCACGGTTACTATTTTAACTGGTTCAACTTTTACCTCTGTTTCTTTCAGTTTTGGAACTTTTAATTTCTGCCCTACAGATAATGTAAACGGTGCAGATAATTTATTCATAACTGCTAAATCGTTAACAGGTATTGAATATTTTCTTGAAACAGAATAAAGGGTATCGCCCGCCCCAACTGTTATTTCTGTTAATTCAACTTTGGTTATTTTTGGTTCTGGTTTTTGAACAGGTTGTACAATATTTATTTTTTCTACTGGTTTTTCGACCACTTCTGGTATTGGCTGTGGTTGTTTAGCAATTTTCAATTTTTGCCCGATTGATAATTTATAAGGCTTTTGTAAATTATTTATACTTGCAAATTCATCAACCGACAAAGAATGTTTCTTAGACAAAGAATAAACAGTATCGCCTTTGGCCACTGTTATTTCATCTGATTCAACTGGCTCAGACTTGTAAACAGGAACTTTTAAATAATCATCAGGGATTTTCGGCGAAACAGTTTTTTGCGCAATTACAGATTGATTTTTCACCGGACTTTGTTGAATTGATTCTTGGGGTGGTAATGTATAATCTTCGACACTGGAATATAAAATATAATCATCTATATCCGCATTTCCGTATAACTCTGGCGATGCATAAACACCATAGTCCGCAGCAGCCGAGTTATAAATTTCTGGCTGTTTTTCTGGATCCGCCAACAACGCTGGATAACGATTAGAAATAAATTCACCAACCGAATCCGGAATAGATGCAATTTTTGGTTGCAAATCACATGCCGACAACGCAAGCACTGTACAAAAGAAACCTAGAAGCTTTTTCACACCGTAAATTATATCACAAAAATAAATACAAATAAACCATTGCTTAGGCGGTAATTTTCTCAGATTTTGGTGTTTTTTTCATAAACAGTATACTGATTTCGAATAACGCGCACATTGGTATTGCCAACAAAAGCTGTGTTACCATATCTGTTGTTGGTGTCAATATTGCAGCCGCAACGAATATTATAACAATTGCATACCTGCGTGCTTTTACAACAGTTTCTCTTGGTAAAATTCCCAACTTGTTTAATAAAACTAAAATCAAAGGCATCTGGAAAGCAATTCCAAACATCTTTAACAAATCAATCGTAAATTTCAGATAATCCGTCACAGCAGGCATTAATATTGCTGGAACTGGTGAAGCCTGATTCATATCCACAAACAGTTTAAACGTTACTGGCAACATTACATAAAATGCAAAAAGCGCGCCTATAATAAACAGCAATGGTGATAAAATAACAATCGGTAAAATAACCCGTTTTTCATTACTGTGTAACCCTGGGGAAACATAAGCCCAAATGTGCCACAAAACAGCAGGAATTGTCAGAACAATTGCAAACACTGTTGATAAAGAAAATTGAATTAAAATACCGTCCGTTAACCCGGTATAAAGCATTTTTCCATCTGGCCAAACAGATGTCAAAGGTTCAGTTAACAACTTTTGTAAAAAAGGTGTAATAAACCAGCCAACCGCAAATGCAATTGTAAAAATAAGAAATATCCACAGAAGACGTCTGCGAAGTTCTGCAAAATGTTGCATTAATGTCATCTTCATTATTTTAACGGCTTTTTATTTGGTGATTTTTTCTTTTTTACAGAACTTGATTTTTTATTCTTTGGACGAACCGATGAAAACCCACCCAGCATATCATCTGTGGTATTTTTTATCAGATCGTTTATTGGTTTTTCTAATTCTATTTGTTCTTTGATCTGTTCCGAGGCATCAGATATTTTCCAAATTAAATCACGAATAACTTTTACACATTTTGCCAAAAACTTGGCAACTTCGGGCCAATTTTCGGCTGGGATTACGATTATCGCAACCAATATTATTACAAAAAATTCTGCCCATCCGATTCCGAACATTTTAAATTTCCAATTTGTTATTCATAATAAGAATCCCCACCAGCAACAGAAACTGTCTTGTGGCGTTGAATTTGAAAATAATTTTTTACAAAATCTGTCTTGGTTTTTAAATCATTGAATACGACCGCAGTTTTGACACCAGTTGCGTCAACAACCGTCCAAGAGTTTAACTTTACTGGATTGTTATCAAAAACAACTGTCATATTACCTGCCCCTTCGTTATCACGCATATGCATTTTTAATGAAAAAGTTTTTTCGCCTGATGCAGTATCAGAAACAACAATATCCGAATTTCTTAAATTTATATTTTTTCTGATTAAAATTCCAGCTGGTGTACTGGTCAAAGGTACAGTTGTTATTTGATCCAAAGATTTATCAAAGAAATATAAATCTGAACCATCAGAAATTAGTTGAACCGGTAAACTGGTATAATCCAATCTGATGCGTCCGGGACGCAACATTGAAAAAGTTCCCAAATCTTTTTTACCCTTGGCAACCTGGGTAAAATTCCCAGACAATCCAGTAATTGAATTCAAATATTTTTCAGCTTTTACAACCTGTGCCGAATCAACCACCGCGTACGCAGGCATAGTTAAAAACAAAAATAATAAATATATTTTTTTCATGAATAAATCCTAATATTACACAGATAAGTCTTCTAAAATAAACTGGGCTGTGATTCTGCCATTATGTTCATTTTCTTTTAATTCTCCCAGCATTGTTATTTTAGTATTTGTATTCGCATCGTCCAGCAAAAAATCACCAACTGGGGTTCCTGTTAAATTAAAACCTACAAATGGTAATTGTTTTCCACTGCTGGTGCTGACCATTCCGCGCAAATGTGCCCCACTGCCCATAACCGAGGCATGAATCAAAGTCCCACCATGCAGCACCAATACAGGCTCTGGATTACCCTGACCAAATGGTTCCAACAGGGATAATTTTTGAATCATATCCATATTTGCACCACCAGCATCAATTTCTGCGTCAACAATAACTTCTTGGGTTGGTATTTCACCATTTAACTGTTTTGATACTTGATCCTCCAAGAAGTTACAAAAATCTTTTTCTTTTTCAGCTGGTAAAGTAAACCCTGCTGCGGCTGCGTGTCCACCACCTTCGGAAATAACACCGTTCGCCAATGCATCATGAATTATTTTTCCCAAATCAACCCCAGGTATTGAACGACCAGAACCATTTATAATCCCATCAATTTTTGTTGCTACACACGAAGGTAAATTATATTTGTCTTTTAACCGACCTGCGATAATTCCCATGACTCCGCCGTGCCATTTATCACCACAAACAAACAAGCTGAATTTTCCAGATTCGCAACATTTCTTTGCCATTTCAGTTGCATTTATCATAATTGCATTTTGAATATCTATTCGTTCTTGATTCATTTTATGCAATTTGTTTGCCAAATCATTTGCAATTAAAACATTATCCGTCAGCAATAAATCCAAAGCCGGTGCAGCAGAATCCAAACGCCCAGCAGCATTCAAACGTGGCCCAATTGCAAACCCAGCCGCATAAACAGATGGTTTTTTTATTCCCGCAATATCCATCAAAACCCGCAAACCCAGATTATTTCGCAGACCCAAAACCTTTAATCCTGTTGAAACCAGCGCACGGTTTAATCCAATCAACGGCATTGTATCACAAATAGTTCCCAATGCGACTAAATCCAAATAATTTAACAGGTTTATATTTTCTATCTTCTTTTTTTCGTCTTCGGTTTTTGCAAACTCTCGCAGTTTTCTGTTCACTGCAACCAATGTTAAAAATGCAACACCAACACCAGCCAAATAAGATAATCCAGAATTGTCATCTGCGCGCTTTGGGTTTACAATCGCATCTGCATCAGGTAACTTTGCGTCTGGTGAATGGTGATCTGTAACAATTATCTGCATACCCAGTTCTTTGGCATGTTTAACCTCGCTCACACCGCTGATTCCACAATCAACAGTAATTATTACTTCAACACCTTGTTTTGCAAACGATTCAACTGTCTCGATATTCAGACCGTACCCTTCGCCTTCGCGGGTTGGTAAATGCCAGATTGGATTCAAACCCAATTCTCTTAAATATTTTACAAAAATAGCAGTAGATGTTATTCCATCAACATCATAGTCGCCATAAATTGCAATTTTTTTATTCTGAATAATTGCATCTGCAATCAAAGCAGCTGCCTTGTCCATATCAGTCAAAACATTTGGATCAGGCATATATTCTTTGATACTGGGATTTAAAAAATTTGAAATTCTATTACTGCCCGATATACCACGGGAATTCAAAATTTTTTCTATTAAAACATTTTCTTCAACACTCTCGCTGGGAACATAGTCTGCGGCATTATCAGCCACAACCCACGCCTTTCCCAGCATGGACTTTTCTACTATCTTTCTCACAATAATCTCTTTTTATCAAGATTATTATACCAAATAATAAAAACATTGCACTATCTAAAAAGCAAAGGAAGTATATCGTTTAATATCTTACCAGTAGTCGGCACAGCATTCCATGCTGCAGTTCTTAAACCAAAGGATTCTGGTGTTCCCTTAGGCTCGTCCAGAACTACCATAATTGTGTATTGGGGTGCCTCGATTGGGAAAGCACCAATAAATGCTGTCAGGTTTTTAAATCTATCTATTTTTCCATTAATTCTTTTTTCAGCCGTAGCCGTTTTTCCACCAATATTTATTCCTGGAACTTTTGCCAATTTTCCAGATGTTTCTTCGGCTATATGAAACATAATATCACGAAGTTTTGCTGATATTTCCGGTGATACAACACGTTCGCCATGTATTGCTCCGACATCACGTTTCTGTAAAGTTGGATAAATATAAATTCCACCATTAATCATTGAATTAACACCCAACAAAACATGCATTGGTGTTACAGAAATACCATGACCAAAAGCAACTGTTGCACGTTCAACCGGTCCCCATTTTTTTGGTATCAAAGGTCTTTCTGTTTTTCCAAATTCCAAACTTAATGGTTCGTCCATATGTACACGATGGAAAAATTCAGGTTGTGTTCCATCCGGCAAATCCAAAGCAATCTGGGCACTTCCTGGATTACAGGAATACAACATTATTTCAGGTACAGACAAACTTGGCCGTATAGGTTTAAATGTAGCAACGTCTCTGATTGTGGCGGCTGTGCGTCCAAACTTGTCTAAAATCTTAAACGGTTTTTCAATATAGTATTCTTTATTAATTCCATTTTCAAAAGCCATTGCAGTATTAAATATTTTAAATATTGAACCCATTTCAAATACACCACGCATAGGCATAAACATACGATTTCTTTCTGGATCAATATTTCTGTTTTCAGGATCATAATCAGGCAGTGAAACAATTGCTATGATTTCACCGGTACGCGAATTCATCAACATTCCCATTGCTGAATTTGCATTATATTTTTGCATTGCGAGGGACAGTTGGTCATAAAAAACAGATTGTATTCTGGAATCCAGGGACAAACGCAATGGATCTTTGTTTTCGCGAAGATAACTGTCATAAACTTTTTCAGCCCCATCCGCGCCATTTCCACCTTTTTCAACAAAACCGACAATGTGTGAAAATAAACGCTGCTTTGGATAAACACGATTCTGAATAGTTTCTATATCTAATCCTGGGACCTTTGCCATGGTTATTAAATTACGCTGTGATTCTGTTGCCAGTTTTTTCACATAAATAAATTGCTTTGATGAATTTGCCAAACTCAACGCCGCAGATAACGTGTATTCTTCGGGCAAAGCCTGATGAATTAATGCAGCCACAGCATCTTTATCTTTGATTTGTGGTGTGCGTAAAACAATATTTCCAGACATTACATTCTTGGCCAAAATATCACCATTTCGATCAATAATATCAGCCCTGGCAACATTCCAAGTATCCCCAGCATCTGACAATCTGGTTCTATTAGTCCCTTGGATTCCGACCCACAAAGTTTTAACTATGAAAATTGCAAATATTATAATAAAGAAAGAATAAACAAAACGCATACGGCTGCGCCCGGTACTTTCTGTGCCGACAGACTTGAATCCATTTTTCAAAACATCTTTGCCGATTTCAAACATTTATAACTTTTATTGCAAATCTTCTATTGCAACCGATTTGTTAAAACTGATTGGTTCAGAACGTGGATAAACACGCACAACCATATTTCTAAGAATATCATTTCCAACATATGCCGAAAAACTGGCATCTGCAATCGCAATATCTTGTTGGGTTTTAACAATTTCTTTATTAACTTGCGTGCGTGCACGGTTTTGTGTTCGATAGCAAACCTGTAATGCAGCTGTCAGCATTAAAACTGACATAGCCATTGCCAGACCCAATTTAAACATTCTTTCGTCTTCGTTCATGTACACAAGTTTATCATAAATTTTCTAAAAAACCGAGTATAGAATTTACCCCATTCATACGCCCTGCACCCAAAGATATATTTAAACTTTCAAATTCTTTTCTGATATTTAATTTTCTAATTTGTTCTGGTGTTTTGCCATCAACCATAGATACTATTATTGCAACAACACCACTGACTAATGAAGAATCAGCAAATCCATAAAAATTATTTCCATCGCGACATATTTTTACCAATGACATACAACCGGTAATTTCTTTACATTGAACATTTTCTGGTGCGGGTTTCAGATTCTTTCCAAAATCCATAACCACTTCCAATTTTTCAACTGGGTCATTTATGTTTTCCAGAATATTTTTTATCTCGATATAATTCATTTACCAACCCTGTTCTGTTAAATCTAATTCCAGTCTTGCGGTTTCAGACATTTTTGAAATATCCCATGCAGGATCCCAAACAAGTTCTACTTTGACATTGTCAACTCCCACAACAGATTCTGCACCATTTTTCACCATACCTAATAATTCTTCCATCATTGGACATGTTGGACTGGTCAGTGTCATGGTTATTTTTACTTTGTCATTATTTATATCAATATTATAAATCAAACCCAGATCCCAAATATTAACTGGTATTTCCGGGTCATAAACAGATTGTAAGGCTGTTATAATATCTTCTTTTGTAAACGACATTATTTTTCCAAAATCTTCTTTATTATTTCTATAACTTCGTCTGCTTCTGCTTTTGTATTCCAAGGTCCAACAGAAATACGAATCGTTCCATTATATCCCATTAATTTATGTAACCAAGAGGCACACATATTTCCAACACGTAAACAAACCCCGTATGCCCCAATCAATGTTCCAAAATCCAAACAATTCATATTATCTATTACAAAAGACAAAATACAAGAATCAGGCTTGGTTATTATTTTTATTCTTTTCATTTTTGATAATTCTGAATACATATATTCTATCAAATTATTTTTATCTTTGGACATATAATCCAAAGCATATGGCAGACCTACAATTTGTGTCAGCGGCAGAGTTCCTGCTTCGAACTTTGCTGGACCATCTGCCAAAACCCATTCATTGCCATTAATCCTGTTGACCATTCCTCCACCAAATTTATCTGGATACCATCTGTTTGGTTCTTTGATATACATTACGCCCAATCCTGTGTCAGATCCAATTTTGTGTCCAGAAAAACACAAAAAGTCACAATCCCAATCAACAACATTTATTGGTAAATGTGCAACATACTGTGCTGCGTCAACTATAGTTATAACTTTTGAATTTTGTGACCTTGCTTTTTTAATTATTTCTTTGACATTTTGGAGTGCACCCAAGACATTTGACATAGCAGTTATGACCAAAACATCTGTTTTACCAATTCCAGATATATCAATATTATGGTCTTTGTCTAATGAACATACTTTAATATCTACATTGCTATGGTGACCTATTTCTTCCCATGGCATACGTGCCGAGTGATGATCTAAATCCGATACTGTAACTGTCAACTGATTCCCTGACGAACTCGATTCTGAAACCATTTTTGCGATTCTATTCATACCATCGGTTGTTCCACTGGTAAAAACGATGTTTTCAGGTCCTGATTTTATGAAATTTGCGACAGATTTTCGGGAATTTTCGACCATTTTGTCGACCGCTATACTACGTTCACATACACCTCTTCCTGAATTAGCATAATTGTTTTTCAAAAAGTCGATTTCGGCTTTTATGACAGATTCTGATTTCAGGCTACTAGCAGCTGCGTCTAAGTATATGATTTTATTCATTTTTTCGATTTCCCTTGCTTTTTAATCGTATTATAATACACTTTTGGCGAATATCAATAAGTAAGGAGAAAAAGATGGCTTTGCTGCATATTAATGACGCAAGTTTTGAGAGTAAAATAGCTAAGGGAATCAGCCTGGTGGACTTTTGGGCTTCTTGGTGTGGTCCATGTCAGATGTTTGGTCCAACATTCGAAGCTGCATCCGAAAAAATCCCAGACGTTAATTTTTTAAAATTTGAAGTTGATGAACATAATCGCGTAACCCCATCAAAATATGGAATTCGTAGTATTCCAAGCGTATTGGCCTTTAAAGATGGAAAATTGGTCGAAGCTCGTGTTGGTGTGATGGATATTGATACAATCAAACACTGGGTTTCAGAACTAAAAGGATCTTAAAATGACCGGAAAAAATTATAAAACTTTGACATTGGATCCGAAATACGTTCCAAAAAAATCTGAAAAATACATGTGTATCGAGCATAAAGCTTATTTTTATCAGCTTTTGAACGCTCAAAAAGAAGAATTATTGCAAGAGTCTGTTTCTGTTTTAAATGCTGTTAAGTTGGCAGAAAAGAACGAGACGGCTGGTGTTGGTGACGAATTGGACAATTCAACGGCCGAACAAGAAATTGCTATGAATTTAAAGTTGTCTGAACGCAATCATAATCTATTAAAAAAGATTGAAACTGCTTTGGAAAGGCTGGAAAATGGAACATATGGTTACAGTATCGTTTCCGGTGAAGAAATCGGAATCAGCAGAATGCTGGCCAGTCCTTTTGCAACATTGACTATTGAAGAAAAAGACGAATCGGAAAGACGCAAGTAATTCTTGTAAAAAACAAACTAAAAAACCGGTAGAAATACCGGTTTTTTTGATTAATAAAAAATTAAATTATTTTTTTACTGTCTTTTTAACCGCAGGCTTTTTTGTAGCCTGTTTTTTTGACGGTTCTTTTTCAGTATTAGTTCCTTTTAATTCTTTCTTGAAAACATTAATTCCATTTGCCAAATTTTTCATAACATCTGGAATCTTGGCATGCCCAAACAGAATCAAAACCAATATAATTATTAAAAATATTTCCCAAAAACCTGTTCTCATAAGTATCTCCTTAGACTTTATCTTGCTACGTAACAATCCAACCCGTCAGACTTTGCGTTGCGGCAAAATCCGTTTGCATCATTCGAATTTGCAAATGCGACACGCAATCTGTAAGTAGTTGTACCATTTGGTAATACTGCCGCCAGAATAACAAACTGTTTGTCTGTAAATAAATTGCCGTGCTTTGCTGTAATCTTCTTTTCAGCAGTTTCCGCAGCACCTCTTGTAGCATATGAACCAAATTGAACATACCATCCGCCAGAAACATTTGCAACTGGCTTTGTTTGTATTGGTTTTGGCTTTGCAACTGGTAATGGTGTCGGTTTATTTATATTTGGATTAAACGTAACTTCTTTTCTATCTGTTACTTCGCGTACTGGTACACCTGGTGTTACATGAATTGGTTCAACAACCGGCTTTGGTGCAGACATTACAACAGGTGCAACAGCTGGTGCAGTTACAGTCGCAGGAACTACTGGTGCCGCAGGTGGTACTGGTGTACCAGGTTTAACCTCGGCGGGGTTAACAGCTGCAACTTCTGGTGTATCCAGATTAACTTCTACAGAAGACCCAGAATCCGAACCAATAGTGCGAACTATTATGTATGTGGCAATAATTATTACCAACAAACCAATTCCCATTAACAACCATGGTTTTTTTGGTCTTGGATTTGTAAAAGGACTGCTTTCCGGAAGATCAGATAAATCTGCATCTTCTTCCAGATCTAATAAGTCCAAATTTTCTTCATTCTCGTTCATAATTAATCCCCCATTGTTATCGCCATGATTATATCACAAAAAAAAGACATAATAAAGCAGATATCAAAAATAAAATCAGTATTCTATTTTAATTTATAAATCTGTTTATTATGCCTGTTAATCGCCTATTTCGGCTGGTTGCCAAAATTTGGTGGCACAATTAATTTATGATTTTGTTCAACTGTTGGTTCTGTTTCACAGCCACAACAAGCGGCCAATGTTAAAACCAAAGAACAAAGTCCTAAAAATAAAAATACTTTTTTCATTATAATTTCCTTTATTATTTTGGCATTTGAACGGCGTGTTTCATCTGTTTTACAAAATCTGATAATGAAACAGTTTCCTGTTTTTCATTACCCAGATGACGCAAGGTTACCGTTTTATCAGCCATTTCTTTTTCACCTACAACCGCAATTATTGGGGTTTTTGCCAAAGAAAGTTCACGGATTTTATAGTTCACTTTTTCATCACGCAAATCAGCACGTGCATAAATGCCAGAATCACGCAATTTATCAACAACTTCATTTGCATATTCTTTGAACTTTTCAGAAATTGGTGCAACCACAACAGGTTCTGGTGACAGCCACAATGGCAAATTACCACCTGTTGATTCAATCAAGATTCCCATAAATCTTTCAATACTTCCCAACATTGCACGATGCAACATAATTGGACGATGTTTTTCACCATCTTCGCCAATGTATGACAAATCAAAACGTTCTGGTAAGTTCATATCCAGTTGCACAGTTCCACACTGCCAAGGTCTGCCCATTGAATCTTTGATATAATTATCAATCTTTGGACCATAGAATGCGGCATCACCTTGGGCAATTTCAAATTCTATACCATTTTTCTCCAAAGCATTCTTTAAAGCATTTTCCGCCCTGTCCCAGATCTCGTCAGAACCAATACGGAATTCTGATTCTTTTCTGGTTGCCAATTTCATAGAAATTTTTTCAAAACCAAATTTTGAATAAATATCTTTGATAAAGCGTAAAACCTTTACAACTTCGGATTCCAACTGATTTTCTGTACAGAAAATATGGGCATCGTCTTGGGTAAATTCACGAACACGCATTAAACCTGATAACCCGCCTGCTGCTTCGTATCTGTGAACTTTTCCAAATTCAGCCATATACAAAGGTAAATCTTTGTATGATTTTATACCCTGACCAAATACCAACATACCACCCGGACAAGACATAGGTTTGATACAGAACACCTTGCCATCTTGGGTTTTACCTGAATAGTTATGTTCCCCATACTTTGCCCAGTGACCAGAAGTCTCCCACAAACATTTATCCATAACCGACGGAGTTGATATTTCTTGGTAACCAGCCAGTTCTTGGCGATGGCGGACATATTCAATCAATCGGCGATATATTTTATATCCCTTATCGTGCCAAAACACTGCACCTGGGGCATATTCAGGCTCGAAATGGAACAAATCCATATCGCGCCCCAGTTTTCTGTTATCTCGGGCAGCGGCTTCTTCCTGCATTTTCAGGAATTCTTCCAGTTCTGATGTATTTGCAAATGCGTCAACGTATACCCGTTGTAGCATTTTATTCTTAGAATCCCCTTTCCAATAGGCACCTGCGACATTGCGGATTTTAAAGCCGTCACGCGGCAAATCCTTTGAACTTTCAACATGTGGACCACGACACAAATCGACAAAATCACGAAAAGTATAAATTGACAAAACTTCGCCATTTGCATCATATTCGTTTAACCATTCCATCTTGTATGGCTGGTCATGGAATATTTGCTTGGCTTCGACCAAGGATACATTTTTCTTTTCAAATTGACCATTGGATTTAATCAATTCCCGCATTTCTTTTTCGATTTTAGGAAAATCTTCGGGTGAAAATTTATGTTCAGTATCAAAGTCATAAAAGAACCCATTTTCAATCGCTGGTCCACCTGCGAACTTAACATCTCCATAAAGTTTTTTGACAGCTGCCGCCATTACATGCGCCAAACTGTGTCTAATAATTTCAATTTCATATGACATAACAACAACCTTTATTTTTTATTATGATTTCAAATTTATGATTTATTGTAAAGTGCGAAAAATCGCAATAGAATTCAAACCCCCCAAGGGGTTGTTGTAGTTGTTGTGAAAATAACTTTTAGAACTTTCATGCTTTGTACTATAATCCTAATAAATCAGAAAATCAAGAGCCTGTATAAGAACAAACAGAGGAATATCCATAATCACCAGTAATATCAGTTCCGGTATAACTTGCTGGAAGATAACAACCATTTTTATTGGTTGTTCCTTGAATAGATGTTGCATTTGGATTACCAGTTCCCGATGCACAACTTACACAAGCAATAGAGTTAACTGGATCACCATAATAACCAGCCTTGCACTTACAATCTGAAATTAATGTAGAACCAGTTCCAGCGGTTGTTGAGTTTGTTGGACATTTCTCACAATAATTCAACTTAAGATAATATCCTGAGTTACAAGATTCGTAAACTATTGTTGTTTCTCCTTCTTCACAAACCAATGCTAATGCGTTTAAAGAAAAAAACATTGCGCCAAATATAAACGATAAAAAGAAAAATTTTTTATTCATATATTTATTACTTTAAAATTATTTATACCATACCACCATCACAAACACAAACTGTTTGGTATCCAGTACCACGCACATCAGAATAATCTGTAAATTCTAGTGAACAAACCGTAGTTCCGCCACCAGTACCAGTATAGTTACAATAATAATAAGGACAACCACTACCAGAAGCATAAGTTTTTGTATATCCTGAATTACAAGCTGTTGCAGTACAAGAAAAAATCCAATATCCACCGCTGTCACATCCTTTAAAATCAACTTGTCCAGATGGACATCCTACCATAGTGTATGGTTCCGTTGGAGTATTATTACAAGTACCTGTACATGCATCACCATATGATCTTGAACTAAATGATATTATTATTAAAAATACAATTAAACAATTTTTCATTTCTTCTCTTTAAACCCCTAGTTTGTATAATAACAAGCACTTGTGTATATATAACTTCCTGACGAATTTTCACCACCAGTTCCAGCAGCATAAAAACAACTGGTTATTAAGTTATTGCTGCCCGAAACACTTGTTCCACCGCTTGGACAAAGTGAACAAGAACAAGATGAAGTTCCTTGATTTACAACATAATAATTCACATTACAAACACAATTATAACTGCTATTAGTACACGCAGCAAATGAAGAATTCATAAATAACACAACACTTGCTACAAACAAAATTTTATATATATTCATCATGATAACATGCCACCCAAATCACATGCAGCTGCAATACCATTTTTACAATAAACAAGTACCCCTGTATTTGGACAAACTTCATTCCAATATCTTGTTCCACCAGTTATTGCAACAGATTGCGGGGTACTAGTATTACCACAAGAATAACAAGATTCATCACATGGATTTTCGTCACAAAATGTAGAACTTTCAGAAATTGCTAAATTAGCAGCTGTACAACTTCCGCAACACCATCCTGTTACCAGAACAGCCCCAGAATATCCTTCTGTAATTAAAATCATAAAAAACGCAATTAAAAAATTTTTCATTTTTATCTCTGTTTCTTTGATTTTAGCTATTATGTCAAAAAAAAACCACAAAAAAATACCGCCGAAACGACGGTATTTTGTCATTTATAAAACCTATAAATAAATTATGCTGCCGAACAGGACTGCAAAGAAAAAGCATACACTGCCACCGATTACAAACAGGTGCCAAATTGCATGACTGAACTTCATTTTTCTCCAAATATAAAATATTACTCCGACTGAATAAGACAATGCACCTGCCAACATAAACCACAAACCGATTGATGGTACGCTTCTGAATAATGCAGGCAGCATAAACAATACTGTCCAACCCATTATCAGGTATAATGCAACCATCCATTTCGGTTGACGCTTTGGACTACGAATTTTCATAATCGCACCAAATATAACGATTGCCCACAAAATTCCAAAAACCGTCCAACCCAATCCACCACGCATATTAACCAACAAGAACGGTGTGTATGTTCCAGCAATCAAGGCATAGATTGCAATGCTGTCCCATACTTCGAAAAAGCTTTCGCTTTTTTGACCAATCATCGCATGGCACATTGTTGAACCAAAATATAGTGTGAACATTGTTAATCCAAATATAGCACAAGATACAATCGCCCAAGGATCACCCTTTAACACCGCAAAAACTTCCAGCAAAGTTAATCCAGCAATTGCCAAGCCAATTCCAATTCCATGGGTTAAAATATTCAAAACTTCTTCAGACTTGGTCGCAGGCTTTTCCCAACGGAACAAACCTGTTGCCTGCAAAACACGCAGTAGCGTCCAAGCACGTTTATCTTTTTTAACTTCTTTTAATTTTTGTCTTATAACTTTTCTTGATTTTACCATTTTACCTTCCTTTGTTTTCTGAACGCCATTTATATAAAGAATCCGCAATTTGTCTTTCAATCTGTTTCTGTTTTAAAAGCATATCATTATAAATTTTCTTATGTTTTTTTATAGCCCCTTTATCAAGTTGTGATTGACCGGGCGGTGCAATATCAACAAGCATAGAAACAATTACAAATATACTAATTATTAGCAAAAACCCCGATAAAGTGGAATGTTTTTCAGTAAAGTTGTTTACATAATCTTTTATTTTATTATCTGACATTTTATATATTCTTTATTCTTTTAATAACCCTATCATGCCCCATTATCTGCATAATCAAATATAAATCTGGTGTATTGGTACGACCAGTTATTGCAACACGTAAAGCCATTGCAACATCACCATTTTTCAGCCCTAAATTATTCGCAATTTCAACAATCTTGTTCCACCAAATATCTTTACCATCTGCAATATCAAAAGTTTTTAAGAAAGCAGACAAAATATCTTTGTTAAAATCAAAATCTTTTGGTTGAACAAACAAATCATCCCAAAAATATGCAACCTCTTCCATTGTTTGTTTCCAAGTAACAAAATCTTTGCGTATACGTTTTGGATTGTCACGCTCAATAGACAAGATTGATTTTAAATAATCTTCATGGTTGTGAATTATTTTTTTCCATTCAGGACTGTATTCATTCACCCATGATATAACACGACTTGTTAAATCATCAACGGATAAAGTTCCAATAAATTCCCTTGCCCACCATTCAAGTTTTTTCATATCAAACAATGCACCCGACATGGGAATTTTTTTAATTTTAATTGGATAGTTCCATAAGTTTATTTCTGAGTTTTTTAATTTTTCTTCTTCATATCCACTTGATGCAATATTTAACAAATATTCTAAAACCGCCTCGGTTGGCCAGCCATCTTCCAAAAACTTTGCAACTGATGCCTCGGGGTCATGACGCTTGGATAACTTGCGTTGTTTACCAGTTTCTGGATCAATTTTATCCAATGTCGATGTGTGAATATAAACAGGTGTGATCCAGCCCATCATCCTGAATAATTGAAAATGCAGTGGTAAACTTGGTAACCATTCTTCACCACGAATAACATTTGTTGTTCGCATAAAATGGTCATCACACAAATGCGCAAAATGGTATGTTGGTAAACCATCATTTGATTTTATTAAAATAATATCTTCATTGGTTTCTGGAAATGCAATACTGCCCCTAGCACCATCTTTACAGAATATTTTTTGATCGGGATTACCGGTTGAATACAAACGAATTGACGGCTTGAAATCATTACCCATTTCTGACCATTTTTCTAAAATTTGATCTTCGGTTAAATCGCGATCGCGTGCCCATTCACCATAAATACCTGTCGGCAGACCAGATAATTTTTGTTTATCACGGATATCCTCCATATCTTCATGTGTTAAAAAGCAAGGATAAGCCTCCCCACCTGCTAATAATTTCGCAACCACAGAGTGATAAATATCTTTACGTTTTGATTGCAAATAAGATCCATAATTACCCTTATCACTATTTACTAAACCCCATTCATTTTTGATTGCCTTATCTGTAAAAACTGGATTATCTTTATTAACAAATTCTGCTTTAATATCTCCTGCTTTTTCAGGTATCGGCATTTCATCAGGCATCAAAGTAAATTTCTCAGCAGTTTCCAAGATCAATTTAGTTGCACCATAAACTTCACGTTTAGTATCTGTATCTTCAATACGTAACATAAAAACACCACCAGATTGTTTTGCCAACTTATAATTTATCAACATTTGGTATAAACCACCAATATGCATAAAGCCTGTTGGACTTGGGGCGAAACGAGTCACCATTGCACCTTCGAGTAAATTACGTGCTGGGTATTCTGCCTCAAGCTCTGCAATAGTATATTTTGGCACACCGCCCAAAATTCTTGTAATTAAATCCTTGGATATACCTTTTCTCATACCTTTAACCTTGTTTTCTTGTAATGATAATTTTATACTAATTATATGGAAATACAAGAAATAAGAACTTTTGGCCGCAGGCACGGTAAAAAAATATCCAAACGCCAGCAATGGCTGGTTGATAATATTTTGCCGGCCTTATCGCCAAAAAATATCAAAAACACCGGTAAAATTATTCTTGAAATTGGATTTGGCGCGGGCGAACACATTCGGGAACTGGCCTTGCAAAATCCTGATAAAATAATCCTGGGGGCTGAACCATTTATAAACGGTGTTGCATCATTACTGTCATCTGTCACTGTCGAATCGGATAACCAGATAAAAACAGAGTTCAAAAATATTTTTATTTATCCGGATGATGTTCGAAAAATTATAAAAAAAGATTCCTCAGAATTTGTTCCAATTTTGTTTTCAGAAATTTATATATTGCACCCCGACCCCTGGCCAAAGGCAAGACACGAAAAAAGAAGATTATTAAATTCAGACTTTTTGAATTTGTTATCCGAACGGTTGGAAAAAGATGGTCGAATTATAATTGGAACCGATCACTGGGAATACTATGAGTGGATTATTGAACAACTGAAAAAAACCAGATTAAAAATAGCAACCACCGATTTAAGTATAATTGATACTCGTTACAAACAAAAAAACAAGGCAAAAACAACAAATCCCAAGTATCTTGTTTTATCTATATAAAAACTCTCTATATGGCAATTTATGGCGTATACAAGGTTTTTAACTGTCTATAAAAAACTTTACTTTTTTGGAAATTTCTGACTGCATTTTTTGAATTAAACGCCAAACTTGTTCTATCTTTTCATAATCGTTATTTAACGAGAAATGTAACTCTGTATTTAAATCTTTATCCAAACCATCCAAGAACCCATAAATACGTCCAACAAAGTCATAATTTTTTTTCAAGTCATTATGAAAATCTAATAATAAAACATCTGCCCTTATTTTTTTTATTTCCGAAAAAACATTAACCCAATCCAATGAGTTTATTTCATCAACATCCAAACAAATTGATAATGTTTTATTAAAAAATAAATCATCTCTGATTGGTAATAATTCAGATACAAAAGAAGATAATAAAGAGTACGGTACAAAAATTTGTGCCCCACCCGCCCCTTTCTTAAAAACAGAATTTATTTCTGTTGATAACTTTGAAATATCAAAATTTTTATCCAGATAAAAACGTGCCATTATTCTTGTTAAATTTTTTTCCAACCATGGCCATAAAATCTGGACTGATTCTTGTGGTACAGATATAACAGGTATATTTTCCTTTACCACTACTTCGGCCATTCGTACAAGTTCAGAAATATCTCTATTTGGTTTACATTCTAGAACCAAGATATCTTTTAATTCTTCAAAAACATTTTCAGTATTCATGCTTTTCAGTTTATCACAAATATGGTACAATTAAAACCAAATGAATAAAAGAATTGACCGTTTTCTTTTGGGGCTGCTTTGGCTTTTGGCTATGACGCTTGGTGCCAATTTTTGGTTCACGACCCGTTTTGGTTTTAATATTTTTCTTGTATCTCATTGGAAATATCTTGGGGAAATCCAGGCTGCTGGTTCGGAAATAGAACCTTTGTTTTATATTTCCTTGGTAGTTTTTGCATTTTTAACGGTTTTTGGACTTTTTATGCTTGTTCGAACCAAACTTAGAAAAATAACATTTGATACTGGAAAAGAATCATCATTGGAAAAAACTGTTGTTGTTGAAACTCCTGTAATAAAAATGTCAGAGATTGTGATACCAGAAAAAAAAGAAAATGTTTTATCACCTGTTCGTCCACCCAGATTGTCTATTCCTGTGACGCCAAATTATTCCGTACCAAAGAATCAAAATAATTTAAGACCGGACGTACCTGTTAATAATATTCCGGAAATACCGACCCAGGTAAAAAACAAGACTGTTTCAGGTATCGAAACATCCGAAATTGAAGAGATATTCAAACAATCTGGTTATCTGGTTAAAAAACCTTCCAGAATTGCTGGTTTTCTTCCAGATTTATTTGCAATTGGTGCAGACGAAGTATTATGGGTTGGCGGTATTGGTTCAAATCCAAATGAAATGTCTAATGCTTTGGAAAAATTAAAGGCTATTTTCAAAGACACATTGGAAGATATAGACATTAACGTAAAATCGTTTATAATATCTGATGACAATGCTTCTACTGATGATTTTGCATCAATTGAGAAGTTTGCCTCAGTTCAAGAACTGCGTGATTATATGGGCAAAAATAAAAGTAGAGAAATTCAAAATTCAGAACAAGAAGATTTTGAAGCTTATTCTGAATACATAGATACGGTTGCAGATTATTTTAACAAGTTATAAACAACGGGAAAATAAAACTATGCAGCTTAAGAAATCATCCGCAGAAAAAAGATTAGAAGATTTGTTTATGGACGATCTGCCAGTAGTGGAATTCGCCGTCCAGGAATCTTGTGTAGTTCCAGATTGGTTTGCCAAATACAGATCTTTGCGCCGTGATTTTATGAAATCTTTAACTGATTCTATTGAAGACCTTGCTTTTCTTAATTTATCCCAAGATGAATTTATGGGACTAATTATGGGACGCTCTTTGCCCCCTAACCTTTCTTTAAGATTTCGTATTCCATTGGTATGGGGTGGAAAATTGGAAATAGAAAATATGTTTATGTGCAGAACTTTTCCACACAGTCATAACATGGACAGATTTATAATCGAACAAGCTGGCAGTCCCACTATATGGCTCCCTAATCCTGTCAGAAAAGTTTATGTACCAGCACATACTACTGGTGGTGGCGATGGCGGTAATGCAACCGAAGACAGATTAAGCCAACTGGCTTCACAACTAGCTTCTTCAAGGGGTATGGAATAAAAATGGATATAATGGAATTTTTATCTTATATGAAATCTAATGGTGCAACATTTGTGCCTGCTGCTAGTACAGCAAATATATCAATGGCCAGCAGTAATTTACAAAATATTCGTGCGGCCACACTGCCTCCTTTTATGATAGATTTTTATAAAAATGTTGGCGGTATGATTTTAGGAGACGCATACATATTTGGACCAGATCAAATAACTGTGACCAAAAAATTTCCTGTGCCATCAATACTAGAAGTAAATCGTGAAATAATTGATTTACCACAGGTTCGTGGAAAAACCGTTTTTGGCAGAAATGATTTATTCTGGTTTGCGTTTGATGCTTTTGGAATATGTTTTATGTTGGATAATATTTCATTAAAACCAGTACGTAAATATGACGATCCTTGGCGCGCCATGACTGATTGCTTAATAGTAGGAAAGATGTGAAAAAAATATCTGTTTCTTTATCAGGTCATCAAACCAGCATCACACTGGAAGATGAATTTTTTGACGCTTTGAAAAAAATAGCCGACACGGATAAAAAATCTGTTGCATCTATAATCAATTCAATAGATGAAAAAAGAACGCCTGAATCTAACCTTTCTTCCGAGATAAGGATATATATATTGAACAGATTGTTGAAAACAGCAAAATTATAATCATCCACATATCACGTCCCAATTCTCGATAAATAGTTATATGATGACCACCAATAATTCCGTCCAAACTGCCCGCTTCGCCAACCTGCAAAGATGATTCAATTGTTCCATCCGATGAAATAAAAGCACTGATACCAGAATAATTTGCACGAACAATCGGTAACCCAGATTCAATAGCATATCTGCGAACCATATCCAGATGCTGATAAGTACCAGGTGTTTTATCAAACCAATTATCATTAGTAATATTTATAATAGCCTGGGGTTGATGTTCTGAATTTTTTGGAATCAAAGAATCTGAAAATATTATTTCATAGCAAATTGCCGGTGCAAAATAAAAATCATTATCTTTTAATTTCAGCTTTATAATTTCTGGACCATTTCCAGGTGTCAGTAACCCGGGTGTTGGAATTAAATTCCCAAACGGACGGTATTCCCCGAATGGTACCAAATGTGATTTACTGTATATTTTTTGTATATTCCCTTCTTTATTAACGACCAGCAAAGAATTATAAAGTTTCCCATAATCATAAGTAGTTGCACCCATAATTGTTTGGGTTTTTAATTTTTTCACAATGTCCAGATTCTCATTTATAACTAAATACGGATATGTTGTTTCTGGAAATATCATCAAGTCAACTGGCTCATCATCTTTGCTTGCCAAGTACCCTAAATTTTTTATATTTTCTTCGGCATTTGCAATTGCCTGTGCACGGGAATAAGTTGCTTTTTCTTCAGCTGACTTTCCAGGTTGAATTATTCTTATTATTGGTGATGAATCATAATTTTTATTATTGGATTTTTTTATGTTTTGATACCCAAAAAATATTCCAATAATTAATAATGTTAAAAATACAAAAAATGGAAAAAATATTATCTTTGATTTTCTGTTTTTTATAATCTCGACTGTGCTGGATATTAAACCAATAATTATAAATGTTAAACCAAAGGCACCCCACAAAGACATAGAGTTAGATAGTATCGGAAACGGCATTGTTATGTTCGAAATTGGGTTCCATGGGAATCCTGTAAAAAGCCATTCACGAAGCCACAAAACAAACACCCAAATTGATGCGAATAAAAACGTTCTATGTGCACTGTTCTGCCGCATACAGTGAATTATTATGAATGGAATCGCAAAAATAAATCCGCCAACAATTCCAATTCCAATTAATGCAGGAACTGTCCAAATTGCAAACTTTGCCATCAGTTCCGGAACAACATAAATTGAATTAACAACCCACCAAAATTGACCAACCGCATAGGCGGCTGTGAATGGTAAAATTCTGAACATTGATTTCCAAAATTTATGTTTATGATTATTATCTAAATCATAAATTGTAATACCGTATGCCAGACCTATTCCAAGTACAGTTCCCCACCACAGATTAAACGGTGCAAAACCAATGGAAGATAACAATCCAAGAAATATCAAAACAAAAGATCTTAAAACTATTTTGTTTGAAATTTTTCCAATAATTCTATTAAAAATATTTTCTTTTTTATCATCTGAATAAGGATTTTTAATACCAAGTTTTTTTAATAACTTTATTTCCAAATTTTCCATTTTTTTTGCATCCCGATTATTCAAATGATCATACCCCATCAGATGAAGTACACCATGAACAAGCATGTGTGTTGTATGTTCTTCAAATGTTTTGTTTTGCTCTTTTGCCTCTCTTGCGACAGTATCAAAGGATATAAAAATATCACCCAACAATTCGTTATCCCCTGTTTCAAAAGAAAGAACATTTGTGGGCTTGTCAATTTTTCTGTATTTTTTATTCAGCACTTTGATTTCTTTATCATTTGTCAGAATAATAGAAACTTCAGCATTTTTAGTTTTGTTCACAGATTCAACAATTCGCATAAAATCAATCTTGTGCGATTTCCATCTGGTATCGTTATAATTTACAAAAGTTTTCATTATTTTTTCCCCAGACCAGTTTTCTTTGCAATTTTGGAACGAACCCTCGAATAGCTGGATGCAACAAAAGGATAATTATTTGGCAATCCCCATTTTGAACGATATTGGGTTGGTGTCATATTAAACTTACGTTTTATATACCGACGCAGCATTATGTGCCAGGTACCATCTTCCAGACATTGAATTTTATCCAAGCGCACCGAATCTTTTATTTGCTGTGGTGTAATAGATGCACCACGAAGATGTTCAGTTGCCTGTTTTACAGCATCCGCCATGGTCAGTTTTGGATTCGCAGAAATAGCTGCAGCCGCCAGTTGTGCCACCGCCAAGGCAAAATCATTATTTTTTACTATTTCTTTCATTTTGCTTTCGCTTTGTTGTTTTTTGTACTAATATTATTGTATCACAAATAAAACCAAAGTAAAATAAAAGTAAAATGCGTAAAACAATCGAATCTTCTGGTCGTCCATTGGCAGATCTTATGCGTCCAAAAACTATTGATGAAGTTCTGGGTCAAAATTTGTTGTTGGGTGAAAATGGTTTAATTCGCAGAATGGTTGAAAATAAAAAACTTTCTAATCTGATTCTTTGGGGACCGCCCGGATGCGGAAAAACAACAATAGCACGCGCCCTGGCAAATTCTGTTGATATGGATTTTGTTCCAATGTCGGCTGTATTTTCAGGGACTGCTGATATAAAAAAAGCAATGGAAGCCGCCAAAATGAATTGTGCTATTGGGCGGTCTACCCTGCTTTTTATTGATGAAATCCACAGATTTAATAAAACCCAACAAGACACTTTACTTCCATATCTGGAAGATGGAACGGTTGTATTTATTGGTGCAACTACTGAAAACCCCAGCTTTAATTTAAATAATGCTTTGTTGTCGCGTTGCCATGTTTGTGTTTTGCAACCATTATCTACGGAAGATTTGATTGAATTAATTGATAGATCTGAAAAATTTCTTGGAATAAAAAAATTACCATTAGCAAATGAATCAAGAATTCATTTGGCACAAATGGCTGATGGAGATGCAAGGTTTTTATTAAACACTGTTGAATATCTTGTTTCTGCAAAATTTGATCATGATTTGTCACCTGTTGAATTAGATAATGCGATTCAAAAACGTCCCCCACTTTCTGATAAAAGTGGTGACGAACATTATAATCTGATTTCTGCTGTTCACAAATCTTTACGTGCCAGTGATACAGATGCCGCACTTTACTGGACCGCACGAATGATGATTGGCGGTCAAGATCCAATGTATTTGTTCAGACGTTTAACCAGATTCGCAATGGAAGATATTGGTCTGGCAGATCCAAACGCGATGAGTGTTGCCCTGACTGCATGGCAGGTTTATGAAAGAATGGGTTCACCCGAAGGTGATTTGGCATTAACAGAATTGGTAATTTATTTGGGAACCGCACCGAAAAGTATCGGAAATTACAAGGCACAAAAATCCGCGTATGCGGCAGCCACTGCCAATGGTAGCCTGATGCCGCCAAAAAATATTTTAAACGCACCAACAAAAATGATGAAAAATTTGGGATACAGCTCCGGGTATGTTTACGAGCCTGAAACAGAATCCGGATTTTCAGGTCAAAATTGTTTTCCCGAAGGAATGAAGAGGCAAACTTTCTATACCCCACATGAAATTGGTTTCGAACGTGAAATTAAAAAGCGCATAGATTACTGGAATAAAATCCGTGATCAGAAAAAAAATTAAATTAAAAAACCACCTATTTTGGTGGTTTTAATTTTCTAGAACAAAATATTTAAATTTGCACCGAATTGATATTCACTTGATTCAAATTCATAATCAACATGTGCAACATATTCTGTGCGTCCATATTTTCTGACCAGTTTAAAGTTTATCCATTCTTGATCAAACACTGGATTTGTTGATTTACGCAAATCAAATCCTAAACCTGTCATCCAACTAGGACTTATTTTTACATATGCCTCGGGCATCAAATCAATATAAGCCATACCTGAAACTTCGTCAAAAATCCAAGTTGTCTTTATGGTTCCTGCCAAAGTAAACGAAGACCATTGGCGTCCAAAACGCATTCCGGCATAATATGCAGTATTTGCAAAATCAGGTGTGCGAACACGATCACTGCCACCAAAGTTAACCCCAAAAAGTGCGTCTGAAATTGCCTCGGATTCGGAATTACCAGAAATACGATAAATACCACCAACACCAATGTGAGAAAATCCGTCATCGGTTCCATTAAAATCCTGTTGATATTTAATGTTTGCATTTAAAGCCAATCTGCCGTTTACACCATACGAAAACATTTGCGATACACGTATAACACTGTCATTCAAATACAGTCCAGATCTAGATAAAAAATCACCAGAGCTTTCCAAAAATATTGGATTTTCAGTATCAAAATCTGACTCTGCGTTAGCCGCAAAAATCGGCAATCCGCACAAAACCGTAAATGATAAAATTTTTAATATTTTATTTTTCATATTTCATTTCCGTAACAATTTTAGAAATACAATATTCCTTGGACACCAAATGAAGTTTCCAAAGTATTATTCAATTTTGCAGTTCCTATTTTTGTAAATTCTGTTACACCTGCACTTGGTTCATACCACCAGAATCCCAGTTTTTTGCCATCTGCATTATCATATACAGATGTTTTAGCATATAGATTCAAAGAGAAATTGTTATATGGTTGCCATCCAACTACCCCTTTGATAGATGCTTGATTATGCCAATCATAATTTCCGAATAATCCTTCAACATTTAATGTCCAATCTTTATCCAAAACGCTGAAAACGCCAAATCCACCTTCGTAGTAATTTACATTATTGTCGCCAGTTTTATAAGCAATCAATAATGCTGCATTATCATTTGATATTCCATTTCCATAAGAATTCATATCAAAGTTTACAAACCATCCACGTGCCAAACCATATATTGTAGAAGAACCAATTTTGTAACCAGCCTTTGCATCAACTGCAAAAAAGTCTGCTAAATCACTTTGTCTTTGATAATATCCAGAAATATTTGCAATCCATTCGTTTGTATCAACAAAACGCCACTGCAAACCCAGACCGTACATATTTAAACCAGAATCTGTCATTTCGTCATCAGACGCAGTTGACCAATCCATAGAATATTTTGAATAATCATATCTGACCATACCCATCAAAGCTAAATTATCTGTAACACCATAGCTGATATCTTCTTTTACATACATCTGACCTGCATTCCATGTTGCCTTGGTATCACTTAATGCTGGTCCTGTTGTTTGATCAATTTTGAAATCATAAGAACTGTTTGTATAACCCAAATCAGTTACAGAACCAAATTTACCAGCCAATGGTTGAAAGAAAGGATGTGCCAAATAATATTTGCGCTTGGCATCTGCACGTGCTGATTCTGTACGTGAAGTTCTGTCGTATTGATTTGTTGATTCAGAATTATAAGCCTTGTACAAAGCACTTCTTTTAGAAGGTTCTGTATAATAAATATTATTATTGTCTTTTACTGCATAAGTTTTTGATGTGCTGCGTGTTTCATACTTTTCATAATTTACCCTTGTTTGAACACGTGCGCCTGGTGCACTGCTGAGATCTGCAGTGGAAGAACCATCAACAGCTGCGTTCGCAGAACTAAAAACACTGGCCATTCCGAAAACTGCAATTGCCCAAACAAAAAGTGACATCTGTTTTTTCATATAAAAACTCCTTAATATTTCCTGCCCGAATTATATCACAAAAAACTTATTAGTGCAAAAGCTATAATATATGTCTTTTGTTATTTGCATCTGGCTGGCTGACTATGCCGTCGGCCTCCATTCTTTCCATAAATCCAGCTGCCTTGTTGTATCCAACACCTAATCTTCTTTGAATATAGGAAATTGTTGGTTTTTTATCACGAATTACATATTGTTTCGCCTGTTCATAAAGGTCTGCATCTTTGTCATCTTTAGATAATGGCATACCTGGGATTGGCGCGCCACCGGCACTAATTCCTGATGAATCATCATTATCTGAAACACCTTCGACATATTCCGGTTCACCCTGTGCATGCAAGAAATCTGCAACTTTGTTAATTTCTGTGTTTTCAACCCAAGATCCATGTATACGAACTGGTACACGCCCTGCTTCACTGAACAACATATCACCATAAGCTAATAATTGTTCTGCACCCTTTTCACCAAGTGTTGTTCCACTGTCAATCGCACTGCGTGCCTGGAATGAAATTCGTGTTGGAAAGTTTGCCTTGATAACACCTGTAATAACTGTTGTGTCTGGACGTTGAGTTGCAGCAACCAGGTGTATTCCGGCTGCACGAGCTTTTTGTGCCAGACGTTGGACACAGGCCTCAACCTCTTTACGGGCAACAGACATCAGATCGGCGACCTCGTCTATAATAACAACCATGTATGGCATATCGGATAAATCAATTTCTTGTTCTTCAAATTCCAGTTCCCCAGTTTCTGGATCTGTTCCAACAGCAACTTGCTTGGTTGGTTTTTTGCCTGAATTACGTAATTTCTCAACAGCTTCGTTATAACCTTCAATATTCTGGACACCAACATCTTTTAATTTTTTATAACGTTCTTCCATTTCGCGAACAGACCATTTCAGTGCATTCACAGAGGCATTAGCATCGGTTAAAATCGGCGTAACTAAATGAGGAATGTCGTTCCATAATGTAAAGTCAACACCCTTTGGGTCAACAATAAGCAATTTACACTTATCAGGTGTAAAATGATACAAAATTGACATTATTATAGATTGAACAAAAACAGATTTTCCAGAACCTGTACGACCAGCTATCAAAAGATGTGGCATCTTTGCCAAGTCAAAATACATTGGATTTCCACCGATATCAACCCCCAGTGCAAGAGGTATTCTGTATTTTGAATTCATAAACAATGGATTAGTTATCAAAGATTGCATACGTACAGGTTGTCTGTGCATATTTACCATTTCAACACCGATATAATTTGTACGTGGAACATGCGCAATACGAATATTTTCAGTTGCCATTGCACGCGTCATATCTTTAACAGTTTCTGTAACCTTGGAAATTCTGACACCACTGTTTGGTTCAAATTCATAAAGTGTTACAACTGGTCCAGGCTTTATTCCCATAACTTTTCCAAACACACCAAATTCTTCAAAGTGTGCTTCCAGTGCAGAACCATTTCTTTTTAATTCTGGTGTTACAACACCCTTGCTGAAATTGGATTTTTCCAAAAATCTTGGATCTGGTAATTCATATTGACCCTCGGTATGGCTTGGTTTACTATGCGTCACACGTTTTTTAGAAATCAAATTTTTTCTTTTTGTTTTATCTTCTTTTGGTTCATCTTCTTCTATTTCTTCCTGCTCTTCTTCAACCTCTTCTGGTTCTGGAGCCTTTACCAAATGGAACACTGATAATAACCAAACAATGGATCTATATATAATATGTATAAAGTTTCGCAAATCCTGCCATTTGATATTTAACATTTTTCCCGCTATCGCCATAAATATTGCAAAGAAAACAATCCCAAAAACAAAAGTCCATCCACCAAAAGCAGCAGATAAATCATTTGAAACGATACTGCCAAACATTCCACCAAAAGATGTTGACGGGAAAACAGTACCCAAACCCGCTGCACCCATACAGATTGCAATAAAACCGCGTAACATATTATATTCTGGTGCACGTTCAGCGTCCCAGTTCATAACCAAAGAAATTCCTGTGCGACCAATACATAAAAACAAAAACAATGTCGGAATAAAGCCAACACCATAACGGATAAAGCCAACTACATAATCAATTATACTTTGGTCTCCAAAGCTGCTGCCGACAGCAAAACCGTTCAAATATGGATTATGAAATAATAATGCCAAAGAAAACCAGGCACCCAAAAACAACAACCCCAGACCGACTATGCGCCAGAACAAACTTTTAAGAGCACTAGAAAACCTTTCAGGTAAAAATTTTGATTTATTCGCCATAGCGACAATTATATCACAAAAATAAATATAAAAAAAGCTTAGTAAGTCAGTTGGTTATTTATTTTTGAAAAACACGCTTTTAACAATGTCTGCAACAACCATTCCGATAAATGCGCTAAAAATTACATCGCTTGGCCAATGATCACCACAACATATTCTGGATACACCTATTACAATTGCCAATGTCCAGGTTGCCCATTTGATTTTTGGAAATAATAATCCAATCATAATCAGACCCGCAAAGCTGGCAGTTGCGTGACCAGAAGGCATAGAATTAAATGCCCAATCATTGTTCATTGGATAAAAACCAGACTGTCCCAATGCTTCAAAAAATATTGGTCTTTGGCGTCCAAAACCGTACTTTAAAATGTCTGTTATCAACCCCGCCAAAAATACAGAGCAAAGTACCAAAAATCCAAAATTGTTCTTTGATTTTTCTTTAAATTTATTTATTATTTTCTTGATACTAAACTTATTTTTATCTTTTGTAACTTTGTGTTTTGATTTTACTACATTTTTTATAACTATAACCAACGCAACACAAAAGGCTGCCGCCAACCAAATTTCAGTTGTGAAAACAGTATCAAAAAATCCCCAGACAGACCAATTAAAATTACGCAAAAACAAGAACAACGGTTTATCAAACCACATTACACCTGCTAGACATAAAAACACAACAACAACAGATGCAATTGCCAATTTTTTCCACTTAATGGAATTATCTTGTCTCAGAAACATTTTCGCCCCCAAGTTATAAATTGTTTATCAATTTACTATAAATTTTCTTGTCTGTCAGTATTTTTACAGATACGGCACTGGATAAAGCATCTTCATCTGCCCCACTTGTAATTATTGGGCAACCTTTTTTAATTTTATCAATTGGTGTTTCATTGTCTTTATTGAAATCTTTGGACTTAAAATCACCGTTTGTAATATTTAAAAAGAATGCGCTTTGTTGAGCATCACTGCGTATATTAGATAAACATACCAATGGGAAAACTCCGCGACCATCTATACTGAATCCTTGACCTGTTTTAATGGATTTGTTCAATAATTCTAATGCACCACCGTTATCAAGATCAATTCTGGTAGCAATACGTGCATTACCAGATGTCGGTGTTCCAATTAAAACCCCACGATTGTTTTCATAGAACGCAGACGCTATGGCTTCGGCTGTGCCACGTGTAGTATTCGAAACCAAAACAACAACAGGCGCATCTGTTACAGATTTTCCACCGGGTACAACTTCTACTTCGTCTTTAGAAGTTTCAACAACCCTCATAATTGGGGTTTGTCCCATAAATAATCCAGACAGTTTTGCAGCCGCACGTTCATCATCACCATTTGCAGCACGAAGATCCAAAATAATTCCACCAATATCATCATATTTGGCCAATGCTTCGTTAACTATGGATACCGACCCGTCTGATACTTTGTGTACAACGATTTCCAGAATGCTTGGCGCGTCTGCAACGCCAGATCTATGAATAACATCTGCATCTGCCAAAACAATTGTAGCACGACGCAAAACAACAGATTTATTTCCAGATTGAGTTAACAGGTTCAACTTTAAAGTTCCAGAATTGAATCCAGAAAACATTGATTCTGTATCTGAATCAGACAATTCAGAAACACGTGTTCCATTTATTGTTGTAATAATGTCCCCAGATTTTACACCTGCATCATCAGCACTAGAACCCTTATAAACACCATTCACACGAAGGTTTCCACGTTCATCACGAACACTTTCCAGACCGACACTGGTTAAAATTCTGCCGTCTTCCATTACCTCAGCTTTCTTAGAGTAAATATATCTGCCATTTTCGTCTATTCCGCGCATCAGTGCATCTACGACTGTTTGGTACATCTGACTTTCGGACACTTTCCCAAACTGTGAATCAAACTCGCGCAATTTTAAAACTAATGCTGTTGTGATCTGACCAAAACCATTCCAATCACCCTTATCAGGACGGGGATAATTTGCAACAATAGAATCACGCCATACCAAAACAACACGATCATCGGTTGCAGCAATATGTGCATTTGGATTTATTTTTTCCAAACTTTCTATTGCAACATTTATGCTTTTTCCGCCCCAACTGACCGTATCTAATTTTTTATAAATATCAGAAAATACAGCCGAGGTATCAAATACATTTATTCCACCTTGGACTGGTTCTTCTTTATCAAACAAATCTGCCGCGTACAAAGGCACAGCAAATAAAAGCAAAAACACCGATAAAAATAATTTCTTTATTTTCACGTTTTTACCCTTTTTATTTTATCTTTCTGTTCTGCGTAAATTAAAGTGATACAAGACAACGTTTGAAATGTAAATACTGGTCAATGTTCCCATAACAACCGCAAAAGTCATAGCGATTGAAAATTCACGCAACAATTCGCCACCAAAGAAGAACAAACCAATCATTGCTAAAATAACTGATGTACTGGTCATAATTGTTCTGCGCATCATTTCATTCACAGATAAATCAATTAATTCTGTCATTGGCATTTTATGATACTTTTTAATATTTTCTTCGATACGGTCATAGTTCACAACCTTGTCATTAATAGAATATCCTATACCCATCAATATTACCGCGATTGCTGTCTGATTAAACTCCAGACCTGCAGCTGCAAAAAAACCAAACATTAAAATAAAATCTAAAACCAGCGAAATAAAAGATCCAACCGCATATCCACCGCGATAACGTATCCAGATATAAACAGACATTAAAACGAATGAAAATAGAATTGCCAGAATTCCACCCTGAATTAATTCCCCACCAATCTTTGGTCCAACAATTTGAACATGAGAATAATCAACCTTGTCACCCAAAATGTCTTTTATTTCACGAACGCGTTGGTTTTGTTGTTCATCTGTTGCGCCCTTGGGTAATCCGACACGAACCAATATGGATTTATTATTGTCAATTGATTGTAATTCTGGTGCAAATGCAGATAAGTCCTTGCGCATTTTATCGATTGTATAATCTGCAGATTTTGGTGTTAATTCCATAGAAATACCACCTGCAAAATCAATACCATAATTCAATCCACGTGTTACTAAACACACAATCGACAAAGCCACCAGTAAACCAGAAATCCAGTACGACAGCTTTCTATATTTCATAAAATGCATTTTCATCAAAAACTCCCTTTGGCAAAATTTGCCGTAATTATTTTATAAAGCTTATCTTTTTATTTTTACCGTTCATATACCACAAGATTATAATCTTGGACAATGCCAAACATGTCAACAAAGTGGTTATAATACCAATAGACAATGTGACTGCAAATCCACGAATTGGACCTGCACCAAACTGGAATAATATCAAAGAACAAATAAGATTGGTCAGGTTTCCGTCCAATACAGCCTTCATAGAACGATGGAATCCCAAATCTATTGAATGAAGTGTTGGAACACCAGCTTTGACTTCGTCCCTTATTCTTTCGAACGGTAGAATGTTTGCGTCCACCGCAACACCCATTGTCAGAACGATACCAGCAATACCAGGTAATGTCAGCGTTGCACCAAACAAAGCAGATACACCAATAATTGTTCCCAAGTTAATTAATAACACAAGGTCTGCCATGACACCAAATTCACGGTACATTATCAGCATGAATATCATAATAAATAATAACCCTGCTGCGGCACCAATTTTTCCAGACGCAATAGTATCAGCACCCAAACCCGCACCAACTGTGCGTTCTTCGATAACTGATAAAGGTGCAGGCAAAGCACCAGATCTTAGCAACACAGCCAAATCTTTTGCACCCTGCAAGGTAAATCCACCAGATATTTGACCACGACCGCCTGGGATTGGTTCGCGAATTGTTGGTGCTGATAAAACCTTGTCATCCAAGACAATTGCAAATCTTTCATTTACATGTTCAGAAGTCAGTTTTGCAAATTTTCTTGCACCTGTGCTGTCAAAAACAGTTGTAACAACTGGCATATTATTCTGGTCAAAGTCAGCCTGTGAATCTTTCAAATTTTCACCCGATACTTCGATACGTGAATAAACAGGAACCATCTGCCAAGGCGAATCAATTAATGGTAAAAATTGTGTACCCGAAGGTGCGCGCCCACTGGCCAACTGTTCTGGGGATACATTTTCATTTACCAAATGGAATGTCATCTTTGCTGTCTGACCAATCAAGTCCTTGATACGTTCTGGATTATCAACACCAGGTAATTGGATTAAAACATATTTTCCACCCTGGCTTTGGATTGAAGGTTCCTTGGTTCCCAGCGCATCAATTCTGCGACGTACAATTTCAATACTGCGTGAAAGTGCATCACGAATCATTTCAGATTTTTGTTTATCTGAATAAGAAACAATTACCATATTTCCTTTGGATTCAATATCAACATCATTTCCCAATTCGCTTTTCAAGCGTCCTTTGGCACGTGAAACTTCATCTTTATCACGAATTACCATTGAAACACGACCATTTATATTACGCAGATCTGAAAAACGAATAACACCCTTGTCACGGTTTATCAAAGCAGATCTGGCACTGTCATACAATTGTACAGATTTTTCTTTGAACATGGTTTCTGTATCAACTTCCAACAATAACTGTGCACCCCCCTTCAAGTCCAAACCCAAAGGAATTGGACGAACCCAAGATGGAAGGTATTTAGTAGAACTTGGAACTATTGTAGGGACAGATAATAAAACACCAAACACCGCAACTAAGACTATTGCAAGCTTTTTGAACATATTTTTGCCTTTATTTTTAACTTTATTCCACAGTGGCTACAGCGTTTTTGTTAACTTCGATAACAACACCTTTGGCCACTTCAATATCAATTGTATTTTCTTTGATTTTCTTTACAGTTCCGTATATTCCGGCGGCCATAACACGATTGCCAACTTTCAAGGAATCTATCATTTTTTTGTATTCAGCCATACGTTTTTTATTTGGACGTACCATAAAGAAATAAATAACAACAAATATAACCAAACAATAAACTATCAATCCCATAGTATTATTTTTTGGTGCTGCATCTGTTGCTGTGTTAACTGTATTTAATGTTTGTGGGTTCATAAAATTTCTCCTTTTATCAAGGGAAAGATTAGTAAAAAAACGCCCCAGTGTAAAGCAAAATAAAAGAAATTTAAATGCGTTCAAACATAGTATCCAATTCGGACATTTTTATTATTTTATAAACAGGACGACCATGATTACATTGCCCTGCACGTTCAGTATTTTCAATATCCCGCAGCAAAGCATCCATTTGGGCATAATCCAGTCTTTGTCCTGCACGTACAGAATGATGACAAGCATAATTTGCCAGTTTCAAATGAAGCTTTTCATGTAATTGCGAAGAATGACCATTTTCAATAACTTCATCTGAAATATCACTTAATAGCTTTGACCAGTCCATATTCCAATCTGCTGGTTTTTCAAATATTGCAATCGCATCATCACCAAACTGGTCCAATACCAAACCACAGCTTTTCATTTCATCTTTTATTTCCAAAACCGCCGCAACTTGTTCGGGTTTCATATTTATAACAATTGGTGTCAATAATGGTTGAACCTTGATTGAATGTGTACGCAGTTGTTCGTATACAATTCTTTCGTGTGCGGCATGTTGATCAATTATTACAAAGCCCTGCTCGCTTTCTGCAATTATATATTTATTTGAATACTGTCCGATTACACGACCAAGCGGTCTGGTATTTGGAATATTTTCTGCTGGTTTATCTTCGCTATATGTTTTAATAAAGTTATCAAAAAAAGCAGGTTTGTTATTATGAACAGATGGAACACTGTCACGAAACTGCATTGTAAAAGAAACTTGTTCGGGTCTTTTAACAAAATCTTCCACCGTGTTAGTATTAAAATCAACCATTGGTCTGGAAAGTTTTTCACGCAAAGTTCTGATTATAAATCCACGTACACGGGACGGTTCCAGAAAATGAACTTCAGTCTTGGCTGGCGATACATTTACATCAACAGATTTTGGATCCAAATCCAGGTAAAGTGCCACACAGGGAAATTCACGCGCATGCATAACATCCATATATGCTGCACGCAATGCGCCAACCAGAACCTTATCTTTAACCGGTCTATTATTTACAAATAAATATTGATCCACAGATGATGCACGACGCATTGTTGGTTCAGAAATAAAACCACGCAAAGATAATGCACCGGTTGAATTTGATGTATCTTCTATGGCAAGCATTTTTCCAGAAACATCATCACCCATAACAGCAATTATTCTTTGTTCTAAAGATTGTTTGGCTGGAAAACGCCAACGATTATTCAACGTAAATCCAACATCTGGTCTTGCCATTGCCAAACGCTTTACAACTTCGACCACTGACATCATCTCGGCACGGTCTGTACGCATGAATTTAAGGCGTGCAGGAGTTTTTGCAAATAAATTCAACACCCTGATTCTGGTGCCAGATTCCCACGAAGAAGGTTTTATTTCACCCGTGGTACAATCCATAGACCATCCATGCGGATCAGCACCATTATATGTATCAATTATCATATCTGAAACAGATGTGATTGATGGTAATGCCTCGCCACGAAATCCCATAAAATTTATATTCAATAAATTATCATCTGGTAATTTTGATGTGGCATGTCTTTTAATACTTTTTGCCAAATCTTCACGTGACATTCCAGATCCATTATCAATCACACTAATCATTGTGCGACCACCATCCGTGACATCAATAATTATCTGATCACTTCTGGCATCCAGCGCATTTTCTATCAATTCCTTGACAACGCTGGCGGGACGTTCGACCACCTCGCCTGCAGCGATTTGATTAATTAAAAAATCTGGCAATTCACGAATTGGCATTTAATTATTCTTTGAATTATTCCTTGAATTTTATTTCCAAAATTTCGTATTCTTTTTCACCGCTTGGCAAACGCACAATACAAGTATCACCAACACATTTTCCAATCAAAGCACGCCCCACCGGCGAAGTACAAGAAATAACCTGTTTCCCATCCGATTCAATATCAGATAAAATACGGCACTGCATTTTATTACCCTGGTCATCTTCGACAACAACATGTGCACCAAAAACTATACGACTTCCAGATAGACTGTCGATATCTATTACGTTTGAATTGCTGATTACTTCTTCGATAAAACGCATTCTTTTATCTATTTGTCTTTGTTTTTCTTTTGCAGCGCTGTAATCCGCATTTTCAGATAAATCCCCCAAAGAACGCGCCCATTGCACGGTTTTTAATATTTCTGGTCTATCTATTTCTTGCAGATGTTTTAATTCTTTCACCAGTGTATCAAACCCTGCTCTTGAAATTGGCTTTTTTTCCATTGTATTATCCTATTTATAACTAGTATTCATTTTAATTTTGCAATTGTCAATTGAACAGGATATACTGCATAGAACCTAAATAAAAGGCTATTTTAAGTTATGCCAAGAACCAAGATTCTTTCCAAATTTCTGATGGGCAGATTTTTTGCAGGCGTCGGTATTGTTATGCTGGTTGTCTGCGGTATTATTTTTGCAATCACATTCGTAGAAAGATTACCACAAAATCCATCAGCTGGTTTGGCCATGTTGGATTCTTGGGTAAGATTATTGGAATATATTCCATTATTTTTGCCATTAGCAGTTTTTATGGGAACTCTTTTTGCGTCTTATAAACTTACTAAATCTTCGGAAAGTATTATTGTATCCAGTGCAGGATTGTCACCTTATCAATCTGCACGCCCTTTTTTAATTGGTGCTGCTTTGATTGGAATATTAACAACAACTGTTATAAATCCATATTCTGTAAACTTATCTGGTAAAAACATAACTGCTGATAATTTTAGATTGGTTGATGAAACAATATGGTTGCGCGAATCATCAGACAGTGGAATTATAACAATACGCGCAAAGAATGTCGGCTTTGGTAATAAAACTTTGACCTTTAAAGATGTAACCGTATTCAAACAAGATATTAATTCCAAAGTACAAGAAAGAATAGAAGCCAAAAAAATAAGACTTTCTGACAAGGGTTTGGATACCGATAATGCCAAGATATGGGATATTAACGGTGCACAAAAAATATCTTCTTGGCATTCTGATACTTTATTAAACCCACAAACTGTTTTGGATAGATACTTGCAACCTAATCAAATATCTTTTTGGAAACTGCCCTTATTTATCCAAAAAATGGAAGGTATTGGTGCATCTGTTCGTGGACATTGGGTTCAATTCTGGACATTATTATTTATGCCGCTGACTATGATTGCTATGGCTGTTTTGGGCGTTGCTTTTTCACAAACAAAACAAAGAAGAAATTACAGTTTTGGTATAAAATTCGGAATAGGAATTTTAACATGCTTTGTATTGTATTTTCTGACAAACTTGTTTAATGCTTTGGGTGCAACGGGTACATTCCCGGAATTTTTAGCTGTGGCTGCACCACCGTTGATAATTATTGCCTTGGCAGGCGTTTTTATCACAACATTTGACACTATATAATTTACCAAGGAAAAGAACTATGCCATTAAAAAAGAAACACGATTTACGTAACAAAATTATGCTTTGGACCATTGTTATTGTACTGTTGGTTCTGATGATAATATCATTTCCGCACATACAAAACACAACCGAGATTGTGCTGTTCTCATGAACTATATTGAAATATTCTTAGAAGCATTATCTGCTGAAAAAGGCCGCAGCAAAAAAACTTTAGAAAGCTATAACAGCGACTTGTTGCAGGCAGAAAACACCCTGGGTGATTTAAAAAATGTTTCAGCAGAAAATTTGCAAAAATATTTGGCAAACCTTCCTGACAAGGCTTCTTCTGTTGCACGCAAAGCAAGTTCTTTACGCGGTTTTTATAAATTTCTGATGTTGGAAAAAATAATCAAAGAAAATCCATCAATTGGTTTAGAGTTACCAAAAAGACAAAAGACTTTGCCAAAATTTTTATCAACCGAAGAAATTGATCTTTTGATTTCATCTGCCGGAGATATTAAAAATTCAACACGTTTACGAGCGATGATAGAACTGTTGTATGCGTCAGGTTTACGCGTATCAGAACTGTGTGAGCTTCCCTTAACTGCTATATTGGGAAATAAACTTCTTATACATGGTAAAGGTGCCAAGGAACGCATGGTACCGATGCACCAAGGTGCAATTGATGCATTAAATAAATGGCTGGAAATATCATCACCAGAAAAAAATAAATCTGGTATAAAATATGTGTTTCCATCCAGTGGTAAAGATGGTCATATAACCAGAGATGGTTTTTTTAAAATATTAAAGAAGTGTGCTGTGTTGGCCGGGATTGAACCAAAACGTGTAAGTCCCCACGTGCTTCGACATTCTTTTGCATCACATTTGTTGGCTGGTGGTGCGAACCTGCGCGCGATACAAACAATGCTGGGGCACGAAGATATTTCAACAACACAAATTTATACTCACGTCTTGCCATCAGCTTTGCGTGATGCAGTTGAACAACATCATCCGTTGGGGAAAAAACATGATAAAAAAATGTGATCACACGGGCTGCACCAAGGCTGGAATATGCCGTGCGCCAAAATCACGGGATTTGAAAGAATACTGGTTTTTCTGCAAAGATCATGCCGCGGAATACAATAAGAATTGGAACTTTTACGAAAATATGACTTCTGAAGAAATTGAAGCTGACTGGGAAAAACAAACATTTGGCACCAGCTTAAAAGACAAAGACAAGGCAAATAAAGAAAGTGCAGAATATGCAAATTTTATTAATGATTTTATAACTGGACGAACCAGATTTGATCATGTAGCCAGCGCAAAATCATTACCATCGAAAATTGTTTCCGCATTAAAGGTTTTGGAATTGCCAATTTCAGCAACTTGGCGTGATGTTGGTAAAAGCTATCGTGCATTAGCAAAAAAACACCACCCAGATACCGCACATCATAAGAAGAATGCAGAAGTTGAATTTGCAAAAATAAACGAGGCTTATAAAATTTTGGAAAAACATTATAAAAAATAGAAGGCTTAAAAAAGCCTTCTATTTTTTTACAATTTAGTATTTATATAACCAATCGCATTTATCGCAGCCTCGCATCCAGTACCAACCGCAGTTGCAATCTGCATTTTGATATTTGAATGAACGTCACCCGCAACAAACATACCATCTGGTAAACTTTCTGGTGCCAAACGCCCCATTTCATCACGTTTAATATCTTCTGATAAATAATCAGTATTTGCTTCGTGACCAATTGCAACGAAAACACCATCACATTCAATTTTCTTATCATCCAATGTCGTAGCTATCAGTTCTGTGCTTTCTAGCTTTGGGTGTATACTTTTCAATTCTGTATTAAAAACACATTCAATGTTTTTTTTGCTTTTGACGCGGTCTATCAATATCTTTTCTGCCCTGGTGAATGAACTGCCACGATAAACAATTTTTACGGTTTTTGCCAAATCCGACAAATACAACGCATCATTCAAAGCTGAATTTCCACCGCCGATAACCAAAACAGTTTTGTCGTTATAAAAAAATCCATCGCAAGTTGCACAATAAGATACACCTTTACCAAACAATTCACGTGCACCATCAATCGTTAATTTTCTTGGGCTGGCACCTGTTGCAATAATTACAACCTTGGAATTATATTTTTTCCCATCATCTGCCAAAACTGTAAAGCCCTTTTCACCGCCACCCGTAACAGACTTTGCAGATGAAAAAATAATTTCAGCACCAAAGCTGGTTGCTTGATTTTTCATAAACTCTGCCAATTCCATACCATTACCAGTCCAACCAGGATAATTTTCCAAAACTGCTATACTTGCAGTTTGTCCTCCTAACTTGTCACCACCCAATATAAGAGTCTTTTTACCCGCACGTGCAGTATAAAGTGCAGCTGTCAATCCAGCAGGTCCAGACCCCAGAATTATAATATCATACATAAAATTGTCTCCATTTGTTGCTTTTCAGACACTGTCTTTCAGCATAACATAGATAAAATACCTATTCAAACTTATTTTTAACAAGACAAACCTAGTTAAAATTTACAAAAAAACAACCCTTAGGGAATATTTTAGCATCGAATCTTCCATATATTCACATTAAAAATTAACAAAATTTGATAATGTCCTAATACATCTAATACAAACTTGTTTTTTGTGCAAAACTTGACTGATTCGTAACCTTGTGAATCACCCAGAAAAAGGCACCATTTTTAAGTCAAGTAGAAATTATTAAAAATGTTAAAAAAAAAATTCCTAAAACTATGTCTTTTACTATATATTGTGTCAGAACTGACAAAAATTACACTACCTGTTGATTTTGTGTTATTGGAGAGGGCCCAAAAGCAACAGGAAACTAACATTATTAGATATTTAAGGGCGCCCAAATGAACGAATCACTGAAGCTTTTATCCGATTTGACATATTATATGAAGTACTCGAAATATATGCCGGATAAGAAGCGTCGTGAAACTTGGGAAGAAACTGTCCTTCGTAATAAAAATATGCACCTTTCCAGATTTCCACAGATTGCAAAGGAAATTGAAAAAGCTTATAAGCTTGTTATGGATAAGAAAATTCTGCCTTCTATGCGCTCTATGCAATTTGGTGGTGAAGCTGTAATAAAGAACAACGCGCGTATGTATAATTGTTCATCTGTTGGTATTGATTCTATATCAGCATTTTCAGATTTGTTCTATTTGCTTTTATGCGGCTGTGGCGTTGGATTTTCAGTTCGCAAAAACTTTATTAAAAAATTACCAGCTTTGGCAAAACGTTCTGGAAATAAAAAGGTATTTACGCCAGAAGATTCTATTGAAGGTTGGGCAGATTGTTCACGTGAATTATTCAAGGCTTACTTTGAAACTGGTGACGATATTGAATTTGATTTATCAACCATTCGTCCCAAGGGTGCTTTGATAAAATCCAGTATGTGCTCTGCACCTGGACCAGAACCATTAAGAAATACTTTAGAAAATGTAAAAAAGTTGCTTGATAAAAAAGTTGCCAACAAGGAAAAGAAATTAACTTCTTTGGATTGTTATGACACCTGTTGCTTTTTATCCGAAGCTGTATTGGCTGGTGGTGTACGTCGTAGTTCTATGATTTGTTTGTTTGATAAAGATGACGAATTGATGCTGCATGCCAAAGAAGGTGAATGGTGGAAAGAAAACCCTCAACGCGCTTTATCAAATAATTCTGTTCAATTTGATCGTAATGATACAACACGTGAAGATTTCGATAAAATATTTACTCAATGCCAGAATTCTGGTTGCGGCGAACCTGGTGTTGTTTGGACAAATGCAAAAGATTGGTTAGTAAATCCTTGCTGTGAAATTTCTATGCCATCACATGGATTTTGCAACTTAACATCTGTTAATTTTGGATCTGTTGAGTCCCAGGAAGATTTTAATGAACGTGCCTATTATGCTTCTGTTTTGGGAACATTACAGGCTGCTTATACAAACTTTATATACATCGATCCAAAATGGAAGGAAGTTGCTGATAAAATGGCTTTGATTGGTGTTTCATTGACTGGTATTGCCTCGCACCCAGATTTGACCAAGTTAAATTTCAAAGAAGCTGTCGATTCTGTAAAGAAAGCCAATAGAAAAATTGCAAAGGCTATTGGTATTAAAACAGCAGATCGCATGACAACTGTAAAACCAGATGGAACAGGATCTTTGGTTCTGGGAACATCCAGTGGCATTCATCCTTGGCATGCAAAACATTATGTTCGCAGATTGCGTGTTAACAAAATGGAACCATTGTATGGTTATATGATTGAAAATTTCCCTGATTTGGTAAATGACGAAGAATTAAATCCAACTAAAAATGGTGTTATTTCTTTGGTAATCAAGGCACCAGAAGGCGCAGTTACACGCAGATCCGAGACTGCTATTGAATTCTTGGAACGCGTAAAATACATATACGAAAATTGGGTTGTTCCTGGACACGTACGTGGCAAGAACTATAACAATGTATCATGTACTTGTAATGTAAAGAATCATGAATGGGACGAAGTTCGCGAATGGATGTGGCAAAATCGTAATGAATACACAGGTATATCATTATTGCCTTATTCTGATGCAAATTATTTACAGGCCCCATTCGAAGATACAAATGAAGAAGTCTACAAAGCATTTTCTGAAAATGTTTGTGAACTGCATTTGGAAAGAATCGAAGAAGAAAAGAATTTTGTTAACTTTGGTGCATCGGTTGCTTGTGGTGGCGGCGGGTGTGAACTGGTATAATATAAAATAGATAAAAGGGTTTTGTGATGGCTCAGGTTACTACTAAATCAGGCGACACAGGAATGACTCAGCTGAATCCGAACAGGATTGCCAGCAAGACCCACCCTGTAATTGAGATTCAGGGCGCTATTGATGAATTAAGTTGTGCTTTGGGATTATCTGGGGACAAATTTGATGGGATTCAAACATTCTTATCAGAACTTATGGGATACTTTTATTATAAAGCAATTGATGATCACCGTATAGCACAACAAATTTGGCAACTTGAAAATTATATTTTAACTCATAATAATTCTATTCCTCCTTTCTTTGTAAACCCTCGTGGATATATTTCATTGGCCAGATCTATTTGCAGACGTGCAGAAAGACGTGTTGTAGAATTAATGGAATCCGAACGTAAATTACCTGAAATTGAAAGATATGGTATGAACCTGGCGCCAGTTATCCAATATTTAAACAGATTAAGTGATTATTTATTTGTGAAAAGTTTTGAACGTGCCGCAGCCCAACCGACATTATTTAAAGATGATTTAACCGAGGTTGAACCCAAAGCTGCAGTGGCATAATCAGAGAATATATTGTCGGCATTTGCCGACATTTTTATTGAATTTTTCAAAATTATAATTTATAATCCGCATGTTATGAAAAAATATCTATATTCTATTAACTGTGCTTTATGCTCTATCTCATCCCCTTTGGGGATGTAATTTCTATTGCGCGGACTTGCGCGCCAATCTATAATCAGTCTATAAAATTATTAATTTAAACCCAAAAGGTATAAATATGTTGGATATTAAATTTATTCGAGAAAATGCGGACATTGTAAAGAATGCATGTCGTGTAAAAGGATTTACGGATTACACTGATGAAATTCTGAAACTGGATGTCCATGTTCGTGAGCTTAAAACAATTACACAAACAAAAACCGCTGAAAAAAATAAGATAACTAAGGGAATTCCAACCTCTGCTGACAAGGCTACACTGGTTGCAAAGTCCAAGGCAATCGGCGAAGAAATTGCCAAAGATATGGCTGAACTGGTCGATAAAGAATCTGTGCTTAACGACCTGTTACATCGTGTTCCACAAATTCCACATTCAGATGTTCCGGTTGGCCCAGACGATAAATCAAACGTTGAAGTCAAACGTGTTGGAAAACCAAAAAAGACAGATTTTACACCACGTGCTCAATGGGATTTATTGGATATGAACGGATGGTGGATGCCTGAAAAAATTGCAGAGATTTGCGGTACTCGCACATATTGTTTAATTGGCGAAGCCGCTGAATTAGATTTGGCAATTCAAACATTTGTTATTCAAAAATTAATTGCCAAGGGATTCAAATTTGTTCAATGCCCTGCTATGACTAAACCACAGTCTGTATTTGACGCTGGCCATTTTATGGGATCTGATTTGTCTGTTATGAATAATGATGTATTTATGCTGACTGATACAGACAGATGCCTAGCTGGCACAGCTGAAGTTGTCTTGAATTCACTGCATTCAAATGAAATCTTGCCGGAAAACGCATTACCAATAAAATATGCTGGTTATAGTGAATGCTTCCGCAAAGAAGCCGGTGCCGCAGGACGCGATACACGTGGACTTGTTCGTTTTCATGAATTTCACAAGGTTGAACAGTACGTTTATTGCAAACCAGAACAATCTGACGAAATGCACGAACATCTTTTGAATAATCTTTGCGAAGTTATGGATGACCTAGAATTGCCATATCGCGTTATTGCAAATTCAACAGGCGATATGGGATTTAACAAGGTCAAAATGCATGATGTCGAGGCATGGATTCCTTCGGAAAACATGTATCGTGAACTGGGCAGCTGCAGCAGTATTGGTGAATTCCAAGCACGCAGAACAAATACCAGATATCGTGAAAATGGCACAAACGAAGTTAAATTCTGTGCGACATTGAATAACACTGGTATTGCCCTACCACGTGCAATTGTCCCAGTAATTGAAAATCATCAAAATGCTGATGGTTCAGTAAATATTCCAAAAAAATTGCAACCATTGATGGGTGGTCGCAAAAAAATCGGCAGTAAGAACTAAAAATAAAAAATCCGGCAACCGCCGGATTTTTTAATACCTTTGCTTGAAACCGCCATTTTTATGGTATATAATCCAAAGATTGGTAAATAAAGGTTTAAAAATATGAAAATTAGAAATATCGCAATTATAGCGCACGTTGACCATGGCAAGACTACTCTGGTTGATAATATGTTAAAGCAAGCCGGGACTTTCCGTGAAAACGAACGCATCATGGAACGCATGATGGACAGCGGCGATTTGGAACGTGAGCGCGGTATTACTATTTCTGCAAAGCCTACTTCTATTCAATGGCATGAATACAAAATCAATATTGTTGATACCCCTGGACATGCAGACTTTGGTGGCGAAGTTGAACGTATTCTGTCAATGGTTGACGGTGTGGTATTACTGGTGGATTCTGCCGAAGGCCCATTGCCACAAACTAAATTCGTACTGGGCAAAGCTTTAAAACTGGGATTGCGCCCTATTGTATGTATTAACAAAATTGACCGCAGTGACGCCCGTCCAGATGAAGTCCTGTCAGAAACTTTTGATCTGTTTGATAAATTAGGCGCAAATGACAACCAACTAGATTTCCCTTATGTTTACGCAGTTGGACGTGATGGTTGGGCAATTCGAAATCTTAATGATGAACGCAAAGATTTAACACCTTTGTTCCAGTTAATAATTGACCATGTACCTTCACCTGATTGTGGTGGTACACGTTGTCAATTGAATGCTCCTTTTAAAATGTTGGCAACTACACTTGAAGCTGATCCATACGTTGGAAGAATTCTGACCGGCAAAATTGAATCTGGAAATGTTCGGGTTGGACAACCTGTGAAGGCAATCCACATGAACGGTCAGGTTATTGAACAAGCAAAAATCACAAAAATTATCGAACATCGCGGAATTGAAAAAGTATCTTTGGATACTGCCAGTGCTGGTGACATCGTGGTTATTGCAGGATTCTCCAAGGCAACAGTGGCTGATACATTGTGCGATCTGTCCGTAACAGATCCAATTCCAGCAATGCCAATTGATCCACCAACATTGACTATGACATTCTTTGTTAACACTTCCCCATTGGCTGGACGTTCGGGTGGTAAAAAATTAACTTCTCGTATGATCGGTGAAAGATTATTTCGTGAAGCTGAAACAAACATTGCATTAAAGGTTACCCAAAGTTCAAACAACGAGGCATTCGAGGTTTCAGGTCGCGGTGAATTACAACTGGGAATTTTAATTGAAACAATGCGCCGTGAAGGTTTTGAGTTATCTGTATCACGCCCGCGTGTTGTTATGCAAACTGCTGCGGATGAAACAATGTTAGAACCAATCGAAGATGTTGTAATTGATGTTGATGATGAATTCAGTGGTGTTGTGATTGAAAAAATGACCAAGCGCAAGGCTACTATTACAGAAATGAAACCATCGGGTATCGGTAAAACAAGAATTGTATTTTCAGCACCATCACGTGGATTAATTGGTTATCTTTCTGAATTCAGAACAGATACTCGTGGCACCGGAATTATGAACCGTATATTTGCTGAATATTCACCATATCGTGGTCCTATTGAACAATACAGACCAGGTGTTTTAGTTTCTATGGAAAATGGGGTTGCTGCAACATATGCTTTGTTTAATTTACAACCACGCGGAACATTGTTTATCGGCCCACAAACCCAGGTATACAATGGAATGATTATTGGTGAACATACCAAAGAAAATGACTTGGAAGTTAATCCAATCAAGGGTAAAGAACTGACAAATATGCGTTCGGTAACTGCTGATGAAAAACTGTTCTTGGCACCACCAAGAAAAATGTCATTGGAAGAAGCATTGTCATATATTCAAGACGATGAATTAGTAGAAGTTACTCCAAATATAATCCGCCTGCGCAAAAAAGAATTAGACACTAATTCAAGAAAAAAGGCAAAGCGAAGCAATGAAAACTAAACGTTTATTCATATTTGCTGCTTTTGATACAAAAAATTATATCCAGAAAATTTCTGGGGAGCCTGTTGTCGATGATTCACTGATTATGTATGTTCGGGCATTGTCCGAGCTTGGTGACGTTGTTTTATATATGGATAACAATACGTCTGAATCAGAATTAAATAAATTAAAACCATACACGCTGTATGCAGGCGCGTCCGCCCACGGCGAATACGATTTTGGCAGTTACAAGCGTGCATACTTATGGGCAAAATCTAATTTAAATTTATCTGATTATGATTGGATTTATCTGGCAAATGATTCTATGTACGCCCCCTTGCACCCGTTAAGACCTGTTTTGGAAAACCTTGAATCCAGAAATAAAAATGCCAGTGGAATTGTGTTTAATGCACACAAAAGAAAACCACATTTGCAATCTTGGTTTTTAGGCATGTCGCCAAAAGTATTTTTATCCCATGATTTTGATTCTTTTATTACCAGTGTTGAAAAACAAAAAGATAAAGGTTTGGTAACTTACCTTTATGAACAAGGCTTTACCAGAATGCTTAAAAAGAATAACTGGTCTTATTCTTATTTATATTCTGTAACACATCATGCCGTGTACAACAGTATCAGAAAATTGTTTAAACGCGGTATGCCATTTATGAAAAAAACTGCATTTACAAGACACCTTGGATCACTGGGTGACCAGGTTTTGTACGTACTGGAACATATAGATCCAAAATCCAGGGACATTCTATTAAATGATGCTAGACGTGTTTATTGCGACAAAGATATTGATAAAATATTAACAAAAAATATTTTCAAAATTGGATATAGAAAAATTAAATACACATTGCGAAAATTATTTATTGAAGGTATATAAAATGATAAAAAAAATAGCCGTTATAACCATGGCCAGAAATGATGCATTCTTTCTTGGACGTTGGATTGAATACTATGGGCGAGAACTGGGCAAAGAAAACCTGTATGTTTTTCTGGATGGGCTTGATCAGGCTGTACCTTTGAATGCTGGGAAAACTAATATCATAAAACTTGAACATCATGATTTATCCAGACTGGATTTTGACAAACATAAATCATCAACAATATCAAAAATAGCACATGATTTATTTTCTAAGGGGTATGATATTGTTATTGGAACAGACAGCGATGAATTTTTAATTGTTGACCCAAAAACAAAAAAATCACTTGTACAATATTTGTCCGAACAAAAAATCAAAACACCTTTGTCTGGCTTGGGAATGGATGTTGGTCAAGATTTGAACCAAGAAGACCAATTAGATCCAGAAAAACCTTTTCTGACACAACGTGGTTTTGCATTGTTGTCTACCAGATACACAAAACCGGTTGTTATTTCAAAACCTGCACGTTGGGGACGTGGATTTCATTGTGTAAAGGGGCATAATTTCAAAATTGATAAGAATTTATATCTGTTGCATTTTGGTAGTGTGGATTATGAAATGGTTCGTGCCAAGATTGGTGGCAATCGTGATTCTAATTGGAATAAACACGTTATGCGGCGTAGTGCTGGGGCAATATTTACTATTACTAAAAAGAAAAACCGATCCGAAAAAAATATTAATCTGGCCAGAACTTTGCAAACATTTTTACGCCCCATATACGCCTGGAACAAGCCTGCTATGTTTGGGCTGAAACTAGTTACAAAAATCCCTGAAAGATTTAAAGGAACAAAAATATGACAATAAAAACAAAAATTTTCAGATTTTTTTATTTTGTATTAAGAATGATTGTTCGTATCCCTGAATTGTTCGGGGTTAAAACCAGAATGCATGAAAATACTATTGCCAGATGGCTGGTGCCAATGTATATCAAAAAAAATTTTGTGCCTTTGATAAAGGATCTGCCAGAACAAAAACCTGTGCGTACAAACCCCGAAACAATTTGGCAATTCTGGACACCAAACAAGGTTTTTGGAACACCAGATGTTGTCAAGGCATGCATGAATACCGTTGAAAAACATCGTGGTGAAAAAAAACATATTATTTTGAACAACGATAATTTATCAGATTTTACAGATTTGCCAGGGTTTGTGTATGATAGGTTTAAATCTGGAGATATGTGGCCTGCACATTTTACAGATATCGTCAGATTAGAAGCTTTGCATAAAAATGGTGGAATTTGGATGGACGCAACCAATTATATGACTGCACCAATCCCAGAATATATTGATTCATTACCATTCTTTATTTTCCATGCAATTTCCGAAGGCAGTCCATATTCATTAATCCAAAACTGTTTTATCAAAGCAGACAAAGGTGCTTTTTTATTAGATGGTTGGCTGGCTTTGATTTTGGAATATTGGAAAAAAGAAAATAAAAAAATTGATTATTTCCAGCATCAATTAATGTTCAAAGCTCTTATCCAGGGCGATGCACGTGCTGCAAAGCTGTATTCAGAAATGCCCGTTATTGATCAAAAAGAAACGCACCAGTTATCGCTTGAAAAAATGCTGGCACCATTTGATGAAAAACGCTGGGCAGAAATTTCTGCGGGCAGTTTCTTTCAAAAGCTACGTTATCAATTCAAAGAAATTCCATCTGGGTCATATCTGGATGTTTTAACCAAGGCTGCACTATGAGATTATGGCGAATTTATGTTCAAACAAAAATATCTGCTTCGGTTGCATTATTGCAATGGCCGCGTCTTTTTGGAAAATGGACCAAGAAATACATTGGGGAAAATCCCCGAGGAAAAGTTTTAGTTCGTGAATTCGAAAAAAAATTCGTCCAAAAAATAAAAGACTTCAATTTTGAGAAAACACCTGGAAAGTCTGCCGAAATCTTGTGGCAGTTTTGGACACCAAACAAGGTGTTAGGAACCCCAGATATTATCAAAGCATGCATAAATACTGTCGAAAAGCACAAAGGCGATTTACAACATATTTTAGTTGATATAAAAACAATCCAAAACTATGCCGAATTACCAGGGTTTATTTATGACCTGTATAATAGTGGAAAAATGAAACCTGCACATCTTGCTGATTTACTGCGTATAGAATTGCTACATAATCATGGTGGAATTTGGTTGGATGCAACTGGATATATGACTGCGGAGGTTCCAAAAAAGATTCGTGATTTGGATTTCTTTATGTTTCATGTTATGCGTAATGGTAAACCTGTTGTGCCATATATGCAAAATTGCTTTATTCGTGCCGATAAAAATTCACCACTGTTAAATGGCTGGCGCGAATTATGTTTGGAATATTGGAAAAATAATGATTTTGCTGTTGAATATTTCGTGCATCAAATAATGTTTTATTCGATGGTAAAGAAAGATTCTGAAATGGCAAAATTGTATGCAAAAATGCCCCTGGTCGACCAAAAAGAAACTCATCACTACGCTGGTCGTATGTCGGCAAAGTTTGACATGAATGAATTTGAAAAAATATCCCAAACAAGTTTCTTTCAGAAATTATTCTATAAACCCGAAGGCGTGGTAACTCCAGAAAGCAATATTGTAAAGCTGGCAGAAATTATTTAAAAAATTTTCCAATTATCGGTGTTTTTCTAAGTTTTCTTGTACGCCAATGCCAAATCAATCCATTTTGCTTTGCAAACTCGCGGCGAATCTTTCGTCCAACTTTGCAGCTGTCTTTCATTTTTTTGCGACGAATTGGATCGCGGCTATTCAAAATAGAATCTTCATTGAATTTATAGTGATATAAAACCTTTGGCACAGAAACTATGCGATTAGCAATCTTTACAGCACGCAAAACAAATTTTGATTCTTCTTGCGCTATCATTTCTGAAGAGAAAAATAATTTATTTTTTAATATAAAATCTTTTTTAAACAAATAACGCCAAATATATAAATCAACCAATACATTTGACCCTTTGATTTTATCTTTCACACTGGTAAATATTTTGGATTCTTTGTATTCAAAACTGGGTGTGTATTTGTTTTCGCTTAAGAAACCACTTGCCGACATATCAGCCTTGGCATATTCAGAGGCAGATAACATAACTTCATAAAAATCAGGATCAATTAAATCATCAGAATCCATAAAATGAATATAATCCCCATTAGCCATTTTTATTCCAACATTCCTGGCCGCACCAGCACCAGCGTTTTTTTGGCTAAAAACTATAATATTTTTATACTTTTTTTGATATTTACGCAGTATTTCAATTGAATTATCTGGACTGCCATCTTCGATGCATATTATTTCCAAATTTTTATAAGTTTGACCAAGAATACAATCCAAAGTGCGTGCCAAATACTTTTCCACTCTATATACTGGCATTATAACTGAAATCAGCGGTGCTTTTTTCATTATTCTTCCTTGCCATCTGCGTCATCTTCTTCGGATGGGCCTGTTGTCATTTCTTCGGCAATACCGTTCGAGTGTGCCATAATTTTATCCAACAACTCAGATTGGACCACAGGATGGTCTTTTATCCATAATCTGGCATTTGCCTCGCCCTGGCCTATACGTTCGTTATTGTAAGAATAGAAACTGCCTGCTTTTTCAATAATATTATATTTTACGCCCATATCCAGAATTTCACTGATTCTTGAAATCCCTTCACCATACATGATTTTGAAATCAACGACACGGAAAGGTGGTGCAACTTTATTTTTTACAACCTTGACCCTTGTTTCGTTTCCAACAACATTTTCCTTGTCTTTGATTGCACCAATGCGGCGAATATCCAAGCGAACAGATGCGTAGAATTTCAAAGCGTTTCCACCACTGGTTGTTTCTGGTGAACCAAACATAACACCTATTTTCATACGAATTTGATTGATAAATATCAATAATGTATTGCTGCGTGAAACGCTGCCAGACAGTTTCTTTAATGCTTGGGACATCAAACGTGCAGTTGTACCCATAAAATGATCATCAAAGTTTCCTTCGAGTTCTGCCTTAGGGATTAAAGCAGCAACAGAGTCCACAACAACTACATCAACAGCACCACTGGTAATCAAAGTGTTTGCGATTTCAAGTGCTTCTTCGCCTGATGAAGGTTGAGAAACAATCAAATTAGAAACATCAACACCAAGTTTCTTTGCATAAGATGGATCCAAAGCATTTTCGGCATCAATATATGCACATGTGCCACCTTTCTTTTGCGCTTCGGCAACTGCATGTAATGCCAATGTTGTTTTTCCACTGCTTTCTGGGCCATAAATTTCAACAATTCTACCACGTGGATAACCACCAATTCCCAGTGCAATATCCAATCCCAAAGACCCTGATGAAATAGCATCAATGTTTTGCTGGCTGCCATCACCCATTTTCATAATGGCTTCTTTACCGAATTGTTTTTGAATTTGTGCCAGAGCTGATTCCAATGCTGGATTTCTTGTTGGCGCTGATGATTCTTTTAATGCTTCTTTTTTTGCCATACATTTCCCCTTTTATTAACGAAATCATAATACAAGTTAACACTTATTTAATCAATAAAAATGTCGGGACAAAAACCCGACATTTTTTATTTCTTTTTAGAAAGTAAAACCCATGCAGAAAGAAGTGAAATAACAGCTGTTAATATCCAAACAGCTGACGTTCTACCAAAAAATGCAATAAAACCTGCACCAATCAAAGGAACCAAGAAACTTTGCAAATTGCTGGCCGTTTTGAATATTCCATAATATTTGACATTTTCTTCTTTTTTAACATTATCAAAGAACAACAAATCGTGAAGTGATTCCAGAAAAGCACCTGGAATCTGCCAAAGTATAAATATTGCTAACAATGTCCAACCTGTCGCAAATGTGGCCCATACAGAAAATACTGCAAAAGATAAGAAACCAATCACCATCCAAAGTTTATTTCCATATTTCTTTGCCAATCTTCCCATTGGTTCTGACAAAATAATATACGGAATTATTCCAAGTGTTAATATTAAGCCCAAAGTATCTTTGCTGAATCCTTTTTCAATAACGATAATTGGTATGTATAAAAATCTCATCGTTTGAAGAGCATAATACCCAAAATCAATCAGATAAATTCTCATCATGCCATTATGTTTGAAAAATGATATTGTATTTTTAACCAAATATTTCATAGTTCTTCTGGGATTAACATTTTTTGGCTGTTTATCTTCTTGAACAATTCTGAATAGTTTAAATACCAACCACCCCAAACAATAAATTGCTGCGCCTGCGAAAAACACTGCTCTGTTTCCAAAATGACTAGCAATTGCCATTCCAATCATTGGTGCCAACAAAGTACCTGCATTCAACCATAAATGATATCTGGCATTAAGTTTTGCCATTCCAATATTTTTTGAAAAGTCCGACATGAATAAAGGTATAAGAACGGTTACCAAAACAGAAGCTATGCCAGATGTAAAATCTAAAGCAATAAAAGTTCCTGACTTTATTGAAAACCCCATCATAAAGAAACAAACCGCCAACATCAGCATTGAAAAATAGAAAATTTTTGCTTTGGAAAAATATCTGAAAACTTCATTCACAAACAAAGAAATTATCATACAAAAAGCAGAGTAAATTGATACATATATACCAACCATTGCTGAATTTTTAAATATTTCTAATAAAATAAGCGCATAGGCAGCATTTATAACACCGCTGCCAAATCCTGTAAACAGTCCCAAATTTGCAAACGAAAAACCGCTTACAAATTTCTTCATAGAAATATACTTATCTTTTGACATACAGGTTATTGTATCATAAAAAGTATAAATATCAGAGCATAAAGTTAATAAAAAACCGGCAAAATGCCGGTTTTTTATTGTTTTTTATTTTTTTGTTCGTACAGCTCTGCAAAATCTACGGGCTGCATTGCGAATGTTGGAAATCCTGATTCAGATGTTAATCTGGTAACCAGTCCACGAACTGCTGGGAACAACAATGTTGGAACATCAATCAACAATGTACGTTTTCTGGATTCTTCATCTTTTTCTTCTTCCATTTGAACCAATCCAGAATAGTTAGATTCAATCATGAAAATTGTTTTGTTATCTGCATCCAGTTTGGAATGGATTTTGGTAATCAAATCAACCATAAACAGGTTATTTTCGGCACCTTTGATTTGAATATCGATATTTATTTCTAATTTTGCCTGACCATTATCTTGTTTGAAAAATAATTCTGGAACATTTGGACTTTCAAAAGATATGTCTTTTAAGAACTGTTGAATGATATTAAACTTTGGCATTATTATTGCTCCTTTTTTTGCGCAACCGTTTGTGGTAATATAGCATCATAAATCGAATTTTACAAGAGGGATGGCTAAAAATGCTTAAAAAATTGTTTCAAAAAAGTAATTCAATTGTTTTATTGGTATTCGGAGTTTGTTCATTATTTTTATTAACTTCATGTGAAATCGGTGTTCCAAGTCATACTGGTAATCAAGCTAATACCCCTTCAAATTTAAAAAAGGTTTCATATTATGAATTGCCAGGATGGCAGGATGATGATGTCAGATATGCACTGCAAGCATTTAGAAACACTTGTAAAGCCAAAATTCAATACGAAGGCCAAGTTGTCCCAGACAAGGCATTATTAGAAGAAAAATGTGATTATTTACCATCTACATCTGCGGATGTTAAAACGGTTCGCGCTTGGTTTGAATCAAATTTCCAACCTTATCAAATTTATGACCAGGATTATAATACTAAGGGAACCTATACCGGTTATTACTCTCCAATAATACCAGCTTGCAAAAATCAAACCTCCGTCTGTAACGAGCCTATTATGGGCGTTCCAACAGATGGTACAAATTACAAAGGTGTTGATAAAAGAACAATTGTTAATGAAAGAATTGGTAAAGTTTTATACTGGGCAAACATAGTCGATGTTCAAAACCTGCAAATCCAAGGCAGTGGCATGTTACGACTGGAAGACGGAAGTATGATCAAGGTTAATTTTGCAGGTGTAAACGATATGCCATTTAAATCTATTGGTGAACAATTAAGAACTCGTGGTATAAAACCAACAGATGGATATTCGGCAGATGCAGTCTGGACATACCTGAAACAAAGACCAGATTTGGCACGTGAAGTTATTTACAATAACCCGCGCTATGTATACTTCTATGTATCCGTACCACCAGATGTTATTGGCAAGCTTGGAACCCCATTATCCAAAATTCGCAGCATAGCAATGGATGACACAATTTATACACTTGGGTTGCCAGTTTATATTGATACAAATTTATCTGATGGACGCAGATTCAGAAGATTGATGATTGCTCAAGACACTGGCAGTGCAATCAGGGGATGGATACGCGCAGATATCTTCTTTGGCAAGGGCGAAGAAGCATATAAATTTGCGCACGGTCAACACTCGCAGGGTCAAATGTTTATTCTGATGCCAAAAGAGTATTCTTATGTCAAACCAAACTAATAGATTGAATCACAGACTGACACGTCCCCAAACCTTGGGATCTGCTTTTGGTGGATTGCTTAAAATTTTTGGGGTGCGTGCGTCTGATTCTGATTTGGCAGATCGTTGGGATGAAATTATGGGTGCAGATATTGCAAAAATTGCAAAATTAATCAGTATCAGAAAAACTAAAGATAAAAAATTTAATATCTCGGTATGTGCATTAAATCCGGCGTTTGCACTACAACTATCTTACCAAGCTGATGAAATTACAAAACGTATTAATAAATATTTCGGATACGATGCCGTTGGTAAAATAATTATTAAAAAATAAAATTAAAGTGTTTTATCAAATAAAAAATTTAGCAATATTAAATTTTTTAATATTTTCAATTAATTATTATTAATGTTTTACTTTTTTCTTTAATATCAAAATTTGAACCTAGACATATTTGAATGTGCCAGCGCAATGGCAATAGCATCGCTTTCATCGGGTGTTTTCGGGTCAGAATTCGGCAAGAATATTTTCACCATTTTATAAATCTGGTCTTTGTCTGCATGACCAGCCGCCGAGATGGCTTTTTTAATTTTATTAGGTTCGTATTCAAATACAGGAATATCTTTTGCAGCCACTGCAACTATTGCAGCCGCACGTGCGTGTCCCAATACCAAAGTAGTTTGTGGATTCTTGTTTGAAAAAGTTATTTCTATTGAACATTCATCCGGTTGCCAAATTTCACATAATTCTGTAACGTTTTTGAAAATGCAAGCTAGACGCATTGCTAAACTGTCAGATTTTTTGGGTAAAATAACACCACTGGATACATATTTCCGTGTCGATCCTGCTGTATCAATTACAGCCCAACCCGTGTGTATCAAGCCTGGATCAATTCCAATAATACGTGTCATTTTTGTTTTATTCCGATTTTATTAAATTGGTTTTTTAATAAATTATAGTTTTCTTCTATAAATTGACCGGATATTTTCCCAGAAACATCTTTTCCGTTTTTTATAAACCTTTTACTTTCTGTTATAATATAGAACGGTTCTGCATAATTATTACCACCCATGCTGATATTTGAATTTGTAAACACAACATAACCCCAGCCAAAATTTTTAAAGTTATGTTGTTCTACGTTTTCTGGTTTTTTTTTAATAATATTATTTATATCAATTTTACACTGAGCTTCTATTTTTGATTGTGATGTATAAAACAAATTCTTTACAAATTTTTCCAGATACATAATTTTCCCCAAATTTATGCCGCAGCTGTTATTACTTTTTGAACATCGTCATTATCTTCCAATGCCTCGACCATTTTTTCCAACTTGGCATATACTTCATCATCAACATCCATTGGCATATTTGGAATCCAGGTCAGTTCTGCCCTTTCTGGTTCACCCAGTTTATCTGCCAAAGCCTTTTGTACAGCCATAAAATCATCTGGTTTGGTTCTGATAATATAACCCTCTTCCGAAGATTCAACATCATCACCACCAGCCTCCATCACAGCCATCATCATATCATCAGCTGATTTAGCCACCTTTAATGGATAATAAATTTGCCCCGCATGTGTGAACATAAAAGATACCGATCCAGCTTCGCCCATATTTCCACCATTTTTGGAAAAAAGACTGCGAACTTCTGGTACTGTTCTGCGTGGATTATCAGTCAAAGCCTCAACAATAACAGGAACTGCGCCTGGGCCATAACCTTCATATCTAACAGATTCATAATTTTCTATATTGCTGCTTGATGCTTTTTCAATTGCACGTTTAATGTTATCATTAGGCATAGAGTTCTTGCGCGCGTTCAAAACAGCCAAACGCAGGCGAGGATTATTGTCTGGACTGGGGTCACCCAGTTTGGCCGCCATAGTAATTTCACGTGCCAATTTTGTAAATAACCCACTGCGTGCGGCATCTGCTGCACCTTTTTTATGCATAATATTATGCCATTTGCTGTGACCCGACATAATTTGACCTTTTTGTTTTATTGAAGTAATATGGATTTATATAACCAAAAGGATAGCAAATGATTGGCAAATTGCAAGGGGTTGTTGACTATATTGGTGAAGGATTTGTAATCATTATGGTAAATGGTGTTGGATACAAGGTTTTTTGCCCTGAATACCTGACGGCAAAATCAACTGTTTCATTATGGATTGAAACTGTTGTACGTGAAGATTCATTCAGGTTGTTTGGATTTACATCTATTGCCCAGCAAAATTTATTTAATCAATTAACCACTGTTTCTGGTGTTGGGCCTAAGGTTGCAATATCTATATTATCAACACTTAAACCTGATATTTTGCTTTCTGCAATTGCAACTGGCGACGCCAAAACAATATCCGCTACCCCAGGCGTTGGTAAAAAGGTTGCTGAAAAGATTATTGTGGAATTAAAAGGTAAAACAGGTTCTATAACTTTTGATTCTGTTGGTGGAAATATCCTGTCCGACCTGCTTTGTGGATTGGAATCACTGGGATACAGGCGTATTGATATTGTTGAAATCGCACAAAAACTGGTTGATCAAAACCCAGACCTGGGTGTTGAAAAATTAATCCCAATGGCACTTAAAAACATAACAAAATGATTGATACAATTTTTGCACTTTCTTCTGCTTATGGTAAATCTGGTGTTGCGGTTATTCGCATCAGTGGACCTGACTTATCAAAAATATTTCAAAAAATTATTGGCAAAAAAAATATTAAGAATCGCTATGCCTATTTTGTAAATCTAAAAGAATCTAAAGACGCTTTAATCGACCAATGTGTTACTATATATTTTAAATCTCCAGCCAGTTTCACTGGTGAAGATGTTATTGAATTGCATACCCATGGATCGCCTGCAGTAATTGAAAAAGTATTTGAATTATTACGCGGCTTTGGGATGCGTATGGCGGAACCTGGCGAATTCAGTCGGCGTGCTTTTTATAATAATAAAATGGACCTGACCGAGGTTGATGGTCTGGCCGCATTACTGGACGCACAAACAGATAAACAAAGAATCGCTGCTTTAAAATCTATGACTGGTAATGACAGCAAAATATATGAATCTTGGCGAAATCAGATGATTGAAATTTCTGCATATGCGGCAGCTATTTTGGATTATGATTCAGATGACTTGCCCAAAGATATTGATAAAAAGTTGATTAAACAAACAGAAAAATTATACAATGAAATAAACTCTGCACTTGGCAGATACTCGACGGTACGCGCCATCCGCAAAGGTTTCAGTATTGTTCTGGTCGGACCAACAAATGTCGGAAAATCATCACTTTTTAATAGATTGGTTGGATCTGGGCGTGCAATTGTTTCTGATATCCCTGGTACAACACGTGATGTAGTTACCAGCGATTTAGACCTGGATGGATATCTGGTTCATTTATCTGATACTGCTGGCATTCGCGAATCAAAAGATACTATTGAAAAAATCGGTATTGAGAAAACAAATGAAGAAATAAATAATGCTGATTTGATAATACGAATTCAGAGTTCAGATTCTAAAATTCAATCACATAAACCCCAAGAAAATGAAATTTTTGTTATAAATAAATCTGACCTGAATAAAACAAATAAATCAGATTGTATTTTAGTATCAGCAAAAAATGGTGATGGTATTTCAGATTTAATATTGGCAATAAAATCCAAAATTAAATCAATTGTTGGCAGAAAAGAAAACGATTTGGCAATTAACGAAAGAACTCGTGAACACCTTATTAATGCCGCAAAAGAACTGGAATTAGCAATATCATCAAAAAGTATAAACTTTGATATCTTTTCAGAAAACATCCGCAGTGCTGCTGATTCTATTGGAAAAATATTGGGCACAATCAGTGCAACTGAGGTTGCAGATGCAACCTTTTCCCAATTATGCCTGGGTAAATAAACTATTAAAAAACCGGTCATTTGACCGGTTTTTTATTACTCTTTTCTTATTGGGTATTGCCCATCAATCAAATTTTGACGCACAACATGGTGTTTTATCTTTTGAGTACTGGTCAAAGGTAAATCATCATTTGTCATAGCAAAGTGCGTTACCCATTTATAGCTGGCAACTTTCTTGTTTGCAGCTGCGACTTCTGCGGATAACTTTTCTAATGTAATACCCTCTTCTACGCTGAAAACACCATAAGATACTGTTTTATCTTTTACCTTGTGTTCAAACACTGCGACATTTTTTATACCAGGCATTTTCATATACAAAGCTTCCAACTCGTCTGGATAAACATTCTTGCCAGAATCCAAAACAATTACTTGTTTTTTACGTCCCGCAAAGTGCAGTTCTCCATTCTTGTCCATACTTACCATATCGCCAGTATTAAAGAATCCACGATCATCGAATACTTCGGCATTTACTTCTGGATTATTCATATAACCACCAAAAATATTATGCCCACGCAACCATAAAATACCGATACCTTCTTCGTTCTTATCGCGAATCTCACATTCGTTATTTTCAATTGGTGCACCAAAAGCAAAAGGATAACGATGTTTTGTTGGCTTTGATATACAAACTGGTCCAACAGTTTCCGTCAAACCATAACCTTGGATAAATGTTAAACCCAAACGTTCATAGAAAGTTTCAACCTCTGGCTTGGTTGCAGCACCACCACCAACCAGCAAACGTGCACGTCCACCAAATACTGCCAATATTGGTTCCTGTACTTTTTTAACCAAACCGCCAAGTCCTATTTTTTTCAGAAACTTTCCACGTCTTAGTACAAAAGATACCAACCACCATTTTTTCTTGGCTTTGATATTATCTATAATTTTATTACGGAAAACTTCCCATAATCTTGGAACTGCTGGGATAACTTGGGGTCTAAATTTTGCAAAATCATCCATAATATCTTTTGGATTAACTGTTGGCTGTAACAGCATACCACCGCCGTAATGCAATGTTGCCAAGATTTCTACTGCAAAACCGAATACGTGATACATTGGTAAAAATCCGTACAAAATATCACCAACATGCATCCAACGATTCATGTCTTCCAACGAATTTGCACATTCAACCAAATTAAAGTGTGTCAAAGGTACAATCTTTGGAATTCCCGTAGAACCAGATGTAAATGATAATGTTGCAATATCTGTTGATTCAACAACAGCTGGTTTAAGATCCGATTTAGCTGCATCATCTTTTTTTGTTATATCATGGAAAGCAAATTTATCCGTTTTGAAAAAGAATGTCTTTTCAGCAAATATCATTTTGCATTCAGTCAATTCCGCCATATTATTATATTCAAATGGTGTCAGATTAGTATCTAACATTAGACATTTGCCACCCAAATACCAAATTGCAAACAATGTAATTGGAAATTCTGGGATATTGTGTGCCAAAATTCCGATTGTATCGCCTTTTTTTACACCATCAGCTTCCAGAGTAGTGGCGCGTTTTTTTACAAGCTCTATGAATTGTGTATAATTTACACCTTCACGAACCAGGAAAGGACTATTTGGATATTGTCCAGCTGTCTTTTCCAATAATTGAAACATATTCATTAAAAATCTCCTTTGAAGTCATACAAGGAAACAAAACCTTTTTACGCACGCACACCAGTGGCGTTCACGCGCAGATTTCGTAATAAAATCCTTGTTGTTTTTATATTGGACTAAAGCTATTATAATTAAAGAAAAGCGGATTGCAAACATGAAAATTCTAACTTTGAATATTAATTCAATTCGGGCACATGCTGAAAGTTTTATCGAAATTTTGCAGCACGGCAATTACGATACCATATTGGTCCAGGAAACCAAGGTTGAAAACACCAGTTTTCCGCACAATTTATTTGATACTTTTGGATATAATGTAAAGATTTTTGGTCAGAAAAGCTGGAATGGGGTTGCTGTTTTTTCAAAATATTCTATCGAGGATACAATTATTGGGCTGCCAAACTACCCTGACCCCAGTGCCAGATATATTGAATGCATTATTGATGGTCGGATACGCCTGATAAATGTTTATATGCCTAATGGCGAGGCCGAAGATTCACCAAAATTCCCATATAAACTGGAATGGATGGAAAAGTTTAGTCAACACATCAAACATTACACAAATTCCGAAGAAGCTGTTATTATCGGTGGCGATTTTAACGTTGCGATTTCGGATATTGATGTCTGGAATCCGCCCGCATATCGCGGCAGCAGTATATCAGCCGAATCCGCCAGAAAAATAATGAAAAACTGGTTGGATAATGGATGGCGTGACGAATGGCGCCACCATCACCCAAATGAAGTTGGATATACTTGGTATGGATACCGTGGTGGTGATACAGTAAAAAAGAACGAAGGTTTGCGTCTGGACTATTTTTTGACCAATCATACTGCACAAAAAATTATTCGTGGTTGTGAAATTGATTTTTGTCCCCGTGGACACAATAAACCAACAGACCATTGCGGACTGGTTTTGGAAATTTAATCATCAACCCTTGCCAGGTCGTCATATGCTTTGTATTTAGCATCCGAAGTTTCGTAATATTCATACAGTTCAAAATCGTTCGAATATCTGCCAAACAGTTCTGATACCTTTTGAACAGATGCTTCTATCATTTTTTGTGCTTGTTCACCAAAATATTCTATTGTTTCTACTTTTCTATTCTTCAACTGCAAGAATTGCAGAACCGGCGTTTTACTTTTGTATGATGATTTAATTGGAAAACCACCCTGCTGCATCATAAATGCCTCTAATGGTAATTGTGGCATCATACCTTCTTCTAATTGCTTCTTGGATGGTGCCGCGCCAGTCTTAATATCTAATACACAACCATCCCAAATTCTGTCTGCACGCGCATGAACACGTCTTCCGACAATATTTACACTGCCCTTTATTTCGACAGACGCATCTTTGCTTTCGTTCAGCATTTTATAAACAATCGGTGCAATATCTAAAAACCGTTTGTGCCAGAAATGAAACAACACGCTGCCATCTGGTAAAATTTCTTTTGCACACAAATCCATTTCTGAAATTATTTTTTCAACCGGCCAACCTTGGGCTTGTTCTATCACATTATGTACCAGATTACCAAAATCACGTGCATCGGGTTCTTTCCAATAATCATCCCTTGGACGCAGCCCCAAAATATGCTTGGCATAAAAAGTGTATGGATTATGAATCAACAATTCCAATTCGGTAACATAAACATCTGTTCGGTCTGCTGGTGGACGTGGGGCCGAATAATCCAGCGGTTGATACGGAACATTATCCTTTGTACGAACAGATTGTAAAATATCATCCGACCTGTCTATGTCGTTTTGTGCAACAGATACGCGGGATAAAAATCTGGATTCTGTTGTTTGTGAATTGCCTGCAGTTTTACTGCGTAACCAATAAGTTTCAGCACCACAAGAAAGATTCATAAAATCCAAAGACATCAATGAAACTTTTCTGTCAGGTGATGGTAAACCGATCTTTTCTGCCAAATGCCGTGGCAACCAAGAATTTTCGTAACCGGTTGCTGGGAACATACCTTCATTCAGTCCGGTTAAAATTACAACATCCGCTGTCTGCATACGTGATTCAATTGTTCCCAAAACAGACACCTGGGCACCATCATTCATTGGTGGTCGAATTGATATGCTTGATAAAGTATCTGATATAATCTGTCTAGCATCGGACATTCCCAAGATAATTCCATTTTTATTTAATATTTCAGATGTTTTTTGTAACGCCTCTAAAATTGATAAAGATTCTTCTGAATCAATCTCAAAAAATGGTGACATTTTATCTGATAAATTTTCTATTATACTTACCAATGTTTCAAATAAATTAAATTTATTGTTTTTATATTCTATATCAAAAGTTCCATCGTGATTTTCCATCCAGTCATCAAACATATTTAAAACAGCACGACCAAATAAACTGGTGGTGCCAGACTTGCCACCTGAAAAATCAGCAATAATATTTTGCTTTGCCAAAGCCTGCTCTATACGCTGATTTCCTGCGGCATCCGGAGTTATAACCAAAACAGATTTATTTTCAGAAATCGCACGCTTTGCGATTTCGGCAACAACATTTGCTTCTTCGCTCTCACGCGAACATTCTATTAATTTCGCATTACATCTTTTTTCGGTTCTGATGCATGTATTACCAAAAGCAGAATTAAATAAATCTATATTTGAATCACTGGTATCAATCACAGAAACATCTGATGGTTTTACGTTTATTTTTTGCAAAAATTTATATTCTGAATTATAAGGGTTTGTGTTTAATAAAAAATCTTGTTCACGACCATAAATCTTACCAGGCAAGATTATATATCCATTTTCCAGACCCGCAATATAAGCCATTAAATCCGCAGTCGAAGGCACACTGGCCGTTGATCCACAAACAATAACCTTTCTTTTATTTGCCAATAATTTTTTCCACGCCAAAATATCAGCATTTCTTTTTTGTGTTTGTGTAATCTGGTTATTTGTTATCTGGGGCAGAATCTTTGTAACTATTTCCAGAAACTTGGCCTTTTGCTGAAAATGTTCAGCATATTTTTCATCAACTAAATTTATCCAATCTATTTGACTGCTGTTTATGCCTTCGTTTTCCAGGTAATCCTGCATACGAACCAAGTCATGTGCAATTGGTGTCGCGGCTGATATAGTTCTGATATTTGGATCTGCTGCCAACAGCTTTGCCAGTATTAAAACACGTTCTTGGTTTGAGATAACCTGTGGTTCTATTTCTTCGTCTTCATCAGCACCCTCGCCCAATGGAACCAAGGTTGGCAACAAAGCAGCCCCACCCATTTTATCAACAATCATTTTTTCGACTGAACGAACAGCACGTCTGGATGGCAAAAATATTATTAAATCAGATAAATTAGAAATATCTTGTCCAATGACAGACCACAAGGCATCTAAAAGTCTTGTAGGGTTGCTGGCACAAAAGATATTTTTATTTGATGCCAATTATTTCCCTTAATTTTTCAATTCCGATTTTCTTTTCGGCAGATGTTTCCAGGATTTCTTCTATCATCGCAGGGTGATTTTTATGGTGAACTTCTAATTTTTCTTTTTCACGTGATTTTTTATCTTTCTTGGTAAAAACAACCTGGTATGAAATTCCATTGGCGTCGCAAAAATCCATCAGGTTTAAATCAGAATCTTTGATGCCGACACGCGAATCAACCAGTAAAAACAATCTGGTTAATTGACGACGCGTCATAAGATATTCTTCCAATCGTAAAAGCCAACGTTCCATATCTGACTTGGATGTTGTGGCATAGCCGTACCCAGGTAAATCCACAATCATAATCCGATCGTCAAAGTTAAATAAGTTTAATGATTGTGTACGACCAGGTGTTTTTGATGTACGGGCGATTACATGCCCTGCAACCGCATTTATCAAAGAAGACTTACCTACATTGCTGCGGCCTATGAATGCATACTCTTTGAATTGGGTACTGGGCAAAGACGCAACTGTTTCAAAACTTCCAACAAATTTTATCATTTCTTCTCCAATAATTTTTTGTATGCTTCTTTTTTGGAAATCCCGGCACGTGCGGCAATATCCGCCGCAGAAGATTTGGTAGAGCCCGCAACAACATCTTTCACAATTTCTGAAATCTCGGTATCTGTCATTTTTCTTTCTGGAGCCGGTTCAATAACGATAACAATTTCACCCCTGGGTGAATTTATATCTAATAAATCAGATGGATAACCAATAATAGTTTCTTCGTGTATTTTTGTAATTTCGCGAACTATGGCTATTATGCGTTCTGGCATAACACGTGACAAGACACCAATCGTATCCATTATTCTATTCGGGCTTTCGTAATAAATTATTGTATGTCTGATTTTGTTATCTTCACGCACCTTCTTTTCATCAAAGAATCCACAGAATGTAAATCTGTCTGTTGGAAATCCAGACAAGACCAATGCAGATGTCACAGCGGTCGGCCCAGGTATTACAAAGATTGGCAAATTACTTTCACGTGCAGCACGCACCAAACGAAAACCAGGGTCACTGATACCAGGCATACCTGCATCAGATACCAGCGCAACAGTAAATCCATTTGAAATCTTTCCAATCAAATCATCAACTGTTTCCATTTCATTATGTTCATGAAAAGATACTTTCTTGGTTTTGATATCAAAGTGTGATGCCAGCTTTCCAAAAACACGAGTGTCTTCACACGCAACAATATCTGCATTTTTAAGTGTTTCTATGGCACGTGTTGACATATCAGATAAATTTCCGATTGGTGTTCCAACAATATATAACCCAGATTGCATTTGAAATCCTTTTGATTTATAATAGACATTATTTTGGAGATTTTCAATGTTTATAAAAAGATTTTTAGGGTTTTCTGCACTGACTTTGACACTGTTTGGTTGTGCCCAACAGGCTGGTTGGCATTCTGAATACGGAAATTTGCCCGCACAAAAACCGTCTGAAATTCAATCAGGGTTAAGCTATGCTAACTATGGTTCTTATGATCAAACTGATAATTTTGCACCTGTTCTTCAAACTCAGGAAAAAAAGAACATTTCTGTTCTGCTTCCTTTGTCTGGATCAAATGCAGAATTGGGTAAAAGCATAACTCATTCAATTGAAATGGCATTTCTGCAACACCCAGATAAAAACATTTCTGTAAAATTCTTTGATGTGTCTGGGAATTACAATCAAAAACAGGCTGTTATTTCAAATGCACTTTCTTCAAACCCAGATATAATTATTGGCCCAGTATTTGCCGAAGATGCAAAAATGGTTCGCGATATGAAACCAGAAAGTTTGCCTGTTTTGTCATTTACATCTGATGTAAAAGCATTTGGAAAAGGTGTTATGACAATGGCATTGATACCTGGACAAAGTGTTGAAGCTATTGTAAAAGAAATGAATAAGGATAATATTCAAAGAACAGTTATTTTTGCACCAAAAACCGATTCTGGTGAATTTATGGCGGGTTCTGCTGTATTGGCTGCAAATATTTATGATATGCCAATTTCTGGACTTTTTTACTATGAACCAGGAAATTCTGAATCAATAAAACAGGCTGCAAAAACAGCCGCAATGTTTGATGCACGCTCTGCTGCAAATACTCGTGCACGCGAAATATTATCAGATATTTTGATCCAGGAAAAATTAAGCCAATCTCAGAAAACATCTATTAATGATCAGTTAGAAAAAATATCAAAATCAGATACTGTTGGCAACGCGCCGTATGATGCCGTATTATTCCTGGGTAATGCTGATGATTCCAAAACAATTGCCTCGTTCCTGCGTTATTTTGATGTTTCGCCCCGGGATGCACATTTTTACGGAACAGCATTATGGGATACACCAGATTTGATTAATGACTTTAATATGACTGGGGCAAAGTTTGCAGGATTGCCAGCAATGTCCGAAGATTTTGCAAGATTGTATGAACAGCTGGCTGGAAACCGTCCGACACGATTGGATACTTTTGGATTTGATGCTGCGAATTTGGCACGTGGAATGCTGTATTCTGATAAATCTGTTGCGGCATATCTTCTGGACCCCAGTGGATATAATGGCTTGGATGGATTATTCAGATTGCGTCCCAGTGGCGAAAGCGAACGTGCATTGCAAATTGTAAAATTAACAGGTGGCGGTGCGGTAAGTGTTGAAAGATCCCCGGCAAATGATTTCTTGGTACCTTTGTATAGTATCCAAGCCAAGCAGATTTCACCTGCAAATGACATCGACCTGGTTGGCAAAGGTGTTAATCCAATGGATTATATAACTATACCAGACAGCTTAAAATCCAAGTATCGTTCAAAAACATTTGGAACAAATACCAAGATTGATACACCAGTAAGCGAAACCCAGTCAGCTGAAACTGTATTACCAGAAGATGACAGTGATGAAATTATCCAATCACCAGACTTTCAACCAGTGGCACTGGATACAGTGGACAAGAAGCTAATCGACAGCGTCCAAGTTAAGGAATAAAAAACCGCCATTCGGCGGTTTTTATTTTGGTGGGAGTGGCTGGATTCGAACCAGCTCAGGCATAAGCCAACAGATTTACAGTCTGCCCCGGCTCTCCAACTCCGGCGCACGCCCAATCTTTTTTTGTAGAAAATTTGTCAGAGTGGAGCAGATATTGCGTATTGCGAAGTTTTTGTGATAGGAAGTGTATTTGACATACATGACCCGGAACAAAAACAAGCAAACGCAAAATAGATGCGCCGCTATAACAAATTTTGGTGCGAGTAGCGGGACTCGAACCCGCATTTCCAGCTTGGAAGGCTGGCATTCTAGCCTTTGAACTATACTCGCAACTCTCAAAAGCTTTGCAATTATAACTGGATTTTGAAAAATTGCAAGTTTTTATCCGACAATACCGTTCTTGATTGTAATCGTTCTGTCAGCCATGGCTGCCAATGACAAATCATGGGTTACAAACAACATTGCCATCTTGTTTTTACGAACCAAATCAAACAATAAATCAAATACAGCGCCTGCATGCTTTGGGTCCAAGGAACCTGTTGGTTCGTCAGCCAACAAAATATCAGGATCATTTGCCAAGGCACGTGCAACAGCTGTTCTTTGCTGTTCACCACCAGACATCTGACCTGGTAAATGGCTGGCACGATGCAAAACATTTGCAGATTTTAACAATTTTTTGGCTCTTTCAATTGCAATTGTTTCTTCCATACCATTTGCCAACATCGGCATCATAACATTTTCCAAAGCAGTAAAATCTGATAATAAATTATGACGCTGATACACAAATCCGATTTTATTTCTGCGTATCTGAGTGCGTTTTTCCTCATTCATTTTTTGGGCTGTGATACCCGAAATCAAAATACTGCCAGCATTTGGTTTATCAAGCAATCCAACGCATTGCAACAAAGTAGATTTACCACAACCCGAAGGTCCGACCAGCGCAATAATTTCACCGCGACGCAAATCAAATCCACCACCAGTTAAAATATTTAATGGTTGTCCACCTTCCATAAATGTCTTTTTAATATCACGGACACTTAATACAACATCACCCTTGCCCGCAACCTTGGATAAAGATTTTAATATATTTGCCATTTTTATTCATTCCTTAAAACTTCTACTGGGTCTGTGTTTGCAGCTTTCCATGCAGGATATAATGTTGCCAAGAACGCCAATGCAATTGCAATCAATGCAATACCTATAACTGATGTAAATTCCAATTTTGATGGCAATTCTGACAAATAATATAAATCTGCTGGAAATAAATCACGTCCTGTGGCCCATTGAAAAAAATGTCTGATTGGTTCAATATAAATAGAAACAATAATGCCCAGACCAGTCCCCAGTATTGCACCAAGCGCACCAATACTGGTGCCAGCCAAGATAAATATTTTCATCATAGAATGACGTGACACGCCAAATGTGCGCAACACGGCAATATCTTTGGACTTATCTTTGACCAACATAACCAAAGATGACACGATGTTAAACGCTGCAACAATTACAATTAACATCAAAATTAAAAACATAACATTTGATTCTACTTGTAATGCACCTACAAAACCTTTGTTTAAATCTTTCCAATCACGAACAACAAATCCACGTGGCAGCAGGTTTGTAAGTGCTTCACGAACTGCTGTTGTCTTTTCTGGATTCCGCAGGAACAAATCGATATGAGTGACAGAATCACCAATATTCAAATACTTTTGTGCAGTTTCCAGCGGCATAAAAATATATCCAGAATCATATTCATACATTCCCATAAAGAATGAAGATTTTACAGGATAAGACATAACACGCGGCATTGTACCAAATGCAGTCGATGTTCCACCATTTGCAGAAATCAAAGAAACATTGTCACCCATTGTTACACGCAAGGAACGTCCCAATGATGAACCTATAATTAAATCTCCATCTTTTATATCATCCAGGTTTTTTCCATAAATACGTGTACCTGTGGAGGTCTTGGATTTTAAATCAGCCATTCTGATTCCGCGAATCATCGCACCAGAATTATATCCGTTTGCGGACGCCATAACTTGACCTTCGGCAATTGGGACAACACTGACAGCATTTAAAGAAACAATTTTGTTCTGATGCATTTTATTTATCAGAAAATCATAGTCTTTGATTGCGCCATCTTGGTGATAAACAACAACATGACCATTCATTCCAATTATGCGTGATAACAATGAATCATGGAATCCAGCCATCACAGACATAACAACAATAAGTGTCGCGACCCCCAGCATTATACCAATCAGGGATACCCATGAAATCACACTGCCAAAGCCTTTACCTTTGGATCGCATATAACGAAATGCGACTTTTTTTTCCAATTTTGAAAACATTAATACCTTCTTTTATTCGCTTAAATAATTTCTTAACGCATCGCCAGACAATGGTGCAGCAGGTTCGTCAGAATTTGTTGTACTTGCTATAGATATAACGCGTGGGCTCATAAACACAACTAATTCTGCAAATGGTGATATCAATGTTTCAGGTGTTGTAACAAATGAATGTGTTGGAATACCAATAATCACATAATTGTCACCCAATGTGCTGGGAATTTTGAAAGATGATAATTCACCGACACTAGTACGCAAAACAATTTTTGCATCAATCTTTTTTGCACCAGCATAATTTCCATATTTTCCGGATGCTCCAATCGTTAAATCTGTTTCCAGCCTATCTTCTTTACCACACTGTCCAATATCAAATCTGGACTGCCATCCGTTTGGAATCACAAAAGTTCCCTGGGATATTAAAACCACATTACCCTGTTGTGACAAGAAGGCCTGTAATGTTTTTGTGTTAATTTCTGGGCTGACCACCAATGTTCTTCCGACTACACCTGGGATTGACATTTTTACATTCTTATCCCCAAAGGCCGGTAATATATTCATCCAAACAATTGGATTGTCTGTGCGTGGGTATACACGGTATACGTCAATATCCCATGCAATCATATATTTTTTTGACCCTACATCAGACACTATTTTTGAAACCTCGCGTTCTGTTTGATAATTTCCTTCAAATGAAACTGTTTTGTCTTCCCAATCAACTAACAGGTTTCGCATATCTGTACCATGCATAGCATCCAACAAAGCCATAATTATATTTTCATCTTTTGGCATTTTCATCAGCCATTTTGCATGACTGGATAAATGAATTTCGTGCGCATCATCGTCATAGGAATAATAAGCCTTACCCATTTTCGTAATCAACTCTAAAGAATCAGCCAATGATCCGGCCTGAATTGATCCTGTTATTTGTTGTGGTAAACTTTCATCTGCAATGACTGCAATATCTGTACCATCCAACAGTTTATCCAAGGTTTGTTTTATAGTCAGTTTTTTGAATTCATAATTTGATACATTAAATGCAGGCAAATCGTCACCTGTATCTAGGCGAACTATTTCAATTTTTTCTTCGGGCACAACAGATAAAACGTTCTGGTTATTCCAATCAACTTCACAGCGCTTTGGTAATTCAATAGAAAAACGACGTGCAGTATCAGTTGTCAGAGCCGCCTTTTTTGGGAAAATAGGAACCGAGTTTTCATCAATTACCATATTTTCAGTTACGTTAACTGTTTGGTATTGTTGCTGATTTTGCTTTTGGATACACCCAGTTAAGCCAATCAAAACAAAGAATGCTAAAAACAAATTTGAAATTTTTAAATTATTTTTTTTCATATTTTTTGTATCCTTAGATGTTCATTATTTTTTCGAATTCTTCCAAAGTCATTTCATAAATAGGTTTTTGTGTCGGTGTTGTAAGACCTTTGACCTTTTCATATTGTTGGGCAAACTTATCTATGACTGCGGAAACTTCCGGAGTTACAGACACTTCTTTTTTTAACCTGTTTCCGTATTCTGTGATAAACTCTAAAACATCGGCCGCAAAGAATCTCCCGACATAATTTTCTATTGCAATTCCACCCTTTTGAACACATATAGCCGACATAACCGTGGTCAGCTGATTATAGAAATTTGCCATCTGTATAAAATTATCAACATTATTTGCCATGTACCCTATCCTCTCTCTTTCATGCATTATAAAAACTATTGCCCTGCTTTGGCAATTAAATTATAATGTAATTCATGAGATTTAGATACTTACCTTTATTACTTATTTTGGCCGCTTGTGCATCTGCAAATACTGGAAGTATTGATGACGCAACTGTACTGAATTGGGAAAACGAAGCTGTAACCATTGAACAATTTATTCGCGACCATAAAAATTGTCTGGGTGTAACTGCATCCGCTCACCAACCTCGCAGCAGAATCGCTAAGCTTTTGGCACCAAATCAGAGCGGACAAATGCCAGATTGGGACGGTTTATGGGTAACATTCCAGTCAAATGAATATTCTGATGTTGGCCAAAGGGTTTTGATGTCAATTCCTCCTAATTCCAGTTCTAAATCCGTTGGTTCATACCGTAAATGTATGTTCAGACGCGGATATTTATTGCGCGCTAGTTAATTTTCAGCCTGCACTTTTTTCTTATACCGTTTTGTGATATAATTAGATTCATGAAAAAGTCATTTTGGTTTTGGCTGTCTTTTGTTGTTGCTATTATTTTGGCAATATACTTTGCCACAAGGGTTATTATGGTGTCTTTGGGCCATGGAAACAGTGCAACTGTAAAATCTATTTCTGTTTCTGCTGATCTGGACAACAGGAATTTAACCATGCTGGCCAGTGCAGCTGGTATAACACCGGGAACTAATTCTTATTCTTTGAACCTGGGTGAAATTAATACACGTGTTGCCAGTGTTCCAGATGTTAAAGAATCCGCAGTCCGCAGATTACCGAATGGAAATCTGGCTATCAAGGTTAAGTTACATAAAATCATCGCAATTTGGACAGATGGACAAACAATGTATCCATTGTCGGCTGATGGCACAATTATTAAACGATCAATTGATCAAAAACCACAAAATATAATTGTTTTTCGTGGGGATTTGCCATCTGATATAATCGAAATCAACAAAGCAGTTCAAACGCTTGCCAAAGACATAAATTATATGGAATGGGTTGAAAATCGCCGTTGGAACATACATACAAACAACGATACTATTATCTTATTACCAGAAGAAAATCCTTATTCCGCTATAACCAGCCTGATGACCTTGGACAAGAATAAAAAAATACTTTCGAAAAAGATACATATTCTGGATATGCGTGATCCTGCCAGAATATTGGTTCGATAATAGCTTGTAAACTTTTATCGCAAGACATGTGGTGATTTTATGAATTTGTTTGATTCATCTTTTTTGTGTCTTGATATTGGCAGCAACACTGTTCGCGGCATTGCACATCGAATACGCTCTGGAAAAATAACCAAATCTGCAATTCACAGTGTCGAAAGCGATGATACAGTCTTTGCAATCAAAACTGTTATTGATGAAATGGAACGTCAATTAGGCGTACGTTTTGATTCTGCTTATATAACTGGAAATTTTGGAAACTCTAATTTTGAGATGATTGCAAAAAGTACCGTATGGAATGGTGATCATAAAATTACAGAATCAGATGTAAGATATCAAATAAGTCAAATTACCCCAAATGCAGAATTTTATCCAATGCACATTGTACCGCTACGTTATGATACTTCGCATGCCAGAAATTTATTAACCCCTATTGGACATACAGACAAACAATTAATTTCTATTTTTGGGGTAGTAAGTTATGAAAATGAAAGACTGAACACAATATTATCCCAGCTTCGCAGTGCACATATCCAAGTCGAAAATATGTTTGATCCATCTTTTATATTGGATACTGCATTGCGCGATTCAAAACAATCTGTTTTGTTTATGGATATGGGCGCAGAATTCACCAGTATTTCAATCTGGACTGGACGTGGACCGGTATTTTTCGAAAAGATTCCCAAGGGTCAGGATTTTATAACAAAAACAATTGCCAGTGAATTAAATATAAAGATAAAAGATGCCGTTAAAATCAAACACCAGGTTGCCAGCGTAATTGCTAGTGAAATGGACAGATTTACCCCTGCTGATACTTTGTATGATTTTTCGCGTGCTGATTTGAATGAAATAATACTTCCGACATTATCAGATATTGTTGAAACAGTCAGCGAATCTTTGGAAACAGCTATTTCAAAATATAACCCTTGTAAAATATTCCTTTCTGGCGGTGGTGCATGTATCCAAGGAATCGAAGAAATGGTCACAGATACATTTGGAATAGAAACACAAAATATTGGATCAGATGCGGTTATACGTGCACTTTCGGATTATGTTTGGAAACAAGAATCTGGACATGTAAAAGCTTTCTTGGACCGACATGAAAAATGGCAGAACACTTTTGCAAAGGTATTAAATAAATTCAAAAAGAATAAAAACAAAGGAACCAGATTTATTCCAATAATGCCCAGCACATTGGCGTTTGATATGAAAAGCAAAGAAACTTATGAACTTTTCAAATCTGGCGGAATTTCAATGATTCATGTTGATATTATGGATGGTTTTTTTGTGGATCGTATTGCCGGTGGAATTGAAGAATTGAAAACCATACGTGAAAACACTCACTCTCATCTGCATGTTCATTTGATGACGGAAAGCCCTGCTGCTTGGGCGGCTGCGGCTGCAAATGCAGGTGCAGATACAATAATTGTATCAACAAATACTGCGGGTGTTCGTGCTGCACTTCGTCAAATAAAAGAAATGGGCAAAAGATCTGGAATTGCACTAAATCCGGAAAGTCCTGTTGAAATATTAAAACCAATATTAAAAGAAATTGATGAAGTTTTGATAATGTCTGTCAGACCTGGTGCAGGCGGACAAGAATTTAATGAAAATATTCTAAGAAAAATCTCTGTTTTGGCAAACACCAGAAAACGGTTTGGATTAAAATTCAAAATATCCGTAGACGGTGGAATTACACCTGGTGCAGCTGAATTTTGCTGGCGCGCTGGTGCAGACTTTTTGGTCAGTGGAACATACCTATCTGAAAGTCATGATTTCCCGTTGGCAGTACAAAGTCTTTTACACAAAGAATAAATCTATTTTATTATAATTTTTCTGCCGTCACCAAATTCTTCTATGAAAATATGAATTGTGTTTTTTGGTAACTTATCTTCTGCTATTTCTGGCCATTCAATTAATGTAATATCATTTTCAATTGCATACATCAGACCAATCTCTTCCAGTTCTGATGGATCATTTATTCGATATAAATCAAAGTGCGATATTCCATCGTAATTTTGCACCAGAGTAAATGTAGGACTGGGGACTATTGTATCAGACCCACGTAAAGTTTGAATTATTGTGCGTGCAATTTCAGATTTTCCCATACCAAGGTTTCCATGCAATGCGACAGTTTGTGGCGCATGCAAGGTTTTTGCAAAATCATGTGCCCAATTTCTTGTTTCATCAATGTTTTTTAAAATCTTTTCCATTTATTACCCCAATAACAATAAATCGTCTTCCATTTGATGTATTTTGTCGCGAAGTATACCAGCCTCTTCAAATTCCAAATTCTCGGCATGCTTGTACATTTGCTTTTTGTTTTTTTCTATCTCGCGGCGCAAAGTTTCCGCATCCATAACACCACCATCTTTACTGTACACGAATTTATTTTTCTTGTCAGTTTTTTCTTCGCGTTCTTTGACTTCTGCAAATATAGCCTTTTGAACAGATTTTGGTGTTATTTTGTGTTCAAGATTATATTTTTCTTGTTTTTCGCGTCTGCGTTCTGTTTCATCCATTGCAGCACGCATAGATTCAGTTATTCTATCGGCGTATAGAATTACGCGACCATTTGCATTTCGTGCGGCGCGGCCAATTGTTTGAATCAAAGAACGTGTAGAACGCAGAAAGCCTTCCTTGTCCGCATCCATTATCGCAACCAGTTCACATTCTGGTACATCTAAACCTTCACGTAATAAATTAATTCCAACCAATACATCATATTTACCCATACGCAATTCGCGTAACAATTCAATACGCTCTAATGTTTCAATATCACTGTGCAGATATTTTGCATGAACACCGTTTTCTGTTAAATAATCTGTCAGCTGTTCTGCCATCTTTTTGGTCAATGTTGTTATCAGAACACGACTTGGCACAACCTTTTTAACTTCTTCTAACAAATCATCAACCTGGTGTTCTGTTGGGCGAACTTGGACAATCGGATCCAACAAACCTGTTGGGCGAATAACCTGCTCTGCGACAATACCATTTGATTGTTCCAATTCCCAATCTGCTGGTGTTGCAGACACAAATACAGTCTGAGGACGCAAAAAATTCCATTCTTCAAAAGTCAGTGGTCTGTTATCAATACACGAAGGTAATCTGAATCCATAATTAGAAAGCGTTTCTTTGCGTACACGATCGCCACGCGCCATAGCACCAATTTGTGGAACACTGACGTGGCTTTCGTCCACAAACAAAATAGCATCACTTGGCAAATATTCAAATAATGTTGGTGGCGGTTCACCAGGTGCGCGTCCTGATAAATACCTGGAATAATTTTCAATACCGCGACATGTGCCTGTAGCCTCCATCATTTCAATATCAAATCCAACACGTTCGCGCAGTCTTTGTTCCTCGACATATTTCATATTTTCGTGAAAATATTCCAAACGTTCTTTTAAATCTTGTTTTATCTGACCGATTGCCTGTAATACCGTTGGCATTGGTGTTGCATAGTGTGTATTTGGATAAACAGTTACCGTATCCATCTGTTTAACCTTGGCACCGGTTAACGTATCAAATTCCCAAATTTCTTCAATCTCGTCCCCAAAAAAAGAAAGCTTCCATGCACGATCTTGGGAGTGAGATGGAAATATATCCAAAGTATCCCCACGAACACGAAATTCACCACGTGAAAAACCAATATCGTTTCTTTTATATTGAACATCAACCAGGCTGCGCATAACATCCTTGGAACTGATTTTTTCATTTACATTAAAAACTATTTTCATCCCTGCATATTTTTCTGGTGATCCTATACCATAAATAGATGAAACAGATGATACGATTACAACATCGTGTTCTTCTAATAATGCGCGTGTTGCAGAATGTCGCATACGATCCAGTTGTTCGTTTATGGAAGCATCCTTGTCAATATATGTATCTGTGGTTGGGATATAAGCCTCAGGTTGATAATAATCATAATAAGAAACAAAATATTCAACATGATTGTTTGGGAAAAATCCCTTCATTTCAGTATAAAGCTGTGCTGCCAGAATCTTGTTTGGTGCCATAATTAACGCAGGTCTTCCTATATTCGCAATAACATTTGCCATGGTAAAGGTTTTACCCGATCCAGTCACCCCTAATAAAACTTGGGATTTTTTACCAGATTTTACACCATTTGTCAGATCGGCGATTGCGGTTGGTTGATCACCCATTGGTTTATAATCACTTTGAAGATCAAATATTTTTTTATTCACAAACATAAATATAAAGCATTATAATCAAATTACAAGCAAAGAGAGAATTTTTGAAAAAACTAAAACCACGTCATAAACGCCGGCTTTTTTGGGTTATTTTATCGGCATTCGCGGCAATGCTGGTTGCCATTATTGTTGTTCCACCATTTATAAAATTGAATGGTATTAAACCAGACCTGGAACATGCGATTTCTATACAAACAGGAATAGAAACAAAAATAGATGGAAATATAAATTTCAGCCTGCTTGGCAGATTAAACATTGTTGCGCATGATGTATTGTTACCAAGTGGTAAAATTGAATCTTTACAATTTGCGGTTCCTTTATCAAAAATCTTTAATCCTGCATCAGCAGAAATTTCAGGCAAGGTTTTTATATACGGTGCGAATTTACAAATAGATACTCTGACCCCACCACGCATAAATAACAAACTGGAAATCAGAAATTCTGTAATATCATTTATGGGCAAAGATTATGAAATAGTCCAAGGACAACTGTCCAATGGTATGCTGAATGGCACAGTAAGAACCGACCAGCATAAATATGACTTTGATTCAAATGGTGACGAATTTCATATACAAAACAAAAACAATGACTTGAATATTTCTGGACATTTATATTCGGACGGAACCGCAACTGGAACATTATCTATTGATACAAATGATGCGAACAAGTTTTTTGACTTTACAGAACCCAAGATTCATAAAAATGTGAAATTAACTACGGATTTTACATGGAATGGAAAACATGGAATAAAGTTTGCAAACATCCGCGGTGGTGATTTTACTGGGGAAATAGAACTGTTTGAAGACGGTCATCGTGAAATAACATTAATGTCTGATGATATAAAATTTGATATATCGTTTTTAATGCGCCCTACTTCGGTATTTTTCAACACCAAGTTTAATATTAATCTAAGTGGCAGTTTGAAACTGGAAAACAAAATATTTAAACATATAAAAATAGATGCGGTTGGCGAAAAATCCAGAATAAAGATAAATCAAATTGTGGCTGATGACATTATAATAAATGGTGGCGAAATAAATGTTAATGGTGCTGAAAATTTGGGGTTAAATTTAAAACTTTATGGCGAAGATGCTTATTGTTTGTTTTCAGGAACACCTGATGATTGGAATTGTTCAGAATTAAAACAAGGCGAGTTCTATGGCAAAGCCAGCAGCAACAAAAATAGATTTGAACTGTATGTAAAATCCGATAAAAATATGCCTGCAAAGGCTATTCTGCTTAAAAAACTTGGATTTCTGGGAAAAAATGGTTATGTTAATTTTAAATTTGCAGATGCAGCTGGAGAAATCGATTTAAAAAATTCCATAATCAATCCACACTATGAATTTGTTAAAAACAAGACATTATCTTGGTTGGGGGTAAAGCTGTTCTTTTTACCAGATTATATGAATACATTGCCTGGTGATTTTAGTTGGTCAAAGAATGATATATTTTTTGAAACTTATTCCAAAAATATTAAATTTGTAATTGGTTCTGACTATTTTGTAATAACCGGTAAAGATATCAAAGATTGGTTTCCAAATTCAGATTTAAAATTCTTGAATGACAATATGGCTTATTCGATTTCTGGAAACTATAAGAATTCCAGTATTTCAAATCTTGAACTTAAAATCGCAGGACACGTTTTCAAAGGAACCGTCGTAGGAAATAATATAACATTAAAAACAGATTTGTTAAATATTGATACTTTTACCAATCAAAAATTTATTGATAACTTTGATGAAAATCAATTTTTAACTGCTGAACCATTGATGATTCCTTTTGATTTTGGGGTAAATGTTTCGTTTGCCTCTGACATGATTATATATAATGGAAACCAGTTTACTAATTTTGTGTATTCATTAAAATCAGGTTCATCCCAAGATTTTTCTATAACAGACAGTATGCATGGAAATTTATTGGCTGATATTACAAAGTACAAGAATAAATATAACATCACATTACAGCTGAATAAATTTGATATTCCAGAAAGATTGTTTTCATCCACAATGCCTGTAAACCTTGAAAACACAACTGTTACAGCCCAGGCTGATTTGACCACAAATGGTAAAATTGCCTATGACATTTGGAATAACCTGTCCGGAAATATTGACATGTCTTTCGAAGGTGGAAATATTATCGGTCTGGGGGTTGATGGTTTTTATGCAAATGCAGAAAAAATAACAACTCTGAATGCCGAAGAAATATTGTCCAATGCCTTGGAAGACGGTAAATCAAAAATCAAAAAAATCCGAGTCACAGGAAAATATAATCACGGTAATTTTACCAGCACACAGCCTTTTGCACTTTCATTGTACAGGGCAGATTCTATGGGTCGAGTAAATATTGAAAATGGCAAAATGCATATAAAAATGAATTTGATTTTGCGTGGAACATCACCTTCGCCTGACCAGATAAATTTGGAAATTATGCCTGATGGAAAACGTGTTTATTCACTGTCTGAAATTATGAAAAACTTTGATCCAGATTTCTTGCGTGAATTTTCAAAAACACATGAAAAGTTTTAAATCACACGAATAAAGTTTCTGCAACATATAGGATCACCAAAAGCATTTAAATGATATTTTTTACCATTTCTGCGAACCAAACAACATCCTTCGGTGTAAACATGTATGCCACGTTGATTATAAATTAGAATCCTGTCTGCACCTATTAAATCAGCACGTCTGCCACGAATAATTTTTACAAATAAATCATAAAAACCTGATGGTTCGTCATTTTGATACGGGGCATATAATATTCCACCTTTCTTTACCAATCCACCCATATCATACTTATAGAAATTATGTTCCAGCACACAAACCTGGTAATAAGTCAGGTTTAAACGTTGCGATAAATCTGCAATTTGATTTCTCACTCTGTTTTCTCTTTGATGTAAATTATATCGAAAAAACAGGTTGATATTTATAGGCTTGTATTCTTACTAAAAAACCGCCATACAGGCGGTTTTTCTTAGTTCTTTTTTCTGACTTGGATATGAACCTCGCGCAGTTGTTTTTCTGTAACTTCGCGTGGGGCACCCAACATCAAATCTTGGCCACGTTGATTAGTTGGGAACAATACAACCTCGCGCAGATTTTCTGCCCCAGACAGCAACATTACCAATCTGTCGATTCCAAATGCACATCCGCCATGTGGTGGTGCACCATACTGGAACGCAGCATACATTCCGCCAAACTTTTCTTTGACCACATCTTCGCCATATCCTGCAATTGCAAAAGCTTTTACCATTGTTTCAGGATTATAGTTGCGAAGACCACCACTGCATATTTCATTTCCATTCAAAACCATATCAAATTGATTTGCTTTGATTGTCAATGGGTCGCCATCTAATGAACCCTTGGGCAAGCTGAATGGGTTATGTCCAAAATCAATTGTGCCGGTCTCTTCATTTAATTCGTACATTGGGAAATCTTCGACCCAACATAATCTGAATTCCTTTGGATCAATCAGATTCAAATCTTCACCCAACTTGTTACGCAATTTTCCTGCTGCTTTGGCTGCGATTTCAGCTTTGTCACATACAAAGAACAAAGATGCATTGTCACCTGCAATTTTGCGCAATTTTGCAATACGATCTGCATCTAATTTCTTTGCGACTGGACCTTTGGCCTCTTCTGCAAAAATTATATATCCTAATCCGCCAAGTCCCAGCTCTTTGGTTGCAAACTCACCCAGCTTGTCAAACCAAGAACGTGGCTGTGAAGCAGAATTTGGTGCAGGGATTGCGCGAACAACACTGCCACCTGCAACTGCATCAGCAAAGATTCCAAAATCAGACCCACGGAATATTTCAGTAACATCAGAAATTTCAATCGGGTTACGCAAATCTGGTTTATCAGACCCATATTTCAACATTGCAGTATCAAATGGTATATGTGGTATTTCAGAACCGATTTTAGCGTCTGGGGCAAACTTTCTTATCATTTCAGGTATAATTTCATCACCAACAGCCTGGATATCGCGCAGATCAACAAATGACATTTCCAAATCCAATTGATAAAATTCCAATAATCTGTCTGCACGCAAATCTTCATCACGGAAACATGGCGCAATCTGAAAATAGCGATCAAATCCAGAAATCTGAATCAACTGTTTGAACTGCTGTGGGGCCTGAGGTAACGCATAGAACATCCCATGATGATAACGGCTGGGGACGATATAATCGCGTGCACCTTCTGGGCTGCTGACGGTCAAAATAGGCGTTTGGAATTCTGAAAATCCCATATCCCACATTTTATCACGCAAGAATTTTATAACACTGTTACGGAACAATATATTTTTATGTAGTGATTCACGACGCAAATCAATATAACGGTATTTCAAACGCAAGTCTTCGCTGACACTGCCATCGTCACCAAATACTTGGAAAGGCAAAACATCTGAATTGGTTAAAATTTCCCATGCGCTTGATTGGACTTCAATACTGCCGGTTGGAATTTTATCATTCACTGCTGATTTTTCGCGGGCTACAACCGTTCCAGTAACCATAATTACAGATTCAGGACGCAATTTTTCCAAATTCGCATCGCCACCATTAAATACAATTTGTGTAATTCCATAGTTATCACGCAGGTCAATAAACAACAAAGACCCATGGTCGCGTTTACGATGAACCCAACCTGATAAAACAACTGTTTCACCAACATTTTTTGTGTTCAGTTCACCACAAGTATGTGTACGATATTTAGATTTTAATGATAGCATTTTGACACCCTTTTTTATTCATGATTCTGATTTCATATTTATGAAACCACAGGGGCGGTAATCAACCGCGGTGCCACCCTGGCTTGTAACTTTATTTAAGTTTTCTGTTCTGCTCGCCGGTCGTTAATCGGGTCAACGCTGAACACATTTGGATTTTACATCTATTTTTGTTAAATTCAAGGGATTATTTAATGGTGCCCGCAGCAAGAATCGGACTTGCGCCTCGTCCTTACCAAGGACGTGTTCTACCACTATACTATGCGGGCAATGGAAATGATTATACATTCAGATTACTAAAAATCAATTGTTTTGTGAAAATTCAAAAAATAAAACCAGGATAAACCTGGTTAAAATCTGGTAGCGGGTGAGGGATTTGAACCCCCGACCAAAGGATTATGATTCCTGTGCTCTACCACTGAGCTAACCCGCCAACAGGGCGCATTATAACATTCAAAAATTAAAAATCAATTATGAATTTATACTATTTGTTTTGTTATCTAAAAAAAGATATAATTACCCATATGAAGAATTATATTTTCGCATTTTTACCACTTTTTATACTGGTATCACCAGCAATTGCTGATGATAACCCGTTTTTTGGAACCGCACGTAACCAAATTGCTGTGAATATCGGTCAGGGTTTTAATTCATTCAGTTTGATACCAACACCTGATATGCCAGTACCATTTAATATGATACAAATTCAGTATTCACAACCAACAGAATTCTTTCGTATGCCAGCCAGACGTTCGTTGAACGCAATTCAAACTATTGGTTATGGTAAGAAATATCAGTATACCGATTATGTTAAAACATTTGAATGGGATTGGACAAAGTATTCTGAACAAATCGCCTTGTTGTCCGAAGATGTTATACTTTACAACACAACCAAGTTTTACTTTGGTGCTGGACTGGCCGTTGGTATCCAGGGTCAGGAAAACGAACGCGAAGGAACAAAATTTTTAACCGGATTTAAACTGCTTGCCGGATATAAGATTTCGGAAAAATTTAATTCAGAATTGTTTATGCAACATTTTTCAAACGGCAGCACTGATCCACAAAATTATTCTTATAATTTCTGGGGTTTGGGGGTTTCTTATAATTTCTAATTACCAATTTATTGGACTTGAACCATTTTTAACTAAATATTCGTTTGTACGTGAAAATTGATGATTACCAAAGAATCCGCGATGTGCAGATAATGGCGATGGATGAACACTTTTTAATATTAGATTTTCAGAAGTATTTACAAATTCTGCTTTTTTCTGGGCATAACTTCCCCACAACAAATAAACAATGTTTTTACGTGTTGTCAGCGCACTAATTACCGCGTCTGTAAATTGCTCCCACCCCTTACCTGCATGAGAAGCCGCTGTATGTGCCTGAACAGTCAAAGTTGAATTCAACAATAATACGCCCTGCTCGGCCCATTTTGTTAAATCGCCATTTGTTATACTTTTTCGACCCAGATCGTTTTCAATTTCTTTATAAATATTTATTAATGACGGTGGAAGTTTTATGCCATCTTGGACTGAAAAACAAAGGCCGTGAGCTTGCCTCGGTTCATGATATGGATCTTGCCCAATTATTACAACCCTAACTTTATCAAATGGGCATAAATTAAAAGCGTTGAACACGTTTGCTGGTGCCGGATAGACGGTTTTACCAGATAAATATTCAGAGCGTACAAAATCAGTTAATTTGATAAAATAATCTTTATCAAATTCCGCACCCAACACCTGTTTCCAAGATTCTTCAATTTTTACATTCATGTCAAATTTTCAACCTTGTTTTTTAATATTTTATATCTTTCTATTGTTTCTTTATCATGAAAGTTTCTTTTTATAAAAATAGAATTTTCATAATTTACTGTTTCTGTAAATTGATCTTTTGTTGAATCTATTATTTCTCCATCTATAAAATTAAAGAAGTGAGATACACCATTAACTTTTATTTTTCTTATTTCTCCACCAAATTTATCTTGAATACATAATGCTGAAACAGAACATTGTCCTGTTGATTTTGGTTCTCTTTTATCATTATAAAGAGATGTTTCCGCAGACCAACACTTTGAAAGTTTTTCAATAAACTTTATAATATCTTTATTCATAATTTTATGTATCCATTCTGACAGGCCTTCCACAGGACAACATCAATATACCCGCGTGGCAGACCAGTTTCAGATTCAAGAAAAGAAAACATATTATCGCAAACTGATTTTATTTCTGGGTTTAGTTTTCCGTTATCTATTTTATCGTTTAGATTAAAGTCCCCACTGTGTAGCACGCCCAGCCTTTGAATCCAAATATCATATTTTACAACATTTTCACCCAGGTTTCTTGCCAGATGATTTGCAGTAATTTTTCCAATATGTGGTAACGATGTTAAAAATGTAATTTTTGAATCCAGATCAGAAATTGAATAATAATCATTTCTGTATTTTTCGCGATTCTGCCAAATTTTTAAAATCGCACCTGTCTTATTTTTGTTATTAAAGATTTTTAATAAATCTTCATGATTCGCTAAAATACCGGCTTTTTTGATATAATTTATAATTTCGGCATGTTTTCTTTTGGCAGTTTTTTGTGAAAAACCCCCAGCCAAAATTACATAGGCAACCATTTCTGCAAATTCATCCGGGGACAGTATTTTTTTGTTCACAAGATTGGCTTTGATTTCATCAAATGAACTTGAATCCGAATCCAAACCTGCTGCACGCAGATTTTTTTCTAATTCAAAAAACCAATCGCGTGTGAACATCAAGACTCTTTCCAGCTTTCTATTTTTTCAGACCATTTATCTGGCATTTTATTATCAAGGTAATTCCAAATCTCTTTATCAGAAAAGTTATAAATCTTTTTTATGAATTCCAACATAATATAAACATCTGCTGTTTCTTCAAAAATATCTTTTATGTTATCTTTTCCTCTATAAATATTTTTCATAAGTTCTGCTGTTAATTCATTGCACTCTACAATTGTGCCTATTACAGCAAAATCTTTACCTTTATATTTTAAAATATCATTAAGTATTTGTTCTGTTTTTTTATTCATAAACAAACCTTTTATATCTTAAATATCAATGTTTGCAGAAAGTGCATTTTCAACAATAAAGTCACGACGTGGTTCAACAACATCACCCATCAGCATTGATACAACTTCGTCGGCCTTGGTTGCGTCGGATACCTTGATCTGGAACAAAGAACGATGATTTGGATCCATTGTTGTTTCCCACAACTGTTCTGTGTTCATTTCGCCAAGACCTTTGTAACGCTGTATTTTCAAGCCAGTTTTTGCATATTCGAATGCTGTTTTCAGCAATGATAATGCACCCCATACTTTTTGTGATTTGTTTTTAACACGCAATTCCACAGGTGCAGAAAAGATAGATATTAATTCTTCACGACCTGCCATGCGTTCCCACGAACGAATTTCCGCTGAATCCATCTTGTCACGTGGCAGAACATAATTTTCTGTAACACTACGCAATGTTCTTGTTATTCTTAATCCTTCTAAATCACTGGAAATTTTCCAGCCTTTTTCGAATTCCAATTCTTGGGAATCTAACATTTTTTCAGCAGCAGCATAACTTTGCGCACTTTCGTTTCCAAAAACATTATTCAATGCCAAAGCTTCGACAAAACGAAGTGGAATTACATTTGATAAAGGTTGTAAAACATTTCGCATATTCAAAACAACACCCAACAAACGTTTCAAATCAGCACCTGAAATCTGTTCGCCTGTTTTTGTTTGAATAACACCATCCGCAGACAGTTGTTCCAACAAATAATCATCCATTTCGCGTTCGTTTTGCAAATAAATCTGTGTTTTGCCGCGTGTAACGCCGTAAAGCGGTGGTTTCGCAACATAGATATATCCTTTTTCAATTGCCTGTGGCATATATCTGTAAAAGAATGTCATTAACAATATTTGAATATGCTGACCATCAACGTCCGCATCGGTCATGATAATAATTTTATGATAACGCATTTTTTCAATATCAAAATCATCACTTCCAATACCTGCACCTATTGTTGTAACCAGCGCACCAATTGTGTCTGATCCCAACATCTTGTCAAATCTTACGCGTTCAACATTCAAAATTTTTCCACGAAGTGGTAAAATTGCCTGGATTTTACGATCACGTCCCTGCTTTGCTGTACCACCTGCAGAATCTCCTTCTACTATAAACAATTCGCATTTTGCAGGATCCCGTTCAGAACAGGCTGCCAATTTACCTGGCAATCCACCCAAATCTGGACCTGTCTTTTTACGTGAAAGCTCGCGTGCCTTGCGTGCTGCCTCGCGCGCGGTTGCAGCCTCAATAATTTTATCAATTATTGACTTTGCAATTATTGGATTTTCTTCCAAATAGTCATACAGCATTTCACTGACGGTGCTTTCCACTATTGGACGAATTTCACTTGATACCAATTTATCCTTGGTCTGAGAACCAAATTTTGGATCTGGCATTTTTACACTGACTATACTTGTCAGACCTTCGCGGAAATCTTCACCAGATAGTGCTATGTCTTTTTTATTGCTTTTTTCGTTAATGTATTTATTCAATGCACGTGTTAATCCTGCACGGAATCCAGCCAAATGTGTTCCACCATCACGGTTTGGAATATTGTTTGTAAAACACAAAGAAGTTTCAGAATACGCAGTTGTCCATTGCAAAACAATTTCAACATAAGTATCGTCGGTGTTTTTTATCATTTGAATTGGATCAACAGTCAGTAATTCTTTGGATTTGTCCAAATATGTCACAAAACCCTTTAATCCATCGGTTGAATGAAATTCACGGGTTTTCTTTTCACCCCCACGCAGATCTTCGAATACTATTTTAACATTAGCATTCAAATAAGATTGTTCGCGCAACCATGTTTCAACTGTGTCAAAATCAAATACGGTTCCAGTGAAAGTATCTGGGGACGGTAGAAAAGTAACTTCGGTTCCATGTGCGCGTCCAGAATTATTTTTAACAATTTTTAAATCTATTGTTGGGATACCATCAGCAAAAGACATTGTTGCTTCGCTGTCACCGCGCCAAACACGTAATTCTAACCAAGTAGACAAAGCATTTACAACAGATACGCCCACACCATGCAAACCACCGGAAACCTTGTACGCACCACCTTCTTCGTTATCAAACTTACCACCAGCATGCAATTCGCACATAATTAATTCAGCAGCACTGCGACCAGTTTCATGATTAATATCAAAAGGTATTCCACGACCATTATCACGGATTGTTGCACTGCCATCTGCATTTAATGAAACATAAACACTGTCGGCATATCCAGCCATAGCTTCGTCGATAGAATTATTTACAACTTCGTAAATCATATGATGCAGACCGGAACCACCCTCGCCGACATCACCAATATACATTCCAGGGCGCTTTTTAACCGCTTCCAGCCCTTTTAAAACCTTAATAGAATCACCTGTATACGCATTATTAACAGCCATTTAACTTCCTTTTGTTTTTCTTTCTTTTTTACCTGAAAAAGATAGCAATTTTTGGTATAATTAGCAAGTAAAAAGGCATAAAAAACACCATAAAAAGGGGTCTTAAATGAAGTTTAAATTACTGTATTTCGGAGACGTTTTATCAAATCCAAAAAAGCGTGCCCAGCATATCGCTGATATTCGTATGCAATTTCATCCTCAGTTAAAAAAATTGATTGAACACAGTCCTTGGAACAACCTTAGCAATTATATGATGCCTGATGCTAAAAAAAGTCCAATTATAACAAAGCATATCGGTGGGATTGATTGGAACCCTATAATTACACCAACATTAAAAATGATTGCAGAACTGGATATTCAGATGTTACATCCAGAAATTGTAGGAGTGGCCAGAACGGATGTTGATAACCGTGTAAAAACAATTATGGATGGTTTACGTTGTCCACAAAATGAACATGAAATTGGTGAAAACACACCTAAAAATATGGGTCCAATTTATACTCTTTTGGATGACGATCACTTGGTTACAAAAATATCAGTTAATACAAGCCATTTATTATCAAAAGATCTTTTCAAAAATGTTTTGAACGGTGTCAATGAACCGGTCTTTATGATGATTGATGTAAACGTTCGTGTGGTTGAAGGGACTTTGGATAATTTACCATTTATGGTTTAATAAAAAACCGGCAAAATGCCGGTTTTTTTGTTAAGTTAATGCAGCTGTGATTTGATCCTGCATTTGGAATGTTCCGAATACAACCCAACCTATAATCAAAGAAATAAGTAAAACTCCAACACTATTTAAGGTATTTGATATAGATTCCATTTTTCTGACTGATTCATCCAAATAATCATTTGCTATCTTGGAAAGATTTTGATCAAAGGAATTCATATCTGCGTAAATTGCCAAATCACCTGCAATTTCATCGTTTGGAAAATTACGGCCTGTATTTGCCAGTGCAGTACCCAAATTATCACCGTTCGCAATAAAATGCAGTGTCAAGTTCAATATGTTTTTAAGATAACTTGAAGAGTTATCTGCTAACATTTTAATTGCCACAGGAACTGTACAGCCAGAAGCAACCATCGAAGACATAGACATTAACCAACTAACAGAAACCTGGATTTTATACATATTCCAAGGGGGTAAACCATCAAACAAATTTCTAATTCTGCCAGACCAATTACCCAAACTGAACCATATAATAATAATTGCACCAAAGAAAACAGTAACAAAAGCCGGCCAATATTGTGTCGAAAAATTCGCAACCCAAACCAAAGATGCAGCAGATCCACGCCATACAACTTCTGTTCCGGCTGCTTCGGTCAATGGTGGGACCAAATACATCCCCACCATTACGATAATTCCAATTGTCAATGCTAATAAAAATAATGGGTATGCCAATGCAGAAAATATTGCTCTTTTCATTTTTTGGCTACCATCTGTGACACGTGTAATATTATCCAAAGCAATTGATAATTTTGAAACATCACCCAATGTTAACAATAAAGTTTCTTCTGTTGGAACCCAGCCACGTGTAGCTTCGGGAAAAGATTGTCCACGTTCCAGATTCTTTTGCCACGCACGCATTAATATTGCAAAAGGCTCGTTAGGTTTAATACCTCCGCGGGATTCTATTTGTTCTATACGACCCAAAGCTTCCATCAAGGTAAAATCATTACGCAGTAAAGAAGACAGCTTACGATAAGTCGCCATTCTTTTTTCTGTATTTATTTTAAAAAGAAGTTTTGCATACAGCAAATCCAATTTTGACATCAATAAACCCCTGGCTGATCAAGTAATCCGACCCAACGTTCCAACTCGTCAACACTGATTATTCCTTGTAACATTAATTCCATTGCTGATTCTTTCAAAGTGCGTCCATCCAGGTTTTCCAACCAATAGCGCGTTGCACCATTTGTATCACCAGATAATGCCAAGCGCAAAAACTCACTGTCTGTTATGATTATTTCGCCAGCCTTGATACGACCAATTGTGCCTGTGCCTTTACATTCTTCGCATCCAGCACCACGGATATAAACCTGCTGTAACCCAATTTCACCAAAAGCATCCAGAACACGTTTGTATGCCGAGTGATTTGGGTGATCCACTAATCTTTCGCGACAATACGGACAAACTTTTTTAAACAAACGCATAGAAACCAATCCACGCATCATTGTCTCATCTTTCAACTTAAACGCTTCAATACCAATATCCAACAATCTTGTCAACGCCGCCATTGCAGAATTTGCATGCAAAGTTGTCCAAACATTATGACCAGAAAGTGCGCCCTTGACCGTTAATTGTGCCGCCGCCAAAGTTCTAATTTCACCAACCATCAGTGTATCAGGATCACTGCGTAATGCTGCTGCCAAGGCTTCTGTAAATTTTTCTTCACGTTGCTCTTCGTTTGAAGTATTTACAACCGGCATTTGGTGCGCACCAAATATTTTCTGTTCCGCAGGATCTTCAACAGTTATCATATTAATTTCGTAATTTCTTTCCTTTAACATCATCGACATATTACGAACCAATGTTGTTGATTTACCAGAACTGGTTGGACCTGCAACAACCACTAAACCTGTTGGATATGCACGCAGACGCATTAACAATCTTTGTTCATATTCATTAAATTCTTGTTCGGTTTTTATACCCTCAGATGGATTATCATACAACAAACGCAAAACAACATATCGACTGCCAAACGCAATTGGATTGAATTGCATTCTGATACCGATTATTCCATCAGGCAGATATAAATCTTTGGTTCCTCGAAGTGGTGTGCGACCATCTTTTTGTGCGGCCTGGTATTCATTCTGGGCATAGTTGGAATTTGAAATATCAGCAGATGCAAATGCGGCACGAACAAAAGATTCACCCCATTGTGAATTATATTCTGATACAGCCTGCATACTGCCATCTATACGAAAATAAATTGTGGTTTGATCTGCAACTTCGATATGAATATCTGATACTTTCTTGGCTGATGCACGTGCAATAATATCAACAAAATCTTTTTGCATCTGGTTATCATAATCCAATCTGGATTTGATATCACCGCCACCTATACGACTTTCATATGTTTTATATATACTGGATAATAATCCCAGATCAGAATAAAAAGGTGTCAGAACAAGACGATTTTCTTTCTTTAATAAATCCAAAAAAGCCAGCACACGACCATCATATCTGTGTGTTCTGGAAATTATAACTTCGCCACCAGAAAAATAAGCAACCAAATTTTGTGTATCTTTGGACAGTTCTAACTCGGCAGCTGTGGCCGTCAACAAACGATTACCATCAGAAAAAAGAAAATCCACAATATCTTTATTTGGTGAGTTTTCTAATCCAGATGGAACAGATTGCTGAATGTTTTTTTTTGTTAAAATATTGTCTGGGGTATCCATAATTTTCCCGTAAATTTTTAATTATTTAGATTTACTGATATTCAAGTTTTCTGTAATATCATCCTTTTGAAAAACAACTCCATCATCCAAAGATATTGATTTTATTGTGTATCCATCCAAAACTTTGCCAACAGAAATCTTTTTATGCTGACCGTTTTCAAGGTTTTCCAATGTTGCCTGCAACTGATTATCTATGCCAATAATATCTATCAGTTTATACATATCTGATATTGCTTCTTCTTTTTCTTCATCATCCTTGGCTCTTGCAACAGGTGCTGAGCTTTTTGTTTGATTATTATTTTGCACACTTGCGGATTGTTTTTGTTTTTCAATTCTGGCAGCTTCTTCTTCCAGTTTTGCTCTTTCATCTGCCAAGGCTTGTTTTTGTTGTTCTGTATTACTTGATAATGTTTCCATTTCCATACGCAGTTTTTCTTTCTCAGAAGCAAGTCTGTCCATATCCAGATCAATCTGTGCTTTTTCTTTCTGCAATTGCATAATTACTTTTTGCTGTTCCAAATCTGTAATCTTTTGAAAAACAGATCCATCAGCATTGTAATCAGAAATAGCATCAGCTGACATTTTGTCAGCTTCCTGATTTTCATCCGCCATAACAGGTAAAGTAAAAGCACTAAACAATACAAACACTGTCAGCAAAAGATTTTTCATTATTTTATTTTGCATAGATTATCACCTCATAGTTCCAAGTTCTGGATTCAGCATCCCAGGCACTTCGTGTCATATAGACACCGCTGAAATCGCTAAAAATTTTCATAAATTCTGGTGGTGTTAGTTTAGAAGAAGCACCTACTTCTACAATATTAACATCAACACTTTCTGTTTCATTAGAAATTGTATTCACAGAAATATTTGTATCCACAGACATATCTAGTTTTTGGAAAACTGTATTAACATCTCGTGCAATTGTATTTGGATCTTTTTCTTCCTGTGATGCTTCTGTCTTTATTTCTGGTAATTTTGCACGAACAAAAATCTCTGATTCTGATTTTTCTTCAACAAAAGCACCAGGCATTAAATCAGTTGCAACTTCGTAAAAATCACCTAAATTACCAAAGCTACGTTTGAAAGTTATACTGGCATAATTTTCATTACATTCTGCATTTGTCTGATTCCAACCTGGTACAGGCTGCATCAAAAAAGCAATCGCTTGATAGCATAAATCCGCGCGTTCTTTAACATTTGGCAAATTATCATACGGCATTTTTAAAGGTTCTGATTGTTTTACTTTTTGCGTATCAAATTTTTTATCCAGCTCTTCGTTTTTCTCTTCGATTTTACGTTTATACTCTTCTGCCAATATTGGGTTAACATTTGCAATCTGGGGTTTTGGTGTCAACATTTCACTTATAGGTTCTTTGAAAAATTCAGCAATACTAATCAAGAAAACCATGAACAAAATCAAAGAAAAGATATCTGCCTTTAAATGACTTATTGGTTGTAATGTTGCTTTGACATTTGCAAATACAATTTCTTCCAGTTTTTTCTCTATAGATCTTGGCATTCCCCACGCAGCAGGCGCAAAGAAAGATCCCCAATCAGGCATTGTTGATAATCTTGTATATTCTGATATTGCTTCGCTTTCCATATCAAATAAATGGTCTTCGACGATTATACCGTTACGAACAGCAACCAACCAAAACATATTATTTGTCTTGAAAACCGCCAGAAAAGAAGAAAATTCTGTAAAAGCTTCCATTACCTCGACCGCAGCGCTGGGCATACCAACACTGTGTCCTGAACGTCTGGAACCCAATCCAACCATCGCACGATATTCTGAATATAAATTCAGCTTTTTATCAACATTTCTAGATAACTGATGCGCATAATTACGCCCAACAAAGCCAATCGCAACAGGTTGCCAAAACAAACCTGTGGCGTATTTTTTTTTATCCAAATATATGACTTGATCAACCAAATTATGTCTCTCTCTGGTATTTGTATGATTATAACACAAAAGCAAAATAAATAGCAAACACAGAATAGCTTGTTTACCGGCTTTTTAACAATATTAAAAAGGGACGAAAATTCATCCCTTTATTTTGTATTAAAAATTGCTTTATTTATTTGTTTGAACAAAACGTGGGTTTGGACAATCATAAACATTGGCAGTCAGTATAAATGCACGTTCTGGGCCAAATATTACCCATTCATTTGGACGTGTTCTTTGACTGGTTACCCAATAAGCGTTTCCAGGTCTGGATTGATCTGCAATTCTATTTTCCAAATATCTACGAGCGTCGTCAGCATCATAAACCGAAACCTCGGATTCTATTTTATAAAGATACACACAACCATTTGGTTCTGAATCCAATTTTACCAGATATTCACTGCCGTTTTGGTTTTTAACAAATCCCCCACAGCCAGCCAAAGCCAGTACAAAGGAAAAAATAGCTATTTTTTTCATTTTAAACCCCATTTTTATTCTGGTTTTATTATATCATAATTATTTGAATCACTGAACAGTTTTTTCAAAACTAAATTATTCAGTGCATGTCCGCTTTTATATGCTTCTATTTTACCAAAAACAAAACCACCAGATGTAAACATATCGCCCAGTAAATCAACTAATTGATGACGAACAAATTCATCTGGCCATTTCAGTTTATTTATTGTTCCATCACCTTTATCATTTAATGCGATTACATTATTTTCATTTGCTCCTCTGGCCATTCCCTTAGATTTCAGATATTCCCATTCAGAATATCTTCCAAATGTTCTGGCTGCAGAGATTTCTGCCTTGAAAACATTCACTGATTTTTTTGTTCCATCAAATAAAAATTCAAAACTTTGGCGACCTATGATTTTGTCAGGATAATCAAAAGTAGCATTTATTTTTAACCCTTCGGAAAATGGTGACAATTTTATAAACCCATTATTTTTTCTTCCCAACAGCCAGTCATGTGCCAAAACCTTTAATCTTGATATTATTGATAACTGTTTCATAACTTCTGATTTTTTAATAACAATCTCTTTTTTAACAATAATTTTTTGCAATTTTTTTCCAACTACTTGGTGCTTGGAAAATATTTCTAAAAATTCTTTTGCACTGCCGTCCAAGATTGGTGTTTCTGGACCATCAATTTCTATTATTGCACTGTCCACACCAGAAATAAACAGCGCAGCCATCAAATGTTCAATTGTTTGAACATGTGCGCCATTCAGTTTTCCAATTGTTGTATTTCTGAATTTTGTTTCCCCAACATTGTCATATCTTGCAGGAATAAGTCCACTGCCTTTAATATCAACACGTTTGAAAAATATTCCATATTTTGCAGATGGTTTTATTTTGATTTTTACTGGTGTTCCAGAATGAATTCCAACCCCAGAAATTTTTATTTCATCTTTAAATGATGCCATTTGTTTTTCCTTTTAACCATGCCCAAAAAGCCGGTTCTATTGTTGTTTCCAGTTTTGCAACTTTGATTTTTTTCTGAATATCTGATGGTAATCTGACCCAATCTTTTTCAGTTGTTACCAAATCAGCATTTTCTTTTCTTGCCAATGAAAATAATTTATCTAAATCTGATTTTTTATAATTATAATGATCTGGGAATTTTTTAACTATTTCTGCCCGTGGCGACAAACTATCAAAAAACTTTTGCGGATATCCAATTCCTGCAAAAGCAATTATCTTATTTTTAACCTTTGGCAAAATCGTTTTATTTGTTGCATAAAAAACAGGCTTGCCATAAAACTTATGTTTTAATTTCTGTTTTACACTCTTTATTATTATTACAGCATCAGCACGTTTTATTGCAAAAATAGGTTCACGTAACGGACCCGCAGGTAAAACAAAACCATTTCCAACACCAATATTTTCATCAAATACAATTATTGATAAATCTTTTTTTATGGTCGGATTTTGAAATCCATCATCCATAACTATTGGTGTTTTTGATTTTTGTTTATTTAACAAAACTATATTTTTCTTACGGCTGCCAACATAGACATCTATGCCAGCTTTTTGAAGCATTTTTGCCTCGTCCCCTGATTGTAAATTCTTATTATTTTTTTTATAACCACGCATAACAACTGGCGCGTTTAAAAACTTTGCAACTTCCATAACTATCGGTGTTTTTCCAACACCACCTGCCAAAATATTTCCAATACAAATTACCGGTCTTTTTGAAGCTTTTTGCCAAAAAAGCCGGTAAAAATAAATGATCTTACTTGCAATATAATAAACCACTGCAAACGGCAACAACAGGTATGCCCATAAGTTTTTTCTTAAAAACCATTCTGGGGTTTTCATTTCTTTTTATTTTCGCGTTTGTGCTTTTTATACTCACGTGCAGTTTGATCTTGTTCCACCACTGGCAGATTAAATTCAGCATCCATACGACGTACTTGATTAACCATAAAATCTTCAAGTTTTTTACGTGCTATTTCAAAATCTTCTTTGCTTATTTCTGGGTCAATAAAAATAGGTTGACCAAATTCACAGGTTAGTTTTGAAAATGGTTTCGCAACCAAATATCTATCCCATCTGTCTTGGAACCAAGCCCGAGAACAAGAATAACATACAGGAATAATTGGTGCACCAGTCATTTTTGCAAAATACAGGGCACCTTCTTGTAAACGCAACGATGGACCACCAGGTCCGTCAGGTGAAAGGCTTAGAACATTTCCACCGGCCCTTAATTTTTTAACACCTTGACGCAAAACAGATATTCCACCTTCGGAAGTGCTGCCATAAATAGGTTTCAGACCAAACAGTCTTTGCAACTTCGCCATCATTCTTCCATCACGATGACGGCTGGATATAGCATAACCACGAATTCCATAACGTCTTACAATTGGTGATAACATCATGCTGCGACCATGCCAGAATATAAATATTGAAGGTTTTCTGCGATATTCATTGAATATTTTACGACCTGTTATTTTTTTCCAACTGGTATAAAAAACAAACCAAATTGCAGTAGCCATTAAAACTGCAACTACCCATTGCATAAAAGGTAATTTTAGAATTGGCTCCCAAAAAGTTTTCCAAATTTTTCTGAACGTTTTCATATTTTCCTCTAATTCCGGGAAATTCTATCAAGTTTAATCAAACATTTCAAGGGAATCAAAGGCTTTGAAAGTTTTTTATTTGACAGAGGCTTGTTTTGCTATATAATGCAGCGACTATTTATCGCGGAGTAGAGCAGTCCGGTAGCTCGTCAGGCTCATAACCTGAAGGTCTTTGGTTCAAATCCAAACTCCGCAACCAAATAAAAAATAAACCGCCTGTTTTTGGCGATTTTTTAATCATAAACCATACATTGTTTTATTCGGTCGTTGCTGCTGTTTTCGTCCACTTGTTTATTACGGATTTCTTGCTCGGCCTGTATTTTCTGATTAATTAATATTAAGTCTGGATGTTCTTGCATTTTTTTATTAAGTAGATCCAAAGCACCATCTATTTGGCTTTCATCGCTGACAAATACAGGCATTATCGAATTGGCAGCAGAATACACAGATTTTATTATCTTTTCTTGGTAATTATCTATTACAGATAAATATGCGCGTATATGTTCGTCTTCATGCGCCAAAACCGCGTTATATGCACAAGATTCTGGAATATGACTTGAATCAATTTTAACCAAGAAATCACTGTAACCGATTGTTGCATGGACCGATTTCAAACTGATACAAAAACCATCTTCAATAGATGTTGTATCACCTATAATATCATAATTTTCATCCAAGGTCGCAATCACATCACCATGCAATAAATCCATTGGTTTTAACGGCTGCACAACTTCTTTGGTCCAATCTGGCGTTTCTAATTCTATTTTTGGATTTAATTTATAAGACAAACAATCAACATCATCTGCCCATGCAGACAATGAGAAAATAACAAAAAGTAAAGAGCAAACGAAAACTTTTTTCATAGGTTTATTATACTAGAAATAATACAAATTCTACAAAAACTATTCTGTTACACCCTGTTTACGAAGGTATTCAGCAACAAAGTTGTTTCCATATTGTTTATATAAATCTTCGGCCAATAATACAGAAGATCTGCCAGATTCAAACAATCTCAACAAATTACCTAATCCACCAAGTTCAGTGTTTAAAATCACAGATTCTCCGTTTACTGGGCGTGACAGCAAGACCGCACGTTTCAAGTTTGGATATGCTTTACCTTGAATAAACGCCATTTCCAAAGGATTCAAATTCCAATACTGATAATCGTTTGCATCGGCAGCTGGGTTACGGAAGAACATAACCGTTTGTGCTTGACCACGAACTACATCGCCTATATTTAATTTATCAAGAACATTTGCGCGTTGAAATGATACCATATACGCTTGTCTATTCTTACGACCTTCTTGTAATCCGACAACAAAATTATCGCGAAACATTTTGTTTTCCAACATAGGTGCTGTTTCGTCAATCATAATCAAGCTAGGATTTCCACCGCTGACAGTTGTATTGTTTATTCTGTGTAGAATATAAGAAATAACAGCCGGAGCCAATGTTTCATCTTGTAATATTTCTGTAAAATCAAATGTTGTCAGTCTGGATTTTAAATCCAAAGTGTCTGAATCTTCATTAAATATCTGACCATACTGCAATGGATCAACCCATTTTTTTATTTCAGCACGCATTTTACCATCTGATGAAAAACAACTTTCCCACAGGTTTTTCAACTGTCTATTTTCATTTGATAAATAATCAAAATTCACAGATACAGCACGCGCGATTTCATCTTCTGACTGTGGATCGTTTTGCCCAGAAATCATTGCAAACCAACGACGAAGAAATGCACGGTTTGCAACAGAATCTTCCATTTTTAAAGGATTTAAATGTGCCTCAAAATTCATTCCTTCGGATTTTTCTTTGCCTTGCATAGTTACATATTTTCCACCAACAGAAAGTGTAAATATTTCTGCACCTTTATTTCTATCAAAGAAGAATGCTTTCAATTTTGGATGACGTAAAGATTGTGCGATTAGGAAAGAAAATAATGTTGTTTTACCGCTTCCTGTTGGACCAATGGTCAAAGTATGTCCGACCGCGGCTGGTTTATCAGAAATATGGAATTGAAATTGGTATGGTGTTCCCTGGGCGGTTGGAAAAACAACCAATGGTCCTGCACCCCAATCACAATTTTCAACACCGCGAGGAGTATTTGACATAGGAATACTGATAGCTGCTGTTTTTGAAAGCATTTTGAAACTGCGTGGAAAAACATCAAAACCTGGAATTTGTGCAAACCAAGAAACTTTGGATGCGAAATTTTCTATAATCGGTGATATACCAAACCCGGCACAAATTTTTTTAAATTCTTCTATGTTTTTTTGCAAAGAATCTTCTGTTTCGCCAAACAAAACAAACAATGGATAATAATTTATTAAACTCTGTGTGCCGCTGATATTTTCATCCATAGCGTTTTCAGCTTCATATATTTGTGTTTCAGTAACATTTTCATTTTGTTCCGTAGTTGATCTTCTTTGACGAATAACAGTATCTATGGCTGTTGTTCCCATTATTTTAAAAGCATTCATACAAACCATTTCACATTGAATAGTTGTTACAGAATTAAAAAATTCTTCATCCAGAAAATCTGGTGAAACCTTGAACGAGGCTGTTGCTGAAAAAGATTGCTTTGAACCACTGGTAGATTTGATTAAACCATTACTTAAAAATTCTACACTATCAACAGTTATTAGTTCTGTAACTTTTTGATCACACTTTTGTGGTTTTGGTTTTGTTATCGGTGATAATATTCGACCCATTAATTTTGCCATATTTTCAGAATTATCATTCTTTAATAAACTTGGTCGATAAGCAGCCAAAATAGACTCCAGGTAACTGCTGTATTGTTTTAACCTCTCGTTGGCCTTTTGTCCAGAAACAGAAATTATAACATAGTAATTATTCGTGAAAATCTTTAATCCTTGGTCGCGCCAGTTATCATATATTTTTTGTAATACAGGTTGATCAAATTCATAATCTGTTTTTTCTTCTGCAAAATCACGTATTGTGAAAAATCTCATCGTTACGTTAGGATCACGAATCTGATTAAATAATTGTGTTCTTAAATCCAAGAATTGTTCACGAGTTTTATCATCTTGCATACTTGTTTGGACACCTTCTAATTTATATGCACAAATAACAGATCCATCAGTTAAATTAATTGTATTATCGGTATTTACAGATTTAAAAGGTAAATATTGTGAATATTTTTTATAACCAAATTTTGGGAATACTAGAACTGTTAATGTTGGGATATATAACATCATTATAACAAAAACAAAAATTACTGCCATAACCAGAATAACCAAAGTTATAGGAAAGCCGCCTCCAACAAAATATTCAAAAAAGTTTTTCATTTTATGCTTTCAATCCCTTTGGTATTCTTGCTTTGAAAAGTTGTATTTTAGATGAAATAATTTGTGCTAATTGTGGTTCTTGTTTTGAAAAACCAGCAATTATTGTATGTGTTATTATTACAGATATTAAGAAAATTAAAGGATCTGCACTGGATCTACCGCCTGAAACTATTAAACTACCTATAAAAATAATTATAAAAATTATAAATTGTACAGCAAAATTAACTACCGCCAAAGAATACGGTACATAAAATATTCGCGATGGATTGGCTAAGGCTTTTAAAACCTGCTGTCTCATACTTCTCCCTACCTTTTGAAATTATAACAATTTCAACAGTTTTCAACAAGCATAAAAACAAAATTGGAAAAATTGTTAAAAATACTTAAAACTATTGTTTTTTTAACTGTTAATTATTTGTATAAATTTTTAACAATTTTTTATTTTTTATTATAAAACTAATATTTTTTTGTTAAAAATATGTTTATTATTTATTAAATATTTATTTAAACAAAACTGACAGATACAACAAAAACAACAATAATATAATAAAAGATTGATTTTTTATAAAAACCGTTTATAATCGCAAAGCAAAAAGGAAATTAATATGAAATTTTTAAGCTCTTTAAAGGCTTGGAAGAAGCGCGGTAACATAAAACAAATACGCCGTGGTAAGCAAGTCATTCTTATTGACCCTGATAAGCCTAAATTTAAGGCCAAACAAGGTTTTAAGAAAAAATAAGAAATCCGCGTTATGCGGGTTTTTTATTTTATTAAAATAGCTCGAAATTATTAATAAAAGCCTCTTCTAAGACATTTTTTATTTCTTGGGATGATAACCCAGCTTCACGTAAAAACTCTACCTGGAAATTGTTTGGTTTATAAATAGACGCAGAATGACCAGCTGATAATGGTGCAGAAGAAATAAGTTGAGATGGTAAAAATTCAATCTTGGCAGATTTATCAGCTAAAGCAGAAAAAGTAATATCAGAATCACAATTAGAAAATCTGGAACCTATTTTTGCAGTACCGTTTAATATTGTGTTTGAATTTTTATGTGCAACAAATTTATTATGAATTTTTACAGTTGTGTCAGATTCCAAATGTTCTGCAATTTCTTCTATTTTTAATTCAGAATAATTTTGTGCTATTACTTCACCAAGAAACGAAGAGTTTTTACCGGTATTTTTGATAAAAATATTCAAAAAAGCCGGTTTTTTATTTTGAATTTTTGCAGTTAAAAAAACTTCCTGGTTTGGGATTTTAATATTAATATTTAAACTTTTGTCACCTTCAATATCCCCAAAATAAATAATATGAATCGGCAAATTATATTTTTTATCAATAACAACAGATTCCAAAGTTGATAGTTCTGGAACAAAAACACCGTCACGGTAAACAATAGTTTCCGCTAGAAAGGTTTTTATATTGAATTCTTGCCAAAGATAGTTCATATTAGCCTCGTCAACTTATAATCATTATAGAGGAAATAAAAATGGGTTTCAATTGTGGAATTGTTGGATTACCAAATGTTGGAAAATCGACTTTGTTTAATGCACTGACTGAAAGTGCAGCGGCTGATGCTCAAAATTATCCTTTTTGTACAATAGAGCCAAATACTGGGCGTGTAGTGGTCCCAGATGAAATTTTATTAAAACTAGCAGCAGTTGAAAAATCACAAAAAATCATACCAACACAGCTTGAAATAGTTGATATTGCAGGTCTGGTCAAAGGTGCCAGCAGTGGCGAAGGTTTAGGAAATAAATTTTTAGGAAATATTTTAGCTGTGGATGCAATAATCCATGTTATCAGATGTTTTGAAAATGATGATATTGTGCATGTAAATGGAAAAATAGATCCGTTATCAGATATAGAAATAATTGAAACAGAATTGATGTTGGCGGATTTAGAATCCTTGGACAAGCAGATAAAAAATCTGGAAAAAAAGGCTCGTGGTCTGGATAAAGAGGCAGTAAAAATGCTGTCGGATGCTACCGAAGTTAAAAAAGGTCTAGAATCTGGAATACCAGCCAGATTACAACAAATTGATGCAACCCCGTTTAATTTATTAACAAAAAAGCCGGTAATTTATGTTTGCAATGTCGAAGAGTCGTCTGCTGCAACCGGAAATAAATTTTCTGATATGGTAAAAAACAAATTGGATGGTCAATCGCCAGTTCTGGTAATTTCATCAAAAATAGAAATGGAAATTTCACAAATTGTTGATTTAGAAGAAAGAAAGATGTTTTTAAACGATTTGGGATTAAACGAATCTGGACTGTCCCAGGTTATCCGTGTTGGTTATGAAACATTGGGGTTACAGACATTTTATACTGTTGGGCCAAAGGAAGCACACGCATGGACAATAACACGCGGTATGACTGCACCCCAGGCAGCCGGTAAAATTCATACAGATTTTGAAAAAGGTTTTATTCGTGCAGAAATAATTTCACCAGCAGATTATTTGGCATTGGGCAGCGAAACGGCGGTCAAGGAAGCTGGAAAAATGCGTCTAGTCGGCAGAGATTATGTGATGACCGAAGGTGATATCTGTCATTTCTTGTTTAATAATTAATTTACAAAACTATTGATTCTAAACGTTCTATGGATTTTTTTATTTCTGTATCAATTGCAGCTATCTTGGTTCTAACAGTTTCATCACCACCCAATAATTTTGCGGTTAATTCTTTTTTCTGAGCGTTTAATTTTTCCAGATATTTTTTTAGTTTTAATGAAACAATAAATTTTTCTGCATCTTGCAGGTTAATATCAACACTACCGCCACCAACCCCATCAAAAGATATATTCAAAGTTGCCAAAAATTCCGCATGTATTTCTGCCAGGTCCGGATATTTTTCAACAATTGCACGCAATGTTCCCACAGTAATTTTATCTATTTCTGGAACCGCTATATCTGGTAATTTTTTCTTTTTATCCCATTTGTGCCATTGATTAAATTTACGGCTGTTAAATTCTTTTTCGAATTCAGATCTTAAATCTGGGTCTTTGATTTTTTCTAATTCTTTTTTAATAAATTTCTCGGCTTGGCTGCGACCACCTGGGGTTGAAATTAAAAAGCTTTTATTAACAAGGTTCCAAAAGAAATCAACAAACGCTTCGGCAGAATCAATAATCTTTTTCATAGATTCAATACCGTTTTTGCATTTCAAAACCTCGTCAGGGTCTTTACCACCAGTCATAAAAGCAAATTTAACATCAGAAGTATCACGCAAAAATGGTAAAATTATTGAACATGCGCGTGCTGCTGCCTTTTGACCCGCCGCATCACCGTCAAAACAAAAAGTTATATTTCTGTTCAGTTTACACAAAATTCCGATATGGTCTTCGGTCAATGCAGTGCCAAGTGGTGCAACTGTTTCGCCAAAACCATGAACCTGCATTTGTATTGCGTCAATTTGTCCTTCGACAACAATACTGCGATTGGTTCTGTGAATTGATTCGCGTGCAAAGTTCAAACCAAATATAGTTTTTCTTTTATGAAACAATTCAGTATCTACAGTGTTTATATATTTTGGTTCAGATCCATCCAAACTGCGACCTGAAAAAGCAACAACCTGGCCCATTGGATTAAAAATTGGAAACATTAATTTTTCACGGAAAAAGTCATAATTTCCGTATTCTCCCCTGCGAACCAATCCGGTTGCAGAAAGTTTTTCAAATGGAGTGGTTGCAAATTTTGCAGAAATTACATTGTTTTTTGGTGCGTAACCAATACCATATCTTTTTATAATTTCATCAGAAAATCCACGACCACGGATATATTCCAAAGCATTACGGCCATCCGGTTCAAACAGTTTTTTTTGATATACATTTGCTGCCGCCGTCATAATATCAATATACGAATCTTCACGCGCTTTTTCTTCTGTGGTTTTTTGTTTAAATTCAGGAACTTTTAATCCCGCCATATTTGCCAGCTCACCAATAGCAGCACGAAAATCCATATTGTTGGATTTCATTGTGAATGAAATTATATCGCCATGTTCGCCACAGCCAAAACAGTGGTAAAATCCTTTTTCTTCGTTAACAGAAAAACTGGGTGTTTTTTCATTATGAAATGGACAGCAACCCCAGTAATTTTGACCTTTTTTTGCCAAGGGTACACGTTTACCAACAACGTCCACAATTGATAGACGTTCACGTAGTTCATCAGTAAAATTGCGGTCATAATTATTTGGCATTAACTTTTTATTCTATTTCTTTCTACCCCAGGATTTTTTAGCACTTGGTTTTTTATTGTTAATTAAATCAGCAGCGGTTGCCAAATCAGGTTGCTCTTTCACACTGACATTAACTTTGTTTGATGAAATGTATGCACCATAACGACCTTCGGCATAATACAAAATAGGTTTATCTGTTTTTGGGTTGATGCCCAACTCGATACCTTCGGCTTTTTTCTTTTCCCCAGATAAGAGTTCATTAGCAATTTCTAAAGTAATTGTGTCAGCATTATATTTTTTTGCAGATGCGTTTTTTTTGCCATCTGTAACATATGGGCCAAAACGACCGGTTTTGAATTTAATTCCATTACCTAAATCTTTTTCTGATGCACCGGCTTTTTCTTCAGAATTTTCACCATTTACCGGCATATTTGACAGTTTTTGAGTATAATCACAAGTTGGATAGTTTGAACAACCTATAAAAGCACCATATTTAGACAACTTTAAAGAAAGTGCTCCACCACATTTTGGACACTTATCGCCGGCTTTTTTGAATAAATGTTCATACATGTTTTTATTAATTTCATCAATAATTTCGGTTGTTTTAATGTCTTTTGCGGAATCAATCATCTTTTGGGTTGGTTGCCAAAACTCGGATAAAGCCGGTGTTTTTGCAACTTTTCCATTTGAAACATCGTCCAAAGTATCTTCGGTCTTAGCAGTAAAATTAACATCAACCAGGTCAGGAAAATACTTTGACAGATATGCAGCAATGACCCAACCGCCTGATGTTGGCGAAAAACGGCGCTGTTTATCCTGTTCTACATAGTTTCTATCAACAATAGTGCTCATAATAGCAGCATAAGTTGATGGTCGACCTATTCCAAGCTCTTCCAGCTTTTTTACCAGTGAAGCTTCGGTATATTTGGCTGGCGGTTGAGTGAAATGTTGATCTGGGGTCAGTTTTTTAATAGTTATAAAATCACCCACAGATAATGTTGGTAATTTTTCTTCAGCGTCATCATCAGATGAATCATCAGTATCTTCTTGATAAACCTTCATAAATCCATCAAATGTTCGGGTTGTTCCAACCGCATGAAAGGTGGCTAACTTTTTATTATCTTGAATATCCACAGAAACACTGTCAAATTCGGCGTTTGTCATTTGGCATGCAATTGTGCGTTTCCAAATAAGGTCATAAAGTTTTATTTCATCACCTTCTGCGCTGCAAGCCGCAGAATCAAAGTGTGTAGGGCGAATTGCTTCGTGGGCTTCTTGGGCATTTTTTGACTTAGTTACATATATATTTGGTGTTTCTGGCAGGAAGTTTTTACCGTATTCATGTTCAATAAAGCCCTGAATTCCGGTAATACTGTCAATAGACAGGTTGGTTGAATCGGTTCTCATATAGGTTATTAGACCTTGCTCATAAAGTCGCTGGGCGGCAGCCATAGTGCGTTTGGAGCTGAAATAAAGCTTCCTGGCAGCCTCTTGTTGAAGGGTGCTGGTAGTGAACGGAGCCGCAGGTTTTCGGGATATTTTGCGTTTTTCTAGTAAAATTACAGATGCGGCAATAGGTACTTGCAATTTTGATAAAATATTATCCATTTGACCCTTAGATTCAATGGTCATCTTGTCGATTTTTTGCCCGTTTTCTGCGAAAAGTTTGGCATTAAAGGAATTTTGTCCTTTTTCGCATATTGCGGTCAGTGACCAATACTCTTTTGGTACAAATTTTTCGATTTCTCGCTCGCGATCTACCACTAATTTGACCGCAACTGACTGTACACGACCAGCAGATTTTCCCAGATTCCTGCGCCATAGAAGCGGAGAAATGCCAAAACCAATCAAATAATCCAAAGCACGGCGTACAAGATAGGCATCAACCAGGTTTTGATCAATTTCACGTGGGTTTTTGATTGCTTCTTCAACTGCTTTCTTGGTTATTTCATGGAAAGCTACACGGTATATCTTCTTGTTTTTAAGTGCTTTTTTATCTTCTAAGATGTCAAACAGGTGCCATGCGATTGCTTCACCTTCTCGATCAGGGTCACTTGCCAAATAAACAGCATCTGCCTTTTTAAGTTCGTCCAGAATCAGTTTTATCTGTTTTTCTTTGCCTGGCATAATTTGCCACTTCATAGCGTAATTGTTTTTTACATCAACACTGCCGTTTTCTGGAACCAAATCACGAACATGGCCAATAGAGGCTACAACGCGCCAGCCAGTACCCAAATACTTTTCAATAGTTTTTGCTTTTGAAGGGGATTCTACGATTAACAGATTCATTTATTAAAAGCCTTTGGCTGAAAGTTGCTGGTCTTTGTTTATATGCGCGTTTTGGCATAAACCAAAACCAAACATCAGGGATAATAAACTGCTGCCTCCGAATGACATCAGTGGCAACGGTACCCCAACGGTTGGTATTAAACCCAAAACCATAGAGATATTTATAAAGTAATAAATGAAAAAGTTCAACATAAAACCAAAACAGAATAATTGCCCAAATCGATTACGGCACGTTTTTGCGATCCAAAATAGAACAGCAATAATAATTCCATAAACAAGCAATAAAAAGAAACTTCCAAAAAATCCAAATTCTTCACCCAGCATTGTGAAAATAAAGTCAGTTTGCTTTTCTGGCAAAAAAGATTGTTGCGATTGTGTACCGGATAAATAACCTTTACCTGTAATTCCCCCACTGCCAAAAGCGATTTTCGCCTGATTTATTTGATAACCAGATCCCTTAGCATCATGGTCAGGGTTAACAAAGGTAATAATTCTTTCACGTTGATAATCATGCATACCACCAAACCAAACAACCGGTGCCGCCAAAACTGCTAAAATTCCAGCAATAATAAACCATTCTTTTTTTGCACCAGTTATAAAGAACATAACAATTGTAATTAACCCCAAAGAAATGGCAGTTCCCAAATCTGGCTGTGCGACTATTAAAACAAAAGGTAAAATCATCAAAATAACCGGGATAATGTAATTTTTTGACTCGATGGAATCTCGCCAGTTCATCCACGAGAAATGTCTTGCCAACACCAACACCAAAGATATTTTTATAAACTCTGATGGTTGTATGTGAAAAAAACCAATATCTAACCATCTTTGGGCACCCATCCCAGTATGGCCGACAAAAGTAACCAAAACAATTAATAGAAAAGCAACAGCATAAATAAAATATGCTGATTTTATCCATAATTTTATATTTGTGAAGGCTGCGAAAAAGAAAATAACAAAGCCCACCAATATTTTCATCAATTGAGAAAAAGCAAATGGATGCCAAGAACCACCACCAGCAGAAAATAAAACCAGAATAGAAGTTATCAGAATTATAACCATAGGAGCAAATAATACCCAAGAAAACCTTTTCAATTTTTCAGAAAAGGTCATCATGTTTGAATTTGAAACACGTGTCTGTCTAACCATTTTTTAATATCTCTCTCATTGTTTCAGCAGCAACACGTGCAGCAACCGAGCTTGTGCCAGAGTGTTCTGTCACAGTACAAATAACATATCTTGGATTATTTGTTGGAGCATATCCGACAAACAATCCATGGTTTCTCATATTCCAATTTAATTGTTCGTTTGTTAAAACGCCTGTTTCGTGTTCTGATCGTGAAATATTACGAACCTGTGAAGTTCCAGTCTTACCACCCATTTTTTTACCATTAATATTTACAGCACTGCCAGACGCAGTACCACCTGTTTGTAAAACCTGTTCTAGACCCGTAAGAACGGCACGTATATTTTTCTGTTGCAGTTTTAAATCATCAAATTTTTCCAATTCACCGTCTTCAATTAATCTTGGTTTTACTTCTTTATTAGAAGCGACACGCGCCATCATAATTGCCAATTGTAAGCAATTTGTAAGTATAAAACCCTGACCAATACCAGAAATAATAGTATCACCATGAACCCATGTTGACCCAATATTTTTTTCTTTCCATCTTCTGTCTGGCATAATCCCAGTCATTTCCTTTGGCAAAATATTGTGCATAAATTTTTCAGTGAAACCAAGTTTCAAAGCCATTTCTTTTATAGCATCAATACCAATACGCAAAGCAATTTGATAAAAATAAACGTCACAGGAATGTTTAATTGCCCCATATAAATCAACGGCACCATGACCTTTTTTCTCCCAGCAATAATAACGTCTGTCACCGTAATCCCAATATCCTGGGCAGAATATTTTTTCGGTTGGTAACAAAGCGCCAGATTCCAAAGCAGCCAAGGCAACAATTATTTTGAATGTGGATCCTGGGGGATATAAACCTTCCAGAGTTTTATTCATAAATGGTTTTGCAATATCATTACGTAAAGAATCTAAATATTCATCACCATCATCATTACGAAAATTGTTAGGATCAAAACTGGGGGCGGATGCCATTGCCAGAATGTTTCCAGTTTTTATATCAATAGCAACACCACAACCAGAACGATTTGCATTCAAACCATCTTGTAATTTCTTTTGAACATTTTCGCGAATTGTTGTTTTAAGGTTTTTACCATTTTTGGCGGCTACGAACTGGGATTTATCTTCACCAGTTGTACGACCAACAGCATTTGCAATCATAACAGTTTGACCTGGATCACCTTTTAGTGTTTCATTAAAAGATTTTTCCAATCCTGTAATTCCAGTTGTAAAAAATGGTGCGTTTGGAACTGGTTTGTCGGGAATACCAACATATCCAAATATTTGTGCACCAGCATACCCAAGTTCGTAAATTCTGGTGTAACCACTTTTTATATGAAGTCCAGGAATGTTTTGTGCCTGCAATTCTGCCAGCTTTTTCCAATCAGAATTTTCACTGACCAAAACAGGTTGAAACTTAGCTTGTTTTTTTATTGTTCTGTAAATTCTTTCGATTGTTTTATTACGTAATTTTAATTCACGAGATACCAAAGAAATCAAAGCATCAACATTTTCAGTTTCTTCTGGTATTAAGTATATTCTGTAAATAGGCGCATCACGTGAAATTGGGACACCAGATTCAGAAAGTATTTTTCCGCGTTCTGGCATATTTATTTGTATTCTAAAAGAGTTGTTTTCAGATTTGCGTTTATAATCTTTGTAATCAAATACCTGCATTTGCAGCATACGCATAATCAAAAGCGAAGTTAAAACAGCACCTGCCCCTAGAAACATGGCAGAACGTCTATCAAAAAGGCGTGCGACTTCGGAATCAATCATTATCAACTCGTTTTGCAATTGCAACAAAAGGAATATACAATGCTGTTATCCATAAAATAAACCATATTGCACGGATAAAGCCGGTAAAACTCCAGTTAAATATTATAAGTATCAAAGAAGCAATACTGACATAACCAACAAGTACCAATATTCCATCATTTTTTTGTCTGGCCAAATCAACAAAGTTTTGCAAGCCATTTGCAGCATAAAAAAGACAATACATAAATGTCCAAAATAAAACAGTATCAAATTTATAATCTATCAGGAAGCAAAACAGAATTGAAAAAGGAACAAACCAATCAGTTGGTTTTATAAAAGAATAATAAAAGATTGGAATTAATGCCAAAAGCCCACCAGGGTTCCAAAAAGGAACCGACAAGTGCCACAGAACCAAAACTGATAAAAAAGGAAATGCGGATTTAAAATATGCGGCAATTTTTTTCATCATTTGTATTTATCTTTACTGCTGAATTTTAAAACCATAACACTGGATAATTTTTCTGGCGATACAATTTTTACGTCTTCGTGACTTTTCATTTCGCCAACAGGTATTCCATCAGGTAAAACACCACGAATATTACTGGTGATAAGTTTTAATCCCTTTGTAGCTTGGAACTCAGGATCGCTAAAAAATCCCATAGTAGGTGTTTCTGAACCATTTCCCTGCAAGAATCCATAAACTTCGGACCCAGCGATACGAACAGGTATATTCGACTTTGTATCTGTCAAAGAACGAACTTTTGCAAAACTTTCACCCATTTCTGATACAACACCAATCAAGGCACCTTCAAATGATATGACAACCATATCTTTTTCTATACCAGACTTTGAACCCTTGTTTATAAAAAACGTATCATGGTTAAAAGCTTCGTTTTCATAAGTAATATTTGCAACAATTGACTTTTCCGGTGTTTCACGAACAATATCTAATTCTTGATTCAATTTTTGGTTTTCGGATATAGCTATATCACAATCATTCTTTTGACGTATTGCTTCGCTAAGCTTTGCCTTTAATTCTTCGTTTTCAGTTCTGATTGTAGAAAGTTCACGAATTCCAGAAATCGCATTTCCAACAGCATGTATTGGCCAAGTAACAACATCACCAACCCATTCTGTAATCGGTAGAACAAAACCAGATACACCATTCATAACCTTGTAATCAGGTTTATCAATTAAAAGATATATCAAAAATACCGGTAAAATAGCGGCTGTTATTGCAGATTTTATAACATGACGCACACGAGAAGACATTTTTTTCTGGTTCATAGATTTTTACCATTTAATTTGTTACACGGTGCACAGTCTAATATTTTAATCATCAAGATTCAATAAAAACTTGATTTTTAGATTAAATATGTCAAAATACCCAAGCATCCGAAGTGGCAAGGCATTGCCATCAGGGTCAGTTGGTATCTAAACAAAGGATAGAAAATGCCAAAAATGAAAACCAAATCGTACATGAAAAAACGTGCGAGCATGACAGCAACGGGCAAAATCCGTGTTGCCAGAAACAGCCACAAGAAACTGTTGCGTAAAAAATCCAACCGTGCAAACAACCAGGGTTCCAAGGCGCAGTACTTGAATGATAACATGATGGGACAGGCCAAAATCTTGACCCCATACGGATTAAAGAAATAATAAGGGGCTGAAAAAATGGCAAGAGTAAAACGCGGTATTACCGTTAAACAAAAACATAAAAAAATTCTGCAACGTGCCAAGGGTTTCTTGGGTCGTCATCATTCGACATACAAGGCCGCACGTGAAAAAACTGAAAAAGCTGGTCAGTATGCTTATCGTGATCGTCGCGTTAAAAAACGTGATTTCAGATCATTGTGGATTGTTCGTATTAACGCAGCAGTCCGTTCTCATGGTCTGACATACAGCCAATTCATGAATGGCTTGAAAAAGGCCGGGATTGAACTGGATCGTAAAGTATTGGCAGAAATGGCATACGCAGGCGATTCAAACTTCGATAAATTGATCGAATCTGCAAAACGATTTATCAAAACTGAAAAATAATTTTCGGTGGCGATAATTTATGCAATGTTCTAGAATAGCCACCGAACGGTGGCTATTTTTATATCAGGGAAAATACAATGAAAGAATTAATAAAAGAATTATCAGATGCCAAGACCCCACAGGATTTGGATAATATAAAATCCAAATGGTTGGGTAAAAAGTCGGCCTTGCGGGCCAAATTTGACGACTTAAAGAATGTTCCGACTGAAAAACGCCAGGAAGTTGGTGCAGAATTAAATGCGGAACGTGTAAAAATTGAAGAATTGATTGAAAATGCAAAATCTGAAATTACAAAACGTATTCTGGATGAAAAACTGGCCAATGATAACTTTGATATGACCTTGCCGGGTGTTGGGGGTTCTGTGGGTAGTATGCACCCTGTAACAATTATTGAAGAAAAATGTATATCCGCACTTCGTACATTGGGTTTTGTACCAGTTCAAGGTCCAGAAATAGAAGAACCAAAATATAACTTTGATTTGTTGGATATTCCACCTCATCACCCCGCACGCGATATGCAGGATACATTCTGGATTAAAAAAGAAAAATTATTACCCAGAACACATACAACATCAGTTCAGTCGCGTTTTATGATGTCTTTGAATGGCGATGAATCCAAATTACCAATAAAAATAGTTTCCCCAGGACGTGCATATAGAAATGAAGCAATTGATGCTACACATCTTGCACTTTTTCACCAATTTGAAGGATTGTGGGTTGGGCATAATGTAAGAATATCTGAACTAAAAGGAACGATTAGTTTTATTTTGCGCGAGATTTATGGATTGGATGTAAAAATTCGTTTTAAACCTAAATTTTACCCTTATACCGAACCAAGTGTTGGGGCAGATATTGATTTGGGTGATGGTTGGGTAACAATTGTTGGTGCCGGAATGGTATCGCCCCAGGTTATGAAAAACTTTGGTTTTGATCCAGACAGGGTTTCAGGTTTTGCATTCGGTTTTGGGACATCCCGTTTGGCTGGTGAATTTGCAGATGCAAATATGCGTGAATTATATGGAATGGATTTACGAGTATTCAAAAATATCAAAGGTGTTAAATAATGAAGTTCAGCAAGAAAATTTTAGAAACCTTCATTAATCTGCCAAAAGATTGGCGTGAATTGATGGAAGATGTTGGTCTGGAAATAAAATCGGTTGATGGTGATATTTTCAATTTGGAATTATTGGCCAACCGCGGTGACCATTATTGCTATTTTGGATTAACAAAAGAAATTTATGGGCGTATCGGTTCAAAAATAAAATATGATATGAATAAAATGACCGAAAAACTTTCTGAATCTAAAAAATCAGAAAATTTATTCAAAATTGAAACTGATAAATGCTTGGCTTATTCATTGACACCATATAAATTGGAAAAACCTCAAAAAAGCCGGGAAACAAAAGATAATTATATTTTAGAAATATTACCTGCCAGCGGTGTTAATGTTATTTTAGACATTATTGATGTTACAAATGTTGTTATGCTGGAATATGGTCAACCTGCACACGTTTATGATGCTGACAAAATAAAAGGCAAAATACACATTCGTGATTCAAAACCGGGTGAAAAAGCAACCCTGCTCTTTCATGATGGTATGACAGAGTTGCCTGTTGGTACTTGCGTAATAGCAGATGATGAAAAAATACTTTGTGTTGCTGGTGTAATTGGTTGTCATGCGGCCGAAGCTGACGAAAACACAAAAAATATTTTGGTTGAAACAGCGCTTTTTGATCCTGTTGCAATCCGCAAAGCTTCACGCGCAATCGGTCATACATCAATTGCTAGTCAGATTTTCGAACGCGGTGGAAATTATCAGGCAATGAAAGAAGGTGCCGCACGCGCAAAGAAATTATACGAACAAATTGGTTGGGTTCAGAACGGCGGTTATCAGATTGTTCCAGAAACAATGCCAGTAATGGTAAAAGATATAACTTTACCTGGTGACTTTGTCAGATCTGAACTGGAAATTAATATTTCTGACAGTGAAATAACAGAACGTTTGGCCAGATACGGATTTTTGAAATCAAAAACAAAAAATTCGTACTCTGTACCATCATGGCGTGTTTGGGATATCAAAGGGTTCAAAGCGGATTTAATAGAAGAACTGGCACGTTCAATCGGATATAACAATCTGCCTAATCGATTGCCAATTGCAACAATAGGCAGCCAACCTTCGGCATCTGAACTTCGCAAGGCTGAAATAACATCATATCTGGTAAATAATGGATTTTTTGAAGTCTTGGTGGACAATATGTATTCACCTCGTCATGCAAAATTATCACCAGTTGCAGAACATATAAGTATTGAAAACAGCGTTGATGGCGGATATGCCTTTATGCGTAATAATGTTATTGTCCAGGCGACAGAATTGGTTTCAAAAAATCTGCGTGTTAAAAATCGTGAAATTCGTGCATTCGAATGGGGTAAAATATTCAAGAGCGGAAATGAAATAGAAATTCTTTGGGGTGTTATGAATGGTGAAAAGTTGAATACACTGTTTGCCAAAGGTTTGCTGGAAGGTCTTTTTGCTGATTTATCATTGGATGTTAAAATCGAATACCAAGATTTCGAAGGCAGTAACAAAGTTTCTGAATGGTCATTATTGAACCCAAAGCGTCGTGGTCATATAACATGCAATGGTCGAGGAATTTGTGTTTTTGGTGAAATTCATCCAAGTTTGCTGGCGGAATTTGATATTAAAAATGATGCACCTGTATTTTTCAGCTTTGACACTGCTGGTTTAATGAATGCAGCAAAGAAAAAAATAAAATATGAAAGCCCAAGTAGCACAATTCCAAGTACCAGGGATGTTTCTGTAACGATTCCTTATGGTGTTGCTGCGGGCAGTGTTTCGAATTTTATCTCTGAAAGGTACAAATCAGTTGCAGATATTAAAATTACAGACGTTTTTGAAAAACCAAAAGAAAATGTTCGAAATGTAACATTTGCGCTGGAATTTTCAGGTACAAAAAGTACCGAAGAATTAAACTCGCTAATTTTGGAAATTATGAATGTGGCAAATGATTTTGCAAAAAAATAAAAACCCGGTCATTTGACCGGTTTTTAAATATTCTTATCTTTGGCGTTGCACCATTTTGAAACTGGGCATTCTGCACATTTTGGTTTTAATGCCCGACAAATATAGCGGCCATGCAGAACCATAACATGATTTGCCATTCCATGATATTTTTCTGGAATCAATTTCATCAGTTTTGCTTCAACTTTTTCCGGTGTATTGTCAGATTCATCTGCCCAACCATAACGATGCGCATTTCTGAACACATGGGTATCCACTCCAATGTGTGGTGCACCCCATAAAACATTCATAATAACGTTTGCTGTTTTTTGACCGATACCAGGTAATTTTACCAATTCGTCACGATTGTGAAATTCAATTGGAAATTTCCAATTCTGATCATATTGCTTTGATTCATCAGATAGTTTTTCGGAAAGATTGATAATACTTTTTGCCTTGTTATTAAAGAATGAAATAACTTTGATATGTTCTTTTAATCCCTTTTCACCCAGTTCCAGCATTTTTTCTGGAGTATCTGCAATTTCAAAAAGTTTTGGTGTTACTTCGTTTACTTTTTTATCAGTTGCTTGTGCGGACAATATTACAGCCACAGCAAAAGTAAATTCATTAACAAAATACAATTCACTGCGGATTGACATATCAATCACGCTAGGAACGTTTTGAAAATAAATTTCCGGTGTTAAAGATATTTCTTTTCCTAGCATATTATTTTGATTTTTTGATTTTTATACCAAATTTATGACCTTCGATTTCGGTTTTGTGTTCACTTGTACCCTGCTTCATTTCAACAATCAGTGCATCAGACATTATTCTGGTACGATGGTTTTTCAGCGCGGCGGACAATTCTGAATCTGCTTCATATTCTAAAACTATACGATCAGAAACATCCAGACTAACAGTTTTTCGGGTGTCTTGGATAAAGCGTAAAGCTTCGTTTGCCAAACCTTCGGCAACTAATTCAGGTGTTAATTCGGTATCCAAAACCACCACCGCGGTATTGTCCGGCAGTGTTGCACCCGTTATGCCATCTTTGACATTCAGACGCATTTCGAATTCATCAGAATTCAAAGCATATTCACCAACAATCAATTTATCGCCGGATACTTTGTATTTGCCCTGTTTTATAGCTGGCAAGATTTCTTTCAATGCAGAACCCAAACGTGCACCGATTTTTGGAGTGATTGGGAATATAAATGAATCTGCAAAATCATTTATTACATCTGAAAATTCAACATGTTTTACATTAAGTTCATTTTCTATTAACCCTGCAAAATTTTGTATCGGTACAGGATTTCCATTTTTGCTAACAGAAGATGTTGCAAGTGCAATAATTGCTTTTTTAAGTGGTAAGCGATTACGAAGCTTAAATTGTTCTCGCAACTGTTTTCCAGTTGAAACAATTAATTGAACTTTGCGCATAGATATTAATAAATTATTGTTGTGTTTGTTTTTGACTTCTGGAAAGTTTTCTAAATGAACACTTTCTTTATTAGTCAGACTTTTATAAATGTGGTCACTTACAAAAGGTGCCAAAGGAGCAATAATTTTACATAAATTCATCAGTACTGTAAATAAAGTGTCAAATGCGTCCTGATTTTCATTCCAAAATCTTTCTCGGTTCAACCTAATATACCAGTTGTTTAATATATCTAAGAATTTTATTAATTCTTTAATAGCAATATCTGGCTTATATTCGTCGAAAGATTCTTTAAACACGGCAATTAATTCATTTAATTCTTGCAGCACATATTCATCAGATATGTTTTTATGAATACCATATTTTTCTTTTGCGGTTATATTTCCCGCGTTCGCATAAAGTGTAAAGAAATGGTATGCATTCCAAAGTGGCGTCAGGATGTTTTTTACAGTTTCTGCAAAAACTTTACCTTCTTTATCAATTGGAACTGGTTCTGCTTTTAAGAAATTGCTGCCCAATATATATAAACGAACAGCATCAGCACCATATGTGTCCAAAATTGAAGAAGGATCAACATAATTTCCAACTGACTTTGACATTTTCTTTTTATGTTCGTCAACGCTTAATCCATTGGCAGAAATTGTCGAAAAAGCCGGTCTATTGAACAAAGCGGTAGATAAAACCATCAATGTATAAAACCAACCACGGGTTTGATCTTGGCCTTCGACTATGTAATCTGACATATAATTTTTATCATCAACCAATTCTTTGTTTTCAAATGGGTAATGCATATATGCAAAAGGCACAGCACCCGATTCAAACCAACAATCTAATACGTCAGGAATGCGTTTCCATCCATCTTTTTCAAGTTTATCCAATGTAGGACGATGCAGGTCTTTGATTTCAACCCCAAAAAAGTCCTGCATTTCAGAAATACTGCCAAAAACTTTGTATTCGCCGGATTTGTTCATCCAGATTGGTAATGGAACACCCCAGAATCGATTTCTGGATATTCCCCATGGGCGAGCATTTTCTATCCAGGCTTCGAATCTGTTACCTGCAGACTTCCAATCTACTTTCTTATTATTAGCAATCAGGTTATCGCGTATTTTTGGAACATCAATATACCATGCTTCGGTCGCACGATAGATTAATTTCCGTTTACTACGCGGACTGAAAGGATAACTGTGTTTATGGGACTCTTTTTTAACCAAATGACCGGTTTTTTTAAGATTTTCGATAATCTTTGGATTTGCCATAAAAATGTTTTCACCTGCCCAATCAGTTACTTCGTTTGTAAAGTTTCCATAATCATCAACATTTACAATAACTGGGAATTTTGGATCCAGTGCTTTGGCGGCCAAATAATCTTCTTCACCAAAAGCTGGTGCGATATGAACGATACCAGTACCATCTGAATCAGATACATAATCAGCAGATATAACCTGGTATAACTTTTCATCACTATAATAATTGAATAATGGTTTGTATTTTAATCCAACCAGCTGATTTCCTTGCATTTCTGATACTTTTTCAGCTTTTTCAAACTGTTTTTCATATACAGACAATCTGGATTCTGCAATTATATACTCAGAATCATCAGAATCACGCATAACAACATATTTCATATTTGGATTTACAGCCAAAGCAGAATTAGCAGGTAATGTCCAAGGTGTTGTTGTCCATGCCAACAGACGACGACCATCTTCCAATTCAAACCAGATGGTTACAGAATCATCAACTATATCCTGATATTCGCTGGATGCTTCGGAATTCGAGACCACTGTGCCCAAAGCCCAATCAAAAGGATTAACCTTGAAATCGCGATACAATAATCCATCGTCGTATAATTTTTTAAGTGCCCAAATTACTGATTCCATAAATTCAGGATACATTGTGTTATAAACAATATCACCTTGGCCTATATCAACCCAACGACCAAGTCGATTTAAATATATACCCCATTCATTAACATATTTCATAACACCATCACGACACATATCGCAAAATTTTTCGATACCAAATTCTGCAACCAAGTCTTTGGATTGTTTTCCAGTTGCCTTTTCGACCATAACCTCGGTTGGCAGTCCGTGAACATCCCACCCCAGTTTATGAACCACGTTTTTGCCCAACATGTTTTGATAGCGGCAGACCATGTCTTTGGCCGCAGACACGCCTAAATGCCCCAGGTGTGGCAGGGCAGACGGTGTAATTGGGCCGTCAAAGAACCGGAACATATTGCCGTCTCTGTTCTTATCTTTAACCCTTTTAAAAGTATTATCAGACTTCCAAAACTCTGAAACTTGTTTTTCCAATTCTGGAAAATTTGCACGCGCATCTGTCTTTGGGTATGCCATTTAATTTAACCTTTTATATTTTTTTAAACATAAAAAAAGAACGCCTATGCGTCCCAGCTATCGCGAAGACGCAATAAGCTTTTATCCTATAATAATTATGTTTTTTGTTGTCATGCGACTATTTATACAATTAATTCATTTAAAAATCAAGTTTTATTGATTTTAATGGTGCCGGAGATAGGATTCGAACCTACGACCCCCTCATTACGAATGAGATGCTCTACCAACTGAGCTACACCGGCGTTTCCGAGAGTATAACTGAATGTTTTTCAGAATACAAGCCTGTTAAACCAAGGTATTTATTTTTTTAACAGCTTCATCTTTTTACATTTTTCCATATTTTTCATAGATAAATCAAAAAGCAGATTTTCAATATCACCAATTATTTTTTCATTTGTCATTTTTAAGAACTTATGCTCTTTTTTTCCTTCAATTCTTTCCTTGTACCCAGGTTTTTCGTAATAATCATCACAAAAATCAACCTCTTTGTTTGCGTGCAGGTCAGATTCTTGCTTATCAAGTGCACAAACAATCTTGGATTCAATAGTTTCTTGGGCTTCGTATTCTATAAATAATTCATAAATTCTATTGCCAAGTGGGTCTGGTAAAAGTTTACGGTATTTATCAATTGCTTGTTTTTCAGCTTTTATCTTTTCTTTGCGAATTTCTGGGTTGGATATTTGATCAATCACATTAAAATCCCCGGTTTCGGCCTCTACCAAATCGTGAACCAAGGCCATTTCCAGTAATTTTTTCTTGTTCACAGGTTGTTTTATATATTCTGAAACCATCATTACCAGAAAACATAAACGCATAATATGATCACTGTCGTTTTCGTTGCTTCCATCGTTGCGTTTGGCTTTTCTTTTCACATAGCAAAGCTTTTCAACGGTATCCATAAATTCAACAATTTTCAAAGCATCGTTCATTTTATGATCCTTTTTATTTACAGGATTTTATTTTTCGCAAAACAACCATAATTCCGGCGGGTGTCATACCGGGAATTCGTGATAAATCTGCAATGTTTTCCGGTCGTGTACGGCTCAGTTTTTGAATCAATTCGTTGGTCAGACCGGATAATCCAGTAAAATCAAACTTGGTTGGAATTTTAAGATTCGCATCGCGTTTATAACTTTCAATTTCGCGCATATTTCTGGCAATATAACCGGCATAGAATTTATTATTTTCTGCGATTTGATTTTTAAGCAGTGAATATTTTTCCCGATATTGTGATTCTGAAATAAGATTTAAACGAACCCCGATTTTACCCAATCGTGAAATCGCATTGTCTGAACGAAGCGAAAGCCTGAACTCGGCACGGCTTGTAAACATACGATACGGTTCATCCACACCCAATGTTGTTATATCATCAATCAAAACGCCGATCATTGAATTTGTTCTGTCCAGATTCAATGTTTCTGTACCCAATGCGTTTGCAGCCGCGTTTGCACCTGCGACCAACCCTTGGGCTGCGGCTTCTTCGTATCCGGAAGTTCCATTGATTTGTCCGGCAAAGAAAAGTCCAGGGATATCCTTGGATTCCAAGGTTGCATACAAATCACGTGCATCAATGGCATCGTATTCAATTGCGTATCCGTATCGTGCAATTTTTGCATTTTCAAGACCAGGAATCATACGAATCCATTTGTCTTGTAAATCTGTTCCAAAGCTGGTTGAAATACCATTTGGATAAATTAAATCACTGTCTAGTCCTTCGGGTTCCAGGAAAACATGATGTGTTTTATGTTCTGGAAATCGCATAACTTTATCTTCCAAAGATGGGCAATACCTGGGACCTGTTCCACGAATATCGCCATTATACATTGGTGCATTTTTTATGTTTTTACGAATAAATTCATGTGTTGATTCGTTTGTGTGGGTTATAAAACAAGAAATCTGTTCAACTTCTTTTTTAATTGGTTTTGAAAACCATTCATGTGGCATATCGCCAGGTTGCGGTTCGCAAACATCAAAATTTATAGAATTGCAGTGAATTCTGGCGGGTGTTCCGGTTTTAAGTCTTAATAGTGAAAAACCGGCTTTTTTTAATATTTTTGATATGTTCTTATCTGATTCCTGGTATTTTCCATCATCTTGCAAACGGCCAGATTCTATTTTTTCATCACCCCTGTGAACTAATCCGCCAAGAAAAGTCCCAGTTGTTAAAATAATAGATTTTGCAGAATATTTTTTATTAATAATCTTGTTTTTCAAATCCAAATCATCAACAGATTCAAAAATTATTTTCAAATATTTATATCCAGATAAAATAGATTTAACTGCTGCGTGATAAAGTTTTCTATCAATTTGAGCACGTAATGCCTGGGTTGCAGCACCATGAGAGGCATTAAGCATTCGCCAATGTATTCCAGACGAATCGGCTGCAACCGGCATCACGCCACCCAAAGCGTCAATTTCTGCAACCATTTGTGATTTACCGGGTCCGCCAATACTGGGATTACAAGACATAGCACCCAAATCAGATTCTGATTTTGTAAATAATGCAACTGTTGCACCACGACGAGCCGCAGCCGCTGCGGCTTCGACCCCAGCATGCCCACCGCCAATAACAATTACATCAAATTCGTTCATTAGTTAAAATCTTCCCAAACCACCATTTATATGCAGTGTTTGACCGTTTATATATCCAGCTTCGTTAGATGCCAAGAATACGCAAGCCGCGGCAATGTCAGATGGTTCACCAAAACGGCTGACAGGTATTTGTGCAAAATAAGTCGCTTTTTGTTCGTCTGTCAAAACATCTGTCATAGGTGTTTTAATAAATCCAGGAGCAATACAATTTGCTGTAACCCCACGTGAGGCTGTTGGTTCAGCTGCGATTGATTTGGTCATCGCAATCATTCCACCCTTACTTGCTGCATAATTTGCCTGGCCTGGACCACCAATTGCACCAACTATTGAAGCCATATTTATAATGCGTCCAAATTTATTTTTCATCATTGGCATAATTGCTGCGCGGCACAATTTAAACGTAGAGCGAAGATTTGTGTTAATAACATCATCAAATTGTTCATCTGTCATACGCATCAACAAAGTATCTTTGGTAATTCCAGCATTATTGACCAAAATATCAATTTTACCGGCTTTTTCGATAGTTTCTTTGATTAATTCTTCTGCGGCACCATCTTTTAATACATCTTTTGCAATTTTTATAAAAGAATCATCAAATTCGCTGTTTAATTTTGATTCACTACGTCCTGTAACAACAACCTTGGCACCGGCATTCTGCATTTGTTTTGCAATCGCAACACCAATACCACCAGTTGCACCAGTAATTAAAGCCACTTTATCTTTTAATGAAAACATTATTAATCCCTTTGTTTAATCTTTCTAGATTTAAAAAATTCTATTCCAGTCTGTTCAACAATTTTTCTTTTTATTTTTGTTCTGGCACAATGCGCAGAAATAGAACCAGCCCGATACGTTGAAATTTTGATTTTATTTGTATAATTACTTATCTTAACCAAATTTTTCGAATCTATTAAATCTTTTGGTAAATCTAAAAATTCTATTTGCTCTGAAATTTTTTTTGATTTTCCAAGAACTTTGGATACTTTATATTCATCCTTATGTGCTTTCTCAGTTGACATTTTAAACCTCTAATTTCCTTGCTGTTATTGATTGTTCTATTCTTGGAACCAGACCAGTCAGAATGTTTCCGGGCCCAACTTCGATTGTTTCGGTAATTCCTAATGCAGGCATATTCAAAACAGATTCGCGCCAACGAACACCATGTGTGATTTGATACACCAAAGCTGTCTTAATTTCTGTTGGATCCATTAATTGTGAAGCTGTTTTATTTGAAATTAATGGAACACTTGGAATATTCATTTTAATACCAGCCAGTGCCAATTCCATTTCTTTTGCAGCTGGGGCCTGCATTCTGCAATGAACAGGAACAGATAAAGCCAAAGGCAGTGCACGTTTTGCACCCGCAGATTTTGCGAGTTCCATTGTTTTTTCAACAACCGCAGTTGCACCAGAAATAACAACCTGACCAGGGGAATTATCATTTGCAACATCACAATCAGTTTGTGCACAAATTTCACGAACCTTTTCAATATCCAGACCCATTATTACAGCTGTTAAACCCTGACCGACTGGAACAGCGCGTTGCATTGCATCACCACGTAAACGTAACAATTTTGCGGTATCTCCAACAGAAAATGAATCAGCAGCACACAAAGCTGTATATTCACCTAATGAATGTCCAGCAACAAAGGATATTTCCTTCATATTTAATTTTCCGGTTTCGATTGCAACACGCAACATAGCAATAGAAGTTGCAAAAATTGCCGGCTGGACATTTGCTGTCAGTGTTAAATCTTCCATTGGACCGTTAAAAATAATTTCAGAAAGTTTTTGGTTTAAAGCATCGTCAACTTCGTTAAAAACATTACGAGCAATTTCAAAGTTATCATACAGTTCTTTACCCATACCGACAGCTTGACTGCCTTGGCCTGGGAAAATCAAAATTGATGACATAGTTTTTCCTTTGTTAAATACAAAGCGATTATACTTTGCGAAAACTGAATTCGCAACCACAATAATTTTGACGGTAAAAGCCGGTTTTTTTATTAATTTCTGAACGTAACGATTCGTCCCATTTTATTGGCAAATATTTAATCTTGGTAATTTCATCAATTGCGCAATTATCAACTTGGGATTGGTTTTTGTGTTTTGACACCCCAAAGACTGACGCAATCGTATCATAACCATTTTCTAATGCCCATTTTTGTGCAAAACGAAAACGATGTTTAAAACATTGGCTACAACGCTTACCACGCTCAGGTTCGGATTCCAATCCATGAACAGATTCCAACCATTTTTTATGATCCCAATCGCCAACGAAATATTTTACCCCCAAAGATTCGCAATATTTTATCTGTTCATCCAATCTTTTTTGATATTCATCCAGTGGATAAATGTTCGGATTGTAAAACAAGACAGCAAAATCTGAAATTTCTGGGAAATTCCCATCAGCCAATTGCTTGATAGCTCCGCTGGAACACGGTGCACAGCAAGACATTAAAACAAGTTTAACTTTTTTCATAATTGTCTTTGAAAATCACGTTTAATAGATCTGAAAACATAGTTAAAAGATCTCCAAAATTTTCTTTCATCAAAATGATTTATCTTCACAAAAAGCTGCAAAACATGATCTTCCCACAATGTCATATATATCTGATCTTGGAGGTTGTTTATAATAAGATTTGCAACCTTGCAATTGTTGTTCTGAAATTGTCCGTTTATACAACATGTTTTATAATGACAACACTTATCGCATGAATAATACAATAAACTTTTGTCTGGTTCACATGGTTTTAACTGAAAAATATTTATATGATTATTAAATGCAACGGTACCCATGGGATAAAAACCTTTTATTAAAATTTAAATTCATTCCCTATTATTGAATCTTCTGGTAATTCAATAATTTCAGAATGATCACCCCCTAATCCCAATTCGTCTGATGCGCACATCATACCATTTGATACAACACCCCTGACCTTGCGTGCAGCCAAAGGCATATCAAATGCCGGCAGTTTTGCCCCAACCTTGGCCAAAACGCTTAACATCCCTGCTCTTGCGTTCGGTGCACCACAAACAATTTGTAATGGAATACCATCGCCAGAATCCACGGTTAAAACCTGTAAATGATCAGAATCTGGATGTTGTTCCGCGGTCAGAATTTTCGCGATAACAATTTTTGGTGCCTGTTTTATATATTTTTCAGACATAGCTTTAATCTTGTCATCGTCAATTCTTTCAAACAAGTTTTCAGGAACAACAAATTCAGAGCCATCCTGAACACGCCATTCAAATTTCTTTGGCCACGATAAATCATTTGTGATTTTGAATATATTACGCATTTTTTCTGCAGTATTTGGAATGAATGGTGCGGAAATTCTGGCATACAGGTCAATCAGCTGGAAACAAACATTCAAAACATCAGATGCTTCGCCTGCTCTATCTTGTTTTACCAGTGCCCATGGTTCCATTTTTGTAAAGAATTCATTACCAATGGACCATAGTTCACGCAAAGCTGACACAGCTTTTCGGAATTCACAACCATCCAGTGCAAACTTTAATTCATCCAATTTCAAATTTACATCATTTTGAAAGCTGTTCAAATCAATAAAGTCATTGAATTTTGGAACACATAAACCAAAATTCTTTTCATTTATTTTGCATACTCGGGATACAAAATTACCCAAAATTCCGTTCAAATCTTTGTTCACAATGTCGGCAAATCGTTGAATTGTAAAATCTGAATCATCTGTTTCCGGGGCACTGGCCATTAATGCATATCGCCATGCGTCCGCAGGTGCTTCGGTAATTGCTTCATCCAAGAATATTCCATTGCCGGTTGATTTTGATATTTTTGCACCTTCGAAATTCAAAAAATTCAAACCTTTTAACATATCAACAGTTTTCCAACCTTCATTCATAGCCAGTTGTTGTTCAGGGAAAAACACAGAATGGAATTTCACATTATCTTTGCCCATAAATTGTGCATAGTGGCAGCCTTCTTCATTCTTCCACCAATTAGCCCAATTTTTGTTTGCAGCCTGGGATATAGAAACATAACCCCATGGTGCATCAAACCAAACATAAAATACTTTGTTTTCATAACCTGGTTTATTAACAGGAATTCCCCAAGATAAATCGCGAGTTATACTGGTATCACGAAGCCCTTCGTTTGCCCAACCTTTTGCAATTGCATAGGCGGATTTTGACCATTTTGGTGCCTTGACTGCCAACCATTTTTTCCATTTGTCTTCAACCTTGGAGGCCAAAAAGAATAAATTTTTGGTTGGACGCATTTCAATATTTGTTCCGCCAGAAATGGTTGAATGCGGGTTTATAAGCTCATTAGCTTCATAAGTCGAGCTGCACGCGTCACACTGATCTCCGCGTGCTTTGTCATATCCGCATTTTGGACAGGTTCCCTCGATTTGTCGGTCTGCCAAGAACATGTTATCATCAATAGAAAAAGGTTGAATGGTTTCGCGTTCTTCGATTAAGCCTTGTTCGTCCAAGCGTGAAAAAAGCTCATGAATTAATTTTTCTTGTAATTCTGTGTGTGTGCGTCCGTATAAATCAAATGATAAATTGAAATCACGAACAGATTTTAGATGTTTTTCTAGATATTTATTGTTGTAGTCAATAACCGACATACCTTCTTTTGCGGCTCCAACAATAGCAGGTGTTCCATGTTCGTCTGCCCCACAGATAAACAAAACATCGCGATTTAATGCCCTGCAAAATCTGGCATAAACATCGCTTGGTAAATAACAGCCGACCAGATGACCGATGTGCAATTCACCATTAACATAAGGTAATGCGCTGGTTATTAAATATTTTTTTTGTTCTTTTTTGCTCATGTTTTTTAATCTCTTTTTACAAATAAACGCCCCAACGAGGCGTTCAGAAAAATGAATACCGTTGGTTATTTCTTATTAAAATTATTTTTGCATTCGCATATTCTATATTTTTTCCCCGCACTTTTAAATCTGGTGGGTGGTATTGGGCTCGAACCAACGACCTTTACGATGTCAACGTAATGCTCTAGCCAACTGAGCTAACCACCCAAAGCGCCACAAATTATAACAAACAGAATTTTAATTGCAAATAAAAAACCGGCAAACACCGGTTTTTTTAAGTTTTATTTCACAGGGGCGATAATAATAGATTTTGTTCGTTCGTCTGGTTTAGATTTTGATTCCAGAGTACCTTTGTCCCCGACCAATTCTGTGATTTTTTCGAATAATTTTGGAACAGCTTCCCTGCCCTGGGCCAATACGCGTTTGCTGCCCTTGGTCATAACAGAAACTTTTACCTTGTCGCCTTCGCTTAAAAATTCCATAACCTTTTTCATTTTGATATTCAAATCATTTTCTTCGATAAAAGGCTTTACCCAAACTTCTTTAATTTCGGTGTTTTTCTGATTCTTGCGGGCTTCGGCGGCTTTCTTTTTCTGTTCGTATTTGAATTTACCAAAATCCATAATTTTTACAATTGGTGGAATAGAACCTGCGTTTATTTCTACTAAATCCATCCCAGCATCCACAGCAGCCTGTAAAGCCTGGGGTGTAGGCATTACGCCCAGATTCTGACCTGTGTCAGAAATAACCTGCACGGTTTTTGAAAATATTTTGTTGTTTATACGCGGACCCATGTCCCTGCGACTATCACGGTTATTATTGTTTATTGTTGGTTTAATTGTAGGCTCCTTTGTAAGCTTCAGCTTTATTATTAACTATATTTGGCTTGTTTTCAACAAATTTTGCAATTTTTGTAAAGCTGCCCAAACATCTTTTTTTGTATCAGGTTTTAAAACCATATAATTCGGATGATAAATTGGAATTACAGAAGTACCGTCTGTCAGTTCAAAAGTTTCCCCATGGTTCCTGGGCAGCTTTGCTTTTATAACTTCATCTGCCGCTAATGTGCCAAGTGTTAAAACAGCAATTGGTTTTAACATAGATATCAAAGAATCAACGAAAGGTTTTGTCAGATCCAGTTCTTCACGTGTTGGTGTTCGTCCACCAGGTGTATGCCAGAATACCAGGGGTATAATTGAGATATTATCTCGATTGATATTAATTGCGGTCAGCATTTTATCCAGTATATTTCCAGCAGACCCAGTTAATATTTTTCCAACACTATCATCATCTTTTGATGGTGAATCTGTAATTATTAATAACTGATTTTTATAATTTTCAGCTGGAATATATGGTAAAACAACATTGCTGGCAAATTGTCGCAAAGGATGTTCAAAATCTTTTATTGCAGATAATAGATCAGATAAATTATTAACCTTTTTCACCACTTTTTCTGCGGTGTTGAAAGATATAGGTGCAACTGCTGGAACTATAGATGGTTCATAGATTTTTCGTGCAGAATTTTCTTTTTTTACATCCGTATTTTCTGTTGTAGATAATTCCATATTTTCAGAAATTTCCCAACGTACACCCGCTAAATATAAATCACTCAAAGACATTGTTATAATTCTTATTTTTTCTTGCTTTTATCAATATTTTCGTATAGACTAAACAATGAACAACAAAAATACAAGGGAGTATTTTCATGAAAATAAAAAACTTTGCAATGTTGGCCGGTGTCGCTGGATTGTTGGCTGCTTGCGGTGGTTCAATTGTAGAACCAGCAGATATGAACGATCAAAAAGTATTCTTTGCTTTCGATTCTTCTGAAATCTCTAAGGAAGCAAATAACAACTTGTTGGGTCAATCTTTGTATATGAAACATCATCCAGAAACCAAGATACAGGTTGCTGGTAACTGCGACGAACGTGGTTCAACAGAATACAACTTGGCATTGGGCGCACGTCGTGCGGCTTCTGCTAAATCTGTAATGGTAAAAGACGGTGTTGAATCAAAACGTATCTCTACTATTTCTTATGGTAAAGAACGTCCAGCTGTTAAGGGCACAGGCGAAGATGTTTGGGCACAAAACAGAAACGCAACAACAACTGTTAAATAATAACGGTTTTGATGTTATTTTGACCCGCATGTTATGCGGGTCTTTTTTATATTATAAAAAACGGCTGAATTTACAATTTCATATGAAACAGCCGGTATTTTATTGAATGTATTAGTTTTTTGTTTTTAGATTTTTAATAGTATTTTCATGTTTTTTAGAACTGGTACAGGTATATGTTTTTCATCTGCATGTTTAATTAATCCGTCCAATGCATACAATCCTTCAACTGTGCCTGAAACCTTTTGTTTCTTTGCAATTGAAACACCAGCAGAGTAATTACGACTGGTTACAGATGTTGCAGACAAGAATAAGTCCCCTATTCCACAAAGTCCCAAGAATGTTCGAACCTTTGCACCATGTGCAATTCCAATATTTACAACTTCGTTCCATGCGCGCGTGAATAATAATGCCTTTTCATTTTCACCATCTGCTTTTACACTGGCAAAACCAGCAATCAGGGCAACAGCATTCTTACCAACACCTGAAAATTCGGTTCCTATAACATCATCGGATTCTTCCAGATACATTTCGCCAAATATCTTGTGTCCCAGTTCCAATATTTCAGGTTTCCCAGCCAAAGTACTGCCTGTGGGAACACCTTTTGCAACCTCGGCTGCGAACTGTGGACCGGACAAAACCCCAATTTTATTAAATTTTGGGAATTCATCGCGTAAAACTTCGGACATAAATTTGCTTTTATGTGGATCCAGACCCTTGGTGCAAATAATAAGTGGCTGATTCTTATGAAATTTAACACATTTATCTATCGTTTCGCGGAAATGTGCTGCAGGAGTAACAACCAGCCAAGCATCAGTATTGGCCAAATCTTTCATATCTTTTGTAATTTTTATTTGTTTTGGCAAATTCAAACCACTGAATCTTGATACCAAACCATCATAAGACCACAGTGTTACACGATTCCCAGCCTTTGTAGATAAAATTGCCAATGCTGTTCCCCAGGCGCCTGCCCCAATTATTCCGATATTCATTTCAACATCCTTATTTTCTTTTCCAGCTTTGGAACAGATACCAGACCATCAGATGATAAGTCTATTGCGCGTAAATATGCATCGCGAGCGAGATTTTTATTTCCCATTTCCAATTGTAAATCACCCAAATGTTCAAACAACGAAGAACAATTCTCAGCTACTTGACCAACTTTTTCAAATATTTCTAATGCGGCTGATGCGCCCTCTTTGGCCCAAACAACCATCCCCAGAACATCCCATGATTCAATCTGAGTCGGATTTTTAGTAACCAAAGCGATAGAATATTGATACGCTGTGGTTAATTCCTTCTTTTGAATTGCCCAAATTTTCGACTGTATAGCTAAAATATCGGCATCCATAGGCAAAATATGTGAAGCTGTTTGAATATCATTCTGGGCGGAATCAATATCATCAAAAGTCAGATAAATGCTTGCACGCGCCTTCAGAAAGAATGCGCGACCTTTTTCAGAAAGTTTCTTATTTTCCAGTGCACGGTTAACAACTCTTAATGCTTCACGTTTGTCGCCCTGCTGGACATTTTTTGCAATCAGCTTGGTTATTGCTGGAACAAATAGCGGATTTGCGCGTACAGCACCCTGCAAATCACTAATTTTACCAGTCTTTTCGACAATTTTCATACAAGCAAACGAATAAAAAGGACTATTCTTACCAATTGACTTGAATAATTTATCGTAATTTCCACCATTATTAAAGAAATATTGTCCAAGATAATAATTCAAAGCATCTTTGTTGGCGTTTGAATCTGTTCTGATAACTTCTGCAAATCTTAACATCAGAAGGGATAAATCCGAATACATCAGTATCTGTGTATGTGAAACACTTTGAACAAAATTAAAAGAAAGCTCGTTGTTATAGCCACTGTAATCCACCCAATTTGGAGATATTTTCGTATCCAGCATATACATTCCACCAGGGCGTTCGGTAAAGTCTTTTTGTAATTTTGTAGCTTCTTCGGACATATTATTATGATTATAAAAAGCAATCATATACATATAATCATTTATATTCATAAAATCCGGAGATACCTTTGCAAATTGTTTTGTAGCCTCTGTAATTTTTCCTGTTTCAGCATAAATTTGACCGCGTACAAATGATTTCCATGACTCGGTCGTGCGAAGCTTTTTTATAAAAGCAAATGTTTCATCAATCTTTCCGTTTGCAATCCCAGACCAAATTCTTAAGGGAGCGGCCAGGGCAGATTCATCGTTTTTATGTCTTTTATATATTGTTTTCCAATCGTTTTGAGTAATCAGATAGGCGTCATAAATCAACTGTGGTGCGGCACTGCTGTCTTTATTAATAGTGCTGACATTATCTGGCATTTTACCATTCAAAAAGTCCGAAATTACAACGGTATTTTGAATTATTGGAAGATCCCGATCCTTTAATTTTTTTGAAAATTCGGATGCTTTTTCAAAATCATTAACATAAATTGCATGCTGACCGGCCAAGAAAGCGCCGTATTTATTTGCAGGATAATCATATGATTCTGAGGATTGTGTTTGTGGGTCAATATGCCAGATTGCAGTTCCTGTCACAATTATGACAGCGAAAAGAGCGGCAGTTATAAAAAAACTTTCTATTTTCTTCATGGTTCTTCTATGCTACAATAAATCGTATGGATAATAAAGAAAAATTTCAAAAATATGCCGATTTGCTGCGTGAATGGTCAAAGCGAATGAATCTGGTTGCACCCAGTACGCTGACGGATATAGAAAACAGACATTTTAAAGATTCTGAACAGTTGGCAAGTGTTTTATCAAAAGATGTTTCAATAATTGATTTGGGCAGCGGGGCAGGCTTTCCAGGTGTTGTTCTGGCAATATTAGGTTGGAATGTTACCTGTATCGAATCGGTTGGTAAAAAAGCAAATTTTTTAAATGCGTTGAAACAAGAGTTGGATTTACCGAACCTGACAGTTTTTAATGGCAGGGTTGAAGATTTTATCAAAAATGCAAAAAATACTGGTAATACACTGGTTTTTACCGCACGTGCGTTTGCACCGTTGATAAAAATAATGGATTATGTCAGACCAGTAAAAAGCCGGCTTTTTCTGTTAAAAGGCCGGGAAATTGAATCAGAAATAGAAATAGCCAAGAAAAAGTATAAATTTGACTATAAATTAACACCCTCTAAGACAGGTGATGGTTTTATTATACAAATTGATAATATGAAAATGTTTCATATGAAATAATTTTTAATTTATTGAAATTACTTAATTTATAAAAATAAAATTTTATCCTCTTGACCAGCTGTGTTTGATTTTTGTATCCTTTCGTCTGTTCGAAGGAAAAATAATATGACAGAAATAATAGCGTTCGCAAATCAAAAGGGTGGTGTTGGAAAAACCACCACAGCAATAAATATCGGTGCATCACTGGCCGCAATAAAAAAACAGGTTTTATTAATTGATCTGGATCCCCAAGGCAATGCCGGCACCGGTTTGGGTTTTATTCGTGCTGCACATCGTCAAAGTGTTTATGGTGTAATTATGGGAACAGCAAATGTTGCCGATAACATTTTAACAACTGCTGTTGCAGGTATGCACATTTTGCCATCCAGTCCTGCACTGGCTGGGGCCGAGGCCGAATTGTTGGATATAGATAATCGTGAATATCGTTTGCGTGACGCAATTGAACAAATTAAAAATCATTATGATTATATTTTGATTGATTGCCCGCCAGCTTTGGGATATTTAACATTGAATGCCTTGACAACTGCAAACCGTGTAATTGTACCTTTGCAATGTGAATTTTTTGCGCTGGAAGGTGTTCAGCATCTGGTTAACACAATTGATGAAGTTCAAAAAAAATGGAATCCAGAATTACAAATTTTGGGTGTTTTGCTGACTATGTACGATCGGCGCTATGGCTTGACACGCGCGGTCGAAGAAGATGTCAGAAAGACTTTTGGTGAAAAAGTTTTCAAAACTGTTGTTCCCAGAAATGTCAGAATATCCGAAGCACCATCACATGGAAAACCGGCCTTATTCTATGATTTTAATTCGGCTGGGGCCCAGGCATACTTGCGTGTTGCAACAGAAATAGTCGAAGGTATTGGAAATAAATAAAAAGGAAGAGAAAATGTCGAAATTTGGATTAGGAAAAGGTTTAGCAGATTTAAAGGCGGAAATGGGCAATATTCCAGATATTTCTGTTTTAACTGGTGGTGAACGTGTTGCAGTAAGACAGATTCCATTGTCACAGATTGGTGCAAATCCGGACCAGCCTCGCAAGACTTTTACAGAATCAGAATTGCAAGAATTGGCAACATCAATTCGTGAAAAGGGTGTTTTACAACCAATTTTGCTGCGTGCGGTCAAAGACAAGCCATACAGCTATGAAATTGTTGCTGGTGAACGCCGTTTTCGTGCAAGTAAAATGGCTGGTTTAGTTGAAATCCCGGCTTTGGTTAAAACCATAACAAATGAAAATGCTATGGAGATAGCGCTGATTGAAAATGTTCAGCGTGAAAACCTAAACCCAATTGAAGAAGCCAATGCATATAAAAATTTGATGGAAAAATGTAATTACGAATTGGATGATGTTTCACGTCTAATTGGTAAATCAGAAAGTTATATCAGAAATATTATGCGTCTGGATAATTTGCCAGAATCTGTTAAAATATTGGTAGAAAGTGGCGAATTGTCGGCTTCACATGCCCGTACAATTGCAGTTGCAGAAAATCCAGAAGAACTGGCACACGAAATTATTTCCAAGAAATTATCAGTTGCTGATACAGAAAAAAAAGTAAAAGATTCAATCAGATCATCAAAAAGCAGGGCCCATTCTTCAAATTCTATGGGTGCAGATAATATTAAGGAAATAGAAACTAAAATAAAAAAATCCTTGGGGGTAAATGTAAAATTGCGTGAAAAAAAAGGTGGGGCAGGCGAAGTAATACTTTCTTTTGCGAATCGCATTCAAATGCAAGAATTAATAGAAAGACTTACAAAATAAAAAACCGGCAAAAAAGCCGGTTTTTTGTTATTTTTATTCGTATCGCAAGCTGTCAATCGGGTTTAATTTTGCAGCCTTGATTGCAGGCATAACACCAGATGCCAGTCCTACAATAATTGCCACACTTACAGATAATACAACCGGCCAAGCACTGAAAGGGACTTCATAATGTAAAATCAGGCGTCCGACACCCTGGGATAATCCAACACCCAAAATTAAGCCGAACATTGATCCAATAAATGAAATCATTATAGATTCTGATAAAAATTGAATAATTATATGTTTTTCACGAGCACCAATGGCTTTACGTATGCCGATTTCCCTGGTTCTTTCGGCCACAGATACCAACATCATATTCATAATTCCAATAGAACCAACCAACAAAGAAACCCCTGCAATGGCTATTAACAGCAATTTCATATATCCAGTTACGGTATTCATAGTGTCCAGCATTTGCTTCATATCCATTATTTGAAAATCATCAACATCGTCATCTTTTAATTTATGACGATCGCGAAGCAGGGTGGTTATTTGATCAGATACCAAAACATTATCAGCATCCGCATAAAGTTTTAATGTTATAAGACTAACAGCATCAGGAAAATGGCTGCCTTGCATACGTTTTTTCATTGTTGTGATTGGAATTATAACCATATCATCCTGACTGCCCATTACTGAATCACCACGTTCTTTGGTCATTCCAATAACAACAAAAGGTGTGTTTTGGATACGAATAACTTCGCCCGTTGGATCATCTGGCATATTAAGCTGTTTTGCCGTTTCTGGACCAATAACAGCGTAAGTAGAGGCATTTCTGACCGCAGAGTCATCAAAAAATACACCCTTGGCAATTTCTAAGTTTTGAACGGTTGTGTATTCTGGATAAACACCAACCATTGATGAAGACCAATTTTTGTTGCCATAGATAATTTGAGCACCACTATTTTGGACAGGGGTGGCGGCTTCTATATACGGTAATTGTGCGATTGCTTCGGAATCTTGAATGGTCAAAGTTTGTCGATTTCCTGTACGAACACCTGAACTTTGTGCTGCGCCAGCTCTGACCATAATTGTATTTGTTCCCAGTGAGGAAAACTGGTCATTAATTCTTTTCTGGACGGTTTCGCCAACTGCAACCATAATAACAACAGCCATAACGCCGATGATAATTCCCAAAACTGTCAAAAAAGACCGGACTTTATTTCCACTTATGGATAACCAAGATTCTTTTAAAATATCGTTAAATGTCATGATAATGCCTTCTCGTCCTTTGGAACCTTGCCATCATAGGTTATATGCCCGTCCAAGATATGTATAAGTCTGTTCGAATATTTAGCAATATTGAATTCGTGAGTAATCATAACAATTGTTATACCCATTTCACGGTTCAATTTTTCAAAGAATTTCAATATATCATTACCCATTTTGGTATCCAAAGCACCTGTGGGTTCGTCAGCCAAGATTAATTTTGGGTCACCAGCTAATGCACGCGCAATGGCAACACGTTGTTTCATTCCACCAGATAATTGTGTTGGTAAATAAGTTTCAAATTTTTCCAATTCTACGCGTTTTAGCATATCTCTTGCCCGTCTGACACGTTCATCTGTTGACAAACCTTTATACATTAAAGGTAACATAACATTGTCTAAAACAGACCTTTTTGGAAGCAGGTTAAAGTTCTGAAAAACAAACCCGATATATTCATTCCTGACAAGTGCTAGTTCATCAGCAGTAAGGTTGGTAACATCTTTGTCATAAAGCTTGTATGTGCCAGAACTAGGCGTATCCAGTGCACCAATAATATTCATACAGGTTGATTTACCGCTTCCGCTGGGTCCCATAATTGATACAAATTCACCGGCTTTGATATCAAAGTTTATATCGAATAAAACTTGCTCGCTGCCGCCCATTTCAACAGGAAAGCTTTTACAGATTTTCTTTAAAGAAATTATATTTTTAGATGTTTGCATAAATTAATCCATTACATTGGACCGCCGCCAGGACCGCCGCCGCCGCCCATATTACTGGTTTTAGAAGCAGTTTTACCCAGAACACCGGTTATAACCTTGTCCCCATCTTTTAAATCTTTGGAAACAAGTTCAGTTTCTGTTGATGTTGTAAGCCCTTTGGTATAAGCAACCAAAACAACAGAATTATTACGTTCTATGGGTAAATGTGTTTTAGGGGTGGCTGAACCAGGTTTGGAAACTATACCTTCAAAATTTCTAAGCAAAAATGCCGAGTTCGAAACACGTAAAACATCTTTTTTATCTTCAATAATAATTGTTACGAATGCGGTCATTCCTGGCATCAAGCGCATATCTGAATTATCAACATCAATAACAACTGTGTAAACAACAACATTTGAAGTTGTTGTTGGCGAAAGTCTTATTTGACGGACATTTCCACTGAAAGTCTGTGTTGGATAAGCATCAACTGTAAAAGTAACTGGCAGGCCTTCTTTTATCATTCCAATATCGGCCTCGGACACAGAAGTTTCAATTTGCATTTTTGATAAATCTTCAGCAATTTCAAACAAATCAGGCGTTTGAAAAGAAGCAGCAACAGTTTGACCCTTATCAACCTTTCGGGCTATGACAGTGCCATCAACAGGCGATTTAATAGTTGCATAATCTAAATTTGTTGCAGCGCGTTCATATTCGGACTTTGCACGTTTTACAGATTGTTCAGCTTGTTCGTATGTTGTTTGAGACTGTTCCAGTTCTGCCCTGGCGATAAAACCGTCTGAATAAAGAGATTTATTTCGAGTATATTCGTTTTTGGCGTAATTGCGCTGAGATTCGCTGCTTAATAAAGAGGCTTTGGCCTCAGCTACGTTTGCTTTTAGTACCGAAGGGTCAATAGTAAGCAATATATCGCCTTTTTTAACCTTGGAATTATAATCTACATAGATTTTTTGAATTGTTCCACTGACTTGGGATCCAACATTTACAGTATTTACAGGTTTTATTTCACCTGTGGCTGTTACAACCTGGCGAAGTTCGCCACGGGATACACTGACAGTTGCAAACTTAGAAGATGTTTGATCCTTATTACCACTTGATATCAAAGACCAGCCAACAATAATCACCAAAATGGTGATTAACCACCATTTTTTTCTCTTAATCCAAGCTACAAACGTATTAGATTCTTTTATCATTTTGTCACCTTATCCAGTTCAGATTTTATATCACCAATAGCTAATGCCACAGCGGCACGTTTTGTAAACAAATCGTATCTGGCAGCATTGTGTTCTTTTTGGGCATCCGCTAAATCGGCCTGGGCTGTTTGCCAATCCAGCATGGTTGCACGTCCAACTTTATACATTCCAGCTGTGACACGTTCGCTTTCTGTTGCGGATTTTAATAATATTTCAGTCTGGGATAAAACATTCTGGGCGGTTTTATAATTTTGATACGCTGTGAACACATCCAGCGTGGCTGCATCAGATGTTGCTCTTTCTTGGGCCTGTGCACGTTCATAAGTGGCGTTTGCACTGCGAACCCCATACATATTAGCAAAACCAGCAAATATTGGCATAGATGCACGAATTCCAATACTGCCGCTGTAACGGCTGTTTGCAGGGTCATATGTATCCGGTGATGGGTTATAAGATACAGTTCCAGTTGCAGATATACTTGGTAAATTTTTCAAAAATGTCGAGTTTCTACGATGCCAAGCAGCCTCGCGATTAGCGGTGGCACTAAGCAGATCAGGTCGGGTTTTCTTTGCTTGGTCAATAAGGTCATCAATACTTTTGTTTTCGGTACTTTTTCCAAAATCTGATGGCATATCAGAAATTTTAATATCCTGGTCAGCAGAGAATGAAAGTTTTGAAAGTAATGTTCCCTTGGCAATTTCACGATTATTTTTTGCCTTTTCTACTTCCAGAATACGAGTAGCAAGTGAAGTATCTGCTTTTAATACATCAGCCCGTGCCACTGCACCAGCTTTGAATTTTTTATCTGCTGTGTCGCGGGCAGTTTGTGCAGCGGTTTTTAATGCCTGAGCTGTTACAACGTCTGCATTCGCGTTAAGCAACGAATAATAAGAACCAATAATACCATAAACATAATTTTGAACAGATTCGTCATAATCGAAACCAGTGGCGCGCCATGTTGCAGCCAAAGTATTTAAATCTTCTAATCTTTTTCCAAAATCAAAAATCAAATAAGACGCCGATAAAGAAGCACCCTTTGACCAATCGTCCCATTCACGATTTTGATAATTTTTTGTTGCTGAAACAGATGCGCTTACACTGGGTAAGTATTCTGCATAACCAGCATTTTTGTTTAATCTGGCTGCTTCGGATGAAAGATAAGCAGCGGAAGTTGTTGGATTTCTGCATAATCCCAGTTCAATTACTTGCTGTAAAGACAGCTCGCCCGATGGGACATTCTTTATGGATAAACAATCATCATAAGCAAATGCGACAGAAGGCAAAAAGCAAAATGCCAAAATTATTTTCTTCATTTTCTACTCTCTCATCTTCGTATTATATCACAATTTGTTGAATTTTTATCGAATTTTTGAAATTTTTCAGTTGAATTTCATTTATATATTGCCTAGTATTGTTTCGCAAATGATGGCTCGGTGGCAGAGTGGTTATGCAGAGGACTGCAAATCCTTGTATGCCGGTTCGATTCCGACCCGGGCCTCCAAATTCAGGTTTAAGATTTGAGATTTAAGGTTGAAAGTAAAATTATAAATTTCCTCAAACCTTAAATCTCAAACCCTAAAACTATGATTAATTCTCTAATTCTTACCGATTTCAGAAACCATGCATCCAGTCGCGTGAATGTTGAAAATTCAAAAAATATAATAATTACTGGACCAAATGGATCCGGGAAAACTGCAATACTGGAAGCTATATCAATGTTATCAGGTGATCGTGGTATGCGTGGTGCCACAATGTCCGAGATTGCACGTTTTGATGGTTCTGGTGGATTTAATATTTTTGCGAATTTAGAAGATGAAACCGAGATTGCAGTTTTCTTTGCAAAAGATGATTCGAATCGTCATGCAAAGATAGATAAAGACAATTCACCGCTTTCGGAACTGGCATCCAGGCTAAGTATTGTTTGGTTAACCCCAAAAGAAGACAGGTTATTTGTGGATTCTGCATCAGACAGACGCACTTTTTTTGACAGATTAATCGCCAGCTTTGATGCGCCACATTCTGGTCGTGTGGCCAGGTTAGGGAAATTGCTTTCGGAACGGGCTTTTGCATTAAAAAGCAGGGCGGATGATAATTGGTTGCGGGCCTTAGAAACACAAATTGCAGGAATTTCTGTTGCTGTTGTGGCGGCACGTATCAGATATGCAGCCGAAATAAATTATTTTTTAGAAAGCAGTGCAATATCTGTATGCGGTCAGATTGAAACTTTGTTGCTAAACAGTTCGTCTGCAGATGCAGAAAAAGAATACTTGAAATATTTGTCAGAAAACCGTGGGTTACAAGGTGACAAAATGGTAATAGACGGCGCGCATAAATCTGATTTTGGTGTTTTTAACAAAGTTTTAAACTTGCCTGTGTCACTTACCAGCACGGGTCAGCAGAAATCAGTGCTTATTGATTTGATATTGGCACATTCAAAATTAATCAGAACCAAGACTGGTAAAACACCAATTGTTTTATTAGACGAAGCAGCGGCACATCTGGATTCAACTGCCAGAGAAAGGCTTTTTAATGAATTAGGTGCGGTCGATGCCCAGGTTTGGGCAACAGGTTTGGAACCAGAAGTTTTTAAATCTTGTAAGAACGCCGTATTTGTTTCTTGCAAGGATGGTAAAATTTTTAATATACTGGAATCATGAAAAAAATAGATTATCAAAAATTATTAGATAACGCTCTGAAATCTGTTGTAAAAGATGCGCTGGTTCATGCACAATTTAATGGGTTAGGTGATGGTGCGCACTTTTTTATTACTTTCAAGACACGCGATCCCGGTGTTGTACTGCCAGATTTTCTGCGTATGAGATACCCAGACATCATGACAATTGTTTTGCAGTATTCTTATAACAATCTGAATGTATCCGAAAAAGAGTTTGGCGTTCAATTGACTTTTGATGGTCGTCCGTTCTTTATTCGCGTGCCTTATTCCTCATTGATTGAATTCAAAGACCCCAGCGTGGACTTTATGTTGTCTTTTCATCCAAAAGGTTCACAATCTGCGGGAAATGATATGGAATTGCCCTTGGGCGAAGAGAAAGCAAACACAGATGATAAAAGAGTAGTAAGCTTTGATGATTTCAGAAAGAAAAAGACAGATAAAAAATAAAAACCGCCGTTTGGCGGTTTTTTAATATTCTTCGTTCTTTTCTTTTTCTTCTTGTGCGGCTTCGGCCTGGGCATCTGAATTTTTCAAGAAAGTTTCCAGCCAATGGTTGTCAAAAGCCAAAGTTTTAACATCTTTATTCTTTAACAATCTTTGTTGCAATGGAATGGTTGTTTTTATACCTTCTATGACAAATTCTTCCAATGCGCGTTGTGCACGCATAATACATTGAGGACGATTTGGTGCATAAATAATCAATTTTGCAATCATTGAATCATAGGTAGGTGGAATCACATAACCAGTATAAACAGCAGAATCAACACGAACACCCAATCCACCAGATGGTGCATAAAGTGTTATTTTTCCAGGATTTGGAATAAATGTTTCTGGGTCTTCGGCATTAATTCTGAATTCAATTGCATGACCACTGGCGACTATATTAGCCTGGGTATAACCCAATTTTTCACCATCGGCAATACGAATTTGTTCACGAACCAAGTCTATTCCATAAACCATTTCGGTTACAGGATGTTCCACTTGTAAACGTGTATTCATTTCCAAGAAATAGAATTTACCGTCCTCGAACATAAATTCAAACGTTCCCGCGTTGGTATATCCCATCTTTTTTGCTGCGGTTTTACAAACCTCAATCATATCGTCGCGTTGCTTTTGTGTCAGGGCAGCAGCTGGGCATTCTTCCATAACTTTTTGATTTTTGCGTTGCAAAGAACAATCGCGTTCACCAAATATTACAACACTGCCATGTTGGTCGCCTAAAACTTGGAATTCAATATGACGTGGGTGCAGCAACAATTTTTCCATATACAAAGTATCGTCGCCAAATCCGGCGCGTGCTTCGTTTTTGGTCATCTGAAAAGCTTCTGGCATTTCGGAAGCATTCATAATTGGACGCATACCTTTGCCACCACCACCTGCAGACGCTTTTAACATGACTGGATAACCAATTTTTTCAGCCCAATGAAGTGCTTCTTCCAGTGATTCAACAGCACCATCTGATCCTGGCACAACAGGTAAACCGCATTCAATAGCTGTTTTTTTGGCATTAACTTTGTCGCCCATTTTAACAATCATTTCTGCATTTGGTCCAATCCAAATTAATCCGTGTTGTTCAACTTTTTCAACAAAGCCTGCACGTTCTGATAAAAATCCATATCCAGGGTGAATTGCATCTGCATTTGTTAATAAAGCAGCAGTTAAAATTGCAGATTCGTTTAAATAAGAATCTTTGGCTGGACCAGGTCCGATACAAACAGCTTCGTCCGCCAAGTGAACATGGGTTGCGTTTTTATCAACAGTTGAATGAACCGCAACAGTTCGTATTCCCATATCACGACAGGCACGTATAACACGCAGAGCAATTTCCCCGCGATTAGCGATTAGTACTTTTTTGATTTTTTGCATGTTTATACCATTAAATCTTATTCAATGATGATCAAAGGTTGGTCAAATTCGACTGCCTGACCATCTGTGATTAATATTTCTTTCACAGTGCCGTCACGATCGGCCTTAATAGGGTTAAATGTTTTCATAGCTTCAATCAAAACAACAGTATCACCGGTTTTAATTGTGCTACCCACTGATGTAAATGTTTTTGCGCCAGGTTCTGGGGCCAAATATGCAACACCAACCATTGGAGATTTTAAAGCAAATCCACATGTTTTACCAGGTTCTGGTGTGCAGACAGCTTCTTCGGTTTTTGCCTTGATCGGCGCTGCTGTTGGAAAACTTGGCATGGCAGCAGTTGCAATAATGTTATTTTGTTTTGATAAATGAATATGTTTGCGATAAACGCCAAACAAAAACTGTCTTTCAAGATCTAATTCGGTTATTCCCATTTCATCCATAATTTTTGACATGGATTCAACAGTTGAACGAAAAGATGACATCTTATATCCTTTTAAAAGGTTAAACTTAAAATAGTGCAGAGAGAATTGTAGCACAAACAGGTCAGATGTCAAGGGACCGGGTCGTAACCAAAACCACCCTTTGGGTGACAACGTGAAATTCTTTTTAGACCCATAACACCGCCGCGGATTATTCCATATTTAGCAATTGCTTGTTTTGTATATTCGCTGCAGGTCGGTGTAAATCGACAAGCTGCCTTGCCCCCAGTAAAAGGCGATATTCCTGCCTGATAAATATCGATAATAACAGCTGCAATTTTGCGAATCGTGCGTGAAACAGGGTCAATTTTTTTAATATTATTTTGATTCAGGGTCATTTTAAGAAATCCAGGGCATTTTTCATATTTGCAACACCGGTAAGCTTGTCAGCTTTTAATATACCAATTTTTGCAATGAATACATAGTCCATATCCGGATTCATCATTTTACTATTTTCAACCAACCAAGCACGCAAAAGACGCTTGGCACGATTTCTATCAACCGCCAAAGGAAATGTTTTTTTAGTTGCAACCAGACCATACCTGGCATCGCCTGGAAATTTTGTTTTTTGTGCCTTGGCTATAAAAAAAGGTGTCCTGGCAGTTGGGCAGTTTTCAGGCATAATAAAGTCAGAATGTTTTTTAATTGTATCTCGCATAGGACCAATGATATCAAAAATATCGCATAATCAAACAAAAAATAGCATTTTTATAGTTTTCATTTCTTGATTTTTGAAATATAAGGTTTTATAGTGTGTTGAATTATGATGGAGTCCCCTGATGTATAACTGGTTATTAAAATTCTTTTCGGCTGATATGGCGATTGATTTAGGCACCGCGAATACCTTGATTTATGTAAAAGGTCGCGGAATTGTTTTGAACGAACCGTCAGTTGTAGCGGTTGCTGAAAATAGATTATTGGGCAGAACTGAAATTCTGGCCGTTGGTGCCGAGGCAAAACAGATGTTTGGTCGTACACCTGGTACAATTACAGCTGTTCGTCCGCTGCGTGATGGTGTTATTGCGAACTTTGAAATTGCCGAAGAAATGATTAAATATTTTATCAGAAAAATTCATCGTCGCAGCCTGATGACAGCACCACTAATTATTATTTGTGTGCCATCATGTGCAACCCAGGTAGAACGTCGCGCTATTCAAGAGGCTGCTGACGCTGCCGGTGCGCGCAAGGTTTATATTGTTGAAGAATCCACAGCTGCTGCAATTGGTGCAGGTCTGCCAATTGATAAACCGGTCGGTTCTATGGTTTTGGATATTGGCGGTGGTACAACCGAAGTTGCAGTTATGTCATTGGGTGGAATAGTTTATTCAAACGCTGTCCGTACTGCTGGTGATCAGATGGATTTGGACATTATTGATTATGTTCGTAAAAATAAGAACTTGTTAATTGGTGAAAATACAGCCGAAGAAATCAAAAAAAGAATCGGAACTGCCATTGCACCTAAGGATAAAGTTAACGAACAAAGCATGAAAATTAAGGGTCGTGACCTGTTGTCTGGCACACCACGCGAAGTTGTTATCACAGAATCCCAAGTTGCAACAGCATTGTCAGGAACTGTTAATAAAATTATAGATACAGTACGTGCCGCGTTGGAACAAACTCCACCAGAATTGTCAGCGGATATTGTTGATTATGGTATTGCTATGACAGGTGGCGGTTCATTGTTACGTGGTTTGGATGCAGCGATTCGTGCTGCGACTGGGCTGCCAGTGTTCTTGGTTGATGATCCATTGTCATGCGTGGCAAACGGCAGCGGAAAAATGCTGACTGATTTGGATAAGAACAAGCATGTTCTGCAAACTATGTATTAATCAATTTCTGTGGATGTCTGATTGTATTTGATTTCGGTCATGTAACATTTGTACACTCCCCTCATCAAATACTGCACATGCATCTCATATAAATTAATTAAAATTACCGCCGTATGGCGGTTTTTTAATTGCATTGCTTGTTGATTTTTAGATTTTAATTTTGTAACCTTTGGCTTGAAATAATCAAGGATTTTATCATGGAAAAAAACAAGCAAAATATTGAGCAACCAAAAGAACAGCTTTCGTTTGAAGAAGCATATAAACAATTAACAGAACTGGTTAAAAAAATGGAATCAGGTGAATTGCCTTTGGCGGATTCTGTTGCAGCTTATGAAAAAGGTATTAAATTAAAGGCTTATTGTGAACAAGTTTTAAAAGAAGCCGAATTGAAAATATCTACAATTACAAATTTGGATAAATAATCTTAAAGGCACCCGCTTTGAATCAAAATAATAAACTTACGCCCGTTATGCAGCAATATGTAAATATGAAGTCTGAAAATCCGGACGCGGTTTTGATGTTTCGTTTGGGTGATTTTTACGAAGCTTTTTTTGATGATGCAAAAACAGTTAGTCGTGCTTTGGGACTGGTTTTGACCCAACGTGGTACAGATGGTATGGGTTCTGATATTCCGATGTGTGGAATACCTTGGCATGCTGCGGATAATTATTTTGGCCGTCTTGTTCGTGAAGGTTTTAAGGTTGCGCTGGTTGAACAAATGGAAACACCTGCCCAGGCCAAGGAAAACGGGCATAAGTTTATAGAAAGAAAAGTTGTTCGGGTTTTAACGCCGGGTACACTGACTGATGAAAATTTATTGTCCCCAAAAAAATCAAATTTCCTGGTCGCTGTTGCACCAAAAAGTCCTTTTGGTTTTGATATAGCTGGTTGTGATATTTCAACTGGTGAATTCTTTATTGGTATTTCGGAAAACATAACCGATGATATGGTTCGGATTAATCCGGCAGAAATTATTTATCCAGAAAAATATTCAGAAACCAAGGATATTTTACGCCTGCGGGATGTTTTCAAAACAACACCTGTTTATGAGAAACTTTACAATCGTTCAGACATAGATCAGATTGTTTTCAAAGTATTTGGTCAAAATGTTGATTTCAAAACAGAGTATGTAAAAGATGAAAAAACATCTGTTTTTGATGATAAAGCCATAGCGTTATTGGCGGGGTATTTATTTAATACTCAACGTGGTGCAAATATTGCTTTTCGTGCACCGTATTCTTTCAAGGCAGGAAAACAATTATTAATCGATTCGGCCACTTGGAAAAGCTTGGAAATCGATTCGGCTATAAACGAAGGTGGTGTATGTCTGATTGATATCTTGGATAAAACCAGAACAGCCGCTGGGGCACGTCGTATGCGTTCCTATTTACGAACTTTATCGGGCGATGTTGGTGAAATTCGTCGCCGCCAGGAACATATTGGTCATCTGATTTTGAATTCTGATGTTATGGGTAATCTGTCACAAATATTGATAAGAACACCCGATGTTGGGCGCAGTTTGGCAAGGTTATTGTCTGGGCGTGGCACACCGCGTGATTTAAGGCATGTTTCAGATTTTATGGCAATACTGCCAGATGCCAAGGTTGCTGGTGTCAAATTGGATTCCGGTATGGCAGAGAAGTTTTCAAATATTAATACCCACGACATGCTGGCTGGAAAATTAAAATTTGCATTATCTGATGAATTACCAACTTTCTTTCGCGAAGGCGGGGTTATTCGCACCGGCTTTGACCCCGGGTTGGATAATATGAAACAGTTGGCAAACGGTGCCAAAGAAACAATTGCAAAATTACAATCTGAATATATCGCCCAAACCGGTGTTAATACACTGAAAATCAAATATAATAATATTTTGGGATATTTTATAGAAGTCCCAAGCGCACGTGCAGATTTTCTGATGAAACCTGAAAATGGTTTTATACACCGTCAGACTATGTCGGGAAATATGAGATTTACCACATCAAAGTTGATTGACCTGGACAATGATGTTCGCAGTGCTGCTGAAAAGGCGGCCGGAATCGAGGCTGAAATAATTTCAAACTTTATAGAAGAAATAAGGATTGTTTCAGATGATTTGTTAAACACGGCCGAAGTCATAGCAGATTCAGATGTTTGGTATGCGTGTGCAACAGTTGCATCTGAATATTCATGGGTTCGTCCAACTGTTTCAGAAACAACTCAATTTGATATCAAAGGTGGTCGTCATCCTGTTATTGAATGTGTTTTGCGTGATCGTGGGGATCAGTTTGTTAAAAACGATTGTAATTTGAATAATAAAAGCATCGCATTGTTGACCGGACCAAATATGGCTGGTAAATCAACATATCTGCGTCAGAATGCTTTGATAGTTATCTTGGCACATTTGGGGTCTTTTGTTCCGGCGGAAAGTGCAACCATTGGAATTTGCGATCAGTTGTTTTCTCGCGTTGGTGCATCTGACAATTTGGCCGCAGGACAGTCTACATTTATGGTCGAAATGGTCGAAACTGCAAATATATTAAACCGTGCAACAAATAAGTCGTTTATAATTTTTGATGAAATAGGCCGCGGAACAGCAACATACGATGGTATGGCAATTGCCCAGGCTGTGTTGGAATTTTTAGATACATTAAAACCCAGAACGCTTTTTGCAACCCATTATCATGAATTGACCCATTTGGTTAATGATAAATCAGAAGGTTTAAAGTTTGTTCAATGTTTGACCATAGATGTACGCGAACATAACAATGAAATAATCTTTATGCATAAAATTATTCCAGGTGTTGCGAATCGCTCGTACGGAATTCATGTCGCCAAAATGGCAGGAATTCCAAAATCGGTTGTATTGCGTGCAGAACAAGTTTTGGAAGGTTTAGAAAATAAATCATTTCAGATTCCAGAAAAAATTGAAACCGAAGACAATGTGGTTGTGGAAACTGTTGCACCTGAAAAAATTCAAAATATTATTGATGAACCTGGTATAAAACTGGTCGAAGAAAAAGTTTCTGCGCCAGTGAAGAAAAAACAACTTTCGCTTTTTGGGGAATAAAAAATGTCAGAACACATAAACCTTTTGGATGAAAAAGTCTTTAATAAATATATTCAAGATATTGTTTATAGAAACGGTCCAATACAAGTTTTTGGATCAAAAGAGATTAATAGTCCTGAATGGGTAAAAGAAAATAAGAATATTGTTACAAATGCTCTTATATTTAAATATCTGAAATTGCAATTGCGTGGTTATTTGGCAAATTATGATGCGAAAGATTTTTTGCCAGACATTGAAATATCAGGACGTATGCCTGATTGGGCAAAAGAAATATCAGAACGTGGTGATAAAGTTGTTAATTTTGATGCATCCAATGTTCCAGGAGATTTGCGTGAAAAGATTATAAAGATAAGCATTTTTTTACAGTCTTATGCAGAAAAATACATAGATCAACAGTTGGTAGGATCTGGGAAAATAGAAATGGGTGGTCTTTCTACAATAGAAGAAATAAAAACATTTAAACATGCATTATCAATGTATCGTGCTGCATACTTTGGTAAAGGTAAAAAGCAAGTTTCTGATAAAATAGTTATCGGTCAAATTATAAAAAATCAAAACCAAAATGATTGATGGATGGATAATCTTGGACAAGCCATCTGGAATCAGCAGTCGTGCTGCGGGTGGTCGTATTGCCAGAATGTTTGGTGCAAAGACTTTTGGCCATATTGGAACATTGGATCCAATGGCATCAGGTTTATTGCCAATCGCGTTGGGTCAGGCGACAAAAATGATTCCTTTTATGGAGGGTAAAAGTTCAAAAGAATACCTGTTCAGTGTGAAATGGGGGTTCGAGACAGATACTTTGGATACCAAGGGTCACGAAATTAAAACCGGTGGAAAAACACCAACTGAAAAAGAAATAAAAGCCGCATGTAAAAAATTGATTGGCGAATATGATCAGGTGCCACCAAACTATTCTGCGATTCATATTAATGGTCAGCGTGCATATAAATTGGCTTGCAGCGGTGTTAATGTAGATATGCCACCACGCAGGGTTTTTATACATGAACTGGAACTGATTGATTCAAAATCTTGGACTTTTCGTGTTTCTTGTGGAACTGGTACATATGTTCGAAGCCTGGTGCGTGATATTGCGAAACTTTGTGGGACCCTGGCGACCGTTGATATGATACGGCGAACAAAAACAACGGGTTTTGAAATAAAAGATGCGCATACGCTTGATTTTCTGGAAAAATTGGTTAATAATGACCAGGCTTTGAATGAATGTTTAAAGCCAATGGATTTCGGACTGGGGGACATTCCGGTTTTGAATCTGAACGATAAAGACGCTGATTATTATAAAAAAGGTGGCTTTGTCAAAATGGCTTTGGCGATAGAGTCTGGGCTTTTCCGTGTGTATTCTGGTGATGAATTTATCGGAATAGGAAAGTTTGAGGATGGTTTGCTGCGGCCGAAACGAAATATAACATAAAAGGAAAAACAATGTCCGTTACAAAAACAAAAAAAACAGAACTGATTAAAAAGTTCAAAACATCTGAAAAAGATAATGGCGGATCTTCTGCATCCCAGGTTGCTGTTTTAACAGAACGCATCAATAACCTGACCGAACACATGAAGGTTAATAAAAAAGACCAACACTCTAAACGTGGTTTGTTGTTGATGGTTAACCGTCGTAAGAAGTTGCTGGCTTATATTAAAAAGAACAGCGTCGCCGAATACGAAGATTTGATTAAAAAATTAGGTTTGAGAAAATAAAAAAACCCGCAACGGCGGGTTTTTATTTGCAATTTGGGAAATATTGAATATAATTGAAAGGCTAGAGAAAAGATTGTTCATTTTTGCGTTTTGATTAAGAATGCAATGACGAATAATTTTTCTCTGCAAAATGCTGGCAATGGTGCTGGCTTGTAATAACAAAAATGGAGAAAAATTATGTTATTTGGTTTATTTAAAAAAGATGAAAATGCGGGTTTGAATAACCCCATTACAGTTGAAATCCCTTATGGTGATGAAACACTTCGCCTAGAAACAGGTCGCTTTGCCAAACAGGCAAATGGTGCCGTTATGGCAACAATTGGTGGAACAATGGTTTTGGCAACAGTATGTGCTGAAAAGACTGCTGTTGATGGTCAGGACTTTTTCCCACTGACAGTTGATTACCAAGAAAAATTTGCATCAGCTGGTCGTATTCCAGGTTCACGTGATCGTCGTGAAGGTAGGGCAACAATTTCTGAAACATTGATTTCACGTTTGATTGATCGTCCGATTCGCCCATTGTTCCCAGAAACCTTCAAAAACAAGGTTCAAATTATTGCCCAGGTTTTTTCTTATGACAAAAAAAATCAGCCCGATATCTTGGCTGTTATTGCATCCAGTGCTGCGCTGGCTTTATCTGGGGTTCCTTTCCAGGGACCAATTGGGGCGGCACGTGTTGGATATATGGACGGCGCATACGTTTTGAATCCATCTAAAAAACAAACCGAAGATTCAGAAATGGATTTGGTTGTCGCTGCAACCAAAGATGGTGTTTTAATGGTTGAATCTGAAATTGGTGAATTAGATGAAAAAATAACCTTGGGCGCTGTTAAATTCGGTTTTGACGCACAGCAAGCAGTTATCAAAGCAATCAATGAGTTGGCTGAAAAAGTTGGTAACGCTGCATGGGCAGTTCCAGAACATTCCGAAGAGTATTTGGCAATGCAAAAAGATTTTGAACAGTTTTCTGGCGAGATTGAATCTGCACTGGGAATCAAAGAAAAATTGCAACGTTTGGATACTTTGTCAGAAATTGGGAAAAAAGCCAAATCACGTATTTCTGAAATATTACCAGAATCCACAACTGCTAAGTCCACTCTGGAATCATGGGCCGCAGAGATTGTTGATGGATTGACAGCACGTATTATGCGTGGAAATATCTTGGCTGGTAAACAACGTATTGATGGTCGTGATAATAAAACAGTTCGTCCAATTGAAATTGAATTGGGTGTATTGCCACGCGCACACGGTTCTGCATTATTTACACGCGGTGAAACCCAGGCATTGGTAACATTGACATTGGGTGGTGGTAAAGACGCATTACCAATTGAATCAATGGAAGGTTCCGAAGAAATGGGTTTCTTCTTGAACTATAACTTCCCTGGATTTTCTGTTGGTGAAGCAAAAATGTTAAAATCCCCAGGTCGTCGTGAAATTGGCCATGGAAACTTGGCTTGGCGTGCTGTTCATCCAATGGTCCCAAGTCGTGAACAATTCGACTATGTAATCCGTATTGTTTCTGACATTTTGGAATCAAATGGTTCTTCTTCTATGGCAACAACATGCGGTGCAACATTGGCAATGATGGATGGTGGTGTTCCGATGAAACGCCCAGTTGCAGGTATTGCGATGGGGCTGATTAAAGAAGGTAATGATTATGCTGTTTTGACCGATATCTTGGGTGACGAAGATCACCTTGGTGATATGGACTTTAAGGTAACTGGTACTGATCGTGGTATTACTGCATTGCAGATGGATATCAAAATCACATCTATTACCTTTGAAATTATGGAAAAAGCATTGGCACAGGCAAAAGAAGGTCGTATGCATATCTTGGGTAAGATTGAAAAAGCAATAAAAGCACCAAGAAAGAATGTTTCTGAATATGCCCCTCAGGCGTATGCAATGAAAATCAATCCAGACAAGGTTCGTGAAGTAATCGGTAAAGGCGGCAGCGTTATCCAAGCCTTGACACGCGAAACAGGAACCCAAATTGATTTGTCTGATGATGGTTCAATCAAAATTATGGCCACATCCAAAGAGCAGGCAGATGAAACAATTGCACGTATCAAGACGATTGTTGCTGAACCAGAAGTTGGTCAGATTTATGAAGGTGTTGTCAGTGGAATCAAAGATTTTGGTCTGTTCGTAAAAGTTATGAATGGATTCGAAGCATTGGTTCATATTTCTGAAATCACCGGTAAACGTATGGAAAAGATTGAAGAGGCCAAAATCAAAGAAGGCGACAAAGTATTTGTTAAATACATGGGTACCGACAAACGTGGCAAGACCAAAATGAGCATGGTTGGTATCGATCAGAAAACTGGTAAAGAAGTAAAATAATAATTATAGGGGATATAAAATGGATATGGGATCATTGATGGAGCAGGCAAAACAACTGCAAAGCAAAGTTGCAGCCGCCCAGGATAAATTGGCAAAAACAAGTATCAAGGGTATTGCTGGTAACGGTCAATGCATTGTCGAGATGTCTGGCAAATATGATCTTTTGAATCTGACCATATCCCCAGAATTATTAAAGAATGATGTTACACACCTAACCCAGGTTATTATGGATGCGTTTGCTGATGCCAAGTCCAAGGCAGACGCGACCATAGATAAGGTTATGGGTGATGCAACTGCTGGTATGCCACTGCCAGAGTAAAATATTAAATATAATAAAGCATCTGCTTGTTTTTGATACCGGTCATGTAGGTTTACTACACTCCCTTTATCAAAAACTACGCATCTACATCATTCTATTTAATATTTAAAAAAGTGCAAAAATAACTTGTGTTTTGGAAAAGCATAGGTTATTATTTCCCAGCAATCGGATGTTTAGCTCAGTTGGTAGAGCATCTCGTTTACACCGAGAGGGTCAGGAGTTCGAGTCTCTTAACATCCACCAGAATAATGCCCCGTTTGGGGCATTTTATTATGATTGTGGTATAATTTGTTGAGTAATAAAGGTTTTAAAAATATGGGTAAAAAAACATCTAAGAAATCAGCAGGCAAACTACAAACAGCGACAAAAACATTTGAAAATACCAGACTTAGAGTTGCCGCTTCTCAAAATAAAAGAAAAATCGTTATAAGATAAACAATGTTTTCTTTTTAACTTCTGGTTCTGGATTTTTCTATCCATTCCAGTGCCTTTTTTATAGTGTTTTCTACATTAATAAAATGTGATTCTTTGGTTTTTGGGTTATTAAAAGCTCTATTCATCCCTATCCAAATGGTGTGATCGGGAATTATTAAAGAAAGCTCATCCAAACTTGTTTTAATATTTTCAGGATTAAAACTATTCAAATAACCTTGGGGATAATCTGCCAAAGGGGCTTTCCAATCAGTCTTATTTAAAAAACCGTTATAACAGGAAGACATTACAGAAAATTTTGCACCAATTTGATTTAATTCTGCTATTATTTCTCTTCTAATATTCTCAGAATCATATGTAAAAATAAATTCTTGTCCAGGTTTGTTTCTGATGTTTCTTGCAATTTTTTCAGGGTAAATATTTCTGGCCTTTTCATTATTTTTATCATTTTTTATAGAGAAACAGTAATTTATCTGGCATCTTTTGATAACAAAATTACCAGTTTTTTTATTTTTAAGGCTGAACCATCTTGATAAATCAGAGTTTATAGAGCCTATGCAGAATGCAGAGCAAGAATCCTTTTCAAGATATAGAGAAATGTTAGGAGAATTTTCGATATTTGCAGATATATTTAATAATCCTTCAATCCAATCAAACCATTTTTGATTTGATCTTAAAAAAAACGAGCTTACAGGAATTGCTATTTCTACTTTATTTGAAAGGTTTGCAAGCTTAAATATATATTCATAATTTAAATTTATTGATCCAACATCAACCGTTATATAACGCAAATTCATTTGTTTTGGGCCTTTTGTTTATCCAGCCATAATAACACATTTCTTATAAATTCTTCAGCAAAATGAAAATTAAATTCTTGAGTCTTTTCGTCCATCAGTAACTTGTGGGCTTCTACCCAAGTATCATGATTTTGTGGAACAAGATTTTTGATTCTGCCAAGATTAAAGTCAATATTACCTGCACATAATTTCCCAGTGTAACCTTGGGGACAATTATTAAAAATGGGTTGTTTCCAATCAAATTGAGCCTTGTAAGTCAGTGAAAATTTTACACCTGTATTGTTCAGTCTGGAAAGTTTATTTTTTAAATTATCATGATATAAAAATACAAATTCTCGATCCGGATAATTGGAAATAATTTTTGCAACTTTTTCTGGATCAAAATTTTCTTGTCTGCCGTATAAATCAAACTGCCATCTTTTAATTACAGGCTTATGTGTTTTTATGTTTTTTATATCAAACCAATCGTATAAATCAGCATCAATAACACCATTTTTACAAAATTTTACGGCCCAATCTCCAACTATATGCATTGCCAAGTTATCAGCATTTTCTATACAAGAAAGAATATCAATGGTTTCCGAAAACCATTCATTCCCGGGCATTTTATATTTCATAATTGATGAATCGCCAGGAAAGGCAATTTCGACTTTGTCGGATAATTTTAAAAGATTTATGATTTTTTCAACAGAAGTAAACTCTCGAATACCAGAGCATGTTATATAGCGCAGGTTCATTAACTAACCTTTTTGGTTTAATCGCAGTTGCCCACAGGCACTGCCGATATCTTGACCTCGCTCTCTCCGAATTCTGGTGTGAATACCGTTTTTAATCAATATATCCTGGAATCTGTGTACCGCATTCCCAGAAGGTGACTTAAAATCACGTTCATCAACCGCATTCCATGGTATTAAATTTACCATACAGTTCTTGGTTGTCAATAATTTTGACAATTCTTCGGCATTTTCGACCGAATCGTTTGTCCCAGCCAACAATATATATTCAATCATCAATTGACGGTTATTTTTGGCCACAAATTCAAACGCAGCGTCTATAACCTGTTCCAGATTATACTTTGTGTTTATAGGCATTAAACGTTCACGCAGGGCATCGTTTGGTGCGTGTAATGATATTGCCAGATTAACTGGTTGCCCCCATTCAATCAATCTTTGTATTCCAGGAACAATACCGCATGTTGAAACAGTAATCTTTCGCCAGCCAATTCCCAAATCTTGGTGCAGTCTTTCCATAAAGCCAATTGTGTTTTCTGTATTTTGTAAAGGTTCGCCAGTGCCCATAATAACCACATGTGAAACATCGTTATTATTTGGGTCACCGTTGGGTTTTACGTTTTTATTGTCGTTATCGCCACGAAGTGCCCAACCGGCGGTTAAAACCTGGGCAAACATTTCATTTACGGTCAAATTGCGTTTTAATCCCAGTAATGTGCTGGCGCAGAACTTACATCCCATTGCACAGCCTGCCTGTGAGCTGACACAGACACTGTTCCCATAGCTGGTTCGCATTAAAACGGATTCTATTTGTTCTCCGTCTGCCATTTCCAGCAAAAATTTAGTGGTTTGACCATCAGATGATTCAAGCTTTTTAACAATCTTGCAGGGCAGGGTTGTTGCAATCTTATCCAAGTCGTTACGCAGATCTTCTGGAAGGTTTTTCATAACAGAAAAATCAGGTGCCCCCCTTTCCAACCATTCATTGATTTGTTTTGCACGAAATTTTGGCTGACTGATGGATACAATAAATTGTTCCAGTTGAGCAGGGGTCATATTGAAAAGAATTTGCTTATCAATCATATTTTATAATTTTTATCATTTATAATAATAACAGCCTTGCGACGTAATTGTTTTAACTGTTGATCGGCTGTGAACATTGCTTTTTTATAAATAGCATTTTGTTTTATAATGTCATCCAGTTTTCCATATTCTTTGGTCTTTTTAATATCACATACCAAGAATACTGAATTATCCTGGGGTTTTGACCAAGTCAACTTTGGCAAGCCCACAACAGCTTCGCGAACATCTTCGGATAGTTCATATTGTTGAGCTGTAAATTTTTGTGGTGCACCACCAAATTTGCGTGCAATATCCATTGCGTCATCACAGCTTTTTGGTTTTGTTAATTTTGCAGAAACATCGGATGGAATATCAATTAATCTGACCAGTGTCATTTCCAATGGTAAACCTTTGGCACGTTCCAAGTCCTGTTTTTGTTGATCTATTTCACTGTCAGAAACGTCTATGGTTGGAACAATTGTTCTGGCTACGACCATTTGCCACGCGATGTTCGCATTGACTGCTGTTTTTGCCATTGCAAGTTCTGTTGCTGTCATATCACCCAAATTCATAGAATTTAATTCTTTTTTAACGTCCTGGTCTGAAGGTTTTGCATTAAAGTTTGCTGCATAATCCAGTTTTACATAATCATCAATAATGTTTTGAAATGCCTTTCTGCGATTATCTGTGGACGTATCACCTTGCTTTGCCATTAATTTAGTTCTGGCGGTTATGTCTGTGTCTGTTACAGGTCTGCCACCAATAGTTGCAACAACAGATGCAGCAAATGACGAAGTTATAACCGAAACAGAAAAAATAACCGTTGATAAAAGTTTTAATTTTACATTCTTCATATTTAATCCCTTTTTTACAATCTCATTCCACCAATGTTTAACCCAAATCGGAACTGTATAGTTGTGTTTCCGACATAGTCTTCTTTGACCGCGTTATCGCGGCGATATTCCAAAGACAAGAAATAACAAGGGTGAGTGTAAACTATTCCACCTGTGTGACGTTGGAATTTAGAATCTGTAATGTTATAAATAGCGTTAAACTTTATTCCTACACGATCTGTCATTTGAATACCAAAACCACCAGATACTTCGTTTATATTTTTATCCATTGTGTGCGCGTCCAAGAACTGTGCGGCCCAAATATGACCAACGTCAAAATAATTTCTGGATGAGCCAATTCTGGCAGAATTTTCTATGTGTCGTAACGAGAAAGTATCTTGGGCCAAACGGAATCTGGTAGAAAACTGCAACCAATCTGTATTTTCATATCCAATTCTGCCGACATAATCAGATTGCCCGTTGTGAAATCCACTGTTTGGGTCTGTATCAATACGCTTGGTAAAGTCATAAGTTTGTCCCAAAAACGTTTCAATGTTTTGTCCATTGTTATCAAAAGTTGCAAATCTGACACCGTAATCGCTGAATGTTCCATTTTCCCACAAATCTAATCCAGAAAAACGATTGTCAGAAAATAGTGTCGCATCTGACAATAATGCACCCGCAGAATCATTGTTTAAAGCAAATGCAGAATCATCCAAATTTTTCATAGTTGTTATTCTGGCGCGTGGTTCTATGATTTGTGTCCAATCCTCGCCACTGCGTGCCAAAGGCAAACCCCATTCCAAATAACCACTTGGTAAAAATCTTGATTTTACACCGGTAAAATTTGTTCCATCAATCATTTCTGTGTTACTGAAATTGTAAACATCATATCTGGCAGATAAATTAGCAGTAACACGATTTCCACCCCACATTGTCCATGGGGATACTATGCTGGATTCACCAATAACACGTTGGCTGGATACGCCAGACCCAGACACCCCAAGAACGTCAGTATTCAAACGAAGATATGTTTGTTCAAATAAAGGGTCTGTTTGATAAACACCACGAATGTTTGGTAAAATATCACCATTCGGCGCTAAATACTTTCCACTGGCAGTACGAAGTTCTTGAAACACATGTGTATCCGCAACCGCATATCCAGAATGTCCAAAAACTTCCACCTTGCCACCTGAATCCAAGTACGGTTGGTCACGATAGAATCCATATTTTTGCAAATAAGTTTTATCAGATGCACGTTGTAAAAATAATATTGTTCTGACATGGTCACCCATTTCAATAACATCTTTATTAAAGGCATGCCAACGGTTTAACCCTTCTTTGTTATTTGTATAAGATCCAGAAGTTCTAAATTCAGAATAATTACCATTCAGGCGATGTTCCACCTGAAATAGCGGATTTTCGTTAGTTAGATACGAAAACTTTAATGTTGCATCGTGTTTTTCCGAAAAAGAAAGATAAAGAGGAATATTAAATTGTGTTCCCATATTATTTGTAGAATTTAAATCGGGTATTAACAAACCACTTTTATGTTTAACAGTTGGGTCTGGCATATCAAAAAAAGGAAGCCATGCAACAGGAACTTTGTAAACCCAAAACACAGGGTAATCAAAAGTTATTATTTTATTGTTGGTACTGTGGGTCATCATAGACGAAGATATTTCCCAAGCATTTCCAAAGGAATCGCATTTATAGCAGGCTGTGAAAGTTGCATTTTCTGAAATTGTATCACCATCTTTGCGAGTAACTTTTTCTGCTGTGACGTGAACATTATCATCCAACCAAATTTCTATATTATTACCAGATGTATCTTGACCTTTGTTTGAAATATAAGAATCTGTCAAAGTCATCTTTTGTCCAGACGTATTTTTAATCTCGGTCTGACCAGTTGTTTTTATAGCTTCGGATTTTATATTATATTCAATTTTTGGTGCAGAAATTGTTTTTGCAGATTCTATATCAACCAACTGCCCAGCAATTGATGCGCTGGGAATAAGAAAAAATAAAAATGCGGGTTTAATCAATTTCATTTTTTAAACAAGGCAAACAGTATTCCAGATAAAACAATTAATTGAGCTAACATCAATATTCCAAGTTGTGGTAAAGTTTCAACCATATTTGATGCAGACATAAAAAACGCCGAAACAATAGCCATTACAGCCACAGCAATAACTGGAGCAAAACTGGTTCTGCGACGCAACAAAGAAGTTCTAAGTAAAATAACAAGACATAGTGCAGCCAGGATAACATTCATCAATGGGCTTAACAGTCTTGTATAAATCTCGGTCAGGGTAAGTTTTTGTTGTTTCTTTAAAAGTTCATCTGAGGTTTTGAAAGATCTTTGATCCCAAGCATTTTTCAAAAGTTGTGTTGTTGGTATTCGTCTGACTTTGAATACAGATTCACCAACCCTGTCAGCAATATTTAAATCCATATCAAAACTATCAAAAGTTCCAATTGTTAAATTATCATCTCTGGATTGTAATGAACCATTATTCATAACAATAGAAAGGCCACGGGCAGTGGAAATTAATTTTCCTTTTTCTGCAAATATTGTCCTTTCGGCACGTGGACTACGTGAATCATAAAGAATTATTTGTGATAAATCGTAACCAGATACTTTATCCACATAAACGACTAAACCTTCGGCCATTTGGTTAAATGCTGATTCTTTTAATTTCATATGTGCCAAGCCGTAACGTAATTCCCATTGAGTATCGTAAAACTTGGCCTGGGTTACTGGGACAGCCCAAATATTTAAACCCCAATTTATAATTGTTAAAAACAAAACCAAAACCATAGCAGGTTTTGCAACTTGACGTGGGGACAGGCCTGATGCCGCTAAAACTGTAATTTCATTATCGCTTATCAATTTGTTGTAAACAAACATAATCGCAATAAAAGTAACAAAAGGTATTATGATTGAAACAATAAAAGGAATCATCAGAACTGTCAGACCAATAAAACTGTATACTTCTACACCATAATTTATAAGGAACTTCATCAAGGACATGATTTGCAACATCCATGCAAGACCGGTCAAAACCAAAAGCAACATTGTAAATATTGTAATCAGTTGCTTTGTAAAGTAGCGTTTGATAATTTTCATAAGTTAGGTTGTGTTGACACTATTTATACACCAACGGCGGCAGGGAATTTCAATCAAGAACCAGGATTTTTGCGTAGAATGTATATTATACATCCAAGCAGAAATCCGCAGTTATTGATTCAAATTCACACCGTTTTGTTACTTTGCCCTGCCTCTGTTATATAAATATATCATCTATTTGCGAAAATCATCTTGCTGTATAACATACAGCCACGCCAGTTTTCACAAATATCTAATATATTTATATAACATCGTTGGCGTATAAATAGTGCCAACACAACCTAGTATAAAGCCCAAACACGCCAGCGTCAAGCATCAACCCAGCCATTTTTCAGTAAAAATTATGTTTTTACTTGCATTTTATCGATTCGGTGTTAATAATTAGCCTGTTCTTAAATAAAAATTTGAGGGCGGGGTTGAAGAACCCCGCTCTTTCAATAAGCAAGGAGAAGTAAAATGTCTTTTGTTTCAATGCCGCGTCAGGATTTATTATTGGCTATAGATTCTTTGGCCCAGGAAAAGCAAATAGAAAAAAATATTGTAATAGAATCGCTAGAAGCTGCTATTGCCAAAATTGCCAAGCATAAGTTTGGTGAGGAATTTAATATTGTTGCAAATATTGATCGTAAAAATGGATCGATACATGTAAAACGATTGTTTGATGTTATTGAATCACCTGAATCTGTTGGCGAAGAAGAATATAATTCAAATACAATGTTAACTGTGGCCCAAGCTAAAAAATATTCCAAAGATCCACATGTTGGTGATGTTATCGAAGATAATCTGCCAGAACCTGAATTTGGTCGTATGGCTTTTCAAACTGCAAAACAAATTATGACTGCACGTGTCAGAGATGCAGAAAAAGGTCGTCAATTTGAAGAATTTAAAGAAAATATTGGTGACATTGTTAATGGTATTGTTAAACGTATTGAATTTGGGAATGTTTTTGTTGATATTAACGGCAAGGCCGAAGGTTATATCAAAGGTACAGAATTAATTCCAGGCGAACGTTTGGCTGCTGGTGACCGTGTTCGTGCTTTGATTATGGATGTTGCACGTTCTAACTCTGGCCCACAGATTTTCTTGACCAGAACACATCCTATGTTTATGGAAAAACTGTTTGTCCAAGAAGTTCCTGAAATTTATGAAGGTATTATCAAAATTAAATCTGTTGCACGCGCACCAGGCTCACATGCAAAAATTGCAGTTGAAACATCTGATCCATCAGTTGACGCTGTTGGTATGACAGTTGGTATCAAGGGAACTCGTATTCAACCAGTTATTAACGAATGTCATGGTGAAAAAATCGACGTTATTTTATATTCCGAAGATCCTGCAGTATTTATCGTTAATTCTATGCAACCAGCCAAGGTTGCAAAAATTATTGTTGACGAAGATACACACACAGCAGCCGTAGTTGTTAATGAAGATCAACAATCTTTGGCAATTGGTCGTCGCGGACAGAATGTTCGTTTGGCCTCTCAGTTGACTGGATGGAATATTGACGTTATGAGCGAAGCTGAAGAACAAGAACGCCGCGCCAAGGAATTTAAAGAAAAGACAGAACTGTTCATCAAAGGATTAGATGTTGATGAAATGATTGCGCATCTGTTGATTACTGAAGGTTTCAGAACAATTGAAGAAATTGCATTTGTTGATACTGCTGAATTAGAAGAAATCGAAGGATTTAATCCAGAATTGGCATCAGAATTGCAAACGCGTGCTAAAACTTATTTGACCAAATTGGAACAAGATTATAAAGAAGAAGGTCATAAATTAGGCATGAAAGATGATTTGTTGAACTTTGACTTTATCAAACGCCCGATTATAATGAAGTTGGGACATAGTGGTATTAGATCACTGGCGGATTTGGCGGACTTGGCAACCGATGAATTGGTTGAAATGTTAGGCGAAGATAATATGTCAGAACGTTTGGCTTCACGCGTTGTTATGAAGGCACGTGAATTGGCATATAATATAAAACAGGACGAAGAATAAATTATTCAGGATTCTGTCGAAGGAGTAAATTGAATGGCAACATTAACACTTGGAAAATCTGTAACAGTTGGTGCAGTACAAAGCAAAAAGGGCGATGCTGTTTTTGTTGAACGCCGCAGACGTGTTGTTGCACCAGATAGTCGTGAAATGCGGGACGAGCCTAAGGGGCCTTCTGCCGCGCGTTCTGCTGCTGATGAAAAGTTACGGGCAGTGTTAGAAGCAGCCAAGGCACGCGATGAAGAACGTCGTGCAAGGGAAGCTGAAGAAGAAGCATCCCGCAATGCACGTGAAGCTGAAATTGCACGTGAAACACGTGAATACGAACAAGTCAAAGAACAATTAGCTGCTCGTGAAACAACGACTTCGGAATCTGTCGCGGATGAAAAAAGTGTAAATCCAACAAAAAAAGTCTTTACAGGTAATTATCAACATAAAACTCATACCAGTGAAGAAGAAGCTCATTCCGTAAAAAATAATTTCAAGAAAGATTTTAAGAAAAATGGAAAAATATCTATTCATGATATTGTAATTGCAGACAGTGACGACGGAGAGGAAAAAATTGCAATCAAGGGTGCAAATCGTCGTCGTTCCGAGGCATCACTAAGACGTTTTCGTGAAAAGGCACGTGCGGCGTTTTCTGTACCACAAAAAGTTTCACATGAAGTTTCAATAGGTGACATTATTACTGTCAAAGATTTGGCAGCTGCTATGGCTGAAAAAGTTGGTAATGTTATCAAAAAGCTGATGGAAATGGGAATGATGGTTTCCCAAAATCAATCTATTGATGCAGATACTGCTGAATTAGTTGCTTGTGAATTTGGTGCAACTGTAAAGCGAGTTGATGTAAAACCATATGCAGAAATTCTTGAACGTCAGCCAAATGCAGAAAACCTTAAACACCGTGCACCAATTGTTACTGTGGTTGGACATGTTGATCATGGAAAAACATCTTTGTTAGATGCATTCCGTAATGCAAATGTTGTCGCAGGCGAAGCAGGTGGAATTACTCAACATATTTCTTCGTACGAGGTAAAATCTAAATCAGGTCAGATGATTACATTTTTGGATACACCTGGTCATGAAACATTTACAGCTATGCGCGCACGTGGTGCACAGATGGCAGATATAGTGGTTTTGGTTGTTGCTGCAAATGATTCAATTATGCCCCAGACTATCGAGGCGATTAACCATATTCGTGCAGCCAAGGTTCCATTTATTGTTGCAATTAATAAAATTGATTTGCCCGAAGCTAATCCGCAAAAAGTTAAAACAGATTTGTTACAGCAAGAAGTTCAAGTTGAAGAAATGGGCGGCGAAGTTCAAGCTGTTGAAATATCTGCAACAAAGAAGATTGGTTTAGATAAACTGGAAGAAGCGATTTTATTACAGGCAGAAATGATGAATTTGAAAGCAGATTCAGATATGCCAGCAGTCGCAACTGTGGTCGAAGCTAAAATGGAAAAAGGACTGGGACCTGTTGCAACAATTTTGATGCGCCAGGGTACTTTGGAAATTGGAAATGTTTTTGTTGTTGGTGAAACATATGGTCGTGTTCGTGGATTGGTTAATTCGGCCGGCGAACGTGTAAAATCTGTTGGTCCAGCACAACCTGTTATGGTTTTGGGATTGGAATCTGTTCCAAATGCAGGCGATACATTTAATGTTATGGAAAACGAGGCTCAAACCCGAGAAGTTGCAGCATATCGTGCACAAAAGATTAAAGACAAGGCAAACGCTGCAAAACGTTCTTCATTGGAAGAAATGTTTGCAAAACGCGATGATACAAATAAAATGGTACTGCCAATTATTTTGCGCGCAGACGTCCAAGGCAGTGTCGAAGCTATTTCTGATATGTTAAAAGATATAAACACTGACAAGGTTGGCGTTGACGTGTTGTCTGCTGGTGTTGGTCAAATTACGGAAGGTGATATCAGATTGGCAACAGCATCCAGTGCGGTCATAATTGCATTTAATGTTCGTGCAGATGGTTATGTTCGTGATATGGCACGTAATAATGGTGTTGATATCAGATACCATTCAGTCGTTTATCGTATTACTGATGAAATCAAAGAAATATTGTCTGGCAAATTAGCACCAGAAAAACGTGAAACATTTATTGGGTATGCCGATATTATAGCTTTGTTCACAGTGGGTAAGGGGGTCAAGGTTGCTGGATGTCGCGTAACCGAAGGTATTATTAAAAAAGATGCTTTTGTTCGTCTGCTGCGTGACAACGTTGTTTTATACGATGGTAAGATAGGTGTTTTAAAGCGCGAAAAGAACGAGGTCAAAGAAGTCACAGTTGGTACAGAATTTGGTATGAGCTTTGATAAATATAATGACCTGAAAGAGGGTGATCGTGTAGAATGTTACGAGGTTGAAGAAATCAAAGCAAAGTTATAAAAACGCCCAATTGGGCGTTTTTTTAATGAATATTGGACAGATTTACTTTAAAATACAAAAGATAAAAAAGAGGTTGTTATGTCAGAAGGGTCATATACATCAAATGCGTACAAATCAGTAAATCACAAAGATAAAGATTATACTGTTGTTTGTGCTAATCATGCGCCAAATATAAATGTAAAAAGTGCCAAGATAATTTTTTGTAAAGAGGGTACAAATATAAAAATAGAAGAAAATTCATCTAAAACTAAGATTTTTTATGGTCTTTGGTTTTCTCAAAAGAGTCGTATTTACAACAGGAATTATAAAATTTTTGAATACATTGTACCAAAAGAGGAAAATATCGATTGGGATGAACAAATCAAATTAATATCTAAGCAAATATTAAATTGCAAAAAGCCTGAAAAAATAGCAAACGCAAAAGAAAAAATAGATGGAATAAAAAATGCATTGGAAATTATCGAAGAAATGAAGGCAAGAAAGAGAGAAAAAGAGTTAAAAAAATAAAAAACCGCCATTTGGCGGTGGTTTAATTATGTTTAATCAATCTTTTTTCCAGTTGAAGCGTCAAAGGTTTCATCTTCGACAGTAATTGTTTTGTCTTTATAAACCGGAGCTGCTTGGTCTTGAACCTTTTTACCCCAATAAATATCACCATTGGATGTATTTATAGCATACAGTTTATTGTTTGTTCCAACAACAAAAGCAAAATTATCAACAATTATAAATGGTTCGGCAACACCCAAATTTATACACCATTTTTTATGGCCACCAGTTTTATCCAATTTGCAAAATGCGTCGCCCAGGCCACCAACATAAACCCCAACGCCCTTTACAATAACTGGTGCAACAATATCTAATACACTGGCACCACCCAACATGTTATTTTCACGATAAACATCCGTGACCCACTCAATATTTCTGGTTTTTGCATTAACCTTGACCATTTCGCCTGTTGTTAACCCTGCATAAACAAATTCATCGTCGCATACAGGTTTTTGATCGCTGGTCACAGAATTGCTGGTTGGGAATCCGCTGAATATTTTTTTATCGCCATTCCAGATAACATTTGAAGAATCTTGGGTATATGGACAATCAATAATCTTGGTTTCTGGCAGGTTCATTGGTAAGTTTTGAACTTCTTTATTCAAAATAACCAGTGCAGCCCCAGGAAATATGGATTCGCGCTGTCCAGGTAATATAGGATCGTGTTTTGAGCAAGCGGACAATGAAACTGGGATTAAAAATAAGGTTAATATTTTTAATTTGTTCATGTTGAAAACCTTATTTCAAAGTTTGGGCAGTTGCAGATATTACAGCAGGTGCGTCTTTTTCACTGATAATTTTATCCAGCCATTTATTAGCTGCGTCTTTGTTACCTTCGGATAAGTATTTTTCAGCAACCAATAACATACTGTTGTAATAAAAAGGAGAGCTGGAAGTATTTAAATCAGACAAGAATTTTTCCAATTCTGAACCAGTCATTTTATCGCCCTTGATCCCAGCCAGGTGCAATTTTGCTAAATCACGAAAATCGCGAGAGCTTCCATCTTTTGCCAAAGTTTCCAATTTTGAAACATCACCATCAGACATAAATGATTGGAACATTGCCAAATCAGCGGTTGCCCCAGATGAATTTTTGGACAATGCGGCCAAAGCACTACCATCAGCATTTTCGATTGCTATTTCATAACCTTCGGCAGTTGCCAAGCGTGCAGCTTTATTATTGTGGCGAACAATCTGAATTCCAACGGTAATTACAACAATAGCAATAGCAAAAGAAATTAAAATCTTGGAATACTTTTTCAAAAAAGCCATTGTTTTTTCATTGTTTACATCTTCCCAGACTTCACGATACAGCGCTTCTTCGGCATAATCTTCTTGGGATTTCTTGGGTTCTGGTAATTTATTTTTGTTTTTGAACAGTTTGGTCATTGAATTCTCCGGTCTTGATATTTATATCATCATTGATATACTATAAAGATTATGAAAAAGCAAATCAAGAACCCTTTACCAGTCGCAAAGCAAGGAAGTGCATCGACAAGTTTAATGGCTATCCGGGGGGTATCAGATGAATCTGGTCTGGAACAATATATTCAGACTATTCAAAAGTTCCCAATACTTTCAGCCGAACAAGAATACGAATACGCAACAACCTGGCGATCTAAACAAGATATGACAGCAGCCGAGAAGCTGGTTGCCAGCCATTTGCGTTTGGTTGTTTCGGTTGCCTATGATTTTAAAAATTATGGAATTCCAGTTTCAGAGCTTATTGCCAGTGGAAATGTTGGTCTGATGCAGGCTTTACAAAAATTTGACCCAGAAAAAGGGTTCAGGTTTTCAACCTATGCTATGTTTTGGATCAAGGCCGAGATTTATGAAACAATTTTGAATAACTGGTCAGTTGTCAGAATTGGTACTTCGGCCAATCAGAAACGCGTTTTCTTTAATCTGGCGCGTGCAAAAAAAGCACTGGGGATTATGGATAATAATTTGTCCGATGACCAGACCAAGCAAATTGCAGAGTTCTTACAAGTCCCAGAAAATGATGTAACACGTATGGCGACCAGAATCAGCGCACGCGATTTATCATTAAATGCACCAGTTGGTAATGATGATTCCAGAGATGCACTTTCTAATCTGGCCGATACATCTGATGGCATCGAAGATAATATTGAAAGATTGGAATTCCGTCGTCGTGGATATGAAATGCTGCGCAGGCATTTATCAGAATTACCAGAACGCGATCGTGAAATTCTGCATGCACGCAGATTACAAGATCCGGCAGCAACACTGGAAGTTTTGGCACAGAAATACAAAATATCACGCGAAAGGGTTCGTCAAATCGAAGAACGCGCATACGCAAAATTACGTGATGCAATTTTAAAAGAGGAAGAATACATACCAGCAAAAAAAGGTGAGGTTATTGATGAAGCCATATAAAATTTATATGTACTTTTTATTGTTAGGTTTGTGGTCTTTGCCTGCATCCGCGTATGAACATAATTTTGGCAGATATGGGTTCAAGCTTACTGGTTATGGAACTGTTGGTGCAATTGAACCAGATTTCAAAAAAGCTTATTTTATGGATGATTGGCTGGTTCGAACACAGATCAATTATGCTTTGAAATCAAATATAACAGTGGGGTTTGTTTATTCAATCGACGAACTGGCGGTATACCAAGATAAGTATTCCCGTGATACTTTTTTATTTATCGAAGATGCAAACAGGGGCCGTATAGAACTGGGTATGACCGATTCAATTGCAACCAAACTGGGGGTTGGATTACCAGATGTCGGCGGATTAAGAATAAATGATAATCCAATATTTTATAAAAGATTGGAACCAACAGGACCGGTTATTTCAAATACTACAATGACCAGCGGTCGGTACGATTTGCGTGCGAACTTTGTTTCTGTTCCAACGCGTCCTTGGCAATTTGGGGCATCTGTTGCTGGATTATCACCAAAATATAATTATGCCACGGATGTTGGGGTAAAATATCGTGATCCGAACGGTAAAACAAAAAATGCATTTTCGATGGGTGCGTCCTTTATAGATTCGCCAGAAAACTTTCAAACCGAAGTTTTTGCACCATCAGTCACAGCAGATTGGCGTGCACAAATATCAACAGGATTTAATTTGCAATACAACAGCTGGATATGGGGAATATCGTTACGTGGAATTTACGACAGAAACCCGATTGGCGTTCCTGGGGACGGCTTGATTGCAGGAACAGGGATCAGTTATGACCTTTTGAATTATACAGTGTCAGCATCATATATTTTATCTGATACAGGTATATGGAATGATGCACCTAATTATATATCAAATACTGGGGTGTTATCTTTCAGATATAAATACAGCGAAGATGTTGACGGTTGGATTTCAACCGGATTATCTGCTGGGTTGCCATTTATGTCTGGTGGAATCAGAATGAAGTTTTAAAAAACCGCCATTTGGCGGTTTTTATTTTTACAGCAAGCACGCAAGTGTTGCGCTGGTATTCTTTAACATAAACCATCCAATACGATAATCTGTTACATAGATGATTACCATAAACAAGGCCAATACACCCATAACAATCATAACGTTGTGTTTCTTACCCTTCATGCAGTACAGGCTGATGTTATAGAACAAGAACAGGATATAGGCATCAACAATCAAACTGATGATCCAAACAGATGTACAGTTAAATGCCAAGGCATTCAAAACCAAAATTGCAGGGTATATAAAGAATACCGAAGCCAACCCCTTAATCGCGATTTCCCAATCACGTTCGCCACCTGTAATTTCTGAAACCAACATTAACAATCCGCCCAAGATAAACAACAAGGCAACAGCCAGCACAGGGACAATTATTATTGCAGTAAACACAGAACCAATTGTGATTGTGGCCCCGCCAATTAAACGCAACAGCAAAACCAAACCGCCACCCAGCAATCCATACATAAATGCGCGCAGCATTGATTCTTCCAAGTTGCCATCAGCAACGATTTTTGTGAAATAACGTTTTGGGTCTGTCAAGATATCCCAAATGTGTTTGGTCCAACGTTTGATTTTGTCTTTCATATTTTATACTCCCATTTGATTATTTGTATTTTTACTCTATAATTGTAAAAAATCAAGAGTTTAAATTATGATAAAAATCGCAATCGCAGGACGCCCAAATACTGGTAAATCCACATTGTTTAATGCTTTGACGTGTACGCGTGATGCGCTGGTTCACGATCGCCCTGGGGTTACGCGTGACGTTATCGAGGGAAATATACCAAAAACTGATTGGCAAATATTTGATACGGCCGGTTTGGAAAAAGCAAAAACAGGCATTGGTGCTGATTCTACAAATATGGCGATTTCGGCTGTTGAAAAGGCGAATGCAGTATTGTTTGTGGTTGATGGTCGCACAGGTCTGATGCCCGAAGACTTGGATTGGGCAAGGCAAATAAAAAGAAAAACCAAGGCCAAGGTTTTATTACTGGTAAACAAATCCGAATCCGAAAGAAGAATTTCGAATGTACATGATTTTTACAAACTGGGTTTTGGCGAACCTGTTATGATTTCTGCAGAACACAAACGTGGCTTTGATAAAATTTATGAATTTTTGGAATCTGTTGGCGGTAAAACCGATATTGAAACACAAAAAGAAGTTAAATTAAAAGTCGCAATACTGGGTCAACCGAATGTTGGAAAGTCAACATTTGTGAACAAGGTTTTGGGTGAAAATAGACAGATTGTCAAAGATGAACCAGGAATAACACGCGATACGGTAAAAATTCCAACAAACTTTTATGGTCGCGATATTGTTTTAATGGATACAGCTGGACTTCGTCGTAAAGCAGGGGTCATAGATGATGTTGAAACTTTATCTGCTTTGAAATCTTTGGACGCGATTACAAATGCCAATATTGTGATACTGATTGTTGATTCAACCAAAGATATTGAAAATCAGTCATTGGGGATTGCTTCACGCGTTTATGATGCTGGCAAGATTTTATGTGTCGCTTTGAACAAATGGGATTTGGTGGACGAAGCAGAACGTGAAGACAAATTGTTAAAATTGAAACACCAGTTCAAGAATTCTTTTCACCAGATTATAAAACCTCTTATTTTGCCAGTTTCTGCAGAAAAGGGCACAGGTGTTAAAAATATGTTCAAACGAATTTACGAGCTGTGGGATATTTCAAATTCGCGTGCACCTACCAGTTTGATAAATAGAACCTTGGAAAGATTACTTACTGAACGTCAACCCCCAATGTCTCGTTTGAAACGCCCTATGAAAATAAAATTCGCAGCTCAGGTTGGAATACATCCGATTCACATAGTTATAAATACCGGTGGTGCATCTGATATTCCAGAATCTTATACACGTTATTTACGTCGTGGATTGGCAATAGCATTGAATTGGGAACAGTTACCTATTGTAATTGAATACAAAAAATCAGAAAATCCGTTTGACTGATAGTGGAAACTTTTGGTCACGATTTGCTTAGGGCCGCAGATCAAAAAATAAAGGCGTAGATAACTCTACGCCTTTATTTTTATAACAATGTTTTTACCATGTCGGGGCGTGATCGCCTTCTTTTACAATTGGTTCTTCATCTTCCCATACACTTAAACCAGTTTTCAAATCTGTCAGCGTCAGTTGTAAATAATATTCAACACGTGTATCTGTGCTGGAGAACCAACCAGATTTCAAATCCAAGTTACGTTGAATCATTTTACCAGACAAAGACATATTTGGTGCAATCAGAGTTCCTTTGCCAACAATAGTATTTGCTGCATATTCATCATTGCCACGAGTTGCCCGAACTTGGTGTGTTGTTTCATCTTCAGCAACATTTTTTTCATATTCCACTTCTGCATAGCCTTTTGCTTTTGCTTTCAGTTGTGCTGACTGTCCTGCTAATCCTACGCTGGCAGCTTCCATTTCAGAGGATACAGGAACATATCCAGTTGCTTTTTCAGTTTTGTTTTGAAAACCAGTTGATATTTGGGCACGACCAGAATTTATAAGAGTTTTACGGATTTTCTTTACCAAAATATCTGTATCAAATCTTTGCATTGTATCATTTTCGACATTTGCTATAACAATAACAGGGTCTTTTACACGACCAAAAGCACCACTCTTTAACATACTTGTTGTCATATCTTCGGCAGTCTTGGTCCAGTCGCGATATTCTAATTCCATCACGTTTTGCATTCCTTTGACTTCGGCCTGGTTATTTAAATCAACAACATTTGTTTCGCCACAGCCAGCAAGCCAAAGCAGAGAACAAATTGTCGATAACATATATATTTTTTTCATTTTTTCTCCTTTTTATTTTAATTTTATAACTTTTTCATCAAAACTATTTTGACCCAGTCGGACATAAACAAGATTATTTCCAGCAGGTATCTTTATACTTGAAACCAGGTTACCACCAGATTTTAATTCAATCAAGCCGCTTTTATTCTTTGAAACACGCAGTAAATAAATCTTTTTAGGTAATGTTGCCCAAGTTCTGACTTCGGCGCTGGTACTTGCAACAGAATAAATTGTCGATGCTAATCCTAATAAACCAGCGTATTGACTGTCAGAATTATACATTGTTGCCTGTAGAACAGCCTTGGAAACAGCAGAAGTCCAAGCGCGTAAAGCTTCATTTATTCTATATTCATTATATTCTGTCATAAACATTGCATCAACATCTGCCAGCACCTGCGCAGAGTCAATATATATAGTTTCGTTAAAAACCAATGGTTCAGATATTGCAATTGAAACAACACTGACGCCGTTACCAACAGACCATGGCATATCAAATCTGTCTTCTATTAATTTTGGTGCAAATCCAGATTCTATGAATACCCAAGATGTATTTGATGGTATTTTACCAGCCTTGGCCATATTTAAATCTTCGGAAACAAAAGAATTGCTTGGGACCATACCATTTGCGCGCTTTAAATATGTCTTTGCATCATTAAAATCACCGTTGTCCAAAGCATAAATCCCAGCCAAGTAAGTCAAAGCAGGATTCATAATATCTGTAAATGCAGCCCAACCCGCATTTTCATTTCTTAATCTGTTTGCCAGCTCGTTATTATCAGAAGATTTTTCTTGGTTATCTTTTATCAGTGCTTCGTATTCGCGACTCATTCTTTGTTGACGGTCATAAGACTGATTTATAATTACGCGCGCATCTGCGAATCTCCCATCAGCCAGTGCATCCCATATCTGATAATAAGATACAAATAATGCATCCATCATATAAGGACGATAATCATTGGACATATTTCCGCCCAGTAAAATTCCAATTTCACGTGTTAAATCGCCACCAGTTAAATCAAGATTTCTTTTATTAAATTCTTCGTACGCGCTGTCGCTTTCAGAAAATTTATTTTGGTGAAAAAGGCTGTCTGCAGAGATTAAAATTTCCAAATTATCTTGGTCTGGTATACTGGATTTACCAGAAAATTTTTCAGCAGCATCAGAATAATTATTGAAATCATAAGAATTACGAACATCATCAAGTTTTAAAATCATATTTTGGGCACAACCAGATAACAATAACCCAGAAGCGATACAAAAAGCAAAAATACGAAATTTCATGCAATAAACTGTAATTTATATTTTATAAATCGTCAATCTTAATTATTTAGACACGGTTTCCAAGTACTCTTTGCCAACAGTGTCTAATATTTTTATTTCTTTTGTTTTTGGATTTAGAACTTTTGGTGTTCCGCCATATCCCATAGCCGCATGATGTAATGGTATCAAGAATTCTGGTAAAGGCGAACTTTCACCCATTTCCATAAATTTCTTCAATTTTTCATCTTTCCAGGCAGGTTGGTGATCTGCTTCGATTGGTCGGTTATAATATCCTTGGAATATTACGATTTGTTTTTTAGGACTTAACTTCATAATATCCATTTCGCTGTAAAGAATGTCATGACCAGTTTCTTCTGTAACTTTGCCTTTGTCATCCTTCTTTTCTTTAATTTTCATCTTATAACCCATCATTTCCGAGAATCGCTTTGCGGTATCAGGGTCGTTTTGACGCAATACAATTTTCGCAGCTGTTGTTGAAACAATGGTAGCTGCAGCATCTGCACCATATTTTTCCTGAATCTGGTGCAGGTCTTGACCAATAATCAAATATGAAATCTGCTGACCGCGACCCAAATCTGGACCCTGGATAACGGCCTGTAATTTTTGCATTTTTGGCATCTCATCCAGAATGAATAATACAGGAAATGTTCCAAGCTTTTGCCCGTTCAAAACATTACCAGGCGGGTTTGCCAAAAGGAATTTTGACATCAATTCAATAAATATTCCGGTGATCGGATTTAATGCCTCGGCATCAACCATGTTAATTGAAAGATAAACTGTAACCGGCTTAATATTTCCATCACGTGGGTCTTTCAATCCGCGCAAATCCGAAAAATGAAAATCAGAATGACTAGTACGATTTCTAACGGCTGCGTTTCGGAAAATTCCAAGTCCCGCCATAACGGTAGATAAGATAGACCCACGTTCCTTGTCTGGTGTATTTGCCAATTGTGTTAATTCCAAAATAGCACGGTGTGAATATGCATACTGACGGGCTTCATTAACAGCGTCCAAGAACAAATCCTTCATTGGATCCGCCATCATAACCATCTGGTCACCTTGTTTACGACGGTTTTCAAGGTCTTCGGCAATTCTTAACTGGTTTGCGTTTAACCAATCAAGAATCATGGAAAGTGAAGCCTCCTTTCCGTGCCAGACATCTGGAATATTTGCCCATGTTCCAATATGAACATAATTCATTACATTTAATTCACCAGAACGCAACCGTGCAACCGCAGCATATGCGTTTGGGTCATTAATCATAGATATATAATAATCATTCAGAACAGTTGCATCTTCTTGATCAAAAGTTCCGTTTGATAATCTGGTATAGAAATAATCATCAGCCTTGGCGCGTTCAATTTTTGAAATCATAAACTGAATCAAGCCAGATAACGCAGCGCGACCAGAAATTGTCCAGTGCGGATCAGCCGAGCTGGCTGTTTTTTCAGCAATCAAAACACTGCAAATTGTATCAACATACAAATCGCGTTGTTCTTGATTAAAAGGTACATGCTCTGGTGACAGTGGATTCCAGCTGGGATAATAAATTCCGTTTGCAGGATCATCTTGTCCCGCCCAATTCATAATAAATACCGGACCCACAGTTGCACGATACGCAGATGATGATTGTTTCAATTCAGGCTTTGGATCGTTAATAATCATTGATACATTGTTACATTCAAAAATTGTGGGTAATACGACACCCTGGGTTTTACCAGTTCCCGGAGGTGCCACACACAAAGTAGAAAGACATTCGTTCATCATCAAAGGCTTTTTCTTGAAATATCCCAGAACCATCATAAAACCATTTAATAAGCCCATTTTTTCAATATCAGCCTTGGTTGCCTTGTTTGAAGATTTTTCATCAAATTTATCATTTCCATAAGGATTAAATTCACTAACAAGTGTCGAATCAACCAAGATGTGATAAACAATAAATGGAATCAAAGGGGTAATGCAAGCAATGTCAGTTTGCATTACAGAGCGTGTCAACCATGCAGGAATTTCCGCTAAAATTGATAAACCACCAGAAAAAAGCATATTTTGAAAGAATAAAGAAATCCATTTCCATGTTGCGGGTGACCAGCCGTATCTCCAAATATGTTCAACTGCAAAAGATAAACCAAAAGCAACCGCACAAGACAACCAAATACCAGAAGCCCAACGCATTTTCCAAAATAATTGCGCCATAGGCTTTTGCAAATGTTCTTTGTACGAACTGGATTTGAAAATATTCAAACCTTTGGATTCGCCACCTGCTGATAAAATCTTGAACTTGTCTACCATTGTGATAACATTATACCAGAATAATGGTCGAAAATTAAGAATTAAGAATGAAAAATATACCAAGAATTTTTATAAATGAAAAAATCGAGCCTGGTAAGAAAATATCAGTCGAAAAGGATGTTTTGCATTACCTTAAAAAAGTTATGCGAACTGATAAGTGCCTGATTTTCAATAATGGCGAAGAATTTTACGCAAACTTGAATGAGGATAACAAGTATTTGATTGCGGATAAAAAAACAGAACATTCTGACCCCAGCAATGAGATAACTTTTTATTTTGCGCCAATAAAGAAAACAGATGAAATGTTAAATATGGTAACCCAAATGGGTGTGAAGCGCTTGCAACCTGTTATAACAGACAGAACTGTTGCACATCATATTAACTGGGACAGAATTAAAAAAATTATAATCGAGGCATCCGAACAATCAAATAGAAACAGTGTTCCAGAATTATTATCACCAATAAACTTTTCAGAATTGAGTAAGAAAGATTTGTATTTTGCTGATGAACGTGCTGCGTATGATGTTGAGATTAAAAATTCGGCAAATAGGGCAAAGAATATATTAATTGGTCCCGAAGGTGGTTTTTCAGAATCAGAATTCGCGGCATTGGATTCTTCTGGTGCGGTTGGAATTTCTTTGGGTAAAACTATTTTGCGTGCTGAAACTGCTGCTGTGGCTGCGCTGGCAAAGATTATATAAATGAAAATAAGAATTGCAAAATTTTTGGCTGACAGTGGTGTTGCATCCAGGCGCAAAGCAGAAAGGCTGATTGAATCTGGTGTTGTAATGGTTAACGATGAAAAAATAACCAGTCCTGTATTTTTTGTTGATGGTTCAGAAAAAATAACTGTTTTAGGAAAATTGGTTAAATCAGAAAATAAAACAATGCTTTATGCTTTTCATAAACCAATAAATACAATGACGACTGCAAAAGATCCAGAAAACCGAAAAACAATTTATGATGTTTTACCAAAAGAATACAAAAATTTGAAATACATCGGTCGACTGGATTATAAAACTACAGGCTTATTGCTTCTGACAAATGATGGGGAACTTGCACGAAAATTAACTTTGCCGTCATCAGAAATACCACGAATTTATATCGCTGATGTGATGGGAAATGATTTTTCCGGTCTTGATAAAATTATTCGCGGAATTACGGTTGATGAAATTAAATATCGCCCTATGAAAATAGATATCTTGAAAAATAATGAATTGAAAATCACAATAACCGAAGGAAAAAAGAACGAAATTCGTATAGTTTTGGCAGCTGTGGGATTGCCGGTTAAAAAATTACACAGAATATCGTATGGAAATATAAACCTTGGAAATCTTTCGGTTGGGGAAATTATTGAAATTCCACAGAAAAGCATTGACGGACTGCTAAAATATTTCTAAACTTAGACTATGGAAGAGGGAGAATTTCATGAAGAAAAAAACAGCCAAGAAAAAAACAGCTCCTGTAAAAGTTTCTAAGCCTGTTGCCAAGGAAGTATCTTTGGTCACAAAAAACATAGAAAAAAAAGAGCGTCATTTTAATGCTTGGTCTTTATCTATTTATGTTTATTGGTTTATTATTTTATTCTTTATTTCTGCCACATTTTATATTTTGGGACGCAGTCATGGAATATTGCACCCAATATCCAGCAATGTAGAAATAACAGAAGAAGCTTTGATGCAGTCAAACCAGTATTTTGATGCGGGTAAAAAGAACCTGTTAGAGGGTAATGTTGACGATGCAATCAAAGATTTAACTGCGGCGGCTAATGTTGAAAATCCTTCTGTGGATACATTTATTTTGCGTGGTGAAGCGTATATGCAATCAGGTGATTATAAAAACGCAATGACAGATTTTAACAAAGTAATCGAAATGGACTCTATGAATTCTGTTGCTTTTTATGATCGTGCTTTATTGAATACCAGGTTGGAAGATTATACGGCTGCTTTGACGGATATTAACAATGCATTGGCAGCACGCGCAGTTCATCCAAATGATATTTTGCAGTTACGCGATATTTATGCAAAACGTGGTCAGTTAAATTTGTGGTTAAAAAATTGGGACGGTGCGGTTGTTGATTACACAAATTCTTTAGCGCGCCCAGAAGGTGTTATAAACCCATCTGTTTATGCCGAACGTGCCGAGGCTTATACAGCTTTGAATAAATATGTCGAGGCTGCCGATGACTATATATCCGCGGTCCGTATAATATCTGAACAGATTCAAGGTGCAACAGACAAGGAAGTTCGTGAGGATTTATCACGTCGTGCAGCAGGTTATTTTGAAAAGGCAGCTGCATTAAAAGTTAGAATGGGTGATATGGAATCTGCGAAAAGTGATTTAGAATCATCTTTGACAATCTGGACGGCTTTGGACGATTCAGAATCTATGGACAGGGTCAAAGGGCTTATTTCTGGAACACAACAATAAAAAAACCGCCAAATGGCGGTTTTTTAGTTATTAGTTATCAATTATTAATTATCAGTATTAATTCCCAGTCCTAGGTTTCCATTGTGTCATTGCACTTGTCTTGTCATAGTTTTAATGAAGGCAAAAGGAATAAAATAATGAAAGTAACTAAGTAAGTTATAATTTCTGGCGAGCAAAGCGAGAAAAGGGAACATTTGCGCGTGAATAAAAAATAGGCACTAGGTATTATACGTATTTAGTACTGAATATTAGGTATCAGGTACTAGTTTTTATAATTTATAACTTATAACTGATAACTTAAAAATCCCGCCATTTGGCGGGATTTTTATTATTCCATTTCAGTGCTGATTATATCACCGTACATACCGACTTCGTCTGCGCCGATATAACAACGGATATGATTACCAACATCGTTCATCCAAGATTCCTGTTCGGAATCGAATTTTGCACGATTACCCGCTTTGATAACTTGCGCGGTACCAACACCCAGCGCAATACCACCAACAACAGCCCCAGCACCATTAACAATCTTACGAGTGTTACTATCATTTGATATTGGTTTGTCAGTTGCACCACAAAGGTTCAGGTTCCCTTGCATTTCGCTAATAGCGCTATCTATATGAGTCCCCTTGTTTGCATTGTCTGCGCTTGTAGATACAATTTTATATGTATACCCCAACGTTGAAACACGTTCAGATACAACAGCATCTTGTTTTTGATCGCTATTACTTTTGGCATCTTGTAGTTCTTTGATAGAAGCCATAAATTTATCTTCGCATGCTTTTGCTTCTTTATTGGATTTAGTAACTTCTTTTGTATCATCTGTTCCCAATAATCCACCAAGGCTGCCTTTTTGTAGATAATTTGTAGCAATGCCACCACCTACGGCACCCAATACTGACGTACCAGCAGTCAACCATCTTTGACCTTTGGTCATTTTACCGCTAGATGATGTACCAGTCTCTCGGGCTGCAACTTTGTTTGCAATTGCTTCCAGTTCACTGCCTGGGATCCAGCTGCCGCAAGTGAATGAATCACCGGCTGCATAGTATGCTGTGCTCCAATCTTTACCAGAATTAATTGCATCTTGGATATCTTTGTCATCAGATTGCAATGTGATGCGGATTCTGCAGAAGCTTCCGTACAAATCGTTGCTGGCAGAGAATTGACTGTCTTTTAGACCATTAGACGCATAGCTTGCTGGAACCTTTGCACTTTTCATTTTTACCCACATATATGTGCTGCCATTTTCACGAGCACCAATGATACCGCCTTCGTTATCGGACAAGCACATATTTTGTTGTTTTGTCAGCTTGGCATTATATTTTGCCTGAGCTTCGATTTCCAAATCATAGATAAGGTCGTTGAATACAGAACGTTCTGATTGTGCAATATTATATGCATTTTCAGATACCATTTTTGGATATACATATCTTCCATTAGAGCTGTCGCAACGTCCAGCATCACCAGTTCCGTTTGCACCTGTTGTGCACAGCAGATTTCCATCAGCGTCAGTATCTTGGATGTTACCACTGGATGTGGCAGAATATGTTCCAGAATCCAACCATCCTGTACGAGTATCTGTTACACCAGTACCCCAAGAGTCTGCTGTGCTGGGCCCTGTTGTACGACGAGCAGATTCAGCCTTGATATGTTCTTCGCATGTTGGGTTGTTCTTGACACTGTTCATGCATAAACCAATTATAATTGTGTGATCCAGAACACCACCGACCTTGTTCATACTTTTATCAAATGAAGCACTGCCAGTGTTTGTCAGAACAGAATAGACGTCTGTACGGTTGCGATAGCAATTAGAATAATCTTCACCGCACATTGATTTTACACAACCTGTGGCGATTGCCTGGCACTGTCTTTTCATGTTATCCAAAGAAGATTGATTATAAGACAATGACAGCTTTGAATTCAAAGCAGCAACTGCACCAACCGCATCAGGATTCGTTGCAGTTGTATCATTTGCGGCTGTAAACAAGATATCAAACAAACTGCCCGACAAATAGCTTATAATACCAGTTGCAGATTGAAATGTTACAACCGAGTACTTGCAGTATGTATCGTTATTTACAACAGCTTCGCATCCATATTTTATATCAGCCAAAGTTGTTGGATTTGTAACACCCTTGATAGTATTATCAGAATCAAATGCAGATGCATAGCATGCCGCACCGCTGCCTTGACCACATGTACGCATCGCACAAGATGTAATTGTATCTTGGCACTTCTGTTTTGTCTTTTTATCAAATGTTGTAATTAAATCATCAATTTTGGACTTCATAGAATCATTCATACGTGAAGAATAAGCATCTGAATAAATAGTATCTTTGTTATCTTCATCTTGAAGTTGAGAATTTGTTGGCATAACACCATTTCCAACGAATGTAGCATAGCAGAACTTGTTTGCACCAATTGTATCATAACAAGAATCTTTCAAGAAACCTGCAATTTCAGATTTATTAACTGCACCAGAATCTGTTACATAAGGAGTTGTAGTAGTCGTTGGATTTGCAACAAAAGTATTTCCAGCTGCATCAACCAATGTGTGAGATGTTCCTTCCTTGCATTTATAAGGATTTTGTGCGCAAGCATTCAAAATACATTGGTCTGCAACCTTGTAACAAGTTGCAACTGCATTAACAGCTGCCAAAGCAGCGCCTTCGGAAATCATAACACCCAGACGGCTGGTTGCTGTTGGATTAGCAGCAGTATTAGTTGAACCAAACAATTCGGTTTTGCCACCATTTTCGCATCTTGCAAGTGTTGATTCACAGAAAATCTTTTGTGTTTGAAATTCGGCATTGCTGGTACATAATTCGAAATCTGAACCGCAAACATCATCTTTTTTCAAGCAACTGGTATATTTTTTAACACAAGTGCTGGTGTCATAGCGATTGTTAACGTATGCCGCACCAATCAGTTGACCCAGAACACTGCCACTAGTTGGATAAACATATTCACCAGCAGAATTTTTATTAGAAAAGGCCGTTTGATTGCTTGTTCCAAAAAGGCTGTTTACACCGGAGGTTTTGCACTGCATCAAAGTGCTGGCGCATTGTGGTTTTTTGCCAAAGAACAGTGTATTATTGGTGCATTCTTCAAAGTTTGCACCGCAAACATCGCCACCTTTCATACATGCTGTGTATGCATCAATACAATCTTTGTCGGCAAGCATCGATACAGCGGTATTACCAGATGTAGACGATGTGGAATTACCACTAATCTGAGCAGTTATTGTAGGCATTCTGGACACTGCACTTCCAAGAACACTTGGACGTGCGGTCGAAGCAGAAGCCGCAGGAATAACCGCCAAAACAGACATAAAACCGAATACTTTTTTAAGAAAAATCATTAGACTTCCTCCAATATCATTGCTTTATTATAACATAAAAACACAGTCAAATAAACAAAATAATAAAGAAATTACATTGAAAAATTAAGTATATCTTTCAGCTGTTGCATATCGACTGGTAATCTGGATTTAAAGTGCATTTTTTCATTTGTTACAGGATGTTTTAAATCTAAAACCTCGGCATGAAGCATTTGACCATCATGAGTTTTTAAAAATTCTAACAATTCAGGTTTTTTTACACTGCCTATTCTGGCTGAACCACGACCATATACCGGATCACAAAGAACAGGAAAACCATGTGCAGATAAATGAACCCTGATTTGATGTGTACGACCAGTCAACAAGGTACATCTGATTTCTGATATTTTATCATGTTCCCAAATATTCATCAATTCAACATGGGTGTGAGAATCTTTACCACCCCTTTTTACCATGGTCATTTTTTGCCTGTTACGGCTGGAACGTGTTATATTGCCTGTAATTTCAGCACTTTCCCAGTTTGGTACACCCCAAACAAAAGCGACATATTTTCTGGTTAAATCATGTATGGAAAATGTTTTTACCAATTCACGAAAGGCTGTATCTGATTTCGCCAAAATAACAACACCGCTGGTATCCTTGTCCAGTCTGTGAACAACACCTGGACGAACTGTTCCACCCAAAGAAGATAATTTCGTATGTGCCAGGATATTTTGAACCAGTGTTCCAGATGATACCCCAGCACCAGGGTACATAACAATTCCCCTGGGTTTATTAACAACTATGATATCATCATCTTCAAATAAAATATTTAAATCAAAATCAGTTGATGATAAAAGTTGATCAGAGAAATTTGAATTTGGTACAACTAGAACATTAAATTTTTCATCTTGTTTTACCTTGTCAGAAAACTTTACATCAATTTCTGTGTCACCAATTATTTTTGAAACTTTGAATTTTTGAATTTCAGTTCTGGAAAATTCTGGCAACTGCAATGCCAAAAATTTATCTAATCTTTGACCAATATCTGACTCAGAAACAACAAAAATGCGATTTTCAGACATTATTTATTACCTGTATTCCTTCCAATCTTTGCCGCGATTGCATTTTGATAAGTCAACTTTCAAATAATTATTACCATAAACAGGGCATTCCAGAATACCAGTAGTCGTATCTTGGGTTGCATCACGCTCCACATTTCTCCATGCAAAAGTAACAGTCTTTGGAGTCATCAAACACGTCAGACGGATTTCACCATCTGTTTTACCATTATCACCAATCCAAATCCTGGCGGAATCTGTCTGACCAAAGCACGGAAAACTGTCCAGAAAATACAATTCTAACCCATCACCAACCAATTTTTTATCACCAGAAAATTCGACACTGAATTCCGAAAGTCGTAATCCTGTTACGGATTCCCAATCAGTGCTGGTGGAAAAAATGCTTTTTCGAATAATTGTTGGTGTTGTGTTGTCTGCATTAGCTGCAAAAGGCATAAACAAACATAAAAATAAAAAGTTAAAAATCTTCATTTTGAATCCTTTTTTATTTTTTAAATTCTATGGTTATTTTTTTCACCCCAGTAACAGGTGAAGATAAAATATAAGAAAATGGTGCGGTATTTCCACTTTCTAAAAGTGTTGCGGGTGACATAACCTTTTGTTGGGTTAAAATGTTTCCCTGGTCATCATGTGAAATAATTATTAAATCTGGAACACCATAAATATCTTTGGATTTATTTTTTACAAAACCGTTAACAACAAAGTGCTGAACGCCAGCTTCGTCAGTAATTGTATTTATTTCAGAAATCTTTGCAGTTAAAGGATTTTTTTTAATATCATTTGAATTGTATTGAGCAATCACAACAAAAGTAAAAACAATTGCGGCCAATAATGCGCATATCGAGGCAATAAAAACCAAAAAGGAATTTTTGCGTCTGGGTTGTTTTACATTCCAAACATGTCCGCAAACAATACATTGAACAGGCGAAGTCGGTGCCGAGTTCAAAGTATATTCAGTCTTACAAAATTCACATACGGTTTTCATTATCAGATTTATACCATAATTTAATTCAAATTCAATTGGTTATATTTTAACTTAACTTTTTTCTGGATTTCAGAAATTGCATTCATAAAATCTGAAGCGGTTGCATTATCGTTTGTAACAACAGAATTAAATGATTGACTACTGGTTGTTTTGGTTGCTGCTTCTTTTTTTACAATCAATGGTGCCATACGGCTTAACTCGGCTAATGATATATCAGAAAGGTTAGCTGTGCTAGTGTTTGCATCCCAAAAGTAATTAGAATCAGATGAATCTTCGATACGACTTTTTACAATCAATTTTGGGGTAACAGAGTTATCAAATCCAATGGTAACAAACATAGCGGTCACATGTCCTGCAACCATATCAATTGTTTTATTAACTTTTAGAACTGTTGCATCCGAACCAGAAGGGTTTAAAACAGAAAATCCAGATAAATTTAAATTATTTACCCACATATCATCGGTTGTAAAACTTGCAAACCTGGCAGAGTTTGCCAAAGTTAATATCCCCGATACATCCATACTTCTTGAATCTGAAGATAATGTTCCAGCAACAACAGCGTCCTTAATAGTAACTTTTTTATCCACAATTACTCTTTTCTGAAATGTCAGATTATCCGAAACAGATTTCTCGGATTTTAAAATTTCTTCAAATTTTGCGGAGTCTGAATCAAGTAATTTTGTTTCAGTTATATTATGTCCAGCCAAATTCAAATCAGATTCCATAGTTGCATCTGTAGAGTTTTCAGACGGTATTCGCCATAAATATTCATTTGTATCCAGTTTTGTATTAGTTGTTCCAACAATACCATGCAGACCTTCAATTCCAAAATCAACAGCATTACCGTGCCATGTTCCAAATGCACCAAATGCTTTGCCTTTTTCAACAAAACCCATTTTATTATTTCCCAAGTTTATAATTTCCCGTGTTCTTATTGGTGAAATATTTTTATCGTTTAAAACAATAATTCCTTGTAATGTTGAATGACCATTATTATCACTGGATTTTAATATTCTGATTTGCAGTTTATCGCCATATTGTTTTAATGAATCTTCGCTGATTCCATAGTCTGCAAGATCTGAAACCTCGACCCTGGTTATATTTTTACCAACAGTTTTAAGTAATTCTTTTTTGTTTGTATTAATATATTTTTCCAAAGCAGATTGAACAGTTTCAATTTGTTTTTCTATGGCGATATTTTCTGAACGTTCAATACGTGATTTTTGAAAATTTATAATAAATGGCAAAACCACAGCCACCAATGCCAGGGTCAATAAAAGTTCAATCAACATTCCGCCACGTTCATTATTTTTGTTCAAGATGATTTTTTTTATTTTCATAAATTCTATTGCTTCCATCCGGTTTTAAGTATTTTGCTGAAATCTGAATCGCTTGGCATATTTGGAATTGTTGCACGGTAAAGTCCAAGTTCTGAAAACTTTGGGGGTGTAGATGACGGAAAAGACCAACTTCCGATTTTAATAGGTGGTGTGGCAGACATCATTAATTCACCAGAAACTGTCAATCCATAGTTGTTATAAAAATTAATCTGGTCAGAATACAAGAAAGATGTATATATTGAATGCGCAATTATTCCTGAAAATCCGGAAATAGTTTTTGTTGAATCAGATTTCACGGTTAAGTTGTTACCAATGTTTAAAGAATTATTAACAGTTGCCTTGTCTGTAATAATATTACCATTAGTAGAAAAACCAGAATCGTTTAATTTCTTTGCAGAAATATTTCTGAATCCTGAAATATCATCGCTTACCCGCATAGAACCAATATTTACATTGCCGGCATCCATATTTGCGCCACTGGAAAAATATACAGATCCCGCGTTAACATTTTTTGATTCCATAAATGCAGCTGACAAATCTTTTATTTTTACAGATTCAGCAGCCAAAGTACCAATATTGAAAATATTGAATTTTCCCATATTCAAATTTCGCTGCATAACATTAAAATCATCTTTTCCAGAAGTGCTGCGATGTAAATATTTTGAAACATCGTCGCCCACAAAGCTGTAATTCACACGATAAACCAGATCACCTGGTTTGAAATCTGGGGCGGTCACAGCCCAAGATGTTCCATATGCAACACCATCTTTGTCTACGCTGGCGGCGTCCATGCCAATTTGCTTTACAACCTTAGCTGTGTGTAATGCATCTCCACCTAAATCAAAAGCCAGATAAACATCAGTTACAATTGAACCGTTAACCTGGTATTTATCAACAAAGCCGGCATGTGCTGAATCTGTAATTTTATTAAGTTCATCCGCATTCAGTTTTATTTGTGCAATATTAGGCCATTTATCTTGATTAACCCGTACAAAGTTAAGAACAGGATCGTGCAAACTGATAACTTGCTTTGCAATAGATATGTCACGAATCTGTTGTGAAGTTTCGGAAATTTGATTATAAATAAATGGACTTAAGATTGCTATGATTCCCAGCACCAATAATATTTCCAATATGCTGGCGCCACGCTGTTCGGTATTTCTGACAGTGTTAAAATTTTCAGAAAAAATATTTTCTTTAATCACAATCACTTTTTCCATCCAACAAACATTGTTTTACATTAATTCTTTTTTCCAATCTTTCCCAATAAACATACTGGCAAATAATATTTTGTGATAAAGATTTAGAATTATAAACACCGTTAAGGCCAGAAATTATAGATTTGCAAGTAACAGTAGAAGAATCATCTTCGGTTGGTTTTGATAATATTTTGAAATTGTCATTGTTTATACTGTCGACCAGAACGTCTGGCAAAACAGATGTTCCCGCTGGTCTGATATCCAAAATAACCGCACCAGTTTTACCGTTTGCCAACGCTGTTGATGTTTGGTCACGTAATGTAATATTTGCAGCATATATTTTATCAACTTCTACACCGCTTTCCGAGCTGTATTCTAATGAGTCTGGATTTATAAAAACATCTTGTCCACGTGCAGCATTTAAAAATGAAGATAATTCCAAGCGTTCTACTGACAAATTTATATTATCCAGAATCATATTTCCTTGGACTTTCCAATTTGTTGGACCTGTGAAACTGGTTTTGCCAGCAGTCATAGAAAAATCATAAACCGATGCAGAACCAGATGTGAAATTTCCAGAATCACCAAACCTGGAAATTGTTTTTGCAGACAAACTGTCCAATCCAAGTGTTCCACGTGTTATTGATAATGCAGCTTCCCCGGGATTACTTTGAAATATGGCTTTGTCCGCAGATAAATTTTCTATAACGCTACGAATTTTTTTACCACCTTCTGAACCAAATAGAGAAATATTATTAGCCTGTGTTGATTCAAATTCAGCATTTCTTCCAAATATTGAAAAAATATTTTCAAGTTTAAATCCACCCATATTCAATTCCGACAAAAAGCCGTTTGAGTCTGGTTTTTTTTCTTTACGTTTCACAATATCAGAAAAACTTTCATCCAACGGAATAATCATATAAACATTTCCGTCTTTTTCAGATGCATAAAATCCCAATCTGCGAACAATCTCGGCCCGTTCAATACCAGAAAGTTTTCCACCAGATATTTCAAGATATGCAGAAGTTGAATCCTTGGTTTTATCAATCACAAGGGATATTTTTTGACCAAAAGCAGTACGCGGGATAAATCCCAAAGGCAAACCATACGGTTCCAAGGTATCTGTAAAATTATTTCCAGAAAGAATAGAAGTGTTGTATTCCAAAGAATCTAAATTTTCACGAATATAAATTCCAGCAGCAGTTTGTGCCGTTTCTATTTGATTGGACACAGCATACATTTGAGAATCTTTATCGCGAATAGCCAGCTTTTGCGTAAAAAACGGAATGAACGCAATAATTAATGCCAAAGCCAGCAAGGCTTGTAATAAAAAGTTTCCGCCCTGCCTTTGCACAAGCACCCTCCTACAAACCAATACTTTACTAAAACCGCTTTTTTGGTGCAATGAAAAAAAATATTGCAATCGGTTTTCAGATGATTTATTATCAAGCAGTTGATTAGAACGATAGTGATTTATTTGCTATCCAAATTTACCTCCAATTAAAGATAAAATATGCAAAATAAAAAAAATCAAATGTCTGTTGGGCTTATGATCCAGCGCTGTCATAAATGGCGTCAAAAACGCAAACAATACATTGACCAAGCACGTCAAACATCCGATGAAATAGAACGTGAACGCTTGTTACAGATGGCGGAACATTACGGTCGTATAGTTTCCAGTGAACAGGGAAAAATAGATTCTCAACGTGATCCAAAAGAAAAAGTTCCAGTCACAGAAGAAGAAACATCTGAATCAAATGAAGAAGATGAAAATTCTTTTCCCGATTTTATATCTAATTTGAAATAATTTTTTCAACTTTAATTCTTGAAATCTGATGTGCATTTGCTATGCTCTTCCCAAAGGAAGTTTTTGAATGGATAGCAATTATACAGTTCTGGCGCGTAAATATCGCAGCCAAGATTTTGAATCCCTTATTGGACAGGATGTTTTGGTTAAAACTTTAACCACGGCGATTAATACTTCGCGTATTGCGCATGCTTATATTTTTACAGGTATCAGGGGAACTGGAAAAACCAGTACCGCCAGAATCTTGGCCAAAGCTCTGAATTGTTTATCTTCAAACAAAGCAACTGCGAAACCTTGTGGTGTTTGTGAAAATTGCAAATCTATTGCAGCTGGTCAACATATTGACGTTTTGGAAATTGACGCTGCGTCACACACAGGCGTTGATAATATGCGTGATATTTTGGATGCTTCACAATATCGTCCAACAAACGGCAGATATCGTGTTTATATAATCGACGAAGTTCATATGTTATCAACCAGTGCATTCAATGCATTGCTGAAAACACTAGAAGAACCACCAGAACACGTAATATTTATTTTGGCAACAACTGAAATCAGAAAAGTCCCAGTTACAATTTTGTCTCGTTGCCAAAGATTTGATCTGGTTCGCGTCCCAGTTGAAACACTGAAAAAACATTTTGCTTGGATTGCAAATAATGAAAAAATTGAATTGTCTGATGCTGCAAATGAATTATTGGCACGCGCTGCGGATGGTTCTGTTCGTGATGGATTATCTTTATTAGATCAGGCAATTGCACAAACTGGTGGCAAGGTTGATGAAAAAGCTGTTTTGGATATGCTAAAACGTGCAGACAGATGCGTTGTTGTAGATTTTATGAAAATATTATTGTCTGGTGACGTTGCAGTTGCGCTGGACAAAGCAGACAGTATTTATACAAATGGTGCGGACCTGTCTATGCTTTTGAATGATATGATGGAATGGACACATTGGGCAACCAGAATGCACCCTGCATTACGCGCAGGAGGTGCAAATAATGCACCATATACAGCAGATCAAAAAGATATTATAAAAGAAATAAATGACAAAGTTTCTTTGAATACACTTTCCAGAATATGGCAGGTTATGGTTGCTGCTGTTCCAGAAATGCAGGCGGCCGGAAATCAGAAACAATGCTTTGACATGTTGATTGTTCGTTTGATGCATATTGCAGATATGCCAAGTGTTCCAGAATTGTTAAAACAAGAATCTGAAAAAAGTTCTGGTACAAATAATATAAAAGAAATATTGAATAAAAAGGTAACTGCTGGTGCACCTGCATCAAAAGTATCTGAAAAAAAAGTTGTATCGATTTTGAACGCATCTGATTTGGCAAATGCTTTGCAAGAATCAAAAGAACTTTTGCTGTTCACTTATTACAGCAGCAATATCGAAGTTTCAGAAATGGAAAATGGAAAAATAAAATATTTTGACCGCAAGGGTGATGCTGATTTTGCAAGAAAGCTTTCAAATTGGTTATCAGACAGCACCGGTGAAGATTGGATAATCGAACGCATAAATGAATCGATAAATAAACAAACAGTTACTGAACAAAAACGTGAAGAACTGGAATCTGATCCAATGATTGCAAATGCTCTTTCTTTATTTGGTGATGCAGAGATAGTTGGTGTGAAATAAAAATCAAAGGGGTTAAAGTATGAGAGAAGAATCCGGTCGTTCATTAATCGAAGTATTAGGTGTCTTGGCAATAAGTGGTATTTTAACTGCTGGTGCTATTGCGGCTTATAACACAATTCGCACGCGTCAGAACAGAATAATTGCAACAGACCAATTGGAACTGATTGCAAAAAATACAAAATTGTTATTGGAAGTTAAGGGTGATTATACCGGCGTATCAGTTGATTATTTGATAAAAGCAGGTGCACTTAAAAATAACAAGACACCAATTGGTGGATCTGGATGGACAATTACATCCAGTGTTGATGGAAAAGAATTTAATATAAACCTGGTTGGATTGTCTAAATCTGATTGTGCATACCTTACAACTGTTAAATTGAATTGGACAACAGCTATCCGTGTAAATGGCAGTGAAACAAATCCCGGTAACTTCTGTGCTGCGGGTAAAAATGATGTTTCACTGATAGTTCAATAATGAATTCAAAAAAAATATTTTTACCAATTGTTTTAATCGGACTGTTATCAGCCTGTGTTCGTTATGTTACACCGCCACGCGAAAACTGGGGGAATTATTTACAAGGTTCCAGCTTTACAGATATGACAGCAGAAGCTAAAATTGCAAAAAAACCTGTTTATCTGGGGGCAGGGGGTAAATTAATAACTTCGGAATTAAATTCTGTAAAATTAGAATACGGGGATAAGGACGCAAATGAAAACAGTTTTGCTTTGAAATATATGGAAAAGCTGGAATATGAACTTTATGATTCTTTGCGTAAACCTGGAATTTCAGTTCAGCGTGCGGGTACGGATATCGTAGTAATTTTGGTCAGGGATGCGTTTATTAAAATGGATGCACCAGAAATTTCAAGCTCTGGCGAAGATACCCTGGGGATAATTTCAGAAATTCTTAAAAAATATGATGCAACTTTTATAGAGGTCGCGGGATACACCGATTCTATGCGTGACCAGAATGCCGCACGGGCTTTATCTTTGGATATGGCGGAAAGGGTCGCTTTGTTTTTGGCCCAGGATGAAATTAATACATCTAGAATATTTATTGTTGGTCGAGGCTCGGCCCGCCCAATCGCTGCCCAAGATGACATTGGCAGATTGACGAATCGCCGGGTCGAGATAAGAATTTCTCCCGCACGCTAGGGCAAACATATTTCTTTTAATTTGAAATTTTTGTTGCTATAATTTCACCACCTATAAAAAAAGGAAGGAATCATGACAATGAAAAAACCAAATATGCTTGAAAATCCAAGCGTAAAAAAATATACCAAGATTGGAATAATTGCATCTGCAGTTGCAGTTGTTGCAGTTTTAGGTGTTTGGGGCATTTCTGCTTTGCGCACAAATATGAGTGTTGATAAGGCACTGTCCGAAGTAACAACTGACGCCGTTAAAGGTTCTGATTTGCGTATTGCTGTAATCCGTATGGATGCAATTCAAACCGAGGCCAATGTTTTGAAAGACTTGCGCAGCCAAAAAGAATCGTATGAATCAAAATTACGTGATGAAATGACACGCGAACAAAAAGCTTTGGAAAAAGAAAAATCTGAAATTGAAAAATCCCAAGATGTTTTGTCTAGGGACGCTTTACAACGCCGTGTTGCCGATTATCAAACCAGAATTGCAAAATTGCAACGCTCTTTGTCTGAACGTGCACAAAGCGTAGAAGCATCTTTTCAAAATGCTTTGAATGAAATTCAGGCAAAACACTTGGATCCATTGATCGAAGGTATCATTGCAAAAAAGAACCTGTCATTGGTTGTTGACGGTCGTTTTGCTCGTGTTGGTGGAAAGATTGAAAACCTGGACATCACAGACGATGTAGTTAAAGCATTGGATAAAAAAGTATCCAAAGTAAAGATGGAAACTCCAAAAGGTTTCTAAAAACAATTTATGTTTAATTTAAAAACGCTCCGAAAGGAGCGTTTTTATAATTGATTAATCACATACCACCAGGGTTACTGTTTTGGTATGAATTAGTGTTGCTTTTTTGCGTGTTAGTACTAGATTGAGATCTTATTTTTATACGATATTCTGCTATACAATCATTCATGTTTGTATTATTAAGATTTGAACACTTGGTAGTTTTGTTGTTTTCCGATGCTAACGCTCCGAATAATTTTAAATCAGATTCCAACTGTTTGCGTGCATTTGTTTTATCATTTGAAGATGCAATTAAATTCAGATTATTACCAAGACAAGTTAATAAATCAGAATTAGAATAAACAGTGTTACAATCTTGGGCGCCGCTTAATATTATATTTTTATTTGATGATTTACCGCTGTTATAAGACGATTCCGATGACTCTGCACCGGCAGCTTCCATTTTATTCGTCAGGATTGCCTTTTCCAGCTGGGTTCTTAATCTTTTAATAGTTGTTTCCAGGTAATCATATTGTTTTTTCATCTGCTGAGTTATAATAGTTGTTTTCAAAGCGATAACAGTATTCATATTCTGTTTAACTGTTTTGTCCTCAGGGTTGGAAGTACTTCCAATATTATAAGCATGCACGGTACAAATCGAGACCAATGGGTTTATATAAAGATTATTATCAGCATTTGCTTCATCGCATCCAGTTGAATTTGATTCTTTTACTGGTTCAGAAACATCTTTTACACACACCGGATTTGGTAATTTTTTCAAAGATACCGCTTTTTGTAGTTTTTCAGAATCATTATCGTTAAGATAGCAATACAACCATAAATCAGAATTATTTGATATTGGTGCGTCTTGGGAGATTATGCGCTGCAAAACATCGACATCAATTGTTGCTTTCTTTTTACGATTACGGAATAATGCCGAATTATCAATTGCATCAGATGCACAGGCAACACGTATACCACCTGAGGAACCTGTATCCATGTCAAGCCAGTTTTGTTGAACTTCTTGTTGATTTGTAAGCATTTGCAACAATTGACAATGAGGTTGTGCAGCAGAAACTTTGAAGCTTCCGTCTGTTTGAGGATCTTTTTTTACATCATAGAAATTATTATTACAATCTTTATCACCAGCCTTACAAGGTTCACACAAATACTTTCCCCAAACATTACAGCTACCGTTCAACATCATGTAAATATCTGTGATGTCGACACCCAGGCTTTGTGCCATTATCAGCGCATCATAAACTTCGTCCAATGAATCTTCATACGGTTCAAAAAATCCATTTGCTTTTTCTTTGAAAGCCTTTATACGTTTTGGACCTGTGCAGTTATCACCAGATGAATCACAACCCGCATAGTCAAAAACATTTTGCATTGTTTTCTTTACAGTGGTCAATGAATCCTGAGCACTTTCCAGCTTGCTCATTATCTGACCGGATGCCTGTTCGCGCGCCAGAACTTCGGCTGAAACACCATTATTTACAGCAGTTGTCACGGTTGAATCAGTTGTTGTAGCTGGTTTATTTGCATCGGCAGTTTGTTTTTGTTCAGCCAGTTTTTTTTGTTCATCCAAAGCAGCCTGGATACTGGCAGTTGTCTGGGAATTTTGTTCTGTTATTTGACTTTGCAACTGTTGCATCTGTGTTTGCATTTGTTGCATTTGTTCAGCAGATTGGGATGCCAGTTGTTGTGCAGCATCTTTTTGTGCAGCGGTATTTGCAGCATTTGCCTTGGCAGTGGAATTTGCAACAATCTGTGCAGCAATAGATTGAACCAAATCGTCACCATATTTCTTGCAAACTGAATTTGACATAACACAACCAGAAACAATTGGTGTTGCAATATCCATGCTGGTACAGCCACCAGTTGCACACTTTGGTGAAGCACAGCGTAAAATTAAAGCGTTACAATTTCCGAAATCAACCGCAGGTGTTCTGCTGTTCATCATTTGATTCCAGTTATTATTATTCACAGTCCCCATACTGTCATCGTACGAGGTAAGATCACCATCTGCCCACAGTGCACTTGGTGCAAGGCACAGAATAAACGCAAAAAAACGTATTAAGGATTTCATATTCTCTCTTTCGTTAATTCTATCACAAAAGAAAGAAATGTTAAAGTAAAAAAACCGGCAATCGCCGGTTTGTTATTCGCGGGTTTCCATAATCGCAGTAAAGGTTGCCTCGGATACTTTTTTGCCCCCGACCATACCAATACCATGGAATTTGTAAAGTTTCATTTTTGACATTGTTAATTCAACATGCAATTCCAAAATATCACCAGGTTTTACCATGTGATAAAATTTGATTTTTTCCATAGTTGTGAAATAACCAAGTGTTTTACCATCTGTTGAACCCATTTTTACAAAAGCAATATAGCATGCGGTTTGCGCCATTGCTTCTATTTGTAAAACGCCAGGCATAATTGGTTCGCTTGGGAAATGTCCAGCACACCAGAATTCATCAGGACGAACATGATGGATACCAACACCACTGGTTTCTTCTATTTCACGAATCTCGTCAATCAGTCGCATATCACCACGATGCGGAATAATTTTTTCGATACCTTTTGCGTCTATCATTTTTTACTCCATAAAAATAGTTGAATTTCAGGATAATGTTAAAACATTAACCCCTGATTTGTTTTTTTAACCAAGCATGTGCACGCATAAATTCCATACCGGCAACTGCTGGATATCCCATCTGTCTTTCGCCATCTGGAATATTGCGGAACACACCGCTGTTTGCACCAACCTCGGCATCGTTTCCGATTTTAACACCGTTTGCAATTCCAACATGTCCGCCCAATAAAACGCGGTCACCAATAACACAACCCCCAGCGATTCCAACACCGCTGGCCAAGAAACATTCGGAACCAATAATTACACCATGTGCAATTTGGCAAAGATTATCAATTTTTGTTCCTTCGCCAATTATGGTATCTGTCATTGCGCCACGATCAATACAGGAATTACTGCCAACTGAAACGCGATTACCAATCACAACACGACCAACGTGTGGAATAAAAACATTTTTGCCTTCTTGGCGTGTAAAACCAAAACCATCTTTACCAATAACAGCATTTGGGTAAATCACACAATTTTCACCAATAGTTGCATTTTCAATGTGTGCCCCACCATGGACAATAGTTCCACGACCAATTTTCACATTTTGTCCAATGAATGCGTTTGGATAAATTTTAACATCTGGTTCCAAAACTGCACCACGATCAACACTGGCGAATTGACCGATATAAACACTGCGTCTTTTTCTAAAAAAAACACCATGTTCTACGTGCGCAGCCCAGTGTATTCCGAATCTTGGTTTTTCACGATATATTTCACCGATTATTTTTACTATGTCACCACGTGGACTTTCTGATATCAGCAAAGTTGCACCCTTAGGCGCATCTTTGACATGTTCAAGTTGAACCAAAATTATACTGGCTTTGGTGTTTTTTAATACTTCAATAGGAAGGTTTTTAAAAGCAGCACTGTTTCGTTCAGTTGAATAAAACGCCAGCTGACCAGCCTTGGCATCTGCGATTGGTGCAACACCATTTATTAAGGTTTTCGGATCGCCGGATAATTTTAATCCAAATTGCGATGACAATTCACCAGCGGTTTTTTTGTTACCACGTGGCATAAATAAAGACTTTATAATTTTTAACATGGGGCGATTATAGAACAAAAAATACGAATTTTCAAAGACAAAATTCAAAATAACGAAATATCAAAGAATTATATCGGAAAAATGTGTTCTTTATGGGCACATAGAAAGCTGACGAAGTACATTTTGCACATCATCATTTACAGATACAGTGATTTCACGTTGCAGACCATCGGTGTATTTATAATTGAATTTTGATTTTGCAAAATCTGGGGCTGCTTCATATGCTTCTTCGAATGGTGCAAGCATAGCATTAAACCATTGTCTGCCACGGCATAGACAACCATTTCGAACGTCCGCAGCAACTGCTGCAGTTGCAGTGTTTGGGTATTTTTTATCCAAATCTTCGTCAGACATCATTAAACATCTGCTGCTAAGTCCGTAAAAATTTGCATCGTCTGACAAGAATTTATAAACCAATCCATCACTGGCACCAGCACGTTTTAATTCGTAAACCATACCATCCGAGCAGCAAGCTTGGGCAGATTGCATTAACATTTTATAACGAGCCAAGAATGGTGCAGCAACTTTTTCGCTGGCTTTGATATTCTTATTTTCTGTTGCGGCTGCAACAAAGTCATCCATTTTTTGTGGAAGTATTTTTGTGCTGCGTGGTGAAACCGTTTCATTAACCATGGGTTTTTTACGCCAAATATCGCATTCTGTATCTGTTTCAAATGGACATTCATTATATTCTTTGTCTTCAAAAGCCTGCTTAACACGATTTGATAAATCTTGGGCAGCATATTTTTTATCAGACCATATATCGCCAGTTGGCTTTGTTGGTACCAACAATTCTTCGACCTGATTTCTGGATCCCGTATCAGCGACAACTGTTTCTGGAACAAAGGTCATTTGCGCTGGTTTTTTGCTGATTTGTTTTTTACCAACAGGACGTTGTGGTGGCAAAGTCCAATCGCTGAAATCTTTATCTTTATAGCTGTAAATTGAATCGTCCCAAATTGGCACACCATCGCGCCAATCAACGGTTTTATCAAAACCTGAAGAATTGTAATCAGAATTATCGCCATCCCAAACAGGTTCAACATCAGGGGTTTGATTAGTAGATGTAATGGGCAATGGGGCAGGTTTACCAACATCCAAGATTCTTGATTGTCCGATAATACAATCTTCACCAAAACACTCGGACGCCTTGACAGGCAAGTTACCAAGCACAAAAAGTAACGAAGAAAAAACAAGGATCTTTGATCTCATACAACAAATCATATCACAAAAATTGAAATATTAAAAACCAAAAATGAAAACTTGTGTTAAGTTATCGAATTGTTTATACTTTATTCGATGACCTGGCACTTAACCAGAATAGAAAGGAAATACAATGAAGAAAATATCAACTTTGTTAGTTCTTACAACATTAGTGGTTCCTGCTGTGGCAGAAGAAATCGCAGTAAAAACTGTTACAGAATCTGCAAAAACAGCAGTAACAGCAGAGGCTAAACCAGCCGTCGCAAAAAACGAGGCTAAGGTTGAACCAGTAAAAACTGAGGTTAAGAAAGTAGAAGCAAAACAAGAACCTGTAACTGAAAAATTTTCAGAAGATAAAACAAAATCGGATATTAAATTTCCAGCAGGATTACAATTTGGTTTGGGCGCATCTGTGACCAGTGGTGTAAATGGCTTTGTTGGATATGCAAATAAAAATTTTGATTCTTTCTGGTGGAAAAGAATTGGTGGACGTTTTGATTTTGGAACAACCGCACCTATTAAATCAGTAATTAATTCTGCGATAAAATCGCAAATGGATGACGGAATTGAATTAGGTGATGAAAATGGTGTAACAATAAAAGATGGTTCTATTACTGCACAACACTTTGGTGCTTTAGTTGACTTTTATCCATTCGGAAACACTTGGTTCTTGGGCGGATGGCGTTTGACAGGTGGTTATATGTTTGGAAAATTGGGTGTTTCTGCAAAACTGACGTCAAATACAGATTTACCAGCCGGATCAATGGAGTTTGAATTGAATGGTGAAAAATATCAATACACTGGTGGTCAAATGAAAGGAAATGCAGCAGTTAACTGGAATTATGCAGGCCCATATTTGGGAACAGGTTTTGATTTGGGATTATTATGGGGTATAAAAATTTATATGGATGCAGGTGCAGTATTTACCAGTAAAACAGCTACTGCTAGTCTGAATGTTCCTTTAACCGACTTGCAACATTATAATAGTGGTACAAGTTCTTGGGAAGCAGCATCAATCGATTCGATTGCTTTTGAAGAAAATAAGAAAGAAGCGTTAAAAGAAGCAAATGACGAGCTGGGAAAAATCAAGATATTCCCAATGGTAAAGCTTGGATTTATGTATCGCTTTTAATAAGAAAACCGCCGAATTTCGGCGGTTTTTTTATTACAAACTTTTTAACCAAATTTTTTTGGAATATTTTTCAACTTTCTTCTTGACTTTTTTATAGATTACGCGCATACTATGCGAGCTTTCAAGTTGGAAAATAAACCCAACCCCTGAAATTCTGCGGTTTTCGGGATGACCAATCAGAATCGGGTCCCCATAAATCTGCAAACATTGTTAATAAAGCAGCTCATCAAATGTGATGATGTTTTTTGCATTTTGCAAAATTCAAAATCACTTCAAGAAGGGATATGCAGACAGTTGAATTTGGAAAAACATCCAAACTTAAACTTAAGTCAAATGTGCATATCCTAGACAGGTAGTAGGTTTACATAGATTTATATCGTATAACCTCGTTAAAATACTTGTCTTGCGAAATATATGTAAAGACGAACTGACATTATTGTCAGCTTTGTTCTTTGTGCACAGGCTTAAACATCAAGGTTTTTATAAAACTTGAGAGTTTGATCCTGGCTCAGAACGAACGCTGGCGGCAGGTCTTAGGCATGCAAGTCGAACGGGTGTAGCAATACATCAGTGGCGCACGAGTGAGTAACGCGTGGGAAACTACCCATCACTGGGGAATAACGTTTGGAAACGAACGCTAATACCGCATACGCCCGAAAGGGGAAAGATTTATCGGTGATGGATGTGCCCGCGTTGGATTAGCTTGTTGGTGGGGTAACGGCCTACCAAGGCGATGATCCATAGCTGGTCTGAGAGGACGATCAGCCACGCTGGAACTGAGACACGGTCCAGACTCCTACGGGAGGCAGCAGCTAAGAATATTGGACAATGGGGGAAACCCTGATCCAGCCATGCCGCGTGAATGAAGAAGGCCTTCGGGTTGTAAAGTTCTTTTAGTCGTGAAGATGATGACAGTAGCGACAGAAAAAGCACCGGCTAACTTCGTGCCAGCAGCCGCGGTAATACGAAGGGTGCAAGCGTTGTTCGGATTTACTGGGCGTAAAGCGTCCGTAGGTGGTTTGTTAAGTCAGGGGTGAAATCCTGGGGCCTAACCCCAGAACTGCCTTTGATACTGGCAAACTGGAGCGTGATAGAGGAAGATGGAATATCTGGTGTAGGGGTGAAATCCGTAGATATCAGATGGAACACCAATGGCGAAGGCAGTCTTCTGGATCATTGCTGACACTGAGGGACGAAAGCGTGGGTAGCAAACAGAATTAGATACTCTGGTAGTCCACGCCCTAAACGATGCATGCTTGTTGTTAGGCTCCTTCGGGGGTTTAGTGACGAAGCTAACGCGTTAAGCATCCCGCCTGGGGAGTACGATCGCAAGATTAAAACTCAAAGGAATTGACGGGGACCCGCACAAGCGGTGGAGTATGTGGTTTAATTCGATGCTACGCGAGAAACCTTACCGACCCTTGACATCGTGGACGCGAGATTCAGAGATGAATTTCTTCAATTCGGTTGGTCCACAGACAGATGCTGCATGGCTGTCGTCAGCTCGTGTCGTGAGATGTTAGGTTAAGTCCTGCAACGAGCGCAACCCACGCCCTATGTTGCCAGCGGGTAATGCCGGGAACTCTTAGGGGACTGCCCGTGTCAAACGGGAGGAAGGTGTGGATGACGTCAAGTCATCATGGTTCTTACGGGTCGGGCTACAAACGTACTACAATGGCGTCAACAATGGGTCGCAATGCTGTAAAGCAAAGCTAATCCTGAAAAGTCGCCTCAGTTCAGATTGTCCTCTGCAACTCGAGGGCATGAAGCTGGAATCGCTAGTAATCGCTGATCAGAATGCAGCGGTGAATACGTTCCCGGGTCTTGTACACACCGCCTGTCAAACCATGAAAGTCGATTTCACCCAAAGTCGCTAGTCTAACGCAAGAGGACGGCGCCTACGGTGGGGTTGGTAATTGGGGTTAAGTCATAACAAGGTAGCAGTACCGGAAGGTGCGGCTGGATCACCTCCTTTATAGATTAAACCGTTTCACGAAACGGTCATATTCCAACGGCGACTGTCTGAATATCTCTTTTTGAAAAATGTATGGCAATTAGCAGTTAGTATCAGTTATTGCTGGATTGCGTGATCTTATAAGATTATGTGATTAAAAGTAATAGTTGATCACTGTTTTTATGGGTCAGTAGTTCAGTTGGTTAGAATGTCGCTCTGATACAGCGAAGGTCGAAGATTCGAGTTCTTCCTGACCCACCATTTTTATTGATGAGGTTAAAATCGTGAAATGCTTTCACAGACTTGTCTTTGCAAGTGTTTCACGATTTTAAATGTTCCCTAGGAATTTTTGGAATCTGCTTTTTATAAGTAATTTTGTTAATCGGTTTTTATGTCGCAAATCAAAGAAATTTGATTTGTTGAACATCGTAATATAATCTCAAAATATCTTTCTGAAAAAGAGAGTAATCTCGAAAGAGATAATTCAATTAGAAAAAAAGAACAAGAATCAACTGAATGAACATTTTTAAATGTTCAATGCTTAAAAAACTCATTAAGTAATTTTTTAGACTTACGCTTCAAGCATAAGATAAAAAGTAACAAAGGGTGTTTAGTGGATGCCTTGGCAATCAGAGGCGATGAAAGGCGTGAAAGACTGCGATAAGTCCGGGCGAGCCGTCAATATGCATTGACCCCGGAATTCCTGAATGGGGAAACCCAATCCTTTATGGATTATTAAGTACTGAATACATAGGTGCTTAAAGCAAACGCGGAGAAGTGAAACATCTCAGTAACCGCAGGAAAAGAAAGCAATAGCGATTCCCTTAGTAGTGGCGAGCGAAGAGGGACCAGCCCAGTGGCCGATTAATTAGTTAACAAAATGTGTTGGAAAACACAACAATAATAGGTGATAGTCCTGTATGTGAAAACTAGTTTTTTGGTCCAAGAGTAGAGCGGGACACGTGAAATCCCGTTTGAATATAGGACGACCTTGTCCTAAGGCTAAATACTCCTGATTGACCGATAGTGAACGAGTACCGTGAGGGAAAGGTGAAAAGAACCCCGAAGGGGGAGTGAAATAGACACTGAAACTGAATACCTACAAGCTGTCAGAGCCGGTTTTCCGGTGATGGCGTACCTTTTGTATAATGAGCCAACGAGTTACTATTGCATGCAAGCCTAAGCCGTTAGGTGTAAGCGAAGGGAAACCGAGTCTGAATAGGGCGAATTGAGTATGCAGTAATAGACCCGAAGCGGGGTGATCTAGGTATGGGCAGGTTGAAGGCGGCGTAACAGTCGCTGGAGGACCGAACACACTAATATGGCAACATTAGGTGATGACCTGTGTCTAGGGGTGAAAAGCCAATCGAACTCCGTTATAGCTGGTTCTCCGCGAAAACTATTGAGGTAGTGTCTTGTATGTTCGTTGCTGGGGGTAAAGCACTGAAATGGCTAGGGGGAGTAAAATCTTACCAAACCATATCAAACTCTGAATACCAGCAAATTATAGTACAGGAAACAGTCCATCGGTGCTAAGGTCGGTGGACGAGAGGGCAACAGCCCAGATCGCCAACTAAGGTCCCCAAATAATGATTAAGTGGGAAAGTGAGTCGAGATTCCATAACAACCAGGATGTTGGCTTGGAAGCAGCCATCATTTAAAGAAAGCGTAATAGCTCACTGGTCTATTTAGAATCACGGCAACTAAAATGTAACGGGGCTAAAATCATTTACCGAAGTTGCGAATGCGTCGTAAGACGTGTGGTAGCGGAGCATTCTGTAAGCCTGCGAAGCCGAAGGCGTGAGCCACGGTGGAGGTACCAGAAGCGCGAATGTTGGCATGAGTAGCAGCTAATCAAGGTGAGAAACCTTGACGCCGTAAGAGCAAGGGTTCCTATCCAATGTTAATCAGGGTAGGGTGAGTCGACCCCTAAGGCGAGGCCGAAAGGCGTAGTCGATGGGAACACGGTTAATATTCCGTGACTCGTGGGAGTGTGACGGATCTGATAAATTGTGTCGCCTTATTGGATTGGTGATGCAGTGAACAGGTTCCAGGAAATAGCACCCACACAAGAATCGTACCCAGAACCAACACAGGTGCTCGAGTCGAGTAGACTAAGGCGGTTGAGAGAACTATGTTGAAGGAACTAGGCAAAATACATCCGTAACTTCGGGATAAGGATGACCTGTTTCTAGGCAACTTTAATCAGGTGACACAAACCAGGTGGGGGCGACTGTTTACTTAAAACCCAGGTCTCTGCTAAATCGTATAAGATGATGTATAGGGACTGACGCCTGCCCAGTGCTGGAAGGTTAAGCTGAGGAGTGCAAGCTCTGATGTGAAGCCCCAGTAAACGGCGGCCGTAACTATAACGGTCCTAAGGTAGCGAAATTCCTTGTCGGGTAAGTTCCGACCCGCATGAATGGCGTAACGATCTCCACACTGTCTCCAACATAGACTCAGCGAAATTGAATTCTCGGTGAAAATGCCGGGTACCCGCAGCTAGACGGAAAGACCCTATGAAGCTTTACTGTAGTTTCGTACTGGCACTAGGACACATTTGCGTAGGATAGGTGGGACGCGTTGAAGAGCAGGTCTCGGCTTGCTTGGAGCGGTTAGTGAAATACCACCCTGATGTGTTTTATTGTCTAACCCACGTTCTTGAAACAGGGCGGGGGACAGTGCGTGATGGGCAGTTTGACTGGGGTGGTCGCCTCCCAAATCGTACCGGAGGCGCGCGAAGGTTTGCTCAGGCTGGTCGGAAATCAGCTGGTGAGTGCAATGGCAAAAGCAAGCCTGACTGCAAGAGGGACACCTCGAGCAGAGACGAAAGTCGGTCATAGTGATCCGGTGGTTCCGCATGGAAGGACCATCGCACACGGATAAAAGCTACTCTAGGGATAACAGGCTGATGCTACCCAAGCGTCCATAGCGACGGTAGTGTTTGGCACCTCGATGTCGACTCATCGCATCCTGGGGCTGGAGCAGGTCCCAAGGGTATGGCTGTTCGCCATTTAAAGCGGTACGTGAGTTGGGTTAATAACGTCGTGAGACAGTTAGGTCCCTATCTACTGTGGGCGTCGGATATTTGAGCGAACTTGACCTTAGTACGAGAGGACCGGGTCGAACGAACCACTGGTGTACCTGTTGTCGCGCCCGCGGCAGCGCAGGTTAGCTATGTTCGGAACAGATAACCGCTGAAAGCATCTAAGCGGGAAGCTGGTCGCAAGATAAGATATCCCCATGAGTTCAGTCCTAGACTAGGACATTGATAGGTTGCAGGTGTAAGTCCCGTGAGGGATTAAGCTCAGCAATACTAATCGAACCATAGACTTTTTATTTTTTGTGTTTGATTTTGCAGCAGTACGCTGCTGTAAAATCAAACCATTGCTTGAAGAGTAAGTTAATAAGAAGATTCTTGATAGTTTGAGATTATAAACGATGTTTATTGTGTTTCGTTCTGGTGATTATAGAGCGGGAGTCACCCTCTGTTTCCATCCCGAACCAGACAGGGAAAACCCGTATCGCCGATGGTACTTTGGCTTAAGCTACGGAAGAGTAGGTCGTCGCCAGAACAAAACACAATTCGATATAAAAACCAATTCAAACCGCCCATGTGGCGGTTTTAGTTTACAGATATACTTGACTTTTATGTTTTTTGTACTAATCTTTTTACAAAAGAGGTTTTTTATGATTTCAAAATATTTCAAACCACAAAATCTGACAGATGATGCGATAAAAAAACTGTTTAAAGGCGCGGGTCAAAAATTGAATGAAGTTTTCAATCCAAATGCCATATTACATGAAGAAAATGCAATAAGAATAATACGTAACTACTGTGCTATTTTGGAAGAAATAACACCAGAAATGATGAAAAGAGAAGCTTTTAAAAAGAATGAAAAAATATTAAAAGAAAATTTAAATACTATAAAAAACATCAGAGATAGTATTTTTATGGAAGCAGTTACTATTGGTGCTATTAAAGCAGGTAAATAAAGAAATTAAAAAATGAATAAAGAAACAATGTTGAAAATTCCTTTTAAAGGAATTGAAGAATTTCGTTGTCCTATGGGTGCTTTTTATCTTGTAAAAGATTCAGATGGTAATCAACCTTTTTTTGATACAGTTTTTTACGAACTTAACTGTGTGAAAGAAAATAATCTGTCGAAAAGAAACGCTTGTTTAGTCGATAAAATTATAAAATGTCCAAATTTTTCAAAAAAGAGCGCATGTTGGGAAATTTTTAAAGGACATTATAACGAAGCTGAATTGGATAAGGACACAGAAATTTTAAAAAATGATTTATATGGGGTTCTAAGTTTTACTTATGCAGATGCAGAATTTTCTGTTGATGATATTAATCATATACGAGAAGTTGAACGAATATTTAAAAATGAAAGACTTATAAGAAAATATTTGATTCGTTCAAGAAAACAAAATTCTGTAAATAGGTAACTATAAAAATCAATTCAAACCGCCCATTTTGTGGTTTTTAATTAAAAAATTGGGAATTCAAACCGCTGGATTTCATAGCGGTTTTTTTGTTTACATTTGTAAAAAGTTGTCCTAGAATCTCCCCCGCGAGAGAGATTAAGGTAAAAAATAAAAGGTTTATTTTATGGTCTCTCAGAAAGTTACGCAAATGATTAAGTGTGATAATTGTAAATTTTTTAAGAATGGGTGTCCATTGGGAAACAGTAATGATTTTTGTTTTCCTGTTTTTATAGAATGTTTATATAACAATTTTTTTAAAAAAGAAGAAATTGAGAATATTAAGGAAATTTGTGATAATCGTTTTTTGTATAAAGAAGGAAATATAAGTACAATTGAAGTTTATAAAATTTTTGACCGCATAGCACAAAAAAATAGATACTTAAATACTCCGGGACAAATAACTGCATACGCATTAACATATCTTTCTATGTCAGAAATAGTGACAATATTACCATTGTATGAAAGTACAGATTTGTCCATAAGTGAAATTATGCCTTGGGAGGCTTTAAAAGAAAAAAGTAAAAAAATATATATAATTAATAGGCAAAACAGAAAACAGCCTGTTTATTAAAGATTTTTAAATTTCTAAAAATCATAACCAATCGAAAAACCGGCGAAATTAAAACCTTCATTTTTTTGTGTAAAGTTACCATTTGAAAAGTGCAGTGTATAAAATTCAGCATTCCAGTGATCTGATAATCTTTTACCAATAAAAAATTTTAAACCAAAAACTAACCTGCTTTCGACCCAACGATCACGACTGTCACGCATGTATGGGCCAAGCCCTCCGCCCAGATAATAACCATCCCAATTAAAAAAGGAAGCGTCCCAAGATATTCCAAGTGCCCCAAAAGATAATCCAGTATCAGACCTATACGCAACGTTTTGAACCCAATGCAGACTTTGACGACCTGGTAATCTAAAAATAGTCGAGGGTTGGCTGTATTGCAGCATAAAATTATTCATACTGTTAAATTCCCAAAAATTAGGGGCAATCAGTTTGAAAAGAGTACCACTGCCAGTTCCTTGAGAAATGTAAAGGTTTATAGAATTTTTATTATCTTTGCCGAACATTGGATTTACATCATCGGCCAATGCAACCAATGGAATTATGATAAAAAAAAGTGAAAAAATCAGTCTATTCATAACAGTAGTAATTTTATCTTAGAATATTGGTCAAGTCAACGAGTCATCATTGATTTGTGTCAAGAATAAATTTTAAAAATTTATATTGCTAAGTTTTAAAAAAGTTCTACGATTCTCGCAGCTTGATAACATTGTTAAAATTAATCTATTAATTTATGAGTAGTTTTTAATGTGTTACCGCAAGTCAGTACAAAAATAAAAATGGAGAATAATACATGAAAAAAGTACTTGTGTTCGGATTGGTAGGAATCGTATCAGCAATGTCTGCAAACGCAGCTGTTGTTACGAAAAAAGAAGTTGCAAAAACAGAAACAGCTAAACCAGCTGTTGTATTGGAAACAAAAAAAGTAGAAACAACAAAAACAGTCCCTGTTACAAAAGAAAATACAAAGGTAGCAACAGTAAAAGCAGCTTCTACAAAAGCAGCCCCAGTAACAAAAGGAACCGTAAAAGCAGAAACTGTTAAAGCAACCCCAGTAACAAAAGGAACCGTAAAAGCAGAAACTGTTAAAGCGGCTTCTACAAAGGAGAACAAAGCAGTAAAAGAAACTACAAAAGTAGCAAAAACAGAAAAAACTGCTGTAAAAGAAAAAACTGATTCTAATAAATTAAAAGAAACAGTTTTGTCAAAAACTGAAAATACAACAAAAAAGTAATTTTTGATCATATAATTAAACCCACCGTTTGGTGGGTTTTCTTATTTACACAAGATTTTAAAAATGTTATAATCAGTGATAACAAGGTGTATAGTGTGAGGCATTAGTCTCAATATTGGCGGTTATTAAGCATCTGTTGAATTATTTGGAGATAAATATGAAAAGTCGTAATTTCGGCGAAACACTAAAAAATGCTACTGGTGCAGTAGTTCTGCTGGCAGCAGCGTTTTTTGTATGTTCTACCATATTGTCTATGCGTGCGGTATTTGCAGATCCAATTGCACCGCAGGTTCAGTACACAGCTGGAACTCCGCAGGCTCAACGCGCCGGATCACAAAGTGCCAGAACAACTCGTGCAAATAGTAATATTTCAAATTCTGACACAACAGATTCCAGAACTGTAAAAGGAAGAACCGTAGTTTCACGTTCTTCACAATCAAATACTTCAGTTGTTTCAAGATCTGTTGTTGCACGTTCTGGTGCTGTAACTTCCAGGGCAACACAACAAAACAGATCTGTTCGTGCCAGAGTTGCTGCTATGCCAGTTACACAGCAAGGTGCTTCGGATTCTTCAAGAGTTTCTTTAACAGGCAGTGCAATCCGTGGCAGCAAAAGCACAACATCAACCACAACATATAATTATTTAGCAAGCAAACTGTATACTGGAAATTATTCTAATATTATTGATACGTCTACTGGTTTGATTTCTGCTGACGCATATAACAACTGTATGCAAAGCTATTATTCTTGTATGGATGAAATTTGCACGGCACGCAGCTCGGCACAGCGTCGTTGTGCTTGCGCTGGTCGTGTAAAAACATTTGCTGAAGCAGAATCAAAATTAGAATCAGCAAATGAAGAACTGATAACAGTTTCTGGTGAATTGGCTTTGTTGATTGCTAATAAGGGTAAAGACATAAGTTCGGCATTTGCGTTGACTGATGCTGAAAAAGTTATGAACTGTGTATCTTATAAAGATATGGCCGAAAAATACAAAGGTGGAACAGATTTAGACAATAATGATGTTGATGATAAAAAAGAATGGTGTTACAACCATATGATTTATGAAGATGCATGTTCAATGCCATCTTATTGCTCTTCTTCTGGTAATAATTTTGGGTTTGATGTTTCTAACTTGGATGGTTCTGGCAGTGATATTTTAGCTTCTTTGAAATCTTGGGCCGAAGCAAAAGATAAAACATTAACAATTACAACCAGTGATGACAGCGCTTTGAGCAGTGCGTACAGCACAATCAGTTCTATTGTTAGCAATATGAGCGGATTAAGCAGCAGTTTATCAAGTTCTACAACTACTACGGATTCCTTGGCCGAAACTTGGGGATATGAACTGTTTGAATATGCACACAATAATGTTTGCAATCGCGTTTTAGATTCTTGCTTTAATGGTATCTATGAAGCTTGCGGAACACCACCGTCCACGGGTCGTGATTGTCCAAATGGTAAAACAGCTTGTCCTTATAACTATAACACATACATAACAGTAACAAACACCGGTACTTATGAGTTGAACTTTGTTACAGGAAGCAGTGGAACCAGTTCCAGCTCGGCGGCAACTTGCTATGGTTATTCCAGCAGCAGTACAGATCCATACGAAGATTTGCGTGGACCGGTTGCTGATGCACGTCGCAGCATACTGCAAAAATATGCTTTGGATGCAAATGCTGATTGTGATTCTTATGGCGAACAGTTAAAAACAACTGCGCAAAATATTGGGTATCAAAAAGTTGCAGCACAACAGGCTTTGCAGAAAAAACGTTTAGAATTTGCCCAAGCTGAAGAAACAAAGACTTTGACAGATGCGACAACTGCTGGCACAAACTTTAATGAATGTATAAATGAAATCTATGATTGCTATACAACGCAAGATACTGCAAATCCGTCTTGGAGCACATCTCGTATAAAAACATATTGTGCACAGTTGGCCAATGCTCCGCATTGTTATGAAACTATGATATGCAATCCTTCGGGTGCTCAGTTCAAAGCGGTTATAGACAAGTTAGATAGTGCCACATGTAACTGGAGTCAGGATTACACAGAAAATACTTGCCGTAATATCGTAACGTTGAACGAAATTATGACCAGTGCATCAAGTACAGCCGCAACAAGCCTGCCTGCCGAAGGTTTAACAGGTGATTCAGCAGCAATCCGTGAAATGTGCTTGCAGAATGCGATTGGTACCGGATCCGATACGTTACGAAACTGGACCGCAACACCATAAAATATAAATAACCCGCAAAAGCGGGTTATTTTTTGGTTATTCTATATCTTTGTTGAAATATTTATGCAAAAAGCTTGACTTTTTCAAAAATAATGCCATTATTGTATAAAGTTTTAAACAAACTTAGCAAAAAGGTTTAAATATGGCAGATTTTGCAATCTTCTCTACTGGCGGAAAACAATATCGTGTAAAAGTTGGCGATGTTGTAAAAGTAGAAAAACTGAATTCCGAAGGCCAGGTCGAATTCGACCAGGTTTTAATGGTTGGCTCGACTGTTGGTAACCCATTGGTCAAAGGTGCCAAGGTTATCGCAGATGTAGTTGCCCAAGATCGCAACGATAAAGTATTGGTGTTCAAAAAGAAAAGACGTCAAAACTATCGTCGTACCAAGGGACATCGTCAACATATCACAGTTTTGAAAATCAAAGAAATAAAAGGCTAGTGTTCAAGATGTTTATTGGACATTAAGACTAAAAGGAGCAAGTTATGGCACATAAGAAAGCAGGTTCGGCATCGGTCAACGGACGCGACAGTGCAGGACGCAGATTGGGTGTTAAAAAATCAGGTGGCAGCCGTGTTAAGGCTGGCAACATTATTATACGTCAACGTGGAACATCGGTTCATCCTGGATTAAATGTTGGCATGGGTAAAGATCATACTTTGTTTGCAAAAATTGCAGGCTTGGTAAAATTTAAAAAAGGCTTTGGCGACAGAAAAGTTGTTTCCATTCTTCCAGACGAAGAATCAAAGTAAAATACAGCCGCACAGTAAAATGTGCGGTTTTTGTTTCAGTTTCTTCTTATTTTTTTCAGAATTTTGTGTTATAATTTCATAAACCAAGGTGTGTATTTTTTTACATAACCGGGGTGATTTAAAAATTCGCAAAGGCAGAGTAAGTGAAAAAACTTTTCTTGTATTCTTTTCTGATTAGTATTTGCACATCTAATGTTTTTGCTGATAACTCTGTCGTTGCTTCGCGTGCAGTTCCTTCTGCTGCATCTCAGACCGAGGATAATAATTATTCAGAACCCTCACGTGCTGTGGTAAACAGAAATGCTGTTGCGTTTCCAGTAGCAGTTGCAAAAACAACAGATTTAACCACAAAAGAAAATGACGATGCAGTTGTATCAAGAAACACAACAATGGTTCAGCAAAATGACAACGCACGCAGCACATCAGTTGTTACTAAACCTACAATATCAAGATCAGTTTCTGCTGGAAATTCAGAAAGCACAAGACAAGAGCTTGAACAAACAGTACGGACTGTTGGTCGTAATGCTCGCGTAGAGTCTGCAAGCATAAATGAAAATCCGGCCCTTCGTCGTATGGGTATAACTCTTCGTCCATCCACAGCAGAAGTTGGAGGTCGTGCAACTATCGGTAATACAGGTGTTCAAACTGGTTCAAACTTTAACCCTGGGAAAAGCCGCAGTGTTCAAAATCGTGCCGCTGCAAGTGCGCCAACCAAAGAATCAATTGCTGAGGCAACACAACGTTTGCAACAAACAGCAGAACTTAATAAGTCATGCCAAGAACAATACAATGATTGTATGGATCAGTTCTGTTCGGTTATTGACGCAAATCAAAAACGTTGTTCTTGTTCGGCTAATCTTTCCAGATACACCAAGGTTGAATCAGCTGTAAAAGAAGCAAATTCCGAATTGAATGATGTTGCACAAAGAATTCGTTATGTCGGTTTATCCGCTGATGAAATTCGTGCGATTATGAATTCAACCGAAGCTGAAAAAGTTCTGGATCAAACTAAGGACACTTCGCAATCAAGGAATATGTTAGATGAAATTGAAAGTTTGATTAAAAATCCAACAAGTGCAACTTCATCTTCTTCAAGTAATATTTCAACTGGATTGGATATGGATTTGGACTTTTCATCCAGCGGTTCATCAACAGATTTATTCAGCTTGGATTTATCATCTGGCAGCTCGTCAAGTTTTTCTAATTTACGTGGTACAGATCTTTACAGTGCTGCAAAGAAACGCTGTAATACTGTTTTGACACAATGCAAAACTGCTGGTGGTACACCACAACAAATAACGGGAAATTACGATTTGGCAATTGATAAAGATTGTATTGCCTATGAACAAGGTTTAACAAAGATGAATGAAACCTTGAAATCTAATGTTCGCAGTGCAAACCAAATGTTACAAAAAGCTAGATTGGCAGTTTTGCAAAACAAGAATCAGTATGATGCCAAAGGTTGCATATCTGCGTTGAATACCTGTATGGTTGACGATATGGTCTGTGGGTCAGATTATAAAAAGTGTCTGGATCCAACAAAAAAATACATAGACGAAAATGGCAAAGTTGTTTTGGGACAAAATATTTCAAATATCATCGCCTTTATGGACGGATATAATAATGCAGAAATAGATTCAACTTATTTGACTGGTGCCATGGCTACTTCATATGAACCCAGCTCTTGCATCAGTGCCGATGGAAAATGTGTTGCAAAGTATCTTTTGGAAAAAATTGGTACCGGCGCAACAATCAAAGATGGTGGATTATGCAGACCTGTATTGGATAAATGTCAATACTATACATACGATTCAAACAGTAATTATGAAAAATATAATGATATTGTTGTTAATTATATTCAACGTGCGATGGTAAATATTTATGCTGCGCAACAGAAGATAATTTCTGATTACGCGTCCAGTTGCATGGTTGATATCGCAACTTGCTATAACCAGCAGGTCAGCCAAGTTAACACTTGGTCTTCGACCGCCAGTGTCAGCAGTATTTATAATGTTATGCGTGGTGCATGCAGAAATGTTGCTTTGACTTGTTCTTATGCAGTATTTGCAAATGATGCTACTTCTTGTCCAACTTCAGCCCCAGATACATGTATAAACAGTATATCGCAAATGTTTTATCAATCATTATTGTGTCCAGATAATTCTACTTATCAATCAACACAGCATGCAACAGATAACAATGGAACAGTTGTTGGTTATGTTAATGAACGTTGTACGTGTAATTCTGGATACAGTGTATGGAGTGGCACTTGCACATCTTCGTGCGTTCTGGGTGAATATCGTAGTTCTTTGGGTGTTTGCACCAGCTGTCCAATAGGCACATACGGTGGTGGCGTAACAGGTGGAGTAGAGGCGAGCAGTTGCACAACTTGTGCAAGCGGTACAACAATCTCTACGGGTTCTACAGATGAAGGTGATTGTGAATAATAATTAAATAAAAGCGGGATTTAATCCCGCTTTTTAAATTTATTCAAGCAGTGATTTTTTGCATAAAAGTCGAATGAGTGGCAAGTTCATTTTCATCGATATTAAATTCACGTTTTGGGAAGTTTTGACCAATTTTTGGATGATTTAACATTGCCAAGTGTTGTTCTGAAATTATTTCTTTTATATCGCGTGCAGGTGCCGCATTTTCAAGTTCCAGAAATACCCGTGCCAAAATTTCTGCGTCAATCAATGCACCGTGTGCATCCGCACGAGTTACCAAAGAAACACCAAACCATTTTGCCAACGAATCCAAAGTATAGGTTTTTGGACCAAAAACCTTGTTTCTGGCAATTACGATTGAATCCATCTGCTGTTCGCGAGAAATTTGTGAAAGCCCCAATTGTGATAATTCATAATTTATAAACGGAAAGTCAAAATCAATCCCATTATGCGCAACAATTGGGCTGTCGGCGACAAATTCCAAAAGCCTGGGTGCGATTTCAGAAAACTTTGGTTTATCTTCCAGAAACGCATTTGAAAGCTTGTGAACCATATATGAATCTGGTGGAATTATTTTTCCTTCGGGATTTATATACTCGTGAAAAGAATTTTCGGTGATGCGACCGTCTAAAAGCTCAATCGCGCCGATTTCAATAACCCTGTCTCCACGGGAATAATCAAAACCAGTAGTTTCAATATCAAAGCAGATTATTCTTTTCATTGCTATATCTTCATATTTTTTTGTATTATAATCAAGTCATGAATTCAATACTAGCGAAACTTAATCCTGAACAAAAATTAGCAGCCGAAACAACCGAAGGTCCAATTTTGGTACTTTCTGGGGCTGGAACCGGTAAGACTTGTGTTTTAATCTCCAAAATTGCTTATATCTTGGGTCAGGGTATGACACAACCTTGGCAAATAATGGCACTGACATTTACCAACAAGGCTGCAAATGAAATGAAAAACCGCCTGATGGATGCTTCAAACGGTATTTGGAATGCTTTTGATTTATGGTGCGGGACTTTTCATTCTATGTGTCTAAGAATATTGCGGGCAAATGCTGACCGTGTTGGTTTGCGTCGCGACTTTTTAATTTTTGGCGAAGATGAACAAAAAGCAGTTCTGAAAACTGTGTTTGCAGATATGGGTCTGGATGTAAAAGAATATAACCCAGGCGAATGGGTGGAAAAGATATCATCGGTTAAAGACAAAGGATTGGGACACAGATCCGAAGGCAGAATGCAAAAAATCTATGATGTGTATAATTCTGAATTATCGCGAATGAATGCGGTTGATTTTGGTGATATTATCTTAAAAGTTTTAGAATTATTTGAAAAAGTGCCAGATGTTTTGGAATATTATCAAAAGCAATTCAAATACATACTGGTTGACGAGTTTCAGGATACAAACGAAGCCCAACATCAATTTCTGCAAAAGATTTCAGAAAAAAGCAAAAATATTTGCTGTGTTGGCGATGATGATCAGTCTATTTATTCTTGGCGCGGTGCACAGATTAAAAACATTCTGAATTTTGAAAAGAATTATCCCAATGCAAAAATAATCCGACTGGAAACAAATTACCGCAGCACGGGGAATATTCTGAATGCTGCAAATTCTTTGATACGACACAATGCCGGCAGACTGGGTAAAGATTTGCGTCCGGCACCGGGTGTTAATGATGGAGAAAAGATTTATGTTGTAACGCTGCCCACAGATTGGGACGAAGCACGAATGATTGCGGATTCAATTGAAAAAAATAATGATGGCAAAAACTATTCAGATTTTGCGGTTTTAATTCGTGCGGGTTCATTATCGCGTTTATTCGAAGAAGAATTTGCCGAACGCAAAATCCCATACAGGTTGGTAGGTGCGACCAAGTTCTATGACAGAATGGAAATTCGTGATGCAATCGCGTACACCAGATTGATGGTTTATCAATTTGATGATTTGTCTTTTGTCAGAATAATTGCAAAGCCGCGTCGTGGATTTGGAAATATTGCGATTGAAAAGCTGCGTGGGTTTGGTGGAAATATGATGGCGGCTTTGCGTGCAGTACCTTTGTCTGGTAAACAAAAATCCGCCGCTGATGAATTTATAAGTGCATTTGATTTCGAATGGGATTTAATGCGTCCAGAAAATGCAGTTCAAAAATTACTGGAAGATTCAGGGTACCTAAAAATGTGGCGAGAAAGCAAAGATATTGACGCTCCAGAAAGATTAGAAAATATCCAAGAATTAATTTCAAATGTAATTTCTAAATATAATACTTTGCAGGAATTTTTGGAACACGCGGCATTAATGATGACAGACGATAACGATACCGAAGATGGTGTTGGGGGAAGTAACTCGGTCAGTGTTATGACAATTCATGCTGCTAAGGGTTTGGAGTTTGATACTGTATTTTTACCCGCCTGGGAAGAAGGTATTTTCCCAAATGAAAAGGCGGTAACCGATGGCGGAATCGAAGAAGAACGCAGACTGGCCTATGTTGCAATCACGCGTGCAAAACGTCGCGCAGTAATCAGCAATGTAATGTCACGAATGGTATTCGGCGAAAGAAAATATAACACCCCCAGCAGATTTATTGCCGAGACAGACAGAAGCTTTTTAAATATTCAAGGTGCGGAACGAGCAATAAAACCAAGAATCGAAACATCATACAGACCAAGATACACTACACCAAAAACGGATTCTATGGTTGGTAAATTGGCATCGCATACGGAAATGGGTCGTGGCGTTATTATCGAAGAAAATGAAAATATTCTGACAATTGCTTTTCGAAATCACGGGATAAAAAAAGTTGATAAAAAATTTGTAAAGGTCGGTGAAGTATAATAATTAGAACACTATCTATTTCTTTTTATCATCGCCTCGAAAAGCCTTCCACCAGTCTTTACCTGTTTTAACAGTGTTGCCCCAAACTTTTTTAATATCGTCGTTAACCTTTTTACCGAATCCTTCGTCAACTGTGCCGCCAATTTTTTTTGCAAAATCCCCAGCCTTGGTCGCCAAGTATGCAACCAAGCATCCAACAATCAGAACAGTCATAAAGTCATCATTTTGCAATGTCGGAACAGTTGCAGCCATATCTGCATCAACCACACCTGATAATATTGCTGCACATACCGCGATTATTACCGATAAAGATACAAAATAAATCATCGCGTTTATAAATCGTTTTATCTGGGAATCCAGGGAAAATGTTTTTGCGTTAAATAATTCCAAGAATCCTTTGAATATTGTTCCGGCATATGTATCGTTTGTAGTGCTGCCGCCACCAGTACCAAACGCTTCGATCGGGGCACCAAATGCTGAACTGGTTGAAGGCTTTCCGGAAAAGCACTGGGAAATAGCAGTAAAAGGCAACATCATAACACCCAAGAATAAATCTGCAATTACTGAAAAAGCCATAATTGCAAACTTCCAAATATTATAAATAAATATCACAACAAAAACGGCACCCGCAGTAAATGTAAATGCACTGGATCCAATTCCCGCCAGCATCCATTTCCATCCCGCAGCCACAGCAGTATAAAAGAATCCAGAAAGACGAGTAGGCAGACATAAAAGGTTCGAAACCTGTGACGAATCCATAATTGCAAATTGTGAATGACTGGATGAAACATAATTATGAATTGCGGCACAAGTATCTGGTAACGAAACTCCAATCGTGGATGTAACCGAATTCAAAATCAAATCAGACAAATATGTCCCAATCGTTATAACCGGACCCATAATCCACATAAACAGCTGAGCAGGACCTTGTTCTATTATTAAAATCCAAATTGTAATCAGAACTGCTTTGCGAATAATATCTTCGACCAATTCGCGGGATTTTTGTGTTGCCTTCATCATTTGATATGCTTCCAACATTATCCAAAATGCAAACATCACAATTAAAAATATTGTAACAAATCTGGTCAAGGATTGTTCCAAGACATTGCTGATCATTGACATACCACCAATAAATGCACGACCAACGCGAGCTTCGATCGGAACGTAATCTTTGACCAATACATTTTTTTGAAATTCTGATTGGAAAGAAGAAATGTCGTCAGTTAAATTATTCACAAATAATTCGCGATTATGATCAGTTGCCCAAACGCCAAAATTTCCAACATCACCAGATGGCATGTTTGATGCGGCAAATGCACCGTTGCCCAAAACAAAAACAAAACATAAAAGAGTAATTATCTTTTTAAACATTTTACTTTTTCTTACTTGCTTCTTCGTTTGCTTTTGTTATTTGTTCGGTAATTTTTTCAGGTGCGCCCCAAACCCTTTTTCCCATATCTTTTATCCATCCACCATAATCAAAAGGTTCTTTTTTATCTTTGGATTCTTCACTGCCACCCAGGAATTCATCAATTTTTGGCGATACCACATAAAAATACAGCAGGTATATTCCAAACATCATCAGCAAGAATTCAAATCCATTTCCCATAAAGTCAAATGCACCTGGATATTTTCTTTCTACATCTGCACGGCTGGCGGTAAAGCAGTTTTTGAAAGTTGTTTTATCAATTTGGCCGTCTGTTGTGGCGACCTGTTCGCATTTCGAAAATACAGCCATCACAGATAATGCCTGGTCATCCATATTTTTGCTGTCTTCGGTAATCAATGGTGGCATAATTGAATTGTACCCGTCATTTGGTCCTGGAAAATATTCGTCTGCAGCAAAGGATACGATTGCATAAGTTATGATAACCTTTAATGTAATTGCCACAATTCGAACAGCTGATTTAACCAATATATTTATTGCGCCGTTAACCACCCCAGATGCCAGTTGCCAAGTACCTTCGAATGCACCAGCCGCAATAATCAAAGGCAGAAAGATTATCAGAAATATCAATTTTATAATAATAGAAAGCACTTGGAAAAACAGGTCGAATCCAATAATCAAAAACATAATTACCAGTGCCAATCCCGCAATCCAGGTAAACGCACCACCGCCCATTCCCATCCAAGAATAATTCATCAATGAAAATCCACCAGCCGCACCAGCCAGCATAACCGTATTCAAATTGCCCATTACGCACATAAAAGGTTTTAATACAGGATTTAAAATATCATCATTTTGAACAGTTGTTCCGCACTGGGCAGAATCAGAAATACCACTAGCAGCCATAGAAAGCTCGGACCCAACAAACATCACAGGTGTAATTGTTATATTTGTAATTTGTTTTAATACAGTTGTTCCACCAAATCCCAGAACACCCAACAATGCACCCGCCATCATAACCCGAACAGCTTGTTTCCATACTTTGTCGAACCAAGGTTTAAATTCAAGCTTTTTTTCAGATGCATCCAATTTTGCATTTTTCTTGGCTGCGTCGAAAATATACATTGCGGTCGTATAAAATAAAAATATTCCAAATCCAATTGCTAACAGTATCCAGATATTGCTAATCATAGCATTCCAGAATTGTTCTGCGGTACTGCCGATTGTTGCAAAAAGCTTTTCAATATACCCGCAAAGAAAACATCCGTTGGCACTGGCAATATCACCATTTTTAACACCAACTGCACCCAGAAAACTGTTCAGACTGGTATAAGTTATTGCAGCCCCACCAATCGAAGAAGACAAATACCAAATACCCAACCCCAACGCAGTTGCGCCCATAATAAATTTTACAGCAATCTGAATCAGTTTTGCTTTTAACATTTACTTTTTTTCTTCCTTCTTTTCTTCTTTTTTATCTTCTTTCTTTTCACCACCAAAAACGACTTTGCTGACATCTTTGACAGTTTTTACAACATTTTCAGTTACCTTTAATGCATCATTTGCCAGACCTTCATTTAATGATTTCTCTTCTTTGACATCAAATACCCCCATAACCATTTTTGTAACTTCGCCAACCTGGTCGGACAAGAAATTAACAACATAAACCATAACCACACAACCCATCAAAGTCATTGCCGCCAAATTGTCATCGGATAATGCGCCTGCGAATATTTGACCGCTGGTTATCATTTGCATCAATTCTGTTGTAGATGTTCCGCTGTTTGAAAAGAACTTGGCAATTATAACCATAACAACTGTATAAGTTAAAACCGCTGCGGACAATGCAATTATCGAATTAATGATATTTTTAATCTGACCAGTCCCAAGTTCTTTGCCCAAAGATTTTATCCAGTCAGGTGCATCGGAATTTTTGAAAGCGAACATAACAATAGATAATGGGAAAAAGAATGCAAAAAATGTCATTGCAACAATTATGTCTACAAAGTAAAAACAGAATTTTATAAATATCTTAAAAAATTCGTAAACCAGATAAAGTCCCATAAAGAACATTAAAATATGTTTTACCAATGTTCCAACACCCGTTAATGCAACCCAAGAAAAAGCATTATCCATAACCGCAATACCCAGTTTAATATATGATTGTAACTGGGTTATCGTTGTCTTCATCAGCATTATAATTGTGTTTCTTAATTCTGGTCTGTAAAAGCCGGTATCATCCATTTCTTTGGGCTGGTATGTGACTTTTTCATTAACTGTTTCATTGTTTGTGTTAACCATACTTTGCGTATATGCCAATGTCATTTGGGCCACTGGTTCAAAAGTTATTGTTGAAACAAATCTTGGTAAATAAACACCTAATCCCAACAAAGCAAAAACAAACAACGAATTAATCAATACAGGCTTGATAGATTTTTGATACATTGGGTCTTCGACACCGCCTTTGATATTTTTCCAAACGGCATACAAAATATAAAAAGCCAGGATTAAACAAAATATCAAAATACAGAACAATGAAAACTGACGATACACTGCGGCCGCAGCAACAGAAATAACTTGGAACAGGCGATCAAAAACAGGGCAGCCCCAACACTGCACAGATCCATCAACTAAACCGTTTAACCATCCGTTCATTTCTTTTTTATCCAGCCAGCTGCTGTTCCTATTTTTTTGCCAAAGTCTTTAATGTTTGTCCAAGTATTCTTTGGATCATCTTTTACCTTGTTATACATTGCATCTGACCCTGGTGCATATTTGGTTATCATTCCACGTGTCATATTAAATATTCTGAACATCAAATAGAATGTCAGTATTGTTGATAACCATAAAATAGAATGTTGTCCAAATCCCATTGCACTGTTGGCAACTGTTGGAACATTGCTGGTGGCTGAGCCGTTTGCAGCAACAACGAATACAGAAGTGTTCCATTGGAACAGCGCGCGAATTATTGCAATATTTATAACCAGTATGAAAGAGCTGGCAATCATAGTAATAACCAGTTGCTGTAATGATTTTATAATTCCTTGGAATGGTGGCCATGGATCAATCCATTTATTGCTTTGCTTGGAAACCCAAACCAGAACATTAAAGGGATATAAAACCAGCGACATACCAAAAGTAAATATTCCCTGGATAATAAGCATAGCCATAAAGAGATTACTGGCAACAAAGGTCCAAATTAACAATACTCCGGTTATTAAATTCAAGAAATCTTCACCACCATGCGGAACCAGCGTCATTAATCCAGCCAACCCCTTGTTCACAAAATCAAAGCCTCGTTTTATAACTTGGTTATTGGCATGTGAAAGGGTTGAAACCGGTTGAACCAAGAAGTCACAACTGGACTCTGAAATCCAGCCTTTGTCCAAAACAGATTTTGGGCATTCAATTTTTTTTGCAGGCGCAGTATTTGTGTTTATGCTGTCCGTAATATTTTCTGTATAGATTGCGCCGAATTTCAAAAATGGATCAACAATAAAATCTGTCACGTAAATTGGTTTTATCTGTAACAAAATAGTTGCAGCAATTATTGCACGCATTGCGGGTTTCAAAACTTGGTCTTGGATCATTTGCATACCGGTTATTTTTCCTTCCCACATTTCGCCACCGGTTTTATCGCTGAACCCAAATAAAGAGAGCCAATTTTTTGGGAAATACATTTTTACAAAATAAAGCCCAATTGAAACACCCAAAATTCCCCAAATAAAAACATAGATAATTCCATCACCATTACCAACAAAGAATTCGTATCCACCAGTTGCAACAGACATCAATGCATCCAAAACTGTTGGAACAATTGGTGCCAGATTCAAACTGTCAACAATACCCCAGCTGGCATGAGCAGGAGTGATAAATAACAAAGCAAGAAGAGAAAATAACCATTTCTTCATGAATTTAATTATACCATAAAATCGAGAGTCTTTTTATGATATAATTCAGGTTGTGTTAACATAACCTAGTATGAACAAATGAAAAGATGAACAAATTAAAAAAGTTTTGGATAGTTTTTTTATCCTTCCTGCCTTTTACGGCTGGGGCGGCTGCACCATTGGTTATTGGCGGTATCGCAGGTATTGGTGTAATTGCAGGATTTTCAATATATCGTTCATTTGCGCCAGTTAATCCTGCTGATGCTTTATCTTTCTTTTCAACATGTTGGTCGTGTCAGATGTTTTCAGACATTATGGCGACTATGTCGGGTTTGTTACCGCGTGCGTATCATGCAATTGGAAATGCAATAATTCCAATATGCATAGGACTAACAGCTGTTTGGTTTGGCTGGAATTTGTTGGCGGGATACATTGGTGCAAACACAGATAAAAAGTGGGCGTCAGAGCCATGGTCAATGGCCGGTGATTTTGGGACGCATATAATAAAACTGGGTTTTGTGATTGCTTTACTTGCATTTCCATTGCCCAGATTGATAACGAATGTTGTTATTGAACCTGTATTTAATGTTGGATTGTCACTTAATCGTGTTGTGTCAGGTGATGAAAAATTTTCAGAATGCGTTGTTGCAACAGCCTTGGCAGATCCAGTATCCATTGATTCGCGTGCGGCTGAAAGCGGTGCTTATTCACCAAAGCTCCGTCATAATTTGGCGTGCGAATTGGCAGGTGTTCACCAAATGACAGGATTGGGAATGACCGTTGGTTGGACAATGCTGAATATGTCTTTTAATTCAAAATATATGCACAAAATTCTTTGGAATGTACCGTTCTTTCCAAATATTCCGATTTTCTTTATGGGTTTGTTAATATTGTCATTGTTCTTTTTTGCATTGTTACCCATACCACTATATTTTCTGGAAATTTTTATAGAACTATCAATTAATTTAATAATGTTGCCTTTGTTTTTATTGGGGTGGTTATTCAAGGGCTGGTCAATTATCCCGGGGAACGGTGCAGAATCAATCCAAGATACAATAAATAAAGTCATCAAAGGCACAGCGGGCATTGCTTTGATTGGTGTTTTTGTTACTTTTGCGATAATGTTTTTAAATTCTATTTTTGGAAACTGGCAGGGTGCTTCGGCCTTACAAGCAGCATTTGCAAATAACGATTCGACTATTTTGATGGATGGTTTGATGATGAATAATGACAGTCTGGTTACAATTATTTTGATGGGTGTATTTATTGCGATGTTTATGGTTAGTATACGTTCGCTTATAGAAGCCTTATTCAGTAAAGTAGGAATTCCATCAAAGTATTATGATACTGCAAAAAGTGATCTGCAAAAAATATGGGATAATATGAAAACTTGGTACATTTCGGTCAGCAAGGCTGCAAAAAAATAAAAAATCAAGTTATTTATTTTACCTTGGGGGCTTTTTTGAAGGTTCCGAATCTGGTATAATTCAAATCAATGAAGTCGGTTCCGATTCTTTATTGGTCACGTAAAACCAACAATGATACTGAGTATCAGTTGGCTCGTAAAACGATAAGCTCTGTGCATGGTGTTATGCCAGAAGTTATCGCAGGCGAATACGATATTGTAGAATTATTGTCAAAAAATCCTGACAGCGTCCTTTATTATCCTGTATTTTGTGGTTCGACTGGCTGGTGGGGCGAATTTTTGGGTGGTCAGGCATCGGTTACAGATAAAATAATAATATCCCCTGAATGTCAATTAATGGCCATAGAAATGGGTAGCATCCAACCAAAAAAAGGTCAAAACCAATTATTGGCAGCCGAAATATATCCAACCAGTGGATTTTTTAAGAAAATGAATTCATCTGTTGCAACAGTTGTTGATATGTTGGCAACTGATGCTGGAACTATCCTGGCATTGTTTTCTGGCAAAAGCCATACACAGCTGGTAAATATTTTAGAATCGACAGGAAACTCCTATTTGGGGTGTATCGGTCGCTATTAAACCGACATAAAGTCGTTTTTTCCTGATTTGTCTTGATTTCTTGAAAAATCTTTGTATAATCGGTGCGCTAAATAAAAGGGTAAAAAATGAAAAAAGCTATTCATCCCGCATATCATGAAATCAATGTCACAACGACAGACGGGAAAACTGTAAAAATGTATTCTTCGGTTAAGAAAGATTTGGTCTTGTCTACCGATAATTTGAATCATTCCGCTTGGACTGGTCAACGCAGCAATGCTGGTGACAAAGGTCAACGTGCTGCCGACTTTAAAAAGAAGTTCGGTGGATTTAAATTCTAATTTATTTCTGTATTGGAATCGATATGGATATCCTGATCAAGGGCTCTTCGGAATTAAATAAAATGTTTGCTGCTTTGCAGTATACTGCCTCTGGTCTACGTCGTGATTTTGGCGAAGTTGAAAACCTGCAACAGTCACTTCGTGGTGCTATGGATTTTGTTCAAAAAGCATCCCAACGCATCGAAGAAAGTATTCTGTCTGATTTATTATTAGTCAGACCATCAGCAGGATTGTTGACACCCAATGTTTCCAAGGATGGTGATGGTCGTGATGAATTTGTTTTGGCACTTTCCGGGGCCGCAAATTTTGTTCGTGGAAATCCAAACTTTGCGATTTCATTGGCATTGCGTTCTGGGGACGAAACAAAAATTGCATTGGTTTATTCACCAATAGATGAAAAACTTTATTATGCTGAAAAAGATGCAGGTGCGTACATGTTTTCGGCTTACCATTCCGCTAGAATCAAGGTTTCAAATTTATCAGAAAAATCAGATTTAACTGTTGGTTACAATGTCGCTGGAAATCATAAAATGATTGGTGCAAATTCACGTATAACTGGCTGTCCGGCTATGGATTTGGCATGGGTTGCGGCTGGGAAATTCGATGCATATATTTCTGATCCGCTGGATTACGCAGAAATTGCCGCTGGTGAGTTGTTGATAACTGAGGCTGGTGGAAAAATAAAAATGGATTCAGAGTTAGTTGCGTCAAACGGCAAGGTTTTTTAAGAATAATATTAAGTTTGGAAAGAGATTGTGGATAGTTCAAGGAAATAAAATGTTTAAAAATATTCTGCAACGATTAAATCAAGTTAAAGAAAATTATCGAATAAAATATAGGTATACCGGAATTTATAAAAACCGGGAAGTTGTGAAATTGCAAATTATGAATGCCATGGGTGCTGTAAAATTAGGAGTGTTGTCTTTTAATTTTGGAGCAACGGTTTTAGAAATAGATAAGGCAAAAAAAATAATACAGGAAGTTTCAGCCAAGGGTGGTGATTATGGTAAATTATTAACCACTGGACCTGTTTTCGAATCATTTAGCAAATTGAATAAAAATCTTTCATCTCAAATACATGAAAATTATTTTTTAAAACAGCACTATTTTTCAGTTGTTGATTCAACCATTGATGAAGTACAAAAAGCTGTAAAAAATTCTGCAGAAAAAGAAGAAAAAGAATTTTCAGATTTTTCAAAAAAGTTGGAAAATTACAGTTTTGATAGTGTTGTTAATCAATATACATATTAACAAAACATTATCGCTAAAATAATTTGATTATTTAGAATAATTGTCCTAGACTTCACCAGATGAGTTTCAAAAAGATTTTACATATTGTCGCAAATGCTGTTTTCTGGTGCTTTACTGCCGGGCTGGCAGTATTGTCCATTATGGTTTTAATTTATGGTAATGATTTACCTGATTACAGAAAACTGGCCACTTATGCACCACCTGTTGCTACACGTTTATATGCTTCTGATGGCAGTTTATTAATTGAATATGCTCAAGAACGCCGTGTATTCATTGACTTTGTTGATATGCCCCCACAATTAATCCAGGCATTCGTTGCAGCCGAAGATCAAAATTTCTGGACACACCCTGGAATTGATATTCAGGGTATAATTCGTGCATCTGGTAATAACTTTATGCGTGCGGTGGGATTTAATAAAAGGTTTACTGGTGCGTCCACAATCACACAACAAGTTGCCAAGAACTTCTTTTTAACTTCGGACAGAACGATTTCTAGAAAAATTAAAGAGGCAATTCTGGCATTGAAACTGGAACGTTCTTTTTCCAAACAACACATTATGACACTTTATTTGAACCAGATATTTTTGGGTGCACGCGCGTATGGTGTGGGATCTGCTTCGTTAATGTATTTTAACAAACCTGTTTCGGAATTGAATTTGGCTGAATGTGCTTTTCTTGCTTCTCTGCCAAAGGCCCCGAATGATCGTGACCGTGCACTGGAACGCAGAAATTACGTTTTGCGCAGAATGGTTGATGAAGGTTATGTAACTAAAAAGCAGGCAGATGAAGCTGCAAAAACACCTTTGAATATCAATAGTGGTTTTACCGCGCAGATGGGTGAAGATTTTCAATATTTTGCCGAAGATGTCCGTCGTCAGTTATTGAATAGTATTGGACGTGAAACACTTTACAATGATGGACTTTATATAAAAACAACGATTGTTCCAGAATATCAAAAAGCAGCGAGTACTGCACTGAATAAGGTTTTAGATTCTTATAACAATGGCAGAAGTGAAAAAATTCAAGGTGCAATTATTGCTATGAACCCACACACTGGTCGTGTTGTTGCAATGTCTGGTGGACGTTCTTTTGCAGAAAGCTCTTTTAACCGTGCAACCCAGGCAATGCGCCAAGTCGGAAGTACAATAAAACCATTCGTTTATTTGGCTGCGCTGGAACGCGGAATATCACCTGAATATATATTGTCTGATGAACCAATTGTTGGTTGGAAAGAAGATGATACTTTATGGAAGCCGGAAAATTATGATAAAACATTTTTGGGTGATGTGCCTTTGCGTTTGTCTTTGGAAACATCCAGAAACGTTCCAACAGTAAGATTGGTTGAACAAATTGGAGTTCGTGATGCAATTGAATCCGCACAACGATTTGGTGTTTATCCAGAAGATCTAAGAAATATAAATTTATCTTTGGCTTTGGGATCTGGGGAAACAACATTGGAAAAATTGGTTTTGGGTTATTCTGCATTTGTAAACGGTGGACACTTGGTAAAATCAAAATTGGTTGATTATATCGAAGACAGATATGGTCGTGTAATTGGTGATGTTGATATCCCAGGACAAAAAAGCTGGAAAAAAGATTTAACACCACCATCTGAAAAATCTGATTCTGAACCTTTGTCTGATCCACAAAGTTTGTACCAGTTGGTTTCAATTATGCAGGGTGTTGTGGAACGTGGAACTGGTAAACAGGCACATGTCCCAGGGCAAACTATTGCTGGGAAAACTGGGACCACAAACGAAGTCAAAGACGTTTGGTTTGTTGGATTTTCCAAGAATCTTATTGCCGGTGTTTATTTGGGCTATGACACTCCAAAGCCATTGGGTAATGGAATCGGAAGTTACACCGCAGCCGCGATTTTTGCAGATTTTATGAAAGTTGCATTGGCAAATGAACCGAATCAGCCATTTTCAGTTCCAGACGGATTAACATTTATTCGTGTTAACCGCAGTAACGGTGTTTCTGCAACCCAAGATCCGAATGGAATTATAATTACAGAAGCTTTTAAAGAAAACCAAGGTCCAAATCCTGCACCACAGACAGTAAAATCTTCTAAAAACCCTGTCGTTGGCGGAGTGTTTTGATTTTTTAAATATTAGGTGATATAATTATAATTGAAGTAAAGAGGCATCAAAATGAAGAAATTATTACTTTGTTTTATCACAGTTTTGGCCGTTTGTGGGTGTGACAAATCGCACGATTCTTTGAAATGTGGTGAATACGAAGTCACTGTGAAATTACAAGGTGATATTTTAACCACTGTGATTAACGGCGATGCAGTTGATTTAAAGCAGGGTATTTCTGCCTCGGGGGTTCGTTATGTTGGGGTTCTTAACGATACCAATGTTGTTATGTGGAACAAGGGTGAACATTGGACATTATTCTTGAATGATGAACCCGTTGAGTGTGAATAATATTTTTTAGCATAAGTTTATTTTTAATCTATTTTATGATATAATTCGGGCATGAAAAGGAGTTTTTATGCTGACGGATTTTTTGTTGAATTATGGATATGATTTTTTTACCAGCGGATGGATGCAATTTGGTGCCGCTTTTGTCATATCATTTTTGATAATGCTGATATTCGGTAACTGGTTTATAAATGCTATGCGCAGTTGGCAAAAGAAAGGTCAACCAATAAACGAAGATGTTTTACAGCATCAGGCAAAATCCGGGACTCCGACCATGGGTGGTTTGCTGATTTTGGGATCAATAATATTTTCCAGTATTTTATTTATGAAATGGTCAAATCCAACCGGTTGGATTGCATTGATGTCTTTGGTTATGTTTGGTGCCATAGGTTTCGCAGATGATTATAAAAAAGTTACCAGCCAATCAAAAAAATCATCGAACGGATTGTCCCCAAGAATGAGATTGTTATTAGAATTTGTTTGTGTTGTAGTATTGGCACTTTTGGTAAATAAAACTATTCCGCCTTATATCCCAGAATTTTCAGTAACATTACCATTCAGCATTATTGTTCCTTTGGGTTGGTTCTTTTATTTAATATTTTCTTACTTTGTTATAACAGGCAGTGCGAACGCAACAAACATTACAGATGGTTTGGATGGTATGCTGACAAAACTTTATATGCCAGTTTTGGTTGTTTTAATTGTTGCATTGTATGGTGCAACACGAATTGGCTTTATGGATACCATGATGTTCCTGCCCCAGGCCAGTGGTTTGTATCCGGTTTTGGGTGCGGCTTTTGGCGCAACATTGGGATTCTTGTGGTTTAATTCAAAGCCAGCCGCAATATTTATGGGGGATGTTGGTTCATTGGCATTGGGTGGATTTATGGGTACTGTTTCAATGCTGTTGAAATCTGAAATCATTATGGGAATTGCAGCAGGTATGATGGTTTTGATATTAATGTCTTCGTTTATCCAAACAATGTATTTTAAAATAACTAAAAAAATCACAGGTACAGGAAAACGTGTTTTCAAAATGGCACCATTGCATCATCATTTTGAATTAAAAGGCTATACCGAGACAAAAATAGTTGAAAGATTTTTTATCATGTCGATACTGTTTTCTGGATTGGCATTAATTTTATTAAAGTTTGCATAACATGCTAAAAAGAACCGAAGAAAGTAAACTTACCAGTTGGTACTTTGAAATAGACAGACGTCTGTTATTCTTTGTCATATTTTTAATATTTGTTGGTATGTGGGCAATGGTTTCTGCGGGCAGTGTAGCCGCAGAGCGTATTAATCAGCCTTGGTATTTTTTTATTTTAAAAGCTTTGCCTTTTTACGGAATCGGTTTCGTTACTTTGTTCTTGACCAGTATGTTGGATAAAAAGTGGGTTTTAAGAATATCCGCAGCAAACGTTGCAATTTGTTTATTTTTACTTTTGGTGACATTAGTTATGCCAATGACAATCAAAGGCAGTACCAGATGGGTAGATTTGGGGTTTGTCAGCGTTATGCCAGCCGATATTATGAAGCCTGGATTTATAATGATGACAGCCTGGTTTTTGGCAAAGATGAAAGAGAAATTTGGTAACGATATTTTCTTTAATCGTGAAGCATGGCGTACAAATCTGTTAAGCTGGTGGACATATTTGGCGATGTTGGTTCCGGCATTGTTTATAATTTTTCAACATCCAGATTTGGGTACTTTCTTGCTTTATTTTTCTGTGTTGTCGGCAATGTTATTTATCGCAGGATTGCCGTTGGTTTTAATACCGATATTTATAAGTATCGCAGGTCTGTTTGGTTTATTTGCCTTTTTTACAATGCACCATGTTCATGAGCGTATCATCAGTTTGTTTTCTGGTGTTGAAAGTTATCAGATAAAACAATCAATTCAATCAATTCAGCATGGTGGTTTGTTGGGCAGTGGTGATGATGCATTTGTGAAACAATCTTTGCCGGATGCCCACACAGATTTTGTATTTTCTGCAATCGCAGAAGACAGTGGTGTAATACTGGCATGCGTTTTGCTTTGTATTCTTTTGTATGTTATTAACCGTTTAACAAAAAATGCTTTGCGTGCGCGTGACCCATTTGTGTTTTATGCGGCTGGCGGTGCGGCTGCATTATTTGGTGCCCAGGTTTGTATAAATATAATGTCAGCTTTGCATTTGTTCGCACCAAAGGGAATGACACTGCCATTCATATCATACGGCGGCAGTAGCTTTGTAGCATTTTGCCTTTTATTTGGAATGGTGCTGGCAATTATTCGTGAAGACAAATGGAAATAAAAAAAGCGGGATATCCCGCTTTTAATTTTATTTAACTTTATCTGACAATAAATGTGTACTTATATTATTCTTTATTTGTGACAGATTAATCAAAAACGATTTCAAAGGGTTAGAACCGTAATATTTCTGATTTCTTTTTTGCATTTCCTCTAATGAATATTCGGATAAATAGGTCCTTCCTGAAGCAAAATATGTTTTAGTGTTTATACCTTCTTCGTACAATTTTGGTACCGAACAAATATAACGTTCAAAAGTACCCATTTTTAGTGCACTGCTTTGAGCATCCATAATTTTTTGTTGTATACAAAGACCATTTGGTTTTTGCATATTATTTTCATTAATAATAAAATTAAATACTTGAAAAGGGTATTTAAGTTTAATTGAGTCAATAATATACCCTGTCATTGGATTCTCGAAAACAACCTTGTGGAATTCACCTGCAAAGCGGGCGTCCAAAGTAACAGATTTTTTCTTTTTCTTTTTTTCCAAAAGATTAATGAACTCTTTTGGGTAATTATTATAATTAACAGTGTTCAATTCGCTGAAACGAGCAGTTATATGAACTTCCAGGGCATTTTTAGTAAATTCGCCCAAGTTTATAACACCGTCTAATTCTGCCAAATCCAGGGTTATTGTTTTTAATAAATTTAATTCTGATAAATCTTTGCAATTGTTGCGGGCAATTATTCTAGCCAGATTTTCATTTGATGTACGAAACATAACTATCCTTAACTTTTACCAAATTAATCCACACTCCGTGCAGGATTTTATAATGTTTTTGTGGAAAATCAAGCGGATTTTGATATAATTAACCTGTTATAAATGGAGTTTAAAATGCGTATTTGGATTGCAACAGGTGGAACCGGTGGGCATGTATTCCCAGCACTCAGCGTGGCCGAAGAATTAGTAAAACGTGGACATCGCGTCACAATTTCAACCGATGGTCGTGTAATGGATATGGTTAAAAAAAGCAAACCCAAACATTCTGGTGTTGCCTTTATTTGGGCGTCCGGTGTCGGTGCAAAAAGCAAATTAATGCAGGTAATTGCACTTTCCAAAATTGCGGTTTCCAGCGTTGCGTTGGTTTTACGATTTATGCTTTTCAGACCAGACCGGGTTGTTGCCTTTGGTGGATATGCATCTGTTCCAGCAGTTTTTGCAGCACATTTGTGGAAAATACCAACATTGTTGCATGAACAAAATGGTGCAATTGGACGCGCGAATAAGTTTACTATGCGCTGGGTCAGAACTTTGATGACCAGCTTTCCAAAGGTCGAAGGTATCGGCAACAATAAATCTTTGCGTGTTATTTATACAGGTTTACCAGTTCGTCGTGAATTTTTGGCCGCAGCAAACAGCCCTTTGAAAATGGAATCAAAAATTTTGGTAACAGGTGGTTCTTTGGGTGCGCAAATATTAGATGAAGTCGTGCCCCAGGCTTTGGCACAAATTAAAAATAAAAAAATATTTGTTGTTCATCAAACACGCCCAGAAAACGTAGCACGTCTGCAAAAATTCTATTCTGATCAAAAAATTCGTGCAAATGTTTTGTCTTTTATTCATAATATGGCCGAAGTTATAATTGGCTCCGATTTGGTTATTGGACGTGGTGGTGCCAGCACAGTTGTTGAATTGGAAACAGTTGGACGTCCTGCAATTATCGTACCATTGGGAATAAATCCAGACCAGGCCGCGAATGCTGAAAATTTTGCCAAGACTGGTGGTGCGTTTGCAATCCCCCAGGATAAATTTACCCCAAAATGGCTGACTGCAACATTGAATGAACTGTTCGAAAATCCTGCACGTTTAAACAAAATGGCTGAAAAAGCGTATATCCCAAATCATGCCGTAACCATGATTGCAGATGAAGTTTTGAAATAATTTTTGTATTGGCATTTTTCCGCTTGCTCCGTTTTTATCATTTGTTCTATGATAGTTGCAAGAGAAGGAAATAATGCGTTCAGCGGTCGTATCTATTTTAGCAATTTTTGCCTGTATTCCTGCTTTTGCAGATGTTCGTTTGCCGGTTGTTAATGTTGCGGCGGGTTCTGTTTCTGCACGTGCTGCTTTTGGTGAACCTGATGTTGTCCAGGTCAGTCCATTAATGGTTACAACAAAAACTGCCACTGCAAAGGCAACTGCAGTGACTCCAAGACCAGCCTCGGTGGATTCTGGCGAAAAGATAATTGCGGCACGTTCTGATGTTTTAACCCCTCGTAAGCCAAGTGGCGATTTGTGGGCCAAGTCTGAAACACCTTTACGCTTGCCAGAAAAAAATGAATTTGCAGTTGTTCGCAGTGATGTAGAACTGCCAGAAGAAGACATTCAACCAAAAATTGTTGCGCGGTCAGAATCAAATTCAATTGATAAAAAAGAAATGGATAACCAAATTGCAAAGCTGGTTGAATTGCAACGCAAGGCAGACGAAAGCATCAGCATTGCCGCTGCGCGTCCAACAAAAATAAGTTCTTATGATATTAAACAGAATATTCCTGTCGCAAAAGATAATGATGATTCTGATGTAACCTTAAGCCGTGTTGTTGTTCCAATGGATGACGACAAAGATGTTGTTGTAAGAAAAGTAAAATCCGAAGAACAACCAACATACGCCAGTCTTGATGGTGATTTTTCCAAGATGTCACCAGGGGAATTAAAGAAAGCTTTTAAAAAGACATATTTGTCAGAAAACAAACATTTATCTACTTATAAAATAGATGATCGTTTTGATGTTGCCAGTGATCTTTCAACTTCTGTCGAGGGGTTCACAGCAACCAAAGATTTATCAGAATCTGGTGGAATTCGTCCATTGGAAATCAAGATTGGTTTTAAGGATGATGATTCTTCTTTATCCCGCGATAACTATAATTTGTTAAGCGAATATGCCAGCATAGTTGTCAGCAATCCAAAACGTGCAATCCAGGTTTCAATACCAGAACGTTCGACACGCAGTCTGGATGATCGTAAATTGGCCGCACGCAGATTGGCAATTGTTGAACAGGTTCTGCGCGATACAGGTGTTTCTGAACAACGTATAATGCCAGTGCTTAGCCAACGCAGCGAAGATGGTTTTGTTTTGCGTGTTATATCATCTGATCAATACGAAACATTGACCCAACAGAAACGCGATATGTTCGGCGACAGTGTTGGTAAAAAAACTTATAAAAGTATGACCTGGTAATTATCAGTTATAAGTTATTAGTTATAACAGATGAAATTTATTTCCCGATTTTTAGATTTTCTATTTCCACCAGCTTGTCCGATTTGTAAAAAACTGGTTTCCGAACATGGGGCCCTGTGTCCAGATTGTTGGTCAAAATTTAATTGGATCAGTAATCCAAAATGTTGCAAATGCGGCTATCCTTTTCCAGCCGATTTGGATTTGGGTAAAGAACCATTGTGTCCTGTTTGTGCCGCTGGGGAAAATGAACTGGATTGGATTCGGGCGGCTTGTGTTTATGATGATGTTTCAAAAAATATAATGTTACCGTTCAAGCATGCAGGCGCATTGCGTTACGAAAAAATAATGTCGCGTGCAATGATTTCAGCTTTGCGGGAATTAAAAGAAAATGTTGATATTGTTATGCCAGTTCCATTGGCTTATCGCCGTTTATGGAAACGTGGATACAATCAGGCAACTTTGCTGGCAAATCCAATAGCAAAATCGTTGGGTGTTAAAATAGATGTGACCAGTGTTCGAAGAAAATATCGTCCAGATATGGGACACAAAAATGCCAAGCAACGTGCTGAAAATATTCATGGTGTTTTTCATGTTTTAACTCCTGAAAAAATTTGTGGAAAAACAATTTTATTGGTTGATGATGTTATGACAACTGGTGCAACATTCAGCGAACTGTATCGGGTTTTGAAAAAAGCAGGCGCAAAGGCTGTTTTTGGGATTGTTTTTTGCCGCGTTGTCCGTGCGATTTAATATAATCTTCACTACTTGATTTTGTTGTTTTTCTGATGTAATCTGAGTGTGTCCAATAAATAAAAAAGGATTAAAAATGAAAATAGGATTTCTGGCAAGTGCTTTGGTATTGGTTCCATCAATGTCTTTTGCGGTTCTGCCAAACCCTGCGTTTTATCAAACTATTGACGATGGCACACATAAACCAAAATCAATTGTCGCATTGTATGAATACAAAGAAGGCGATGAAGAAAAATTGGGCGGTCGTATAGTTGCTTTGTATGACCAAGAAGGTAATGGAAAAATAACAGAAACATTAAATAAACCTGTTCGTATTGCAGAAAAAGTTAAAGGTCAGCCGAAAATGGCAGGACTGGATATTTTGTGGGGTATGAAATGGGATTCAGATGATTCACAATACAGTGGTGGTCATATTATGGATCCAAAAAAGGGTAGTGTTTACCGCAGTGTAATCTGGCAAAATGAAAAAGAAGCCAACAAATTGTATGTTCGTGGCAAAATTGGTCCATTCGGCAGAACACAAACTTGGAATATTATGACAGTCAAAGATTTGCCAGCTGATATACAAAAACTGGATGTTAAAAATTGGAAACCAGTGGTGATGGAATAATGACGGTAAAGGCAATTTCCCGTCAATAAGTGTCGTGCCAAAAACACGACACTTTTATTTGATTTTAAAGTGCAGGTCAGGTATTATTTGTCGAACAAGGAAATCTTATTATGAATATAGAATTGGGAAAAAATATAGAAGCACGTGAAATAGAATCCAGAATTCAAAAATTCTGGGATGAAAATTCTTTTTGGGAAAATGATGTTAAATCTTCAAGGCAACCATTTTGTGCAATGATGCCACCACCAAATGTTACAGGAAATTTACATCTGGGGCATGCATTGGATAATGTTATTACAGATATAATTTGTCGATATAAAAGAATGGATGGTTTTGATGTCTTGTGGCAACCTGGTACTGATCACGCATCAATCGCCACCCAATTGTTGGTTGAACGCGATTTATCAAAGCGCGGAATAAACCCAAAAAATCTTTCAAAGAAAGAACTGTTAGAAATCGCCTGGAAATGGAAAAATGACAAGGGCGGACAGATTCTTAATCAGTTGCACATACTTGGTGTAACACCTGCTTGGTCACGTGAACGTTTTACAATGGACGAAGGCTTATCGAGTGCGGTTACTAAATTGTTTGTTAAAATGTATTCCGAAGGTTTGATTTATAAAGCGCGTCGCCTGGTTAATTGGTGCCCAAAACAACAAACAACAATTTCAGATTTGGAAATAGAAACCGTTGATGAAAAAGGTAAATTCTATTATTTCAACTATCCGTTAAAAGACGGTGGTTTTATAGAAATTGCAACCACACGTCCAGAAACTTTGTTCGGCGATCAGGCAATTGCAATCCATCCAAATAATGAAAAATTGAAGCACTTAATTGGTCGCACAGCAGTTATTCCACTTACAAATATTGAAATACCAGTTATTGCAGATGAACATGCAGACCCAGAAAAAGGAACGGGTGCGGTTAAAATTACGCCTGCACATGACAAAGATGACTGGGAAGTTGGATTAAGACACAATCTGCAACCTTTATCTGTTTTAACACCAGACGCCAAGATGAGTGAATTTGTTCCAGAGAAATATCGTGGAATGGACAGATTCAAGGCACGTGAAGAAATTATCAAAGATATCGAAGCAGCAGGTTTGTTGGTCCGCATAGATTCTAAAACAATACCAACACCATATTCTGAACGTGGAAAATGTGTAATTGAATATATGGTTCGTGATGAATGGTTTGTTGATGCAAAGAAATTATCAATTCGCGCAATAGCAGCAGTTGAAAATGGTGATGTAAAATTTATGCCAGATCACAGATTAAATCTGTTTATGGCATGGATGAAAGATATTCGTGAATGGTCAATTTCACGCCAATTATGGTGGGGACACCAGATACCTGCATGGTATGATGTGGATGGAAACGTTTATGTTGCAGAATCTGAACTTGAGGCCTTAAAAAAATCTGGTGGCAAAGAATTAACACGTGATGAATCTTGTTTGGATACTTGGTTTTCATCCGCACTATGGCCTTTCTCAACACTTGGATGGCCAGAACAAACCAATGAGTTAAAAAAATACTATCCTACTGATTTCCTTTACACTGGTGTTGATATTATTTTCTTTTGGGTTGCCAGAATGATAATGATGGGATTGTATGCAACTGACAATGTTCCTTTCCGAATGGTTAATGTTCATGGATTGGTTCGCGATTCAAATGGTCAGAAGATGTCCAAGACCAAGGGAAATGGTATAGACCCATTGGAGGTTATTGAAAAATTCGGTGTTGATGCGCTGCGCTATTGGGTTGCCATTTCACCGATTGGAACAGATATGCGGTATTCAGATGACGAAGTAAAACGTGGTTCAAAACTGTTGAATAAACTCTGGAATGCTTCCAAGTACACATTAATTCAATTAACAGATTGGGAACCAGAAGATAAAAAATTTATAAATGTTAAAAACAGATTTATCGAAGACAGATGGGTTCTGGCAGAATTAAACAAAACTGTAACAGAAGTTCGCAGATGTTTGGATAAGTACGACAATGTTAATGCACGTGCAGCAATTGATACCTTCTTTTACGAAGTTTTATGTGATCAATACCTGGAATTTATCAAAGACAGATTTTGGTCGCCAGAAAGATATAATGACGAATCAAAACAATCTGCACAATGGACACTGTGGGAAGTTTTACGTGCTGTTCTTGGTTTGTATGCGCCATTTATACCATTTTTGACCGAAGAGCTTTGGCAGAAAATATATAAAAAATATGAAAATGGTGAAACCTTGCATTTAACACAATATCCGATTGTTCGTGGGGAGTATGAAACAGATGTTTCACAAATGCAGATTGCGCTGGATATTTTAAAAAATGTTCGCGGATTACGTACTGAACGCAAAATTGGTAATGGGGCAAAATTATCAGAATTGATAATTGATTCATCAATCCCAGAAATTTTACATGGTGTTATAAAATCCGGTGCACGCGCAGAACAAATAATAGTCAAACCAAATGCAGAATTAGATTTTAAGGTTGTGCAATAAAAATGAAAAAGTTTGTAGAAAAGAAAACTTTATTCACTTATCAAACGGATCGGTTTGGAAATATCCGTCCAATGATTCTGATGAATGAATTACAGGCAATGGCTGATAACCATGCCGAATCTTTGGGAGTTGGGCGTTCTTATTGTATTAAACATGGATTGGCATGGGTTGTTACACATTATCTGGTTGATATATTGGAATTACCACACGAGGGTGAAGAACTGACTTTTATAACTTGGCCGTCAAAACATGATGCGTTAAAAGCAGTTCGTGATTTTGAAATCAGGGGTGCTGATAATCGAATTTTGGTTTGTGCAACTTCGCAATGGATAATGATTGATATTGAAAAAAGACGCCCGATGAAGTTGTCAGAAGCATTACAAAATTGGAATGTTATTCCTGAACGTGCATTAAATCGCGAATTTGTAAAATTTCCTGATTTTGAACCAGACCAGGTTCATACTTTTAAATGCAGATATGATGATATTGATGTTAATCAACATATAAATAATGCGGTATATGCGGTTTGGGCAACAGAAAGCGTTGGTTTTGAATTCCGAAACAATCACAAACTGTGCGGTATGGAATTAAATTTCAAGAAAGAAGTTAATCCAAATATTCCAGAAATTCTGGCCCAGGTTAAAATAGAAGGAAAAATCAGCCACCACAAAATAATCTCGGATGGCGTTGAAAACGCGAACATAGTTTGTTATTGGAAATAAAAAAACCGGCAATCGCCGGATTTTTAATTCTTTGCAGAAACCGCCAGTCTTTTGCGACCGGTGGCACGGCGACGGTTCAAAACCTCGCGTCCGCTTTTTGTTTCCATTTTTTCACGAAAACCATGTGTTTTAACACGACGTGTTTTAGATGGTTGATAAGTTCTCTTTGTTGCCATAACTTTGTCCTTCGATTTATATCTTGCTGGTGCATTTAACCACAGGTTAAATCAAAACGCAATCTTTTTTTAATTTTATTTGGCTTTTATTATACCAACTGTCTTCAAACCTTCCAATGTTAAAAAATAAACAAACAATGCTGCAAATAATTTCCAAACAGCTAAAAACATTTTATATCCTTTTTACCTTAGAAACAGTACTAAAAAATTATAATTTGTCAACTGAAAATTTTGTTAAAAATAATATGGTTTTTTGGATTTTTTACTTGCTGAAATAGCTAAAATTTTGCTATCTTTATAGGGCAATAAAAGTATTGAAAAACAAGGAAAAATTGGAATGTCTGAAATTAATGAATCACATGAAATAAATGAAATAAAAGTCCCAACAAGTTCGCTGGAACATGAAATGAGAACAAGCTTCTTGGACTATGCAATGTCGGTTATTGTTGACCGTGCTTTGCCAGATGTTCGTGATGGATGTAAACCTGTTCATCGTCGTATTTTATACGTTATGAATGATGTCGCACCTGCAACACGTGCAACGGTTAAATCTGCAACAATTGTTGGTCGTGTTATGGGTGATTTTCACCCTCATGGCGACAGTTCAATTTATGATGCGATGGCACGTATGGCCCAGGACTTTTCTATGGGCGAAATGTTGGTCCAGGGTCAGGGTAACTTTGGTTCTCGCGATGGTGATAAACCGGCGGCTATGCGTTATACCGAGGCCAGACTTTCAAAATTGGGCGCATCATTGATGGATGATATGGACAAAGAAACTGTTGATTGGATGCCGAACTTTGCAAACACTTTGAACGAGCCTGTGGTTCTGCCGGCAAAGTTCCCAAACTTTTTGGTAAACGGTGGATCTGGTATTGCGGTTGGTATGGCGACAAACGTTCCGACATATAACTTGGGCGAAGTAAGCAATGGAATTTTGGCAATTTTAGATAACAGAAATATAACTGATGATGAATTGTTCGGAATTATACCAGCACCTGATTTTCCAACAGGTGGAATAATTATGGGACGTGCAGGTGCTTATAAGGCACACAATACTGGACGTGGTTCTATTATTGTTCGTTCAAAAACACATATCGAGGATTTTCGTGACCACGAAGCAATTGTTGTTGATGAAATTCCATACCAGGTTAACAAGGCTCAGTTAATAATTAAAATACATGAACTGGCCAAGGATAAAAGAATAGAAGGAATTTCTGAAATACGTGATGAATCTTCCAAGGAAGGATTACGAGTTGTAATCGAACTGAAACGTGATGCAATTGCAGATGTTGTGTTGAATCATTTGTTCCAGTACACAGAAATGCAAACAAGTTTCCCTGTAAATATGATGGCGTTGAATCGTGGTCGCCCAATGTTATTTAATGTTCGTGGCGTTTTGGATTCATTTATAGAATTCCGTGAAGAAGTAATTCGCAGACGTACAATATTTGAATTGAACAAGGCACGTAATCGTGCACATACTTTATTGGGATTGTCTGTGGCGGTTGGAAATCTGGACGAAATTATCACTTTGATTAAGGGCAGTGAATCCCCCGAGGCTGCACGCGAGGCATTGTTATCACGTGGCTGGAAGGCTTCTGATATCGAAAGCTATATCAAATTAATTGATGATCCAAACACTGAATACAAAGATGGAATGTTCCATATGTCAGAAGAGCAGGCCAAAGCAATCTTGGAATTGCAACTGCACAGATTGACAGGTCTGGAACGTGAAAAAATTCATAATGATTTGACTGCGCTGGGATCTGTAATAAAAGATTTGTTGGATATCTTGGGCAGCCATAAACGCATTATTCAAATCATCCGCGACGAAACAACAGCTGTTCGTGACAATTGGGCATCTGAACGTCGTACAGAAATATCTGATGCCGAAATTGATATTGATATCGAAGATTTGATTGCACGCGAAGATATGGTTATCACAGTTTCAAATACCGGATACATCAAACGTGTTGCATTAGATACATATCGTGCACAAAAACGTGGTGGCAAGGGACGCAATGCAATGACAACCAAAGACGACGATTATGTTGTTCAGGTGTTTGTTGCAAATACTCATACTCCATTGCTGTTCTTCTCGTCTGCGGGTATATGCTATAAATTGAAAACTTATAAATTACCCGAGGCTGCTGCAAATGCCAAAGGTCGTCCATTGGTCAACTTGTTGCCATTATCAAACGGCGAAACAATTACTGCAATATTGCCAGAACCAGAAGATAAAGAAAACTTCTTGATGTTTGCAACATCATCTGGAAATGTTCGCCGCAATAAAACATCTGATTTCGAAAGCATTCGTGCAAATGGAAAAATTGCTATGAAATTAGATGAAGGCGATACACTGATTTCTGTTCTGCCATGCAAAGAAAATCAAGATGTATTCTTGTCAACATATCGTGGTCGTTGCATCAGATTTTCTGTCGATGAAATTCGTGTGTTTGCTGGTCGTGCCAGTGACGGTATCCGTGGAATAAAACTGGAAAAAAGTGATCGTATAATCGGAATGGCAATGTTGAACCATGGTGAAAGTGATTCTGCTGTGCGTGCCGCTTATATAAAACAAAGCCGTGCTGCACGTCGTGCTGCGACCGGTATTGAAGAAGAAGCAGATACAGACGAAGAAGAATCAACAACTTTGGTCTTGGACGATGCAAAAATGAAAGAAATGGCTGCACGCGAAGAATTTATTCTGACAATTTCAGAAAATGGATTTGGAAAGCGCACCAGTTCTTATGAATATCGTTTAACACATCGTGGTGGTGGCGGATTTGCAAATATTAAATTGGGTGGCAAAAATACAGCAGTAGCAGGATCTTTCCCAATTAATAATGATTATGACATTATGATGGTAACAGATGGTGGTAAAATTATCAGAACACCAGTTGCAGCCGTCAGAATTGCGGGTCGCGCAACCGCAGGTGTAACATTGTTCCGAACAGCCGAAGGCGAAAAAGTAGTTTCTGCCGTCGCAATTGAAAAAGAAGAAACATCAGAAGAAGAAACCAAAGAAGTTGAATCTAATGAATAATGAATACTTTTTATCAATCAATGATGTGGCGGTTCGATTAGATTTGCCGGCTCATACTTTGCGATACTGGGAAAAACAATTCCCAGTCGCAATAAAGCCGACAACTGGTGCCGGTGGGCGACGTTATTATCGTGCTGAAACGGTTGGTAATTTGGAAACTATCAAAGATTTACTTTATAATCGTGGGATGACAATTGCTGGGGTTAAAAAGTTATTGAAAGAAGGTAAGTTACCAGAGCGTCCAGATTTTATTGATGGAATTGATAAAAAAGAAAACGAAAAGAAAGTTGTTCAGAAAAAAACAGAAAAATCTGATAATGGTTTATTTTCGCCTAAATCAGAAATTAATCAGGCTATTGATTTATTAGAACGTGCAAAGAAAGAATTAAGGTAAGTAAAATGAGAACGATAAAAAATATAAGTATCTTGGGTGATTCTATTTCCAAGGGTGTTATTCTGGATAGAATTTCGAAAAAATATAAATTGTTAAAAGATTCTGCGGCGGATTTATTCAGTCGTGAAAATAATGTCCCTGTGTTCAATCATTCCAGGTTTGGTTGTACCAGTGAAAAAGCATTAAATATCGTTCAAGATATGTTAAAGGAAAATAAAACATCGGATATATTCTTGATAGAACTTGGTGGAAATGATTGTGATTATAATTGGGATGAAGTTGCAAAAGACCCAGATTTTGACCATAAACCAAATGTAATATTGGAAAAATTTAAACAAAATATTTCCAGGATAATTGAAATTATCAAGGCCAGCGGACATGATTTAGCTTTTATGACTTTGCCACCAATTGATTCAGAAAAATACTTTAATTGGATAACTCGTGGTGACCCACAAAGAATAGAAAATATTCAAAAGTTTCTGGGTGAAAGAAACTACATTTACAGACACCAAGAATTGTATGCGGGTGCTTTGGAAGAAATTGCAATCAAAAACGATGTTTATAAAATTCCTGTTCGTGCGGGATTTTTGGCAATACCAAAATGTGGCGATTATATTTGTGATGACGGGATACATTTAAATGAAAATGGTCAAGAAATTATGAAAGGCATATTCAACGATACGTACAATCAGTATATGGGAATAAAATAAAAATCCCCGCAATTTGCGGGGTTATTTTGGCAGTCCCAACGGGAATCGAACCCGTGTTTCCAGAATGAGAATCTGGCATCCTGACCGCTAGATGATGGGACCAATGTTTTCAGAGTGTAGATTGGAAAGTGGATAGTGTAAAGGGAAAATATTATTTTATTATTGCAAATTTGATAAAAATATCTATAATTGCCAGAGCTTTGGGGCATCGTCTAACGGTAGGACAAGAGATTTTGGTTCTCTTTATCGCGGTTCGAATCCGTGTGCCCCAACCAATATTTAAATCGGCACAATGCCGATTTATTTTTTCCTTGATTTTTAATTATTAAAAACTATAATGATTATGAATTTTAATAATCTATATATTCCTGTATATAAAATTAAAAAGGGGGTTCCTGTGGCAAAACGAGAATTTGTTCATCTTATAGAAGAAAACCTGCTGATTCTTGATAAGCTGGGGGAACGTCTTAAAATAGATGCAGCCAGTATATCAAAATATCCACGTCAGCAATTAACAGCGCTTGTCAGACTTTATGTAGGGGGCAAAGCAAAACTGAAGGATATTGCGCGTCGCGAATTTGTAACAACACCAAATCTGTGTGCCACTTTTAAAAGACTAGAACATGATGGTTTGGTATTGCGAACTGTTGATGAAGAAGATCGCAGAAATACTTGGTATTCTGTTACAAAAATTGGTGAAGAACTAGCGCATCGTACGCTGGAAGAATTTCGTGAAGGTATTGAAACTATATTTAAAAAAATGGGTAAAGAAGACGAAGTAAAATTAATTGGTGCGTTAAAAATAATGAATGAATTATTAATAAAAATGGAGGCTGTAAATGCGTAAGTTTGGTTTGTTATCTGTTGTGTGTGTTTCTGTGATATTTGCACAAAACGTTTGGGCAATGGATTTGTCTTTTAATGATGCTGTTGAAAAAGTTATAAAAGAATCCGAAGATTTGAAAAAGGCGGATGCTAATGTTAAAAAGGCTGAAGCCTCGTTGGATGCCGTTAATGCAAACAGATGGTTTAATGTCGAAGGTTCAGCAACATATATGAATCTGGTAAATGTAGAAAAACCACTAAGTGGCGAAGGAATTGCGTTTCCTGTATCAATACCAGGTTTGCCGATACCACCTGTAAATATGTCTGTTCCAGATAATATTCTGATGGCGGGTGTTACTGTTAATCAGCCTATTTATACTTTTGGTAAAATTGGGAACGCTGTTGACGCGGTACATTCTGCAATCAGCATGTCAGAGTCCGGAAGAGAATTAGCAAAACGTGAAGTCAGATATGCAGCAGCCCAGCTTTACTGGACAGCCAAGATGACAGATAATACCGTAAAGGTTTATGAAAAATCTTTGTCGGATGCTGTTGATGCAAAAAATAAACTGACTGCAGCTGGTCGTGCAAATAAATCCAATTTGATTAAATTGGAATCTGATATTGCCACCAAAGAAGTAAATTTGGCAGATGCAAAATTCAATCGTGATACAGCGAACAGAATGCTGAAAATTATGGCAGGAATTGATGTCAACGAAGATTTAAATTTAAGAGATGATATACCTGCAAAGTTTAATGATTTGAATGCTGGTCCAATTAAATCAAATCCAGAATGGGAAATGTTGGAAGAACAAGTCAGAATGTATGAAGAAAATGCTTCTTCAAAACGTGCTGGTCATTATCCAACTTTGGCAGCAACTGGTTCATATAATTATATTGCTTCGAATACAACATCTGATGTTTTTGCAGGCAGCAAAACCCAAGCGGCATATTGGGGTGTTGCATTAAAAGTTCCAATCTTTGATGGTGGTTTGTCACGTGCAAATGCAACAGTAGAAGCAATGAATGCCGAAGCCGCACACCAAGATTTGGACAAGTCTAAAAAAACAAAAACCGAAGAATATAATACTGCGGTAAGAAAGTATGATCATTTACGTGAAGATTTAAAGAATCTTGAAAATGCACGTGATTTGGCACAAAGGGCTTACAGTATTTCGCACGAAAGATTTGCCGCAGGCCAAACTTCGGCTGTAGAATTGTCAGATGTTTCTGCTGCTTTATCGCAATTGGATATGGCGGTTTTGAATGCTAAATACAATATTTTAATGTCTGCTGAAACAATCAAAAAATTGGGGGAATAAGATGAAATATAAAAAACTGCTTTATATTTTACTGGCGGTTATTTTGCTTGTTTGGGTTGGGTATCGTGCATATGTTATAAATTCCGAAAGTGCACGTCAGGTTTTTAATCCAATCAGGGCAGAATTGGAACATGGTGCTCCTGTTAATAAAATCGAAGTAGAAAAAAAAGTTGGAACATTAAAAGAACCAATATTTGTTAAAAATAACCGCGCTTTGGTATCTGGAATCAGAATAAATAAATTCAAAATTGGGCAAGTTGTTGAAGGCGGAAAAATAGTTTCCGTTTCAAATCAGATAGATTTGGATTCTGGTTTGTTCTTGGTAAAAACCTCTGGTGTTCCAGATGGGACACATTTTGTAGAGGTAAAATACAATGGATTCTTTGTACCTGCGTACGCGGTCAAAGACGGTTTTGTAATGGTTTCTGAAAATGGTATCGCAAAGCAAAGAAAAGTAACAGTTATTGCCCAAGATTCAGAGAATGCGGCTATTTCAGATGGGTTATTAAATGGTGATGTCGTTATATTGTCACAAGCAGATGATGGAGAGAAAGTAAGATGATAAAATTCTTTGTAAAGCATCCAATTACAACAATTATGTTTGTTTTGTTCTGGGTAGTTCTGGGTTTAGTTGCGTACCCAAATATGAATGTTGAACGTCAGCCAGCGGTTGATTTTCCAATGGTCACAGCCAGCTTTGTTTACCCTGGTGCATCACCTGATGAAGTTGAATCGCAGGTAATTAAAAAGACCGAAGACGCAGTTTCACAAGTCGCAGGAATTAAAAAAATTACATCCCAAGCCTTTGAAAATGGTGGATATGTAATGGCTGAATTTAACTTGGGTGTCAATGTTAATGACAAGGCATCCGAAGTAAAAGCCAAACTGGAATCAATCGCGGGCGAATATCCAGACGAATTAAAAAAGCCTGTTGTTGAAAAATTGAATCCTTTGCAGGAATCTGTTTTGGATATTGTTTTATCGGGTGAAAATGTTCGTGATCTTCAACATTTTGCTGATAACGTTCTAAGCCAGAAAATAACAGCGGTAAACGGTGTTGCGTCTGTTTCAATTTATGGTGGTGAACAACGTGCAGTTCGAATCTTTTTGGATCCAGAACGTATGGCCGCACAGGGTATGTCTATTAATGATGTTGTAGGTGCAATTGCATCGCATAATTTAAATGTCCCCAGTGGAAGATTAGAAATAGGTGACAGCTCTAATACTATTCGTTTTGTTGGTGAATTCAAAACAGTCAAAGATATTTCTGATTTAGAATTGACTACATCCGAAGGTGCAATGTTCCGTTTAAGTGATATCGCACGAGTTGAAGATTCTGCATTGGATCAAACAACAGGTGCACGTTATAACGGAAAAAATGTTGTGACTGTATCAGTTATCAAGGCTTCGGACGGTAATGCAATTAAGATATCTCGTGAACTGCATAAACGTTTGCCAGATATGGAAAAAGTAATGCAGGATTATTTTGTAAATAATGGTGGTCAGGCAAATGCAGCCAAAATGCAAATAATTTCAGATTCTTCGACCGCAATACAACACGATACCAAAGGTACAGTCAGTGATATTATTTTGGGACTGGTCTTAACAGTTATAGTTTTATTGGCATTCACAAGAAACTGGCGAACAACCGTTATAGCCGGTGTTATGATTCCAGCATCTTTGATTTCAGGATTCTTCTTTATGGATGTCAGCGGATTTACAATTAATTCTATGACATTGTTGGCTATGGCAACCGCTTTGGGTACGCTGATTACGGACGCAATTGTTTTAATTGAATCTGCATTGGCGCTGATTGATAAAGGTTATTCACCAGAAGATGCCGCAGTTATGGGAACCAAGAAAGTAGCGGTTCGAATATTTGCAACAATTGCAACACACGTTGTGGTGTTCTTGCCTTTGGCATTTATGGGCGGAATTGCGGGTCAATTTATGAAACAGTTCGGATTGTCAGTTGTTTATTTTGTTTTGTTATCTTCTATGTTTTCTTTCACTTTGACACCAATGATGATTTCAAAAATATTAAGAAAGACGAAAAATAAAAAAGAAAAGAAAAAGAACGAATTGGGATGGTTCAAAAAATATTATGATTGGCAGGTTAACAAACCTTGGGCTGCTGTTGGTATCGCAGTGCTGGCTTTGATTATAACTATAATTCCAATGCGCTGGGTGGGCAGTGAATTTTCACCAAGTACGGATGTTGACGAAATAACAGTGCATGTTCGTTCGGAATCTGGAACAACTTTTAAAAAGTCCGAAGAAATAGCATCAGAAATCGAAAATATTATAAATAAAACAAAAGATGTTAAATTCGTTTCTGTAAAAATAGGTGATCGTGGAACACAAAATATCTTAGCCAAAGTTGGATTGATTGATCGTGAAAAACGTAACAGTTCTGACAAAGAAATCGCGCGCGAAATTTTGCCAAAACTATCAGAAATTCCTGGTGTAGAAGTTCAAATTCGCGCGGGGCAGGCAATGGGTGGAATGATTCAAAACGACATTGTTTTGAATATTACAGGTGAAGATAATGCCACGCGTGAAATGTATGCAAAACAGGTTTTGGAAATCTTGAACCAAATTCCTGAAATTCAATCTGCTGTGTTTGCATCGCAAAAACCTGGAACTGAATTGAATTTCGTTCCAAATCAAGACAGTATGAAACTGTGGGGCATAAATAATCAAAAGGCTGGTATCGCATTACGTACAGCTGTTTATGGAAATGATACATATAAATACAAAGAAAATGGAACCGAATATCCAATCGTTATGGGTCTGGCACCAGAATACAAAAGTAACGAAATGTTTAGTTCTGTGTTTGTTGGATCAAACAAGGGGTTAATACCACTTTCTGATTTGGGAAAAATAGAACAAGACCAGGGCAGTTCGGATATCAGAAGACTTAACAAAAGCCGTGTAACCGAAATTGATATCAACTTGGGCAAATCAACAATCGTTCCGGTTCAAGGTGAAATTGTAAAACAAATTTCTAAACTAAGCTGGAAGGCTGGTTATGGATATTCGTTTGGTGGTATGTCGGAAATTCAAAGCGAATCTTCGGTTGAAATGACCAAGGCTTTCTTGATGGCTACAATTTTAACCTTTATGGTTTTGGCAGCAATTATGAATTCTTTGGCACATCCATTCACAATAGTTACATCAATTCTGACCAGCTTTACAGGTGTATTTGTTCTGATATTCCTGATGGGTGCGAATATAAACATAGCAGCTATGTTGTCAGTGGTTATGTTAGTTGGGTTGGCGGTCAGTACGAACATCTTGTTGCTAGAGCCCACGTTGGAAGAAATAGCCAAAGGTGTACCAGCAACAAAAGCATTATGGGAACAATTTATTGACAAGAAACGTATGCTACTGATGACCACAGTTGCGGTTGTATCTGGATTGGTTCCACAGTTATGGTCTGCAGACGGTATCAAGGTTTCAATGGGTGCTGTAATTATTGGTGGAATCTTGGCATCGTTGTTCTGGACTTTCTTTTTAACACCAGCAGTATTCGTATTGATGGAAAAGTTAAGATTAAAGACAAAGAAAAATAAATAACAAAATCCCCAAAGAATTTCTTTGGGGTTTGTTTTTCATAGTTTAACTTGGTATAATCAATATGTTATAAAAGGATTAAAATGCCAAAGAAAGTAAATGTCGTTTTGTTTGATTTTGATGGAACATTATCAGCCAAAGATTCTACCCCTGAATTTTTCAAATATTGCTTTAAACATTCTTTGCGGCCGTGGTTATTTATACCGTTTATTTTGTTTGGGTTAATTATAAAAAAATTTAATTCCTCGGGTGTTTGGTGGAGACAGATTACACGACTTTTTATAAACGCAAATATGGTTAAAAAGCTGGCACCAGGTTTTATAAAGCAACATAAGCTAAACAGATTTGGTTGGGCCGCTGAAAGGGTTGCCGCCGAACGTGCAGCTGGGAACAAGGTTATTTTAATTTCCGCAGGTGCAGATTATTTAATTACAAAACTGGTTAATGATATAAAATTTGATGCGATTTTTGCATCTGAAATGGATCCAGCAAAGCCTTGGAAATATAAATATTTTCCATATGGAAAAAACAAAGTTGTTGTATTAAAAAAATGGGCAAAAAAGAATAAGGTGACACCAAATGTTGTTCGTGCCTATTCAGATAGTAAATCAGATATTCCAATGATGAATCTGGCGCAAGAGCAGGTTTGGATTAATCCAAAAACCGGCGCAAGAATTGAAAAATAATTTTATTCCCCAAAATCCATTTCACGCAGTTTTTCGGCACGTGGGGTAACCTTGCGAACAGAAACTTGTAAATCTTCAATATCTTTTTCAGCCATTTGAAAATGCTGTTCAACTTTACTTGCACGTTCGGATAATCTGGATAAGTCGGTCAGCAACATATCTAATTCTTTTTTAATTTGTGCGGCAACACGCTTTATCTTTATATCAGAAAGTACGGCACGAATTGTATTCAGTGTCGCCCAAAGTGTCGCAGGGGATACAATAAAGACCTTCCTGCGTGCGGCATAATCTATCAATCCGGTGAATTCACGATGTAGTGTTTCAAATATCGATTCTGATGCAATAAACATCATTGCACTTTCTGCTGTTTTGCCAGGAATTATGTATTTTTCAGAAATCGCATCAATATGTTTACGGACATCCAGTTCAAACATTTTTCTGGCACCTTCCTCGTGCGATTCTTGGTATCTGGTAAAACCTTCTAGTGGGAATTTGCTGTCTATGATCATATCGCCCGGTGGGTATGGCAGACGAATTATACAATCTGGACGAACACCGTTTTCCAGAACTGATTGAAATGCGTATGTTTCTGGTGGCATTACATCTGCAACCAAATCTTCCAGTTGTCTTTCACCAAAAGACCCACGGGCTTGTTTATTACCCATCAGTATGTTCTTGAAATTAGCTATATCTCCGCTGATATTTTTCAAATCAGACGCATTTTGCGCCAAAGCCCCCAATCTTTCAGAAATTCTTTCACGCAGATGTGCGTTGTCTTCGCGCAATCCTGATAAATCCACAGAGTTTTTCTTGGTCAACAAAACAAAAAGCAAAATAATAATAACACCCAATAACGCGAATAAAATATAAGTTGTCATTTGAAAATCCTTTGTTAAAATCATTATAAAAGGAATTGCAAATGTTGCAAATGAAATTATGTGGTGATTTGGTTTTACGTGAAAAGTGTGAACCTGTGGTAGAAATCACAGCAGAAGTTTTGGATTCTTTGGACGAAATGGTAAAAATGATGGAAGACCAGCATGGTGTAGGCTTGGCTGCCCCCCAGGTTGGTATTTTGAAAAGATTCTTGGTCATGAAATGCAAAATTGGCAGCGATAAAGAGGCAAAAGTTTATAAAATAATCAATCCAGAAATAATTGAAAAATCTGAAGATATTGTGGAAATGGAAGAAGGGTGCCTATCAGTCTTGGGACCTGATAATTTGCCAGTTTATTCAGAAGTAAAACGACCAAAATCAGTTGTTTTAAAATGGATTGATGAAAAGGGAACACAACATTCGCATAAACTATCAGGTTATGCCGCCAGAATAATTCAACACGAAAAAGATCATTTGGATGGAATTTTGTTTATAGACTATTTATCACCAATAAAACGTGAAATAGTTATGAGCAAGGTAAGGAAGAGAAAATGAACATTGTCTTGATGGGAACAAACGATTGGGTTGTGCCCGTTTTTGATAAAATAGCGGATACGCATAAAATTATTGCGGTGTTTACTCGTGCACCAAAACCGGCTGGTCGTAAAATGGAACTGCAAAAATCGCCTGTTCATATTTGGGCCGAAGAACACAATTTGCCAGTTTACACCAATATAAATGATTATAATTTCAAACCTGATTATGTTGTTGTTGCTTCTTATGGTGTGATATTGCGCGACAATGTTTTGGGCTCAGCACCTGTTATAAATATCCACCCAAGTTTACTGCCAAAATATCGTGGACCTTCGCCAATGCTTAGTGCTCTTAAAAATGGTGACACGGAAACGGGTGTTTGTTTAATGAAAGTTACAAACGAAGTTGACGCTGGTGATATTTACATGATGGAAAAAATTGAAATAGGCGAAAATGATACTAATGAAATCTTACAGAAAAAGGTTTCAGAAGTTTCAGCAGAAATGTTAAGTGAATATTTAAAGAATCCAGAAAAATATCCAGGCCATCCACAAGTTGGCACGCCAACACACTGTCATAAATTTACCAAAGAAGACACAATAATAGATTGGGGCAAATCACCAGTTGAAATTCATAACCTGGTACGCAGTATTGGTGGTCGAACCAAGATAACTGACAACGATGTTAAGATTCTAAAGACTAGAATAAATGCAGATGGCAGACTGGAAATTTTGCGTGTCCACCCAGCTGGTAAAAAACCAATGTCTTGGGCGGATTTTTTGAACGGTCATAAATATATAAAAGTCCTGGGATTTCACAATGTCGCGATATAAACTGATTCTTGAATATGATGGGACAAATCTGATTGGATGGCAGGAAAACGCTGATGGTGATTCTGTACAATCACTTCTGCAAGATGCAATATTCAAATTTTGTGCCGAACGCGTTGTTGTGTATTCTGCTGGCCGTACTGATGCGGGTGTTCATGCACGTGGAATGATTGCACATTTTGATTTAATAAAAGAAACTGATTCAAATACCGTTATGCAGGCTTTGAATTTTTATCTGACGGGAAAACCTGTTTCGGTTTTGAATTGTGAAAGTGTATCGGAAGATTTTCATTCCAGATTTTTATGCACGCAAAGAAATTATCGTTATGTTATTTTGAATCGCCGCAGTCCGGCTGTTTTGGATCGCGACAAGGTTTGGTGGATTCCACGAAATTTGAATTTAAAGAAAATGAAAGAGGCTGCTTCAAAATTAATCGGAAATCATGATTTTACATCTTTTCGGGCGTCCGAATGCCAGGCCAAAAGTCCAATTAAAACATTGGATAAAATTGAAATAAAAACGCATCACGATTCATTCGGTCAATATATTTACATTGATTTTTCGGCGCGTTCTTTTTTACATCATCAGGTTCGAAATATTGTCGGAACTTTGGTTGAAATTGGTTTGGGCAAATCACTGGATATTGATGAAATTTTGAATGCGAAGAATCGTAGTGCTGCAGGACCAACAGCACCTGCTTCTGGTCTATACTTTATTAATGCCGAGTACCCCACCAACGGTTAGTAGGTGTATATTTAATCGCACCAGATTTATAAATTACAAAACCACCACGCAAAATTTTGTGGTTGCACTTCTCTGATTCAACATCGAAATACGAAAGTATAAAATCAATCTTTGGATTATTGCAAAATTCAACCAAGTTTTCGGACAACGGAACATACTTCTGTGCATACGCCAGCGTCCAATTTTTTGTTTTAAAAATACAAACCCCCTTTGCACATTTATGAAGGTTGTTTGGTGTATCTGGATTTTCAAAGTTTAATTTTTTCCAAGATTCAAATGCAAAAAAATGGTTGGCAGCACGAGCTTTGTTAAATTCCAGTTTTCCATCACGCACAATTCCAATTAATTCATGATCATTTGTTGAATAAAATATTGGTCTTGGATTAAGCACAATTATTGAAATTCCAAAACTGACAAAAATTAAAAATAAAATAACATTAATCTTAATCTTATTATAATTTACTATGAACATCAGGCAAAGAAAACCAATCAGCATAAAAAACAATGCAGATGCTGGGACTGCAGGAATTTGTATCTGAGAATATGGAAGTGATGAAATTCTTTCCGCTATACCCAAAGTCCAATTATAAATGCCACTTGCCCAAATTAATGGCGTATGAATTCCAAACAATGTTGCAATTGTTCCGATTATAACCAATGGCATAATCGCAAATGAAAACACAGGCAGCAAAATTAAATTACCAATCAGTCCGTAAGACTGAATTGAATAAAAATTATAAATAACAAAAGGTGCTGTAAATAATGTCGCAATCACAGATGTCATAACTGCTGCCCAGACGGTTCTGATTATCTTTTTACCAAAAGATAATCTGGTGTATTCAAAGTCGTCAAAATACCAAATTAATCCAAAAATTGCGGCGAATGATAATTGAAAACCTGGCTGCATTACATAGTGCGGATTTATTAAAAATATTGCAATAAACGCAATACAAATATTTCGCAGTGAAAAGGTGCTGCGCCCCATAATAAATGCCATAAAAATAAGGCTGGTCATCAGAAATGCACGAACTGTCGCAACATCTGCACCAGATAAAAATAAATAAAACAATAACCCGGCCCATGCAAAAATCATTGCTGGATACCGTGCGGGGATTTTTCGTGTGATTGGTGAAATGGATCTGAAAATTAAATAAAAAAATGCAAATAACCAAGTTGATACTAAGGTGATATGAAACCCGCTGATTGACCAAACGTGTCCCACACCGGATGCCGTCCAGAATTTCATATCCGTTTTTGGAACAGCGTTTTTATAACCCAACGCCAAAGTATCTGACAACATTGAATTTGTTTTTTTATGCAGATAATTTCTTAGATTGTTAATTCCATAATTATTTATCGCAGGCACAGGCTCTTTGTCATATTCATTCAAATATCCTGTGGCGGTAATTCCGTTAAAATAAGCCCACCGTGCATAATCAAAAGAATTTGGTGCGGATTGGTCATCAGGTCTGAACAATGTAACTGTTGCATCAATATTGTCGCCAATATTTTGGACGGGTTGATCATCGTTCACAGAAACCCTGATTGTTGCAAATTCTTTTCCTGAGATTTTTTCATCCAATTGCTTTGTTGGGACACGAATAAATACTTTTGGTTTGTCACTGGTATAATCTAGATTAGTGACAGTTCCAGTTATATTAATTTGGCGCAGGTCGTGTGATATCTGTGGGGTGTTTATTAATTTTGTATAGCCGTTTGCATAAAAGAATCCAAAAACGAACAATAAAAAAGTTGTGACAAGAACATTTGGTTTTCTGAATATAACAATTGCTGCGGACAGTATTGCGATTATGAATGGATATGAAAAGGCAGGTTCGTGTGGCATCATAAAATAAAGTGCCGCACCAAAGGCTATCACAAAAGGTGACCATAAAAATAAATTCTGATATTGAGTTTCCAGGAATGTCCTCATATAGAAAGTATATGAATTTTATTGGTTGATTGGCAATACCAAACTTTGCTATGATTAAATTCCATAAGGAACAGTTTTTAAAAAAGGTCTTTCTTATGGCAAGATATATTTTTATAACCGGTGGTGTGGTTTCAAGTTTAGGAAAGGGCGTTGCAGCGGCATGTTGTGGCGCCCTTCTTCAATCGCGTGGGTACACCGTTCATGCACGAAAATTCGATCCGTATTTAAATGTCGATCCTGGGACTATGTCGCCTTTTCAACATGGCGAAGTTTATGTCACAGACGATGGTTTCGAAACTGATTTGGATTTGGGATACTATGAAAGATTTTTGGGCATAAAATTGTCCAGAAATGATTCTGTATCTGGTGGTCGAATTTACTGGGATGTTTTGAATGCTGAACGTCATGGTGATTATTTGGGTAAAACTGTCCAGATGATTCCCCACGTCAGTGATAAAATCAAAGAATACATAACCAGGCCGGTCGATGTAGATTTTGTAATTTGTGAAATTGGTGGCACAGTTGGCGATATCGAAGGAAAGATATTCTTGGAATCAATTCGCCAATTGGCAAACGATGTTGGTCGCAGAAATGTTATGTTTGTTCATCTGACATTAGCACCGTACTTGGAAAAAAGCGGCGAATTAAAAACCAAGCCAACACAAATGTCTGCACGTGCTTTGTTGGAAAATGGAATCCAAGCAGATATGTTAATTGTAAGAACACCGCGCCTTTTGGAAGAGGACGAACGTGCAAAAATCGGTATGTTTTGCAATCTTCCATCAAAAAATGTTATCAGTGGTATTGATGTTGATAATATTTACAAACTGCCTTTGGAATATGAAACACAGAATGTATTTGACATAATCGCAGAACATTTTGGGTTAAATAAATCCAAAGGCGATATGTCGCGATTTCTTAAAATAAAGAAATATTTATCAGATGATTTACCAACGGTCACAATTGGAATGGTTGGAAAATATTTTGATGTGCCAGACGCATATAAATCTTTGAACGAGGCATTATTCCACGCCGGGATTCAAAATAATGTTCATGTTAAAATTAAAAAGATTGATGCAGAACATTTTTCCGAAACCCAGGTCACTGATGTTAATGCAATCATGGTTCCTGGGGGATTCGGTTCGCGCGGAATCGATGGAAAAATTGCAGCCGCTAAATATGCGCGTGAAAATAAAATTCCGTACATGGGAATTTGTTTGGGTATGCAAATCGCGGTCATTGAATTTATGCGAAATGTTATGGGTGTGAAAAATGCTGATTCAACCGAATTCAGTGATACTTGTACCCCAGTCATTGACATTATGGTTGACCATAACAAAGAAAATCTGGGTGGGACTTTGCGTTTAGGATCTTATCCTTGTGTTATAAAACCAAATACTTTGGCAGCGCGAGTTTATAACCAAGATATTATTCATGAACGTCACAGGCACAGATACGAGATGGATATAAAACTGGAAGATGAACTGGCAAAAAAGGGAATGATAATTTCAGGAAAATCCCCAGATAGCAGATTGCCAGAAATGGTTGAGTTAAAAAATCATCCGTTCTTTTTAGGTGGACAATTTCATCCAGAATTTCAAAGCAGTCCATACAACGGGCATCCGTTCTTTAATGCTTTTATAGCTGCTGCAAAAAAGAAATAATTATTTACCGAAAATAAAATCAGGATTTTTGGACAGTTCAATAATTGCATCCGTATCATCTTCGGGTGCACTTTGTTGGCGTTTTATTTTGCCACATTTTTCGCATTTGTGTGTGATGATAAAACCATCTTTGACCACTTCGACCGATATTGGTTTCATCATACCACCGCATTCACTGGCGCGGTCACCAGGATTTATATCAACATCGCGCGACCATAAACATTTTGGACAGTGGTTTGTATAACCTGTACCAAATACAGCTGCGCCACAATGGGCGCAGGTAAAATCTTCAACAGTTTTTGTGAATTTTTTCATTAAATTCCCAATGCACCACGATACATTTTGATTAATTCATCTGATTCGTCTAATTCATCTGGATCCATTTTACGCAGACGTATCATCTGACGAATATATTTTGGATCAAAACCGGCACTTTTTGCTTCGGAATATATTTCTTTGATATCAGCTGCAATATTTGCAGTATCTTCATTTAATTTTTCAACTCTTTCGATAATTGCTAATAATTGAGAATTATCAATTGCACCGTGATTTGCGTTCTTCATTGGCTTTCCCCTTGTTTTTCGTGTATCATATGATATATTAAATGGCACGAAAATCAAGGAAAAGAAAAAATGAATCCAAATGAATAAAAACACTGCGCGGAGCGTTATTAGCGACAAGCAGATGTTTGCGTCATGAGGATACAGCGGCAATCCACTTAAATGCTTAACAAAAGAGAAATAGAGATGAAAAAGTTTACAAAAATTACATCATCAATTGGTCCAAACAGCGAAGATAAAGATACGCTGACAAAAATGATAGAGCAGGGCGTTGATATGTGTCGCTTGAATTTTAGCCATGATACAGGTGATGTTCAGGGTAAAAAGATAGATATGATTCGCAAAATATCGAAAAAAGTTGGTCGTCCGGTTGCGGTTTTGGTTGACTTGCAGGGTCCAAAGCATCGTATAGGAAACTTTGAAACCGAAGATAAGTATCCAATCAAAGCAGGTCAAAAATTTATATTAGATAACGATTCAAAACTTGGAAATTCAAATCGTGTTCAATTACCAGACTTGGATGTTTTGAAATCTTTAAAAGCAGGCGAACGTGTTTTATTAAACGATGGAAAAATTGAATTAAAGGTTGAAAAAGTTTCAGGTGATTCTGTTGAAACAGTCGTAGTTCGTGGTGATGAAATATGGTCGCGCCGTGGATTTAATTTGCCAGATACAGATGTAAAAACATCTGTTTTGACACCAAAAGATCGTGAAGATTTGGAATATGCATTAACCAAAAATCCTGATTGGGTTGCAATATCATTTGTTCAAAAACCAGAAGATGTTTTTGAAGTTCGTGACTTTATAACACAACGTACTGCACACCCAGTTAAAATATTGGCGAAAATTGAACGCCCAAATGCAATTGAAAGAATCAGCGAAATTATTGACGCTGCGGATGGAATCATGATTGCTCGTGGTGATATGGCGGTCGAAGTACCATTTGAACAAGTTCCCGCCATTTCACGCAGAATGATTCGCGAATGTCGCAAAATGAATAAACCAATTATTATGGCAACACAGATGTTGGGTTCAATGGTTAACACTGAATTTCCACTGCGTGCTGAAATTTCTGACGTTGCTTCGGCTGCATATTTGCGTGTTGATTCAACAATGACATCCGAAGAAACAACAATTGGAAATAATCCGGTCAAGGTTGTTGAAACTATGTCAAAAATATTGATCTATGCTGACCAAGACGCAATCGACAATCCATATGATTGGTCACGCGTTGAAAATATACCTGAAAACGATTGGTCACGTTCGGTTGCTTCGATGGCTTATTTGAACAAGGCATCTGCAATTGTTGTTTTTGCTCATGACACTGTAGCCGCAACACAAATTTCTTGCCGCCGTCCAGATATTCCAATTATCGCAATTTGTGACATGGATGTAGTTGCAAACCAATTATGCTTGTCACGTGGGGTATTTCCGATTTGTGATGAAAAATTGTTTGGTCAAAGGGATGCATTCAACACAGCAAGAAATATGGGAATAACCCATGGCAAACTTGTTATCGTAGATGATGAAAAAATCAGCCTTCGAACTTTGGATTAAAATTGATTAATTCTTATATCCGCCCTTGACCAAATGGGCGGATTTTTTGTATCATCGTTTCCATGAGAATAAAATTATTTCCTATTTGTATTTTTAGTATTTTCATGATGTCTGGAATGGCATGTGCTGCAGAATACAGGGCGGCTTTGGTTGCTGATATGGATACAGGTCAGGTGCTGTACCAAGAAAACGCAACCCAACCAAATTATCCTGCATCTTTGACCAAGATTATGACGCTGTATTTAACTTTTGATGCGCTGGAACATGGTCGCTTACGTTTAGACGATTATCTGATTGTTTCGCAAAGTGCTGCGAATGCTTCGCCTGTAAAACTGGGTTTGACTGCAGGCAGCAAAATAAAAGTAGAAGACGCGATTAAGGCTTTGGCGGTTCATAGTGCAAACGATGTTGCCCGTGTTTTGGCTGAAAATTTAAAAGGCGGCAAAGAAGGAAATTTTGCATCACTGATGACGGATGTTGCAAACGAAATAGGCTTATCACGGACAAATTTTGAAAACTCGTCTGGGTTACCTGATGACGATCAACTTTCAACTGCACGTGATATTGCTTTGATGTCTATGGCTGTGTATAAACACTTTCCACAGTACTGGAAATATTTCAGTATCAAGTCATGGAGCTATAACGGTAAAACATACACAAACGGAAATCATTTGTTGGGAAGCTATCCGGGATGTGACGGTATGAAAACTGGCTTTACCAATAAATCCAGATATTCATTGGTTGCAACTGCAAAGCGTGGAAATAAACATTTGATGAGCGTTGTATTAGGTGCAGCAAGCAAAGATGTGCGTGCGCGAGTTTCTGCCAGAATGCTGGAAAAGGGTTTTGCAATTTTGAAAGTCAGTTCTGAACCATTTCAAATTCAAACATCTGAATATGATTCCACTGACGAAGACGTTGTTGTTCAAAAACAATGGGTGGTATCAACACCTGCACCGGTATCTGGATCAACCGGTGTACAGTTTGGCGCATTTGCATCCGAGGATGCTGCAAGTACTCAACAGGCACATGTAAAAAGTACACTTGGGTTAACTGCAATAATTGAACAGGCACCAAACGGAATGTTTCGTGTTCGTGTGAATGGTTTGTCAGATGGTTCTGCTCAAAAGATTAAGACCCAAGCCGCTGCAAACGGTATAGATATTTACGTATTCCATTGATTAAAATGAATTCAAAAATAGAAAAACTTATTAAACAATTTGCAAAGCTGCCACGTGTTGGTGGTCGTTCTGCACAACGTATAGTATTGGCTTTACTGCAAGATAAAACAGGTCGTGCAGATAATTTGGCACATGCTTTGCGTGATGTTGCGGCAACTGTTCGTCCTTGTCCTGTTTGTGGTTCGCTGATGGATACAGAAAATGGGTCTTGTGAATTCTGTCGTGATACATCGCGTGCAAATGGTCAGTTGTGTATTGTTCGTGATTTGGGCGATGTTTGGACTTTGGAAAAATCATCAATTTTTCGTGGCAGATATCATATTCTGGGGGGACAAATTTCCGGTGTAAATGGTATAACACCAGAAGATTTAAATATTGCGACATTGGGAAAAAGAATCAAAGATGAAAAAATTGAAGAAGTAATTTTCGCATTGCCAAATACAGTCGAAGGTAAAACAACCCAACATTATGTTATGAACAGTTTGAATGGAATTCATGTTCAATTTACTGAGTTGGCATCTGGTGTTCCGCTGGGTGGTGATTTGGATTATCTGGACGATGGAACGTTAACCCTGGCATTTGGTGGCCGCAAGAAAATATGAAAAATTTATTAGAATCTTTACCACCTGTTGCTGAAATAATGAGAGATTCAGGGTTAGAGCCCAAGAAGGCATTCGGTCAGAACTTTTTATTTGATTTAAATCTGACAAGCAAAATTGCACGCAGCGTTCCGGATATTCAAAATTCAACCGTAATAGAAGTTGGTCCAGGTCCAGGCGGATTAACCCGCAGTTTATTGATGGCGGGTACAAAACGTGTAATTGCGATTGAAAAAGATAAAACCACTGAACCAATATTGAAAAAAATCCAAGATGCCTCAGATGGTCGGTTGGAAATAATTTTTGATGATGCATTAAAAGTTTTTGGTGAAAAAAAACTTTCTGGTATTCAGGCAGCAATGTGTTCAAATTTGCCATACAATGTAGGAACCGAACTTTTAATCCAATGGCTGCATTATATTTCTGATAACAAAAGCCCAATTAAAATTACAAGTATGACATTAATGTTCCAGCGTGAAGTGGCTGAACGCATTGTTGCAAAGGTTGGCGATAATCAATACGGTCGTTTAGCGGTTTTGGTTTCACTGATTGCGGATGCAAAAATTTTGTTCAATGTTCCAAACACTGCATTCGTACCCAGGCCAAAAGTCCAAAGTGCAATTGTTCAGATAATACCAAATGCCGAAAAAATAAAGGTATTAAAGGATTTATCGAAAATAGAAACACTGACTGCAAAGCTGTTTGGTCAGCGCCGCAAAATGATACGTGGAATTATTCCAAATGTTGATTGGAATGTATTTGGTTTAACCGGAACTGAACGAGCCGAAGAATTATCATCACAAAAATTCGCCGAAATTTCATCAAGACTTTTTGATTTTTTATGTAAGTTATAAAACCTAGTATTACAAAAAGTAATAACGCTGATTCTAATGTTATACCCATAAAATTAACGACAGCTACATTATAAATTATCCAAAATATTCCTACAAATATTCCCAATAGTCGATATATAAAACCGTTTTTTTGCCATATATATACTGTGAAAGTCAAAGTTGCAAAATAAGCAAACATCTCAAGGAAATTGTTAGCTGTTAATAAAGTTGCTGTTGTGAATAAGCTTATCCATAAACCAAGCAACCACCAATCAAGCCTGGTTGTTTTTTCACGATCTTCGGTTTTTCGGTTTCTGTTTATAATAGTACTGGTTATATCACGAGATATTGCAATTATACACATGCATACACCAACCCATCCACCCAATAATGCAAAACCCGTTCCCATAATCACATTACTGGAAATTGTTGTAGCAAGCAATTTTCTCCTGCTGGTTATAAAATAGCTTAATGCCAACAATAAATATGCAATAGTTATAAAAATTTGGCTGTAAATATAATTAGCTGAATCCCAGTTTCCAACCATTTAGGTATTCCTTTTGTTTTTATTTTTTACTTATACAGTTTATATTATTATTTTATTATAATGCAAATTGTTTTAATTCACTTATTTTGATATAATTAGTTTTACCAAAGTCCAGGGAGAGAGGAAAATGACAACATCGATATTAATATTTTTTGGAATTGCTTTTGCGTTGGTTTTTTTGTTGAGGTTGGCAAAAATAGGCACTTTGTTGGCATTTTTGTTGGCAGGCGTTTTGTCAGGTCCTTATGTTTTTGGACTTTTACAATTATCAGATATTTGGAACTTTCTTGGTGAAGTCGGAATAATGTTCCTGTGGTTCACTATTGGTATTGAACTGAATATGAAACGCCTGTGGCAGATGAAAAAGACCATATTTGGATTTGGTGCAGCCCAAGTTATGATGGTTGTTGTTATGTTATTCCCAATACTGTTCGGCTTAACAACCTGGACAATTATGGGAACAATTATGGTTTCTTTGATACTGGCTATGTCCAGCACGTCCAGCGATTTGGAAATTTTGGCACAGCGAAATGAATTACAAACTTCACTGGGGCGCCAGACTTTTTCGATTTTGTTATTCCAAGATTTGTTGGCGATACCTTTGATGTCTATGTTGCCAATATTTGCAGGTAAATCAATCAATATGGGTGCAAATATAATTGACGTTTTGGTCATGTCTGTGGGACTTATTTTGGGTGTTCTGGTTGTCAGCCGTTTGATAATAAATCCATTAATGCATGCGGTCAGCAGAATGAAGTCCAAAGAACTTTTCTTGCTGACAATTATGCTGAATATAATTTTGTGGGCAATTGTTTTACAGCTGATTGGTTTACCTCCTGAATTGGGTGCTTTTCTGGCTGGTATGTTATTGTCCGAAACAATTTACAGGCACCAGGTCAAAGCTGAAATTTCACCATATGCCACATTGTTCTTGGCGTTCTTTTTTATCGCATTGGGTATGGGATTGGATTTAAAGATGTTGATGGATAATTGGTTGTTGGTTTTAATTGGTATAATTGGTTTGTTGATTATAAAATTTGTTGCGATTTATATTGTTGCACGTGTTCGTCATGTTAAAACAACAGATGCCTTTTTGATTGCCTTGGTTCTGGCCCAAGGGGGCGAGTTCGGATTGTTAATACTGCAAACAATGAAGACCAGTGGAATCGAAGCAATACCGTTTGTTCATGGTGAAATATTAACTGCGGTTATAATCTTGTCTATTATGACAACTCCTATTTTGTTAGCAGTTTATGATAAATTGCAGAAATCTGGAAAATTGTTTTCTGTCTTGAAATCCAAGAAGTTCAATAACACAGAGGTTTCTGAAATAAAACCCGAAGTTATAATTTGTGGATTTGGTCGTGTTGGTCAAATAATTGCCCAGATGTTAGAATCCCAGAAAATACCATATGTTGCCGTTGATTTTAATGTTGATACTGTGATTATGTCCAGGGAAAAAGGGTACAAGATTTATTATGGTGACACAAATAATTCGGAATTCTTGACTGATATCGGTTTAAGCGCTCATAAAACCAAGGCGGTGGTAATTGCTTTGGACAACGCTTGGGGTGCGAAAAGCACAATTCGTGCAATAAAAACAATCGCTCCACGTGTTAAGATTTTTGTTCGTGCACGTAATATCGAAGAATCCAAATTGTTGTTAAAGGAAGGTGTCAAAGAAGTGCTTCCTGAAACCATAGAATCTTCATTTATGCTGGGTGAAGGCGTTATGTCTAATATTGGTGTGTCACATGACAATATAGAAAAGGCCATAGCCCGTATACGTAAAAATAATTACGAAAAACTGGAAGATATTCCGGATAAAAGATAATTTTTCGAATTAAAGTCGTCCCCATTTTGGGGACGATTTAATTTGCTTTTGATACTTCAAATTGCTATCTTCTATGACGATAAGGGGTGTTCATGAAAAATATACTGAAAATATTAACAATCGTATTTGGTGTTATTTTACTGGATCAAATTACCAAAGGTATTTTGATTTATATGATAACAAAAACAATACCTTTGCACGTTGCGGCTTGGCAGTTGATACCAGTTCCATACATGATGGGTCAGGTTACCAATTTCTTTAACATTGTGTTTACTTGGAATCCTGGAACTTCGTTTTCAATATTCAGAAGTTTGGGTGAATCTATGCCGTTGATAATAATAGTTTTCACAGGGTTTATAATCGGCTTTTTGTCTTATTATTTGTTTAACAAGGCAGATAAGTACGAAAGATATCCAGTCGCATTAATAGTTGGTGGTGCGCTGGGAAATTTAATAGACCGTATTCGTTTTGGAGCAGTCGTAGATTTCTTGGACTTTCATATTGGTGGTGCACATTGGCCAGCATTTAATATCGCGGATACTTGTATTGCAATCGGTGTTGGCTTATATATAATCGGATGGTTTATTAATAAAAGGAAGAAAAAGTAATGGTTCAATATCTAGATAATAATAAAAATTCTGGCTTTAATCAATGGATGGCGGGCAAACAAAAAACTGATGGAAAGCCTTCAAAGTTTTCAGGATTTTTTTGGTGGATGATAATATTTTTATTGGCCTGGTGGTTGTTTTCAACTTGGTTTGCACTAAAGAAAGATGTTGAAACAAAAACAACTGAACCAACAGTTGTTGAAAATGTTTCACACGTTCCTGTAACAAATATAAACAATGATAAAGTTTCTGCAAATGTTCAAGGTCTGCGTGTTTCTAAAATAGAATTGAAAAGTTATAAACAAGATAGAAAACACAATGAAGGCAAAAATATTTCTTTGTTAGCAGGGGATAAGGAATTCGCAGAAGTAGGTATGCTGGCAAATGGTACAACTGCGCCAACCGCTGAAACTGTTTGGAAATCAAACGGATCAGATGGTCAAAAAGTAATGACTTGGCGTAATGGTGACGGGGTTAACTTTAAACGCACAATCATTGTGAAAGATTATGTTGTTACAATCACAGATGAAATTAAAAACAACAGCAGTCGTGATTTTTCTTTTGCACCTTATGCCCTTATGAATCGTGAAGCAGCAAAAACAAAGGCTGTTTCGGTTGCAACTGGCGGGGTTGCGTTTGTAAATTCAGATATTGAACGTAATGGATGGGGAAGTCTGGATAAAAAATCATACGTTTATCAAACTACGAATGGTTTTACAGGATTTGAAGATCAGTATTGGGAAACGATTGTTGGTATAAACAGTCCCGATCAAACAATACGTATGAAAAAAACAGGTAATTTTTATCAAACAGAGGCTTCTGCTGGACCAGTACAAGTTTCTGCGGGTAAAACTGTAAGCATAGAAACAAAACTGTTCGCTGGTCCACGTGATTCAAAAATATTGGCCGGGGCTGGTATAACAGGTTTGTCAGATACAATGGATTATGGTTGGTTCTGGTTCTTGTCCCAGCCGATGCTTTGGGCTTTGAACAGTTTGAACGTTTTGGTTATGAATTATGGTTTGGCAATAATATTGCTGACGTTGGTTCTGCGTGGATTAATGTGGCCTTTGACACGTAAATCTTATACTTCAATGGCGGCAATGCAAAAAATGCAGCCAGAAATGCAAAAAATTCAAAAACTGTATGCGAATGATAAAATGCGTTTGCAAATGGAAATGATGAAGTTGTACCAAACACACAAGACTTCACCAATGTCCGGATGTCTGCCAATGTTATTGCAGATTCCAATTTTCTTTGCATTATATAAGGCTTTGTTAATTTCTATTCCAATGCGTCAGGCTGGTTTTTTATGGATTCAAGATTTATCTTTGATGGATCCTTACTTTATATTGCCAATATTGATGGGTGCAACAATGTGGTGGCAACAACATCTGCAAGGAACAGGTGCCCAAGGTGGTGATAAAAATGATCCTATGGCACAAACCCAGAAAGTTATGAAGTGGATGCCGATATTGTTCACAGCAATGTTTGCATGGATGCCGGCTGGGTTAGTTCTGTATTGGACCGTTTCAAATATGTTTGGAATAATGCAGATGTATATTATAAAAAGAAAAATGAAAAAATAAAAAAATGTCGTAAGAAATTACGACATTTTTTTAAAATATTTATACAGTTGGTCTGGTGTCAATATCCATGGATTTTTTATCCCTAATGCCTGTTTGGTGAAACCAACACAAGTCAGAGAATATTTAATATGGCATAGAGTAGAGATGTTTTCTTGTTTGTGTTTTACTTGTATAAAAACCCAATCATTATTTTCTAATATTTTTAAATCTCGGGACTTTAATAAAAATATATCAATTTTTCTAATAGACGGATTTAATAGTAAATATTTTTGTTCTTTGCCGGTTGTTTTCTGCTGTATTAAAACTGCACAGTGACGGAATTTTTTGCAAAATATTTTAGGTATAATCTTGGAAGTTTTTTCTGAAAAACCAATTATCATTTTTTTCTCGTTTAATTAGTGTCAGTACTATCTGTCAGGTAATACTGACATATTAGTAATTCAGTCTATCCAGCCTTTATTCTTAGCAGCTTTTTCGATAGTTTGCATTGCGGTGTTCCAAATTGCAGCTTTTCGGTTTTCAGACCATATATGTTGATGAGGAGAGCGTTTTTTATCTCCAAATTCTTTCATAACATCCAGTTGTTCACCGGTTAATAATCCAGATAAATAAAGTTTGGTAATTAATGTTTCTACGTCCAGTATTTCACATACTCGCCTGGTTGATGAAATATTACGTTGGGAAAACCCATTCCTGATTTGTCTGGAATATAAAAACCAGAACCATAGTTGTTCTGCATTGTGGAACTTTTCCGACAATGAAACATTTTTTACTGTTTGCGCAGTCATTTTTTTCTCTCCTTTTTGAAAGTTTTATCGAAGTAATTCGACAAAGGTTTATAAAATAACAATAAGAATATGTAAAACATTACAACCAAAGGTTGATTTCTGATTCGGATTTCCGATTCGTTCAACAGTTTTGTTTTATATTAACGAATCGTAAAAAACAGCCGCATTGCGGCTGTTTGAAACTTTTATAAATCAAGTTTATTTTATTGGCGGAAAGCAATCACCACCGCTACTGGGGCAACAGTTGAATCCTTGATCTTTCATGTCTGTGTAAACTTCGCCAGTACAACATCCATTTGTATCTGGTGCAGAACCGTCTTCACATGTTATTGCTTTCGTCTGAGTTTTTTCTCCACTCTCAAACGGATCCTTTATAGTTCCATCTTCATTATATTTCAAGCCCAATACCTGTTCGTTATACGCTTGTGAATAAACAGGTTTACCGTTACTGTCTGTTGTTAACATTTTTTGTGTATTACCTTTGTCATCTTTGGTCGTCAAACTTGTTGCCTGTTGATTTTGATAAACAGCTTCTTGTTTCGCATTATTTTTTGCCTGATATTGGCTTGATTGGCAATAAAATACAACAGTGCGATAATCCAATCCATCTTTTTGAATGGTTGCAGCACTATTTGCAGTAACTCCGCCTTTACCGTCGCAATATTTACTTAGATCAAAAGACCTGACTTGACCAACCAGAGTATCTGGTTCTTTGACCCCAACTGTAATATCACGTTCAACTGTTGCTGCATAGCTTGAATCATAGTCGGTAATTGAACATTTCTTCCCGCTGTCCAGGCCACAGGTCACAATCAAATCATTTGGTGAAAATACAGTGATTCTGGTTCCAGCAGAAATAGAGAACGGTGGAACAGTATTATCAATCATATCAACCAATAATTTCTGGGCAACCGTATTCCATGCTTTGATAATTTCATTCTTGGCAAGCTCACTGGAACGAACCTGACCAGTTTGTGTAACAGTATTATTATCCAAATCAATTTGATTAACGAATTTGTCAGATATAGGTGCAATCATATTTACGGCGGCCGGTACAGCTGCTGTTAACAATGGCATAACGAATTGTTCCATATAATCTGTGCTGCCGCGCCCCGGAACACCAGTTCTTCCCTGGGCATCAGCCGAGAAAGGTTTACCACCCATAAAGTTAAATTCCACGCCATCTGGTCGAACGAAACGATACCAATCAATATTAACGCGACCGATGGATTTATAAGGTCCAGGCATATCTTGGTCTGAAACATATCCCAACATCATTGTTCCAGCTGGAATTATAATTGTGCGACCATTATCCGAATAAACATTTCTATCGACTGTTGCAGTAACTGGCAGACGTGTTTCCTTGGCAACTGCACGTATTTCAGAAACGATTGTGGCAGGAATTGGTTTATACTGACGCAACACAAATGTGCGGTCGTATGGTTTGCTGGAAACGGTTGCCTCGGACCCATAAAGTTTTGATGATGGCAACCTTTCACTTTCAGGTTTTGCAGCAGAAATCACATGAGAAGATTTTCCATATGTCGCCGTTGCAAGTTCTTCCGAGCTTAACTGACGTGCTTTGTTCACTGTGCGGTTGTCAGCTGGGTTAGATAATTGAGGTATCGTACCGTTTGATATATTTCCATAACCAATATGTTCGGCATCTGTTCCAATTTTTCTGGATACATCTTTGATATCTGTAATTATGCCATTGTCAGGATTATAGATGCCAGTTGGTAAAACACAATCTTTGTCCGAAAATGGATGAAATTTATAAGTACCTTTTTCTGGTTTTATCCAGCCGATTTGCTGACCAGTTATATTATACCCAGGAAAAGAAAAATCAGAACAAGCCTCAGAATTCATTTTAGTATTATCTGGTTTTGGTGCAGAAATAATTTCTTTATCCAAGGCAGGTTTAATATCTTCTTTTTGACCATCATCAGCAGAAACAAAAGGATCAGCAGGTGAAATAGATTCAATTTCATCCTTTATTTGTGGTTTTGTTTCTGCAACCGGTTCAGGTTTAATTTCTTTTTTTTCTGTTGCCCCAACTGCAATTGGAATCTTTTCCGTGCGGTTCATTTTCGCAGGTTGGTTTGCGCCACGCCAATCAATAAATAACGATACAGCCATAACATCCTGCTCTGCCTTTGGCGCATAATCCATACTGATTGTGCAAGAAATATTATTATTTATTTGACCGATGTTTTCACAAGTTGATTTTTTTGATAACCCGGGGATTTCTTTTGATAAACGAACCGTATCAATCTTTACAGGTACATTGGAAGATATTACAAACCGTTGGCTTTTTGCCTCGCCAATATTGGTTGTTGCCCAATCAAGTGAGTCAGGATCAATATGTAAAACAGCCTGGACGTTTTCATTTGATTCAATGTTCGTCTGCTTTTTATCGCCACGAAATAACAAGGTAAGCAAAATAAGAACAACAATAAACGCAGCAGTCAGCAAAAGCCATTGTACATGCTTTGGAGTGTTTTGTTTTAATTCTGAAAATTGTGTCTTTAGATTTGCCATAATTTTATTACTGTATCCTGACCACGTGGCAGCTGGTGCCCGAGAATTTCAACATTTGATCACATAGTTTTTGTGCAGTGTCAATATCTGACAATGGACCAATTCGTAAACGATACAAACGTGCAGTAGCGGAATCTGAACCCAGTTCGCCAACACCATGTTCATCAACTGCAAAGAATACCATACTCTTATAAGGTGTTAAAATTCCTTTGCCGTCTTCTCCGCTGAATTTAGCCATCAAATCTGTCCAATAATCGTTCAATGCCTTGACCGAGGTATCAGATTTTAATTCCACAGCAACACCAGATTGATTACTGGATATCAATGGAATATTTGTTTGTGGTAAATAAGCCCCAGCAGTATTTCTTTCTGTTGGTAACATATTTACACCTTGGGTTGAACCACTGTAAGAACCAGAAACTGAAGAAACATTTGATGTACCATAATTTACAGTTGGTGCAACACCATAACCATTTGTTGAAACAACAGCAGCACCGGTTCCATTATAAGTTACGTTATTCAAAGATTGTCCAGAAGACATGCTTTGGGCAACGTTTGCTTCGGCCAATGCCATTACACTGTTTGTGTCTGTGATCAAGAATGGTTTTTCACGTTTCTTGATACAAACAATTCTTTGACCTGAACGCAATATCATATCGCCAACAGCTTCGACAATTAATAATCTGCCGTTTTCACCGTCTGTGCGGAAACCAACCGGGCTTTCGCCACCTTCGACCAACAGCGATACAACTGGGCGTTGGGTCATTGCAATTACTTTGTCACCGAAATCAATGTATGTGAATATTCTATCACGCCATACACGTTCTGGTGCAATTACGTAATCATCTGGATTTGGAACAAATATATCCAAATCAAAACGGAATTCACTGGGGTCGATTTTCATAGATTTAATCCAACCATAATCTTCGCCATCAACACCGACAGAAGAACTGCCAGTTGAAACTTTTTTAAATATAGAATTCATTCCCGCGGATTGTGATGCAGAACCAGAAGAACTTGGTAAACTAGAATTGCCATCTAAAACAATATCAACCTGGGAATATGTTATTTCACTGCTGTTCGCAGGTTCACTGCGTAAATAGAAGATGTATTTATTTCCGGACTTTCCGGTAACAATCAAATTTGTATCTGCACCTTGGTTACTGCCAGCAGGTGTTACATACATTGAACGACCATTTTTCTGTGGATCGAATTCAAACAAGTCTTGGTTTCCAACAATACCGTCCGCAATCTGTTCACCTTCGGGCAGGTTAATCATAGTGACCATCCCGTTGCGTAATTTAACAGGCAGAACACTGCCCGCAGTCCATGTCAATTGTGCGTATCCAGGCTTGGTACTGCCAGATGCCATATTTGCATTTGGATTATCCCAAGCATCTTGAACACCTTCGGCAAACGACGAACTTTGCAAACAAACCAATGCAAGTATGAAAAAAATCGATAATTTTGAAAATTTCATGACAGTTCCTTTATTAACTTTCTCTGCTTTAATTAATTGTTTCTGAAATCCATTTAAATTCCAGAGGATCTTCTTCACCGGATTCCACTTTGTATTCGGAAACCCGAATTCCCAAAGGATTATCCAGCCGATCAGTCCATTTTATTTTATTTCCTAATTCCAATTTCAGTATGATTGTATAATCTTTTTGATACTTCTGTCCATCACTATTTGTGCAGAAATATCTAAAACTTACCGCATAGGTATCCAACTCACCGGTTTTCTTATTTTCTCTGTGTGGGGCAATTCCTGTAAACTCAACAGGGCAATGAAATTCAAAATCTGGAACCTCGTCCATATATGCCGTCCACATCTGGGTTTTTGCAAAATTTGCATATACCTCTGGCGTGCTCCACATATAAACGGTTCCGTCTTCGCTGGCAGACCATTTCTTTTGCATAACACCGGCATTTGGAATAATTTCGTTTCTGGCCTTGATATATTCTTTTATAAAAGCCTGTTTGTAAAACTCGATATTTTCTTCGTTTGGTGAAAAAGATGAAAGTTTGATTTCTAAATCACTTCTGGGTTGAGTGGTCAAGAAAAAGACTTGGGTTTTGTTCAAAGGATACATTTTTACCAATGTTACAACAAGAACAATCACAACAACCAAAGCTGCTGAAAAAACAAAAGTCATCAATCTGGATAGCAAAATCGGTGGTTCTACACTTTCTGACACTGGCCTATCTCTCCCTTCGTCCAAAGATTGTAGAAAAAAAACGCATTGTCACGCAAGTGAAAAATTGAATATTTTCAAAGATAAAATTATAAAATATCAGCTTTTTGTTAATTTTGTGAAAGAACTGTGTAACAAATTTTATTTTAATTATTGTTTTTACTGGGCTAAGTGTTTTTTTGTTTAACTTTTCGCTTGCGCTGGTTTATTTAAAGCTTTATAATACTTTCCGCTTGATTTTTAGTTACAGTGTGCTATCTTGGCACGAGTTAATGATTTAAAAAGCGGTGTTTTTGGCAGATTTTGCAGTGATTTTAACTGGCTATTTCTGTCGGGGAAACTATTAGGGGCATAGTTCAACGGTAGAATATCGGTCTCCAAAACCGCGGATGAGGGTTCGATTCCTTCTGCCCCTGCCAGATTTGACAAGCTGTAATAACAGGCTTGTCGGGTCAAAAGAACGAGAAAAGTGGTGTTTTACTGCCAGTAAAATCGGAAAATTTATGAAAAAATTGCTTGAATATATTAAATCGGTAAGAAGTGAATGGTTCAAAATTGTATGGCCTTCACGCGATACAGTTATTCGCACAACTGGTATGATTTTTTTATTTTCCGCAGCAGCAGCATTGTTTTTCTTTTTAACAGACAGTGTGTTGCACACTATTGTTGGTTGGATTTTCTAAACGGGACAAAGAGGGCTTTTAATGGAAGGCAATATGCAGTGGTTTGTCGTAAATGTTCACACCGGTTGCGAAGACAAAGTCGCACGCGGATTACGCGAACAAATTGATAAACGTCGTTTGAACGCTTTGTTCGGAGAAATTCTGGTTCCTGTACGTGAAGTTACGGAAATTAAAGCCGGCAAACGTGTAAAGAGTGAAAAGAAATTTTTTCCTGGATATATTGTTGTTCAAATGGTTATGACAAACGAAACTTTCAGCTTGGTTAAATTAATGCCTCAGGTTGTTATGTTCTTGGGTCAAAAGAATAAACCAATTGCCGTCGGCGAAGACGAAGCCCGCAGATTACAAAAGCAAGTAGAAGAGGGCGGTGTCATATCTGAAATTCAGGAATACGAAGTTGGTCAAGAAGTTCATGTTATTGACGGACCTTTTGCAAATTTCAACGGTGTTGTATCCGAAGTTGATAATTTGAAACAAAAGATGACTGTTAAAATTTTGGTATTTGGTCGTGAAACCAGTGTTGCATTGGAATTCAGCCAAGTAGAAAAAGTTTAGTCACAAAGAAATTTGTGACAGACGCGGATCGCGTCACTTGTGGAAGATGCGCCACATCGAACCACAACACTAACCACGATAAGATGAATGTCTTATCAAAATAAAAATGGAGTGATAAAATGGCAAAAAAAGAAGTTAAGGGATTGGTCAAACTGGTCGTCCCTGCTAAACAGGCTAACCCTGCGCCTCCAATTGGACCAGCACTGGGTGCCGCCGGCGTTAATATCGCCGAATTCTGCAAACAATTTAATGACAAGACATCTGATAAAGAACCAGGAATGCCAATTCCTTGTATTATCACTGTTTATACAGATCGCAGCTTTGAATTTATTATGAAGTTGCCTCCGGTTTCTTATTATATTAAGAAAGCTTTGAAACTGAAATCTGGATCAAAAAAACCAGGTCGTGATTTTGTTGGCACTATTAAAATGGACCAGATTAAAAAAATCGCAGAAGATAAAATGCCGGATTTGAATTGCTCTACCATTGAAGCTGCTTGCAACATCGTAGCAGGTCAATGCCGTTCTATGGGCGTAAAGGTGGAGGAATAATCAATGAAAGTTACAAAAAGACAAAAAACTTGGGGTGTATTGGATGCTGAAAAAGTTTACAGCATGAATGACGCTATTGAAACTTTGCGTGGATATTGCTCTAAGAAATTTGATGAAACTTTGGAAATCGCAATTCGTTTGGGTATCGATATAACCAAGGCCGATCAGAATATTCGTGGAATGTTGTCTTTGCCACATGGCACAGGTAAAAAGGTTCGCGTTGCAGTTTTCACAAACGATAAACAAGCTGATGCAAAAAAAGCAGGGGCTGATATTGTCGGTGGTGATGAACTGATTGAAAAAGTAGCAGGTGGTTTTATTGAGTTTGATCGTGTTATTGCAACACCAGACATGATGCCAAAAATGTCCAAAGTAGCCCGAGTATTGGGTCCAAAAGGACTGATGCCGAACCCAAAATTGGGAACTGTTACAAACAACGTTGCCGAAGCAATTGCAACCGCCAAGGCTGGTCAGATTGAATACCGTCCTGAAAAGACAGGTATCATTCATGCTGGTATCGGCAAGATGTCGTTCACAACAGACAAGTTGGTTGATAATGCAAACGCATTGATTGATCAATTGAAAAAGGTAAAACCTTCTTCTTCTAAGGGTCAATATATTTTGGGTTGCAGCATTGCAACAACCCAGGGACCTGGTTTGAAAGTAGAAGCAAAATAATCTTTTGGTGAAATAATTTCACCAAAAGAAAAACAAATTTCTGTCCGAGACTGATGGTGTCGCAAGACTTAATTACCATCATAGACAAAGAGATAAAAATCTTTGGGGCAGGAAAAAGCCCCATTACGCCAAAGCATTTGCGACGGCGAATGGAAAATTAACCAAGACACTTTTAGATAGTGTCGGAAGCTTAAGGAAAATGATAAGATGAGACGCGAAGAAAAATCAGACTTGATTTCAGCGTTGCAGTCGTCATTGCAAAAAGCAAATGGTATTTTCGTTGTCGAAAATCATGGGCTTACTGTTAAAGAAACAGAAGAATTGCGTAAAGAATTACGTGGTTTGGTTTCTGTTTTCAAAGTAGTAAAAAACCGCTTGATGAAACTGGCATTGAAAGATACCGATTTTGCAGCTGTATCCGATTTGATGAAACGTCCAACAGCTGTTGCAGTTGCAACAGATGCTTTGGCAGTTACAAAGGTTTTGGCAAAATTTGCAGAAACCCATCCTAACTTGACCATCGTTGGCGGAAAAATGGATGCAGATTTATTGAATGCAGATGGCATTATGCAATTATCCAAGCTTCCATCACTGTTGGAAATTCGTGGTACAATCGCACGTATATTGGTAGAACCAGCATCACGCATTGCACGTGTTTCAGCAGAGTATGGAAAAAAACAATCATAAAGTTGATTTGAAAATTCAACTTTAATAAAAAAACTTATGGAGTACTAACATGGCAGATATCAAGAAATTAGTTGATGAATTGTCAAAATTGAGCGTTTTGGAAGCAGTTGAATTATCCAAAGCGTTGGAAGAAACTTGGGGCGTTTCCGCAGCCGCTGCAGTAGCAGTAGCAGCAGGTCCAGCCGCAGCCGCAGCTGAGGAAAAGACTGAATTTGATGTTGTCTTGACAGATGCAGGCAGCAACAAGTTGGGTGTTATCAAAGCTGTAAAAGACATCACAGGCCTGGGTCTGGGTGAAGCAAAAACTTTGGTTGAATCTGCACCAAAGACAGTAAAAGAAGCCGTTGCAAAAGCTGACGCTGAAAAAATGAAAGCGACAATTGAAGCAGCTGGTGGAAAAGTAGATTTGAAATAAATCTGCAGAGTTAAAAGCCCAAGATACTTTAATGTATCTGGGGCTTTGGCTCGTTTTAGATAGTTCTGAAATTGCAAAAACAATTTTTGAATTATTGTATGATTTAAAATGATTACGGGACGCCGTAATCTGATATGCGACAAAGGAGCATTGAATGGCAGTTATCCAGAAACTTAGAAAATCTTTTGGTAAAAGCTTTTTGCAAACACCACTTCCAGATCTTGTTGAAATTCAATACAACTCGTACAAAGATTTCTTGCAGACAGATGTGAAGCCAGAAGATCGTAAGAATATTGGTTTGCAAAGTGTATTTGCATCAATGTTCCCAATTAAAGATTATGCTGGTGTTGCTGATCTGGAATTTGTTGCGTACACATTGGACAAACCTGTTTACAATGTAAAAGAATGCATGCTGCGTAATATGACTTATTCCAGCAAGTTGAAATTAAAGTTGCGTTTGATTTTGTGGGATGTTGCCGAAGATGGTAAAAAATCTTTGCGCGATATCAAAGAACAAGAAATATTTATGGGCGAAGTTCCATTGATGACAGAACGCGGAAGCTTTATCGCGTCAGGTGTTGAACGCGTTATCGTTTCACAAATGCATCGTGCCCAAGGTGTTGTTTTTGGAACAACAAAAGAATCCAAGGTTGCTGGAAATCCAACAACATATACCGCCAGAATTATTCCAGAACACGGCAGCTGGATTGATTTTGAAGAAGCCAAAGGTGTAATCTATGTTCGTATAGATCGCCGTCGCAAGATTCCTGCAACAGTTTTGTTACGTTGCTTGCCGGCTGCTGAAGATGAAAAGAAATGGGTTGCTGATCCACGCAAATCAACAATTCGTGGTATGTCAGATACAGAAATTCTGTCTGCTTTTTACAAAAAGATTCCTTTGTCTTTTGATGGAAAATTATGGACTGGTGAAACTGCTGTATTCGAAGGGTTGGAAAAATATCGTTTGAATTATGCTATTTTGAATCCAAAAGACAAAAAGTCTATGGCAGAAAAAGGCGAACGTCTGAATTCAAAGAAACTGTCCAAGATTACATCGAAAACTTTTGGCATTTTGCCTGAATCTTTGGTTGGTGAATATTTATTCGAACCAATTACTGTTGGCGAAGAAGTTGCTTTTGCAGCTGGTACAGAAATCACAGAAGAAGTTTTGGCTGATATTGAAAAATTGAACATCAAAGAAATTTCTTTGATTTCAATTGATAATGCAACAATCGGTGCACATATCAGAAACACTGTTATTGCAGACAAAACAACAAATCGTGAAGAAGGATTAATCGAAATTTACAATATTATCAGACCTGGTGAACGCCCAACATTGGAAGCAGCAATTAATCTGTTTATGCGTCAAGGGTTTGAAGCATCCTATTATGATTTGTCTGCTGTTGGTCGCTTTAAAATGAACAAGCGTTTGAAAATTAATTCTGGTAAAAATCCAGAAGATGAACGTTTGCTGACAAAATCTGATTTTATTACAGTATTAAAAACATTGGCAAACATCATTGATCACAAAGATACAATTGATGATATTGATAACTTGTCAAATCGTCGTGTTCGCACAGTTGGCGAATTGTTGGAACAAACTTTCCGCACAGGTTTGGTTCGTATTGAACGCTTGGTTCGTGAAAGCTTGTCCAGTCCAAATATCGCAAACATGCAACCACAAGATGTTATCAATGCAAAACCATTAATGTCTTTGATTTCAGAATTCTTGGGAACATCACAATTATCACAATTTATGGACGCACAAAATCCATTGGCAGAATTGGAACACAAACGTTTGATTTCTGCTTTGGGTCCTGGCGGATTGAATCGTGATCGTGCTGGTATTGATGTTCGTGACGTTCACCAAACTCACTATGGTCGTCTATGTCCAATTCATACACCAGAAGGTGCAAATATTGGATTGATAAACCATTTGTCATCTTATGCACGTGTTAATCCTTATGGATTTATTGAAACACCTTACTATGTTGTTAAAAACGGTAAGATTACAGAAGAAAAAGTTTACCTGACTGCAGACGAAGAATTGGGACATAAAATTGCACAAGGAAATACTCCAACTACTGGAAACGGTACATTGACCGAAGAACACGTTACAGCACGTGTAGACGGTGAATTTACAATGGTTCCAAAAGAAGAAATTGATTTAATCGACGTTGAACCTCGTCAGGTAGTATCAATCGCAACTGGATTAATACCATTCGTTGAAAACGATGACGCGAACCGTGCTTTGATGGGATCAAATATGCAACGTCAGGCAGTTCCATTGATGCGCGTTGATTCTCCTTTGGTTGGAACTGGTATAGAACGCGAAGTTGCACGTGATTCACGCACAGGCAAAGTTGCAAAACACAGTGGTGTTGTTGAATCTGTTGATGCAAATCGTATTGTTATTAAATGTATGAACAGCCGTAATGTTGTAACAGGTGTTGATATTTATAACCTGGAAAAATTTGAACGTTCAAACAGTGAAACATTAATTCATCAAAAACCATTGGTCAAAGTTGGCGATCGTATTTCTGCTGGTGATATTATTGCAGACGGTTCTTCTATGAACTATGGTGAATTGGCTTTGGGTAAAAACGTATTGGTTGCTTTTGTACCATGGCGCGGATATAACTACGAAGATTCTATTGTTATTTCTGAACGTATTTCACGCGATGACGTTTTCACATCTATCAAGATTGTTGAAAAAGAATTCAAAGTTCGTGATACTCAATTAGGCCCAGAAAGCTTTACACGCGATATTCCAAACGTTGGCGAAGAAGCATTAAAAAACCTGGACGAATCTGGAATTATTTATATTGGTGCACGTGTAAAACAAGGCGATATTTTGGTTGGTCGTGTTTCTCCAAAATCTGAAACTTTGCTGACCCCAGAAGAAGCTTTGCTGCGTAACATTTTTGGTGAAAAGGCACTGAACGTAAAAGATACTTCTTTGCGCGTTGGTGCAAATGAAGAAGGAACCGTTATCGGTGTTAACGTTTTAACACGTCATGGTGTTAAAAAAGATGACCGTACACAGATGATTGAATTGCAAAAGATTGAAAAAATTAATCGTGATCGCGAAGAAGAAATTGCAATTATCGAAAAAGGATTTGCTGATCAAGTTTATCAGATTGCTGATGGTGCAGTGATTGACAATGGAACAGGCAGTTTGAAACCTTTCATTGGTAAAAAACTGACAGAAGAAGTTTTTGAAGGTATACGTCCATCTGATATAAAAAAGATTGTTGTTCGCAACAAAGAAGCGCAGACAAGAATTGATGAACTGCGTGAACAGCATATAATTGCTTTGAAACTTTTGAATGAAAAAGCAGATGCCGAAATTGCAAAAGCAACAGAAAGTAATTCTTTGAATGCAGGTGTATTAAAAGAAGTAAAAGTTTACATCGCACACAAAATGAAATTACAGCCTGGTGATAAAATGGCAGGTCGTCACGGAAACAAGGGTATCGTATCCAAAGTTGTTCCAATCGAAGATATGCCACATTTGGAAGATGGAACACCAGTTGATATTGTTCTGAATCCTTTGGGTGTGCCATCTCGTATGAATATTGGTCAGATCTTGGAAACTCACCTTGGTATGGCTGCACGTTCTTTGGGACATCAGATTGGTGATGTTTTGGAAGAAGTAAAACAGAAACGTGCTGTCACAGATGATTTACGTAACATTATGGGTAAAATCTATGGCAAAGAAGTATCTGAAAAATTAGAAAAAATGACAGATACAGATGTCAGAACCCAGGCATCATTGTTACGTGATGGTGTTCCAATGGCGACACCAACATTTGACGGTGCAACACCAGAAGATATTAAAAAGATGCTGAAATTGGCAAAGTTGCCAGAAACTGGTCAGTTCACTTTGTATGATGGTATGACCGGTGAACCGTTCGCACGTCCTGTTACAGTAGGCGTAATGTATATGTTGAAATTGCATCACTTTGTTGATGAAAAAATACACGCCAGATCTGTTGGTAACTATTCTTTGGTTACACAACAGCCGTTGTCAGGTAAGGCACATAACGGTGGTCAAAGATTAGGAGAAATGGAAGTTTGGGCATTGGAAGCACATGGCGCAGCACACCTGTTGCGTGAAATGCTGACAGTAAAATCAGACGACATTGCAGGCAGAAATAAAATGTATGAATCTATTATTTCCGGCAGCAATGATATCCAAACCGGTACACCAGAAGCGTTCAACGTATTTGTTCGCGAATTGCGTGGATTAGGTTTAGCCATGACACCAAAAAAAATTGACTAAGTAAAATATAAAAAAAACTTGGGGGCAACCCCAAGGAATTATAAAGAGATAAAACCAAAGGAACAATGAATGACCAATATGTTGCAGAAGATATTTGGACAAATTGAAACCAAGGAACAATTCGATGCCTTGCGTATAACTATTGCATCACCAGAAGAAATTCTTTCTTGGTCCCATGGCGAAGTAAAGAAACCAGAAACTATAAACTATCACTCTTTAAAACCAGAATCTGATGGATTATTTTGCCAACAAATCTTTGGTCCAATCAAAGACTATGAATGCGCTTGTGGTAAATACAAACGTATCAAGTTCCGTGGTGTTGTCTGCGAACGTTGCGGTGTAGAAGTTGGATCCGCATCTGTTCGTCGTGAACGTATGGGGCATATTAAATTGGCTATGCCGGTATCTCATACTTGGTTTATGCGTGAAGGTAAAATTGCAACATTGTTGAACAATTTGCCACAAAAGAAATTAGAACAAGTTATTTACTATGATGCTTATATCGTAACAGAACCTGGTTTGACCAGTTTGAAATTGTACGATGTTATCAGCGAAGATGAATATCAATCTGCTGTTGAAGAATTTGGTGCAGATTCATTCCATGTTGGTATTGGTGCAGAAGGTGTTCGCAACATTATTTCAAATATGGATATGGGCGATATGCGCACACAATTACGTGCCGAATTGTCCGAGACAAAATCCGAAGCAAAGCGCAAAGGTATTATCAAACAGTTGAAATTGGTTGAATCATTCTTGGATTCTAAAACAGATCCAGCATGGATGTTGCCAGATGTTTTGCCAGTTATCCCACCAGATATGCGTCCATTAGTTACATTGGATGCGGGCCATGTTGCTGCTTCTGATTTGAACGATTTGTATCGTCGCGTAATTATTCGTAACAATCGTTTAAAGAAATTTATTGATATGCATGCACCTGAAATCATTGTTCGTAATGAAAAACGCATGTTGCAAGAAGCTGTTGATTCATTGTTCGACAATGGACACAAAGCGCGTCCAATGGTTTCACAAAATCGTCGTCCATTGAAATCTTTGTCAGATTCTTTGCGTGGTAAATCTGGACGTTTCCGTATGAATATGTTGGGAAAGCGTGTAGATTATTCAGGTCGTAGCGTTATCGTATCTGGACCAACTTTGAAATTACATCAGGTTGGGTTGCCAAAGATGATGGCTTTGGAATTATTTAAACCATTTGTATTTGCACGTCTGCTGGCTGGGGAATATGCAAACACATTAAAGACTGCTCGTAAGATGGTTGAAAATGGTGAAGAAATCGTTTGGGAAATTTTGGAAAAGGTTATTTACCAACACCCTGTATTGTTGAACCGTGCACCAACTTTGCACAGATTGTCTATGTTGGCGTTTGAACCAATTTTGATTGAAGGTAAAGCAATCCGTTTGCACCCATTGGTATGTAAGGGATTCAACGCTGACTTTGACGGTGACCAGATGTCTGTTCACGTTCCAATTTCATTGGAAGCCCAGTTAGAAGCACGTACTTTGATGCTGTCTTCTAATAACGTTTTGTCACCTGCAAACGGTGAACCAATGATTGTTCCAACACAGGACATGGTTTTGGGTGTTTACTATATTTCATTGATAAATGGTGAACATACTGAAAAATCACCACGTTTTGCAAATATGGATGAAATCAAATTGGCATTGGATAACAAAACAATAAAGTTGCATACACCAATCGTTGCACGTGTTAACGGTAAAAGATATAACACAACCGCTGGTCGTATGATGTTGGGAGAATTGCTACCAAAATGTGAAAGCATGCCGTTTGATTTGGTTAACAAAGTTATGCCAGCTGGGGAAATTAAAGCTTTACTTTCCATAACATATGAACGTTGTGGTGACAAAGATATGATTATATTGGCGGATAACTTGAAAAATACAGGTTTTGAACAAGCTGCAAAATCTGGAATTTCTATCGGATTTGAAGATATTGTTATTCCTGCTGAAAAACAAGCAATGGTTGAAAAGGCTGAAAAAGCGGCTGGAGAAATTGAAGAACAATATCAAAACGGTTTGATATCACATGGTGAAAGATATAACAAACTGATAGATATGTGGCAAAAGACAACTGATAAAATCGGTGAACTGGCTTTCCAAGGATTACGTAAAACAACAGGTGATAATTGGAATTCGATTATCATGATGGCTGACAGTAAGGCACGTGGTTCCAAAGAACAGATACGTCAGGTTGCAGGTATGCGTGGTATGATGGCAAAACCAGACGGTTCTATTATTGAAGTTCCAATTATATCAAACTTTAAAGAAGGTTTGACAATGGCCGAGTACTTTACTTCAACACACGGTGCACGTAAAGGTTTGTCAGATACAGCTTTAAAAACTGCTGACGCTGGATATTTGACACGTCGCTTGGTTGAATTGGCACAAAATACTATTATCACAGAACATGACTGTGGAACAAAAGAATATGTAACTGTAAAACCAATTTACCAGGGAAGTACTTTGTCAGTTGCTTTGGGTGATTTGATTTTAGGACGTACAGCTGCACAAGATATCGTTCATCCAATTACAAAAGAAGTAATTGTAGCAGAAGGTGAATTAGTTACCAAGGCAGCAGCAAAAAAGATAAACGATTCTGGGTTACCAAAAATTAATGTTCGAAGTGTTTTGACATGTAAATCAGATGGTTTGTGTGCAAAATGCTATGGTATGGATTTGTCACGCAGTTCGCTGGTTCATGTTGGTGAAGCTGTTGGTGTTATCGCAGGTCAGTCAATTGGTGAACCTGGAACTCAGCTTACATTGCGTACCTTCCACGTTGGTGGTATTGCTTCTGGTGGTGCAGACAGTCACTTTATCGAAGTTCCAGTTGCGGGTACTGTGAAGTTGGACAATGTATGCTTTATTAAAAATTCGGCTGATCGTGTAGTTGTATTATCTCGTAACAGCGATGTATCCATTGTTAACAAGAAGGGTGAAAAACTGTTTAGCCAAAAGTTGCCTTATGCATCTATGTTAATCGTAAATGATGGTGACACAGTTGAAAAGGGTGCAAAGATTGCTGAATGGGATCCATACTCAAATACAATCATTGCTGAAAAAGCTGGTGTTGTTAAGTTTAATGACTTGATTGAAAACGTTTCATACATAGAAGAAGTTGATTCTATGACTGGTATCGTTTCACGCAAGGTTACAAACTGGAAAACATCAACCAAGAAAGCTTTGAAACCATCGATTACTTTGGTTGATGAAAAGGGTGAAATTGTTTCTTTGGGCGGCAAAAAAATTGCAGAATATTTGTTACCAATTTATTCTATATTGAATGTTGCAGACGGGGACAAAATTTCCGCAGGCGATATTTTGGCACGTATACCTGTTCAGGCTAAACGTACGGGCGATATTACAGGTGGCTTGCCACGTGTTAATGAATTGCTGGAAGTTCGCCGTCCATCAAATCCTGCATTATTAGCAGAAATTGACGGAACAGTCGAACTGGAAGATGCAAAATTGAAAATAATTATTCGTATTGAACCAGAAGACGGTACACAACCTGTTGAATATGCTGTTCCAAAGGGAACCAACCTGTTGGTTCGCAGTGGTGATGTTGTAAAGAAAGCTGAAAAGTTGGTTGACGGTGATTATGTTCCACAAGATATTTTGCGTATCTTGGGTCAGAAAGCTTTGGCAACGTTTATGGTTGAACAGATTCAACAAGTTTATCGTTTACAAGGTGTGCCAATCAATGATAAACATATCGAAATTCTGATACGTGAAATGACACGTCGTGTTGAAATCACAAACCCAGGTGATACAGGATTCTTAATGGGTCAGGTTGTTGATCGTATTGATTTTGAAGAAGAAAATGAACGCGTTATAAAAGAAAGTGGTCGTGTTGCCGAAGCAAGTCAAGTCTTGGTCGGTTTGACACGTGCATCTTTGACCAGTCGTTCGTTTATATCAAATGCTTCGTTCCAACAAACAACAAAAGTGTTGGTTGACGCTGCAATCAATGGTGCAACAGATAAATTGGTCGGTATTAACGAAAACCTTATCGTTGGAAGATTAATACCAATTGGAACTGGCAGCTATGTTCAACGTGTTCGCGAAATTGCCAAAGAGGAAGAAAAATCCGAAAAATTGGCACGCGATGGTGGTGATCAACAGCAGCTGTTGAATATATAAACAATTAACAGGTAGCATCAGGAGATATCTCTTTTTGTTACCTGTTTTGTTAGTTATAGACAATGAAAGAAATTCCAGCTATTTATTGCGATATTGATGGTGTTCTGAACAAAAAGTACGCTATTGCAGGTACAAACTATGATAGGTTTGGTGCAACAAATGAAAATATGGTTCGTGTAATAAATGCGCTGGGAACTGATTTTACAATTGTTTTTATAACTGGACGTTGGTCAATGGGTCAAGGAAGAGTTGAAAAACATATTGACGATTTGTTGCCTGGCATAAACAAGAAAGTTTTTTGTAAGTCCAAAGATTATCCGGGAACAACAGCCGAATATAAAATTGGAATTATAAAAGAATTGGAAAAGAAGGGATATAAATTTTACTTTGGTCTGGATGATCATAGTTCAGTTATAGGTTTTATGCACAATCATGGAATGTTTGTTGCACAAGTTATAGCCGATTAAAATTTATCTTGAAAATTTAGGTATTTTTAATAAAATAAACAAATGTAAAAAATAAAAGGATTTAAAATGGCAGTGCCAAAAAGTAAAACTAGTAAAGCCAGATCAAAACAACGTCGTGCTCATGACGCTTTGCCTGTAATGCCGTCCAGCGTTTGCAAGAAATGTGGCGAAAAGAAACGTCCACATCACGTTTGTCTTGCCTGTGGAACAAAATAATAGGATATAAACAGAATAGGGCAATAACTTTTTGCCCTATTATGTTTTCTCTTGCTATGCCCGAAATAAAAAAAATTATTTCTATTGATGCAATGGGTGGCGATAAAGCCCCACTGGCTGTGTTGGGTGGTATGAACCAGTTCTTGTTTCAGAATGGCGAGAACAGTGTCCATTTCAGAATATTTGGTGATGAAAAAATTTTACGCGTGTTATTAACCAAATATCCACGTGTGGGTCGTAATAGCGAAATTATAAATGCTCCTGAAAAAATAAAATCAAATGATAAAGTTCGAGATGTGATTCGTCGTGCAAATGACACTTCGATGTACATGGCAATCAAAGATGTTCGCGAAGGTAATTCTTCTGCGGTTGTAAGTGCTGGGAATACTGGTGTTTTAATGGCTTTATCAAAATTGGCATTAAAGACGATTGATGGAATATCACGTCCAGCAATTACAACAATGTTGCCATCTGGTGGTGGTGATAAACGTGTTGTGATTTTGGATTTGGGTGCCAATGTTCAATGTGATGAAGAAAATCTTTTTGACTTTGCATTGTTGGGAAGTGTATATGCCGAAGTTATGGGAAAAATGAAATATCCAAAATTGGGCATATTAAATATTGGTGAAGAAGAAACCAAGGGAAATGAGACACTTCAAAAATTGAATAAAGTTTTATCCGAAAATAAAGAAAATCTGCCTTATGAATATATTGGTTTTGTCGAGGGTACAGATATCAGTGGCGGAAATGTCCAAGTTGTTGTTACAGACGGATTTACTGGAAATATTGTTTTGAAAACTGTCGAAGGTACAGCCAAATTGATCAAGCGTGTTATTATGGATAACTTGAAAAAATCTATTTTGGCAATTATTGGTGCATTCTTTTTGGTTCATGTTTTCAAAAGATTAAAAAATAAAATTGACCCCAGAGCTTATGCTGGTGCCGTTTTCTTGGGTCTTAACGGATTTGCTGTTAAGACACATGGAAACAGTGATGCTTTGGCTTTTGCAAATGCTATTAAGTATGCAGCCGATTTGACCGAGGCTGATTTTAACGAACAAATAGAAACCAGAATTATGAAAGTTTCCAAGATAAAAGAAAAATTAAAAGAATTGGAAAACCAACAAAATTAAAAAAACCGTCCATGTGGCGGTTTTTTAATCAAAATAAAAACACCGGTAATAAATCACCGGTGTTTCTCCCTTCCTTCCGGACAACCGGAAACTTGGTATGCTTATTTAAGCAGCCATGGCAACTTTTTCTGATACTTTGACTTCTGAAGATTCCATAATTTTCTTTGCTTCGGAAAAAACCATTTCCTTTACACGCAATGCCAAAGCTTTTGTTTCCAAGCTTTCAGCAGCAACTTCAAAGCTGTCTGTGCGAATTTGTAATGATACATAGGCGCCAACCAAGGATGCACGTGGCAAATCTTCTATGGATCTTGGAGAATTGTTTTGTCCGATATGTAATTCATCGCTGAGTGATATAATTTGACGATCTTCATTTACCCAAACAGTAGTAGTCAGAACTTTATTAAGTGCGACCATTATTTCTTTTATGTTTTTTTGCATCCTTTTCTCCCATTGGTTTTAAGGTTTTTTGAAAATTTGAATCAGATTTTGTATTTACAAAATTTAAAATCAAATTTTATTTTTGTTTTTTATTTTCCCCAGAATTCTGCTTTTTGTGCGGTTTTCTGCGGTTTTTTGAATTACCTTCCTTGTCTATACACGAATCATAGAACAAAAACGAATCGGTCGTCAAGTAAAAATTTATTTTATTTGAATTTTATTATAATTTATTTATAAAAACAGCTTTAAACCATAAAATACCATAAAATAATTATATGTTGTCATTGACAATAATAAAAACACGTGCTAAATTTGCACCTGAACGAGGGGATTCTGGGAAATCTCGGTAGAATAAGGAAAAAATAAATGTCTTTATTTCTTTCATCTTATGAAAATCGCTTGGATACAAAGGGGCGTATTTCTGTCCCAGCATCCTTTCGTTTCACAGTTGTATCAGAATCATTTCCAGGTGTAGTTCTTTTCAGGTCTTTTACAAATAAATGCATCGAAGGGCTTTCTATGTCCCGTATGGAAAAGCTGGCGTCGGCTACGGATCAAATGGGTGTTTTTGACAGTGAATTGGACGATTTGTCGGCTTTGTTATTTGCTGATGCGCGTCCTTTGCAGTTTGATGTTACTGGCAGAATTGTTATCCCAGAAGATTTATTAAAACACGCTGGTATAAAAGATTCTGCGGTTTTTGTTGGTCGTGGTAACAGTTTTCAAATTTGGAATCCATCATCATTCAAAGAAACCCAAAATAAATCTATGGACAATTTACATAAACTGCGTCCCAGTTTGAAAATACCTTCGGTAAATTAATTGATTTTTATATAATTAAAAACCGTGCAATTTGCACGGTTTTTTAGTTAATATTTTAAATGTTCAAATTAATCTGTATCGGTTGCAGCAGTGACAACATCGTCTTCTGAAGCGGCACCTGTAATACTTGTACATGTTCTTATGTAAGAACTGCAAGCGTTTCTGGCAGAAGCCTTGGTAACGGTTGATGTGCTTGAATATCCGTTTGTAGACAAGCATGATGCAACATCGCTTAAGCAACTTTCTGCATATTTAGACAGAATTTCGTCTTGTGAATTCTTAATCACAGCCAAAGTATTCTGCAAGTAACCCTTAATAACATCATTGCTCTTGTTAAATGTTTTGTTTGTACCTGTGTATGTAAAATCCTGACACTGGTTTAAAACAGATATGCACATACCATAATTCTTACTGTCACTGCTGTCATTATAGCCAATTTTATTTTGTAGATACACAATCATGTTTGTTACAGGTGTTACAGCAGTAATAGAATTTGTTACATATTCTCCAATATTTCCAGTACCCCAAGCATTATTGGTACCAGTTGCATAATTCCATGTAGCATAAATATTGCTTCCGGATGTTGATGTAGAAGTAATATTTCCACCTGAAACACCAGGCTGACTGCCAACAACAACTTTGCCATTTACAATGTACTTACCAGTTGGATCCAAGCAGTTTTCATAATCACTGCCGCAAACGAAATCGTCTTGCATACAAGAATCCAAAGCGCTGATGCAAGAACGCATATCTGTGTAGGTATTCTTTTTCTGAACAACCAACAATCTGGCTTTTTGCAAGAAGCTTTGAGCATTTGTTAAAGTTGTTGTCATCTGAGAATTTGCATCAGTCAAGCTGCGTTCATAAGCTATACACTGTTTGTCGATTTCCAAATCATAGCTGTTGGTGATAATTGTTGTATCAACACCTTGTGATTTGCAAGAATCCAAAACGGCTGCTTTGCAACGTGCAGTTGCTGTCTTGTAAAGTTCAGCACCACGTTGATTGCTGATGCTGTTCGCATTATCGCCACCCAAAAATTCTGATAAATCAAATCCTGAGTTATCAAAACTCATACTGGAAAGACTGGATAATAAATCTGTGGATGAACTTGTGCTGCTGGTAGCATTTGCACTTTTTACATCCAATATCAGACTTTTGATTTTATCCAAATCTGTTTTTAACTGAGTTGTATCTGACTTACCTTGCATTGCAGCTTCGGCCTCAGTCTGAGTGAACAATGAAGAAACTTCGTCTTTACTTAAACCTATGTACTGAATCTTCTGAGCAACGTCTTGTAAATTCTGAGTTGCTTCTTTCAATGCAGCTTCGGTCTTGGCGTAATTTTTAATATTTGCAGAACAGCTGCAACGTCCTTGATTGTCATCCAAAACATTACAGAAGTTATCCATACATTGTGTAAACTGAGCCTTGCAATAATCGGATGTTTGGGCAATTTCGTCCATCGAAGATACCGAAGTAGTGTTGGCACTTGAAGAGCTGGTTGTAGTTGCAGCACGAACGGTTGTGGTTGGTGCACGTGAAACAACGCTGGAAGTCGAAGTAGGTCTGACACTGACACGACCAATGTAAAGAGGTGTATTAACAGTATCTGTTTGAGTCAGGCTGGCAGCACGAGAAGAATTAGCAGAAGATGTAGTGTTCCTACGTGATACAACATTTTGATTTGTTTGTCCGGCTGTGCTGCGAGAAGCAGTTGTTGTGGAATAATCGCGTGCACGAACTGTATCTGCAGTTCTGTTTGAAACAACGCGTTGAGTAGTATTTCTTTCGGTTGCAGAATACGAGGTTGAAGGTACAGCACGGCTGGCAGCACGTGCGGTTATTGTGTGCTGAATAGATTTTTCAGGAATAACTGGATTTACAGGTTGCGCCTCTTGCACATCTTGTACATTTTGATCTTCAACTGGTGCAGTGTAATCAGCTGTACTATCGTCAGTATATTCAACCGAGTCATCGTAATAAATCGGTGCAACTTCTGCAAAAGCGGGCATAACTAGTAAACCACTAAGTACTGCAATAAATCTTTTCATCAAGAAATCCCTTCTTCATTATCAGTTATTATATCATACACACCAAATCTGGGCAATCGAAAAATTGGGCAAAAAATAAAGAGTTTTTTAGAAAAAATTATAAAAATATTGCAGCTTGCTATATTGAAAATAAGCGATAGAATAGACAAACACGTAAATCGCGTGACCACGCCAGGGAGGCATATATGAAAAAAACAGAAGAAATCAAAGATACTGCGAACGACGCGACAGTGGATACAGCAGAAAAATCAGAAAAAAAATTAACTGGAAAAACAGTATCAGTAGAATTAACAGAAGAGCAATATGCTTTCTTAACAAACTGGCAAAAAACACATGAAAAAGAACTGGGAATTGAAGTTCCAATTGGTTCAATGGTTCGCAAAGCAGTTGAAAGTGCTATGAAAGCACAAAACAAACCTGAACGATCAGAACGTCCAGAACGTCGTGATGGTGATCGTGGTGAAAGAAAAAGTTTTGGTGATCGTGCACCGCGCAGCAATGGTGGTGACAGACCAAGTTTTGGCGGTCGTGATGGTGGTCGCCCATCATTTGGGGGTCGTCCAAGTTTTGGTGGATCATCTCGTGGTCCAAAGTTTGGCGGATTCAGTGATAAAAGAAACACCGTACGAAAATTTGATAAATAAAATAAAGGGCTGAATAAGCCCTTTTAATTTGCTTTTACAACCAACAATATTCCAAAAACTATTGCACAAAAACATATAAGTTTTTTAATAATACTTTTCTTGTCATACTTTTCTTTAAGTTTGATATTAAATATGACGCTTAGCAAAAAACTGTAAAGTAAAACAAAAAACGGTTGTGATGAATTTATGGCTTTGATTTGTATAACAGCAAGGTGTGATAAGGCATAGGTTCCGGCAATATTACCAATAAATGTGAATAATTCATCGAAAAAGAAAAGATGAAAACTTTTTTTGAAATTCGGAAAATTTTCTATGATATCCATACGATTTTTCTTGAAAAGGAAAAAGCTTAAAGATATTAGAATGGACATTACTGATGAATAAAAAGCAAAACCGACCCAATTAAAAGAATTAAGGGCTTGTTTTTCAACAACAGAGCTCATTGAAAGCATAGATACGGTTATAAGCATCAGGAAAAATGCTATGTTCAGTTTAAGTTTTGTCTTACCCTCTATGTTAAGTATAATATTAAAAAGCAAAATTATTGCACAGCCTGATATTTGACCAATTGAAAGAGTATCTTTCAATAAAATATATGCAAATATGGGAGTAAAAATGTATCCCAGTGCAAACATAGAATTTATAATCGATGTATCAATTTTTTTCATTGCGTTATAGTAGGGAAAAAGGTAAAAAATATTGATAAATCCGCATAGCAGAATATATGGCAACATATTCATATCAAAAGCTGGAATCTTCCCAAAAAACAAATAAGTTGGTAAAAGTATAATACTTGTAAAAGAGAAGAAAAATACGATTGTAGATATTCTTTTAAATTCGTAATTTGATAAACGACTGTCAATAATTGTTGAAAAAGCATGAAGTGCCGGAGCCAGAAGAGCAATTAAAATAACAAACATAATTTACCTTTTTATAACTCATACTTTATATCATAAAAAATAATCTGCGAAAAACATTATTTTCTTGCAACGTTTTTCAACAACTTCATCCCTGATAGATTCTAATTCGGGGTCATACAATTCTGGCATTGAATTTATAATTGATCGTAACATATAATTCTGTACATCTTGCAATTTAATTTGGGTTCCCGATATTTTATTATAATAGATCAATAAATCATTCAAAAATTCTGGGTATTCTGGATTGTACAAAAATGCAAATTCCCGGGTTCTGTCACCAATATCAGAATTTCCAAAATCAAAAATACCAGTCAGTCTGTAATCTTCGTTAACAACAGAATTTTTGCCTTCGAAGTCCTTGTGCAAAAAAACCGGGTCTGGCACACATTTATCACAAGCAATCCGATACTTATCATAAATTATATTTAGTATTTCCAACGGAATATATGTAAGTAGAAGTGGATAAATTTCATCTTTTTGGCGAAACTTCGGTGGAATTAGGCAGGGTTTTGAACGTATGTTTTTAAATTCAGACAATGGGATTGAATGTAAATCAAAAAGGAAATTTGCACAATCTGTTACAAAGTTTCTTTTAAGATTGCTTTCCAAAGATGTGTATTCATCCAAAGACCAATGGTGCCCAAGAATTGATTTATGAACAGAATAACAGTAATTTCCGTCAGTTATAATCTTGATATCAGGGATTTGAATTTTAATATATTTTTTTACAACTGATAAAATTTCAACTTCGCGCAAATACCATTCAATACTGTATTTTGGAAATCTGAAAATATTATCATCAATTAAGAACGCCAATGAAGTCCAACCTTCACCAATAAACAACACATTGGAATCAGTAAACTTTTCTGTTAAATAAGTTATAACATCTTCTTTGAGGGTTTTCATTTTAAATCTTTTTACAAAAACAAACAACTGGTATCCCCAACAGGAATCGAACCTGTATCAAAGGTTTAGGAAACCCTTATTCTATCCAGTTGAACTATGGGGACAATGCACTATATCTTACATATCAGATTTTAGTATTGCAAGTCATTATGTCAGTGTATATAATGAAATCTGTCCGGTATATAGTGGTATTTAGTGTATGTTAAATTTATTGGTTAATTAATTTATTATAGTAACAAAAAGGAAATATTATGGGAAACAGAATGGTGGGCTATGGTTCGTATTTGCCCGAAAAAGTTATGACAAATAAAGACTTTGAAAAAATTATGGATACTTCAGATGAATGGATAACAACCAGAACAGGTATGCAGAATAGGCATTTTTCAAAGGATGATGAAACAGTTGCTGATATGGCAACAATTGCAGCTGAACGTGCGCTGGTTAATGCAAAGCTGACAATTGATGATATAGATTTGATTATTGTTGCTACGACTACACCTGAATTGGATTTTCCTTCGGTTGCAGTTCAAGTTCAAGGCAGGTTAAATGCAAAAGTTAATATGCCTGCATTTGATGTTCGAGGGGCGTGCACAGGTTATATTTATGCTTTGCATTGTGCCCGTGGCTTTTTTACAGCCGGTATGCATAAACGTATAATGATTATCGGTGCAGAAAAGATGACGCGTTTTATTGACTGGACTGATCGTAATACTGCGGTTTTATTTGGCGATGGTGCAGGTGCTTTGATTTTTGAGCATTCTACATCCAGTTATTCTGGTGTTATTGATACTGTTGTTATGTCAGATGGAACAGGCTTTGATATGCTGCATGGTACTTTGGATCACAAGATAAGTATGAATGGTCCTGAAACTTATAAAAAGGCAGTGACACTTATGCCTGAAGCAGCAACTTATATAATGGAACATGCAGGTATAACAGCGGATAAGGTTGATTGGATTATACCACATCAGGCGAATTTGCGTATTATTCAAAGTGGTGCTGAAAGACTTGGATTCCCATTAGAAAAGATTATAGTCACTGTTGATAAACACGCTAATACCAGTTCTGCATCCGGAGTTTTGGCTTTGGCACACGCTTTTGATAACGGTGTTATAAAAAAGGGTCAATTGGTATTATATCCTGCATTCGGAAGTGGTTTGACTTGGGGTGCGGCACTAATCAGGGTTTAACTTAACACAAAGGAGCTTGAAAATGGCGACAATAACAAGAATAGATTTCGCAAATAAATTGCGAGAAAAGTTTGGTTTAACCACAACTGATTCTTATAAATTGGTTGACTTGATTTTCAACGAAATAGAAGAATCACTGGTTCGTGGCGAAGAAGTTAAAATCACAGGACTGGGCAGTTTTAAGATTCTGAACAAACCTGAACGTATGGGTCGAAATCCAAAAACGGGTGCACCGGCTGTAATATCTGCACGCCGCGTTGTAACATTCAGACCAAGTACCGAATTCAGAAAGAAAGTTGCTTAATTAAAAAAACCGCCAAACGGCGGTTTTTTATTTTAACCCGTAATATTTTAACAAACTGTCTGGTTTTGGATCGCGACCCAAAAATTCACGATAAATCTCGCTCATATTTTTTGAACCACCCATTGCCAAAACTGTATCACGATATTTATATGCAAGTTCTTTATTAAATGGGTTACCATCAAATGCTATGTATGCATCAGCAGATAAACTTTCTGCCCACAAATATGAATAATATCCAGCATCGTATCCACCGGCAAATATATGGCTGAACGTATTTTGGAATTTGTTATATTTTGGAATTTTTATAACGGCAACTTTGCTGCGAACATTATCCAAAACAGATTGAACTTTTTCTTCGTTTGCGCCATTTAATTGGTGTAATTCCAAATCAAACAATCCGAATTCCAGCTGACGAACCAACCACATTCCTTTTTCAAATTGGTCTGAGGCAATAATTCTTTTGATCAGAACATCTGGTATTTGTTCGCCAGTTTTATAATGTTTTCCTATTTTCTTTAATACTGTTGGATTTAACCAAAAGCTTTCCAAAAATTGAGAGGGAAATTCAACAACATCCCAGTCCACGTCAAAACCACTGCCATCAAGTTCATTTGTTGTTGAAAGTAATTGATGAACAGCATGTCCCATTTCGTGGAAAAGTGTGTTAACATCGTTCAAAGATAGTAAGGATGGATTTTTATCTGTCCCAACCGGAAAATTTCCAACAACAACAGCCTGGGCCAAATGTTCTCGATTTTGTGAATCCATATAATGCGAAGAAAAATCACTTGCCCACGCACCGGATTTTTTCGATTCACGTGTTTGCAAATCTAAATATATACCTGCAATAACTTTTCCATCACGAATAACGTCAAAATATTTTACATTTTTATCCCATATTTTTGCAGGGCGTTCATGAAATTCGATTCCAAACATTTCAGAAATAACTGACATAGTTCCGTTTATAGTCGCATTCATTTCAAAATATGGCTTTGTTTCTGCTTCGTCCAGGTCATATTTTTCCTTTTTTAAAATTCGTGCATAAAAGTTAACATCCCAAGGTTGTAAATCAATCTTTGAAAATTTTTCCAAATCGTCATATTCTTTTTGTGCAACTGGTTTTGCCAGCTTTGCAATTTCTGACAGATATTTATCTGCATGTTCTGGCGTCTTGGCATCACGGAATTGAAATGCCAATTCTGCGTAATTTTTAAATCCCAAAATTTTTGCTTTTTCGTCACGCAACTTCAAAATCTGGGGGATTATTTTTTCGTTTTCAGGTGCACGTGTAGAATAGTTTTTATACATTTCTTCACGTAAATTCCTGTCAGTTACATATTGCATAAAAGGAGCATATGACGGTGCAAGAAGAGAAAATTGCCAGCCATCTTGTGTCTTTGCAGCATCCTTGTCAGATTGTGGCATATCGCCCAGCAATTTTTCATCTTTGATTGTTATTTTATTTTTCTTATTTGCAGCAATAATATTGTTTGAAAAATCATTAGATAGTTTCGCCAGTTTTGCATCAATTTCTTTTAATCTTGCCTGTTTATCCGCTGGCAAATCGACACCGGCAATTTTAAATGCCTTGATTAAATCGTCAACAATGCGTTTTTGTGCAAAATCTAGTTTTTCATATTCATTCTTTTTAATTTCCAGCATACCATTATAAATACCATGATGTCTGGACATATCAGAAGAATAGTCAGATAAAATCGGTAATATTGCATCTACTACTTTTTGAGTTTCTGCGGAATTATTGACACTGTTCAGGTGGTAAATTGGGCCTGTAACCTCGTTTAATTTTGCATCAATATCCATCAATGGTCGTACAAAATTCATATATGTTTTGTTTTGCATTTTTACCAATTTTTCAGTTTGTACGCGTGCATCGGCTACGGCGTTTTTGACATGTACTTCGGCATTTTCCATAGCATTCAAATTAAAATTTCCCAACATATTTTCTTTCCTTTTATCAAAAATTGCAAAAGCAACCGCTGCCAGGACAGCGATAATTCCAATAATATTCAGTATTTTGTTATTCATAAGTCTATCAAGTTTACCAGTAATTCATCCAAAATCAATATACCTTTTTTTGTTGCAGTCAATCGGTTTTCTGGATTTATAGCAACTAAATCAGGATGATTTTTTATGAATTCAAAATCAATTACATTTTGAACATCTTCTGTTAATTTTATTCCACGAATTGTTCGCATACCTGTCATCAATTTTTCAACAGAACGTTCACGCAAAGACATTGGTTCTAATTTTTGACCGTTTCCCATTTGTTCAAACCAAGTCCCATTAAACAGAACACGACCTGCGGCACCATTTCCAATGCCAATATACGGTTCACCGTCCCAAATGTTTTGATTATGTCTGCATTCAAAACCAGGCATAGCATAGTTTGAAACTTCATAGCGATTCATAATTAAATTTTCATCTATGGTTTCATACATTTGTGCCATTATTTCATTTTCTGGCATTTCCAAATTCATTTTCGCAAATGGTGTATTTTGTTCAATCGAAAGTTCATACATTGAACAATGATTCAAATTTAAACTATTTATTTTTTCACAAAGTTTTTTAACATCCAAAGCAGATTGATTTGGTAATCCATAAATAAAATCTGCGGATACATTTAATCCCAACTTTCTTGCATATTCTAATAATTCCAAAGCTGTTTTTGCGTTATGGATTCGACCAAGAAATTTTAATATTTCATCATCCAAAGATTGAACACCAACAGATAATCTGTTTACACCAAAAGACTTGAAATCGGATAGCTTTTGCGCATCCAGTGTTCCTGGATTAGATTCCAAAGTTATTTCACAAGTGTTCAAAACTGAAAACTTTTCATTAATGTTTTTAATAATTTTTTCAAAAGTTTTTATAGGCATCAGCGATGGCGTTCCGCCACCAAAGAAAATTGTTGGAACTTCTATTTTGCCCAGTTTTTGATACCAAAAATCAATTTCCCCAATAATTCCATTTTGGTATTTTTCCCAATCTGGGTTTTTGCAAGCACGAGAGTAAAAAGCGCAATAATTGCACTTGGATACACAAAAAGGGACATGAAAATAAAGGTTATGCGGTTTTAACATTAATGTCATCCTAGCAAGTTTTTATATAAATTAAATCACTTTTTAATAGGTTGTTTTTATGATATAATAATCCAATGAATATAGGTATGAAAAGACTTAACTTTGCTTTTTTAATGGGCGTTTTATCACCTGTTGCGGCTTTTGCAGCGCAAGAGGGGACACCTGTTTATTATCAGCAAAACCAGGCCACAAACGCAAATAGTGGTAATAGTAATTATTACCAGAATAATGGATATACTAACTATGTTGGCCAATCTGGTCAAAAGCAAGTCATAGGAAGCCGCAGTTATTCTTATCAGGTACCAGTTACGCAATTGCCAACAACAAGTGGTACAATGACCGCAAATGGTATTTCTTTGCCTGCATCTCAGGAACCTTCCACATATCTTTATGCAGATTATGTACACGAATACGGTAATTTCAGATTTGAAACTGGTGTAAATTCTATTCTTAAATGGAACGATATGGTTCTGAACGAGATTGATATTGGTGCACGTCATAATTTCTCGGTTCGTAATTTTGATTTGTTCGCATACGGTGAATATGGAATGGGAACAATGTCCAAAGGCGGTATGTCAATGGACTATGATTTGAAAGCATACGATTCATCCAGTCCAAAAGAAGGTATTTTTACAATTTCTATGGGTGATCAATCTGGTAAAACCAGCAGTATGCGATTTGGTTTGGGTGCTTATCATGCTTGGGATATTGGTGGATGGAAATTATCGCCATCAATTGGATATGAAATATTTAAACATAATTTGGAAATGTCAAACCATATTTACCCAAATCCTGGAATTTATCTGCCTTTGATGACAGAAAAGGGTGATTACGTTTATGGTGACGAAGAAGGTAACTATTATGCAGTTCCAGTTGGAACCACTGTTGCTGACGATTGGTACCAAGTTTGTTTGTCACCAGAAGATATTAAAGTTGTACCAGCATCCAGTGGCGGAACAACAACAGCTTTGGGAACCTCTCTTAGCACAGTAGATTATGATTCTACAATGGGAACAATTCCTTGGGGTGTTGGATCTGGTGAATGCGTAATTATTGGTGGTGATGGCGAAGTCAAAATTAAAGGAACTACGCACATTTATAACACTACGTGGAGTGGATTCTTTGTTGGTTTGGAAATGGAAAAACAGATGACGTTGGCGGACAAGTTACGTTTTTATGTCCAGTTTGGTATGCCAAAATATTCATCCGAAGGTATATGGCCAAACAGAACAGATTGGCAACAAAACCCAAGCTTTATTGATGAAGGAAATAATGGGGCATATTCTTATCGTGCCGAAATGGAATACGATTATAAAATATCTGATCGTATGCAGTTGGCTTTGAAGGTTGATACTCATTACTTCTATGTTGGAAATATACCAGGAAAACTGTATGTGGCTGAATATACAACATATGTTTTGGATGACAGCGGTCAGTATGTTTTGGATACAGATGGATTGCCAATATTAAAGACTGTTTCTGCACATACAGAAGACATAAGCAATTCGTTAAAGAATGCAAACTGGCAATCTTTTGGGTTGCATTTGGGTGCAAAATATGCATTCTAGAAAATAATTCTATGAAAAAAGTTTTAAAGGGAATTTTTTTAGGGCTGATTTTTTTGCCATCGATTTGTTTTGCAGACGAGGGCAGCTTTGACCTGAACCGTTGGAATGCAATTCTGACCAATATTCAAAATCGTGCCGTTGAAATGAATATTTCAAATTATACGATAAACGAAGTAATCCAGCCTTCGGTCTTTATACCTTCAATTGTTATAAATGATAAAAATCAAAAAGAATTCACACTTACTTTGGATCAATATTTGGCACGCATTGTTAACCCAGAAAGGATTTCATCTGGTAAAATCATACGTCATAAATATCCAACTTTGCTGCACAAGGTTGATATAAAATATGGGGTTCCTCCGCATGTTATTTTAGCTTTTTGGGGTATTGAATCAAACTATGGCGAATACAAGGCGAAATATAAATTATCAGATGCTTTTTTAACACTGATTTACAATGGCAGACGCGAAACGTTTTTTACCGATCAGTTGTTATCTTTGATGAAATCAGCAGACAAAGACAGGGTTGAAATATCCGATATATATGGAAGCTGGGCAGGGGCAATGGGTCATTTTCAGTTTATACCAACAACGTTGGAACAATATGGTGTAGATGGCAATAATGATGGTGTAATTGACATTGTTCACAGTGTCAGCGATGCAATGTTCAGTGCCGGGAACTATCTGTCAAAAATGGGTTGGAACCGACATCAAAAAATTCTTCGCCAGGTTCAATTTCCATCAGGATTTGATCCAATGCTTTTAAATGGCGATGTAAAAAAGACATTGGTTGAATGGTCTGCTTTGGGTATAACTAATCCGGATGGAACACCATTGCCGGTTTTTGATATTATTGCGGGATTGATTGCAGATAACAGTATTCCAGGTGAAACAAGGGCATTTTTAACATATCCGAATTTTTACGTTATAAAAAGATGGAATAATTCTAATTGGTATGCTTTGGCCGTTGGTTTATTAGCTGAAAATTTCAAATAATTTTTGTGTTCAGAATTATCCAAACTCAATAATAAAAACAATTGATAACATTGATTTTCTTTGATATTCTTCAATATGTATGAATTTATAAATTATATAAAAGGATTTATTTATGGCTATCAAGGTCAGAGATTATGAGGTAAGACTTACCAGAACCTCGGCGGAAAGAAAACAAGTTCGTCAGTTGCGGTATGAAGTGTTCGTAGAAGAAGAAGGTGCATCTGCAACCGAAGAACAAAAACAACTGCGTGAGGAATACGATTCTTATGACAGATTTGCTGATTATATGGGTGTTTTCCATGGTGACAAATTGGTTGGAACATATCGAATAATTGATCGTGATGCTGCTGAAAAAATGGGTGGCTTTTATACGGAAACAGAATTCAATTTATCAAAAATTAAAAAAGCATCTGGAAATATCGCAGAAATGTCACGTGCCTGTGTTACAAAAGAATATCGTGAAAATGGACTGGTTATGCGCATGTTATGGCTGGGGTTGGGTGAATATATCGCCAAACATAAAATAACAGTTATTTTTGGTGTTGCATCTTGGGTTGGTAAAAGTCCCGTAGAATCTGCACATGCGATTTCGTATCTTTACTATAACAACTTGTCACCTATGAAATTGCGTGCAACTGTTTTAACAGATAAATTTGCCGAAGGTATAAATCCAAAGCTGGCACGTATGAATATATTGCCAGAGGTTTTTGTTGACGAAGCAACGGCAAAAAAAGAAATGACACCATTAATCAAAGGTTATTTACGTTTGGGTGCCTCGTTCGGCAAGGGTGTTTTTATTGATGGTCCATTTAATACTTATGATGTGTTTGTAACCTTGCAGACAAAGAAAATTGCTGCGGCTTATCAGAAGCATTTTGCAGGTTCTGAAACAGCATTCGAACATTTGGGATTAAAAGATGGTGCTATAAAAACTTTGGGTAAAATAATGTTGATGCCTGTAACTGGTCCATTCAAGGCAATGCGTGCGATTGCACAATTCTTGCTGCGTGAAGATGCCAATGATGCAGAATACATCGAAGATCCAAAAGAAACAAAACCAGAAGAACAAATTAATTAAGGTTTTATTATGGGAAAAATTCGCAAAAGAAATCTGTTCAGTCTGACGATTGCGACATTAAAAATGTTGTTTTTCTGCACAATGATATTGTTGCAATTACCTGTTATTTATTTATTGCCACGTGGCAGAATTTCTGTGCGTTATATGAAATTCTTTATGCGAATATTTATGTTGGCAACTGGAATAAGATTCAGTGTTCATGGTAAATTGTCCAAGTCGCGCCCATTGTTGGTTGTTTCAAATCATATTTCCTTGTTTGAAATGGCACCTTTGTCAGCGGCTTTTGGTTGTGGATTTTTTGGAAAAAAAGAAGCAGAAAAATATCCTGTGATTGGTTGGGTATCCAAAAGATTTAATGTTATATTTTTGGATCGTCGCCCTATATATGCTTTCAGTGCTTTGAGAGATGTTCGTAACCAAATGGGTCGCGCCAGCTATCCAATGTTCTTGTTCCCAGAAGGTACAACAACAAACGGATCTTATGTTAAAAAATTCAAAAGCAGTTTGTTTGATTTTATTGATGGTTCAAATGTCACAGTTCAACCAATTGTGATATCTTACAAATATCGTGATGGTACACCCATAGATGATGACACTTTGGCCGAACATTTTGCGTATTTCAATAATGTTGATCAAGACATGGGACCAAAGTGTTCGCGTGAACGTTCTGCTTTTGCCCAGATTTTCCATTTGATGATGTTAGGTGGTTTTAAATTAGAAGTTACTGTTTTGCCTGTGCCACCCCGCGAGGGTTTGAATAGAAAACAAATCGCAGAGGTTCTGCAAAAAAATATTTCTGATAAATATATGGAATTGAAGGATAAATAAAATGAAAACAGCAATAACACCAACACGGGCTGAAAATTTCAGTGAATGGTATCAAAGTCTAATAACAGCGGCAGACTTGGCAGAAAATTCACCTGTGCGTGGTTGTATGACAATAAAACCTTATGGATGGGCAATCTGGGAATTGATGCGCGATGAAATGGATAAACGTATCAAAGCAGCAGGTGTTCAAAATGCAAACTTTCCATTGTTGATACCAATTGATTTTTTTAATCGCGAGGCTGAACATGTCGCAGGCTTTGCCAAGGAATGTGCAGTTGTAACTCATCATCGTTTGAAAATGATTGATGGGCAATTACAACCTGACCCAGAATCAAAATTAACTGAACCATACATTATTCGCCCAACATCTGAAACAATTATTGGTGATGCTATGGCGCGTTGGGTTCAAAGCTATCGCGATTTGCCTTTGAAGTTGAATCAGTGGGTGAATGTTATGCGTTGGGAAATGCGTCCACGCTTGTTCTTGCGTACATCTGAATTTAACTGGCAAGAAGGGCATAATGTTTTTGCAACACATGCCGAGGCAAATGAAGACGCACGTAAAATGCACAAGGTTTATGGCGATTATATGCGTGAAATTTTAGCAATTGAAAGTGTGATGGGTGAAAAAACACCCGAAGAAAGATTTGCTGGTGCAGATCATACGTATACCTTAGAACACATAATGCAAGATGGTAAAGCATTACAAGCAGGTACCAGTCATGATTTGGGGCAACACTTTGCAAAATCATTTAATATTCAATTTTTGGGAACAGAAGGAAAATTGGAAACTGCTTGGACAACCAGTTGGGGAACAACAACAAGAATGATGGGAAGTTTATTTATGATTCATTCTGATGATGATGGTTTGGTTTTGCCACCAGCTGTTGCACCATACCAGGTTGTCGTTATTCCAATTGTTCGTGAAGATAATCAAAAGGCTTTGAATGAATATGCTGAAAAGATTGGTGAAAAACTTCGCAAAAAGGGTATTCGTGTTTTGGTTGATACAACCGATGCACGTACATCAGACAAAATGTGGAAATGGATAAAACGTGGCATTCCATTGCGTGTCGAGGTTGGCGGTCGTGAAATGGAAGAAGATTCCGCAACCGTAACCCGTCGTGATTTGGGTAAGGCTTCGCAGAAAACAATCAAAGTTGATGAATTGGTAAAAAGCACATCCGGGTTATTGAAAAAGATACAAAAAGATATGCTAAAAAATGTTCAAAAAAGAAACAAGGAAATGATAACACGGGTTTCTGATTTGAAAGCATTAGAGAAAAATCTGGCAGATGGTAAAATTGGATTTTTCAAAATAAAATACCAACAAACTTTGGACGAAAAATTTGACGAATTGATGGAAAAATATAAAATCAGCAGACGCTGTTTGGATGAAAAAGATCCAGATTTCGTGTATGTTGCAAAATCTTACTGATAAAAAAAGGGGGCACGTGCCCCTTTTTTATGCTATAATAATTCAGTAAAAGAGGAAGATATGAAAATAGCAATAATCGGTGTCGGAACTGTTGGATCTGCAATTGCCACAGCTGTTCATAATACTGGATTGGTTCGTGAAATTGCTTTGTACGACCGTGACAATGTTCGTGCGCAGGCAGCTGCCGAAGATTTGGGGCATGCGGGTGCTTTTAACTTTGATGTTAAAATTAATGCTGTTAATGACTATCGCGGTATACGTGGCAGTGATATTGTGATTATATCTGCAGGCGCAAATCAAAAGCAGGGGCAAACAAGAATGGATTTGCTGAAAGCAAATACAGCGGTTATTCGTGATGTAATTCCCCAGATTATGAAAAATGTAGATTCAAAAAAAGTAATATTGATTGTAGTCACGAATCCTTTGGACGTTATGGTCATGCTGGCGACGCAGCTTTCTGGGTTACCAGCCGAACAGGTAATTGGTACTGGCACAATGTTGGATTCAGCAAGGTTTAAAACAATTTTATCCAGACATTTGGATGTTTCTGCTCGTTCAATAAATTCTTTTGTTTTGGGTGAACATGGCGACAGCAGTGTTTTGAATTGGTCATCTGTTACAGTGGGAAATTTATCACTGGATGATTTCTGTAAACAGGTTAAAGTACCTTTGACTGCCGTTACACGTAAGACAATTGAATATCGGGTTCATAATGCTGCATACGAAATAATCAAAGGTCGTGGTGCAACATGGGATGGTATTGGTGCTGCAGTTGCAGATTTATTAAGGTGCATAGCAAATGATGAAAAAAGAATATTGACAGTTAGTATAAATGAAGGTGTTGGCAAAAATTCTGTTTCAATGTCAATGCCACGAATTGTTGGGATAAAAGGTGTAATTGGAACGTTAATTCCAGAAATGCATCTTGCGGAATCAAAGGCATTGCAAAAAAGTGCAGAAGTTATAAAAGCAGGTTTTAAAAAGATTTAAAAAACCGCCATTTGGCGGTTTTTTTAAATTCCCTTATTACCAATTTTTTCTTCGGCTTTGGCGGCATTTTCAATTTGCAATAATTGATTTTCCAAAGCTGTTCTTTCGGAACTTTTATATCCTGTTTCTGGGGCTGCTTCGACTGGTTTTGTTTCTTCAACTTTTTTAACAGTGTCATCAGTTTTTACCTGGACCTTTTCTGATTTAACAGCAGGATTAATAAGATTATCGTAAATTTCTTTGGATTCACGAGCACCTGTCATATCACGTTCCAACAATTTTGTTTGTCCTGGAATAAACCATTTATGAACCTTTACAGCTGTTAATTGCATAACTGGTCTGGTTCGGGCGTTTGAAATAAATTGTGGTAATGTTGGTGTGTCAGAATAATACCAAAGCATAACCCAATAAACTAAACCCATCAGAACAATCCCGCGAATAACACCGAAAATGATCCCCAGTGTGTGATCGGTAACCTTCATCATGCTTTCTTGGACACGGTCACGCAGTTTTTGATTAAACAGTCCAAACAAAACTAAAATTACAAACAAAACAATAAAATACGAAGATACCAATGTTCCAACAGTTGATTCAGTTAATTTGAACCATTTTTGAAAAACACCATCCAGCATTGGTGATACAAATCGTGCAGTAACTGCGGCAACAACCCAGGAAAAAGTTGCAACAGTTTCATAAACACCGCCACGAATTGTCGCCCAAACTGTAGATGCAAAAACCACACCAATATAAACGTAATCAAGAGTAGTCAGTTCAAACATTTTATTTATAAAAATAGTTTAAGACTATTTTTTCCTTTTTTTCTTTAATACAACCAAGCCAACAACTGCCAATATTGCAATTATAACAAAAGTTTTATTTACTGAACCAGCGTCATTTTTTTTTTGATCTGTATCAGAGATTCCAGAAACAACATTAGCACGGTCGGAATTTTCTTCACGAAACTTTTCTGGATTTTCATTAAAAGTTTTTATATTTGCGGCGGCATTTGTCTTTTCTTGGGCGGATAAGTCAACAGCAACAGCATCTTGTAATACTTGCTTTTCTTTTGGACCAAATCCCTGGAAGCATTTTTCACCAACCATTATCAATGGAACGCCACCATTATCATATTTGCATTTTTCCAAAGCAGCCTTGAACGCAGGAAGATTTTTTTCATCCATAACATTTATTGGGTTAATTTTTAATGTCTTATATTCATAAACTAATTCATTTGTAAAAAATTGCAATGCATGATGACAATGCGGGCAAGTCGGCGAATAATAAATTGTAATATCCGCAGCATTTACAGAACCAATAACAAATAAAGACAAAACAAACGATAACAAAAATAATTTTTTCATTAAATATTTCTCCTTTGACCAGGGGATTATAGGAAAATCAGCAGTATTTGGGCAAGATATTTTTTTAATTATTTTGGGTTTGCGGGTTAGTATTTTTGTGCTAAGATTTCCAAGGAAATAAATAAGGAGAATAAAATGTTTTCATTAGAACAATATCCCCTGAAGTTCAAAACAAATGGTTTGGAACCGTATATGTCAGAATCCACAGTTAACTTTCATTATGGCAAGCATTTGGATACATATATCAAAAATCTGAATGGCCTGATTACTGGAACCAAATACGAAAAAATGACTCTTCGTGAAATCGTTTCTGAATCTGCAAAAGATGAAAATGCCAAAAAAATATTTAATAACGCCGGTCAAGTTTTTAACCACGACTTTTTCTTTGGTGGAATGGCCAAGGATTCCAAAGCGGAATGTCCAAAAAGAATTGTAGACGAGTTTGGGTCGCGTGAAAAATTTATAGAAGAATTCAAAGCCGCAGCGATGGTTGTGTTCGGCAGCGGATGGGCATGGTTGGTTATTGATAACGAAAAACTGAAAATAATAACAACAGCAAATGCAGATAATCCGATTGCTCATGGTTTGAAGCCTGTTTTGGCATTGGACGTTTGGGAGCATTCATATTATTTAGATTATCAAAACAAGCGCGGTGATTTTGTTGATGCCTTTTTAAATCACTTGGTTGATTGGGATTTTGTTGCCAATAATATATAAAAATAAAACCGCCAAAATGGCGGTTTTTTATAATTCAATCACATCAGAATATTCGGGATTACGCATAAGTGTTATTTTTGCAAAACGACAAGTTGGAATAATCTTTTTATTTTCTTGTCGCGCCAATGCTGCAACACACTTTACTAATTCTGCACCTATATTTTTGCCCTGCATATTTGGATCAACTTCTGTGTAATCTAATATAATTGTTTTATCGTCATGCCTGATAAAAGTTGCATATCCGACTTTTTTTCCATTTAGCCATGCAGAAAAAGAGCTGTAATTATCGTCCAAAATATATTTTATTTCATCTGACATTGTGAGTCCTTTTTTTAATAAGTCGTGCAGGTTGTAATGTCACCTGATGTTATACAATTTGTAATAAATTTAGGACTAGGACCATTTTTTAAATCGGTATTAAATTTAACAATTTCTTGTTTGTTTATTATATTTAAATATAAAGGATCTCCTTCAGAACCATCTAATGGTCTTATCATATTTGGGGGAATTATTTCTAATTCATTTGGCAGTATAGTTCCACCAATATAATGTTTACTGTCTTTTATATCTTTATCTCTTAATAAAGCCAATGAGCCTTTAGTTTCTATAATTTTATTATCGATTTTTATTCTTTGTAGTCCTTTTACACCATAGCCTTTTGGAATATTATCTATATTTTTTCTTGTGTTTAAAGAGAATTGTAAAATGGGCTCTTTACCGTATAATTTTGTTGAATTTTCAGATTTAGTTAAATTAGTAGTTTTACAACCAAACAAAATTGTTAGACCAGTAAAAATGAGTATAAATTTTTTCATAAATTATCCTTTTATTTATTTTTAGGGACGATTAAGGCTATGATTAAAAAGCAAAACCATATTAACGATATAAACATTTTTGTGGATGGTATAAGTACATAGATTAAAGATGTAATACTTATTATAAAAAGTGAAATTACTTTTCCGGTTTTTTGAATATTTGTTTTTTTCCAAAAAATATATAGAGATATCAAGAATATAATAAAGCAACCAATAAAGTTTCCAACTCTGATTCCTATATAAGCTGGATTTGCATAAGATGGGGAAAAGGCTATAACAATAAATATAGGTATAAATAAATATAGTGATAATAAACTGTATTTTTTGATTAAACGAAGCATTTTGTTTGTATTTAGTTTTTTCATGATTTTCTCCATTATATAAAATAAAAATCGTCATAAACTAGTCTTTTAATTATACCACATAAGTTTTCAAATTTATGAAAATAAAAATCGCAGGGGATAACCTGCGATTAAACTGGTGCCGGTTGAGGGACTTGAACCCCCGACCCTCTGATTACAAATCAGATGCTCTACCAGCTGAGCTAAACCGGCGCGAACCAAACTATAACCTGTTGAAATAAAAATTTCAAGTTCAAAATATGCTTTTTTTATAAAATCCTTGCATTTTTTTCATAACAGTTAAAAATATGGGCATGAATAAAAAACCTGAACTTTTGGCACCGGCCGGTACGTTGGACGGATTGAAAACCGCAATTCTTTATGGTGCAGACGCAGTTTATGCTGGAATTCCTGGATTTTCAATGCGCGCGCGTGCAAAAATTACCGTTCCAGAAATGGCTGAGGGTATTAAATTTGCTCATGAACATGGTAAAAAGGTTTATTTGGCATTCAATCTGTTTGCCCATGATCGTGACTATGAAATGTTACCACGCGTATCAGAAGTTATTGATGAATTAAAGCCTGATGCACTGATTGTTGCAGACCCAGGCGTTTTAATGTGGGTTCGCGAACATCATCCAAAAATGCCCATTCATATTTCAACCCAGGCAAATATCTGTTCGGCTGATACTGTTAAATTTTGGCAGAAAGCTGGCGCCTCGCTTTGTGTTTTGGCGCGTGAAGTTACACACAAAGAATTTAAAAATATTCGTGAAAAATGTCCAGATATTGGATTGGAAATTTTTATCCATGGTGCAATGTGTATGAGTTATTCTGGGCGTTGCTTGCTGTCTAACTTTGTAACTGGACGTCCTGCAAATCGTGGTGCGTGCGCGCAACTGTGTCGTTGGAAATATGATGTGTTTTTGCGTGAAAAAGAAAGTGGTCTGGAAATGCCAATTGAGGAAGACGAACGTGGTGCATATATTTTGAATTCCAAAGATTTGTGTTTGATGCCGCGGTTAAAAGAAATTTTGGAAAGCAGAGTAGATTCATTAAAGATCGAAGGTCGCAATCGCAGTGAATACTATGTTGGTTCGGTGGTGCGTGCATACCGTAATGCAATTGATTCATACTTTGTTAATCCAGAAAAGTTTGACCCAGAAGTTTTTATGGCAGATTTAAATGTCTTGGAAACACGTGGTTACACGGATGCTTTCTTTGATGGCAAATTGGAATCGAATGCACATAATTATGAAACGACACGTTCTGTTTCTGAATACCAGGCAGCGGGCGTGATAAAAAATATTGCGGATGATTATTTTGTTTTTGAACTACGAAATGAAATCAAGCAGGGTGATGAAATTAACTTTATCCTGCCAAACATATCTGAAAAAGTTATTGTTGTTTTGAATAAAATAATAAATGATAAAAATGGTGAAGAATTGTCAAAAATGTCAGCGGGGCAGAGCAACAGCCTGCGTATACCAAAATCATCGATTGATAAAAAATACCTGAAATTATTTCAGCCATTAGTCTTGGCGTATAAGAAGAAATAAAAAAGGGGAGATTACCTTTTTTTATCGTCCATTATCATTAAAACTACAACTGTTCTTTTTATTGCTCAAAGTTTTATGTGGGAGTCTTTTTTTTCTTACAATTTTTAGTATTTTCTCACGTTTGTTTGAATCTGCCATATCGCCTGGTTTTATTTCACCACTTACATTCATATTAAATATATTTATAGAGTCTTCAAAGAAATGTTTTTTATCCAAAGATTCTTTTGAATTTGGCATTGTTAACACCTTTTATTGCATGTTTGGAATGACTGTCAAATCGTTATACTGGGACAAGAAACGTGTTCCTGTTGCACAATAAACTTTTTGTAATGAATCTTTGTATTCCTGGACAGCAGATATCCAGCGCGCATCAATTTCGTCCTGGGCACCTTGGTATGCGGTAAACGCACCCAAACTGGCACCGGCACCGGCACCAACTAAGGTTCCTTTCATGCGTGCCTTGTTATTCACATCTATCAAAGCACCATCATCCGCATCAACAGTTAATGGATAAAAACTGTCAATAGTAAAGGCCTGTTTTGCGTCGCCAAGATCATAAGATTCTCCATTTGCATTGCGTCCCAACAAATTATCTATTTTTATATTGGAACGAGCTTTGTACCAATCTTTCATTTTTAACCCAAAGACTTTATCTTTTAAATCTGTTCCATTTATATCAATCATCGCAGGAGTTGCTTTGCCAGGATACGCAGCAGATTTTATTTGTACCCAATCACCACTATCGCTTTCTGAAACACTGTTATTTTTTTCATCATAAGAAAATTTTTTAACTTCTTTTCTTGTGAAAAAGTTTGGTTCGCTGATTGCGTCCTCCAAATATTTATCTTTGTTGTCAGCACCATCAAACCTTACATTTATCAAACGTGTGGCTTTTGTATATTTGCCATTTTCTTTTACAATAAAATCTTTTTTGTTTGTAATATTAAAATATGCATCGGGAACTGTTTTTTTGGAATCGGCTTCTTCTATAACGCCCCACAGGCATTTTGATTTTGTTTTTCCATCTGGGTATGTGCAATCTTCAATACGCAGAACAGAATCCCCGTTTGCAACCATATTTCCAATAACACCCCCAGCTGCGGCATTTACACCAGCTGATAAAATTACATCACCGCCGACTTTGCCAGAATAACTGTTACCGGCCATCAAAGCTGCACCAGATAAAGCACCAATAGCTGTGCCTTGCATTTTATCTTTGCCACCACCCAAAATTCCAGTTTGACCAACTTCGTTTTTACCAACTGCGTTTCCGGCCAATCCACCAACCAATGCACCAGCTGCAATTTTCAAAGCTGCATTTTTCTTTTGTTCATTATTCATTGCCTTGACTACGTCATCAACTGTTGGCTCGCGATCCGCAGGGAATACAACACTTCCGGCATCGGATGTATAAGAAGATTGTGGGAATTTGCTGATGTTACATTCAATTGAATCACCAGCTGCAATATTTGCACGTGCAACAACAATATCGTCTGAACCTTTGACTACACGCATTTCAACAACCGCAATGCAAGTAGAAGAACTGCCTGCTTTTAAACCAGCTGTTGGGGTGTCCCATGCAAAGCTGCCACTGCTGGGGTAAATATTTGCACAAGATTCCAAATTGGAAACACTGACACCCGCAGTCGTATCGCCACGTGCAATCTTGTCTGCCAAAGTTTTATTAGCAACACGAACAGGTAAATTTGCCAAAGTTGTTGAAACTTCAGATTCTTGTTTAACGGCTGCAACTTGGTTATAATCATTTGCATAACTACGAGAATAATTACCAACACGGATTTCTGCATTGGCATTGCCAATGCAAATTAAAAAATAACAAGTAACAAATAACAATTGTTTTGAAATTTTATTGTTAAAATTTTTTTTATTAATAATCATTTGTCATATATTAATTGTTAATTAAAATTGCAGTCTTAATCTGGCGCCAAGATCTACTGTGCCCAGATTTCCGCTTTCTTGCCAATTTGTATAATGGAAAACACTGTCGTATGTTGCCTTGGTTTCGCCGCCAGCACCATCACCCAACCATTCTGTTTGAGAAACTATTATGCTGCCAGAAGAACGAACTTTTCCCATACCGCTGTATCTTACGAAAAAGTCTAATTTCATTCCGCCGTCCAGTTCTGTGGTTACACCGCCTTCTAGCATATAAGCCAAGTTTTCAGATGTACCACCATTGTGATATGCATAAATATCTGAAATACCAGTTAATTCACCAGCACTGGCCGAAGCAGGATCTTTTTCAGAATAGAAAGTGCTGTCCAAAACAACATAATCAGCAATTGTGTTCAAAGCAATACCAGCACCAATACCAATGTACGGACGCATAGCACCACCCGCCAAATATCCAGTATAAGAATCAATATTATAATACAAGTTTAACATGGTTGCGTTTGATGTGATTGCACCACCTGTAACCTGAGTTTTAACAAAACCACCAGCACCATTAGATGACATAACTGAACTTGGATATTTTATACCGCCGTAACGCTGATACGAAAAGTCAACACGAACATCGTTGTTAATTGCTGCACCAACCGACAGTTGTAATGGCATAACTGTGTTTGCACTGAAAATACCTTCCTTGAAGGCACCTGGTACAAAGTAAGAATTCTTTTCACCTTTGTAATCTGCTGACATTCCACCAGTTACAGATGCAGAATATCCAATTCCTAAACCAACATATAATCCACTGTCAGCCAATCTGTCATAATCGGCAGGTTGATAATACTGGCGACCTGCATTGCTGGCATTGGATCCGACCCTGGGTAAAGTTCCAGTTATTCTGGTTGGATTTGCAGCAGCAACAGAATTAGTCTGAACACCAGAATTCTGCTGTTTATAAATAACTTGCTGGGGTTGTTGATACACAACCTGTTGAGGCTGTTGATATGCAACCGTTGTTGGTTGAACGTACTGAGTGCTGGGTTGGTAACCCGAATAAACAGGATAAGCACCATGTGCAACCAAAGGTATTGCAAAAACACTAGTCGCCAAAGCAGCGGAAAAAACAGATTTTTTCATTAAGGGTCCCATCTTTATTTACAGATATTATATCACAAAAACAGGCATGAAAAAAGTGTAATAATTAAAAAACAGACCCATGTTTCCAAGGGTCTGTTTTTAGTGTCCAATATATATTTTATAGTTTTTTATTAGAAAGCTACGTTAGCACGCAGGCCAGTTTCGTATTTGACGTCTGTACCGCCCTGAGATCCTTTTTCGGAATCATCAAACGTATATTCGCCATACAATGAAACTTGGACTGTGTTAGTCAGTTTATGTGACAGTGCGGCCGACAAAACGTATTCGTCGATACCATCGTTCGAGCTTCCGACAAAAGCCTTTGCAATATCTTTTGTTATTGCATCAGCAGTTGCTTGATCCAATACACCATTTGCCTTGGCTGTCATATTTACGCCTTCAATATTGTTTGTTGCACGGTGTCTGAAACTGAATCCGGTACCCAATGACCAGTCGTCATTAAACTGATAGAATCCATTGATACCGGCCAAGTAATCAAGAGTGCTTTTTAAATCAACATTGAAATCGTTTGGCAAACCATTTGCGTATGCGGTTCCAAGTGCAGAAGCTGTCGCTGGAGCAACACCTTCGTGTATTAATCCTAATGTTGCCATTTGGCCAACAAGCGTTTTTGCATTATCCGATATAGTAATCACGTTATTGTGGTTTCCATATGTATGTTGAATTTCAGCAAATACGGATCCTGTGAACTTGTCCCATGTTTTACCAACACGTGTTCCGGCAAAGAAGCCCCAACGTCCATTGGTATAGTTAGCATAGTTAAAACCAAAACTGGTGTTATTAGCTACTGGAACCAGAGTTGCTTCCATAGCTGTTGCACCACCCAAATGCAGATCACCATAAATGTCCCAAACAAATGGCATTTCTGTGCCGTCAAATACACGATATAACAAGCCAAAGCGACCGTTATGTAATCCAACACGTTGGATATCTTCGTCATTTGTATAGCCCAATTTTGCAGTTACAGACAAACGATCTGTGATACCATAACCAGCGTCTTCAGACAAACGCCATATTGGAAAATGCTTTTTACCAGCATCATCTTTTGCTTCCAAAGTTGCTGAATGATCTGTTTGTTTATACATAATCCCAACACCTGTTTTTGCATAAACTTCACCAGCTTTTGGAATATAAAGCGGGTTTTCCAAGTTTGCAGCCATTGCAGGTGCACTTAGCACTGATGCGGCGACTGCCAGTTTAAGTGTTTTCTTCATCAGATAACTCCTTGTTTTTTGATGATTCCCAGCCCCCATTATTGGCAAGACCGGTAAGTTACACCCGTACCGCCCGTTATCGGCAACAGTACGATTTTTGATATAACCTTCGAATCGTGCTACATATAACTCTCAAAGTCAAAATATCTTTTATCTTGACACTTTGGGGCAAATAATCTACGGAGCCAGATTTATTTTTGGCAGGCACTTGAAATATTCATTTTCTTTCCTATTTATTATTGAACTGGAGGACCAGTTCATAAAAAAGGAGTCCGCCATGAATAATGAATTACTTGAAAAGAAAATGGGAATACTGTTTGCACAGCCCCAAGAAAAATCCAAAGAAAAACAATTATCACCAGAAGATAAGAAAGCTATTGAAAAAGGCCTTGGGGACTTATTCTTTGGACTGGCTTGGACAAATTGGTTGAATGGTGCGACCCTGGGTATTGCTTGGCAAAAGGCATTAGAGCAGGTTGATAGTTTTGTTGCTGGTAAAAACCAAAATAATCCGGCGACCAAATATTTGCGTGAAGTTGCGGCTGCTAATAAAGCCAGGATGTCCAGAATAATAATGACAAGTTCTTATTCAAATGAAAAAATGAACTGTCCACCTGAAAAATTTAAAGAATGGTCAGAACTTGGTACAAAATGGACAAATGACGGTTTAAAGCAGTTAAACGATAAATTTAAACAGTTTGAACCAGAAAAGCCACAAGTTCAACAATTCCAACAGTCAAAACAAAATCTTATTCTTATGTGGCTGTCTCAAAATGGTCGTGCTGTGGCGTAATAAAAAACTCCCAAACGGGAGTTTTTATTTAGCTAGAATTTTCAAAAGGTGCTCTTTGACCTTGTCTATGGAAATTCTTTCTTGTTTCATGCTGTCGCGATGACGCAAGGTTACTGTTTTATCTTCTATTGTTTGATGATCAACAGTTATACAAACAGGTGTTCCGATTTCATCATGGCGACGATAGTTCTTACCAATATTTCCACTGTTCTCCATTTCAATTCGTCCAATGCCCAGTTTGCGTAAATCTGCGACAATTTCTTCTGATATTTTCAGTAATTCTGGAACATTACGTGCCAATGGGATAACGGCTGCCTTGACCGGTGCCAGCGATGGTTTTATTTTCAAAACGGTTCTGGTTTTGCCTTCGCCCAGATCTTCTTCGGTGTACGCATCCAACATAACAACAAACATCGCACGGTTCACACCCATAGCAGTTTCAACAACGTATGGAATAAAGCTTTCGCCTGTCTGTGGATCGGAATAAGATAACTTAGTTATGCTGTCTTTATTTTCCAATGTCTTGGCATTAATTTTGAATTCGTTTTGTGATTTTGTGTGCGACCCCAGGTCAAAATCCTGGCGATTATGGATACCTTCGACTTCGTCAAATCCATCTGGGAATTCATATTCAATATCAAATGCAGCCTTGGCATAATGGGCCAATTTGTCGTGTGGTGTGAAACGCAACTTTTTCGCAGGTATTCCCAATTCATTTACCCACCAAGACATACGTGCTTTTTTCCACTGTTCAAAATATTTTTCATCTTCGCCCGGTTTTACAAAGTATTGCAATTCAGCCTGTTCAAATTCACGCATACGGAAAACGAAACCGCGTGGTGAAATTTCGTTTCGAAAAGCCTTACCAATTTGGACAATTCCAAAAGGCAATTTGTGTGGAGTCGAATCCAAAACATTTTTAAAATTTGTATAAGTTGTTGTTGCAGTTTCCGGACGCAAATATGCATTCACTTCGCCTTCGGCTGTTGCACCGATACTTAAACCCATCATTAATTGATATGCACGTGGTGCAGTCAAATCAGAGCTGCCACAGGAGTCACACTTTTTCGGATCTTTCATTTTATCCAAACGCATGCGCAGACCGCATTTTTTGCATTCAACCAATTGGTCAGAAAATCCACCTTCGTGTCCAGAATATTTCCACAGCAAGCGGTTTGTAATTTGTGACGCATCCAGACCTTCGATATCATCGCGTTGGTAAACCATGGTATTCCACCAGGCATTACGAATGTTTTTCATCAGTTCAACACCGTACGGACCGTAATCGTAAGTTCCACCCAATCCACCATAAATTTCAGATCCGGTGAAAATAAATCCACGGCGTTTGCAAAGTGCAACTATATCATTAACTGTTTTTACTGGCATTTTTTTACCTTATGTATTCAAACCATTATATTACACACGAACTTTTTATTTTGCAATAGTTTTAAGTTTAAAAAGGGGGCTGTAAGCCCCCTTTTTAATATGAATGTTACAACAATTACTTTTTAGGCATGTCAAAAGAAATTGCGCCAACTGGGCATTGACCAACACAAGAACCACAAGACATACACTTAGCAGGGTCAATTTTAAATACTTTGCCATCTTTGCTGATTGCAGCCGCCGGACATACCTGACTGCAAGATCCGCAACCAATACATTTTGTTGAATCTATTTTATATGCCATCTTTAAACTCCTTATTTATCTACGTTCTAAATTTAGCAGGCTCAGAATATACTGGAACATGGTTATGAATGCAACATATAAATGTAATGCACCCAAAACTGCTAATTGATTCTTTTGTGTATCATCACCCATTTGTGAATATGCGCGTTTCAAGAACTGCATGTCGTACGCGGTGAATAACGCAAAAATCAAAACACCAACCAAGCTGACTATTGTTGCAAAGCCACTACCCAATGGCCAGAATATTGAAATTACCCCGACCAGGATTAAACCAATCATTCCCAGTTGCAAGAATATGCCCAAGAATGACAAGTCCTTTACAGTTTTGTATCCAAACAAAGCCATAACACCAAACATTAATGCAGAAATTACAAATGCTTGTAAAATCGAAGCAGGGTTAATCGCCAATGCTCCCCATACCAATGGTGTAATTCCAAAGCCAATCAAAGCCGCATAAACTGCCAATAAAATTGCCGCTGTGCTGGGTTTAATACGAAAAGCACGTGCCTGGGCCCAGATTGATAATCCAAACGCACCAAAGATTACAATGTAATAAAGTGCGGACATACCACCTTGGTTCACCAAAAGTCTGATACCACCACCATAAATTGTAAACCATGTTACAACCGCTGTGATTCCAACTGCACCGAACATCAAAGTAAAGATGCGTTTCAGGTATAAATCAATTCCACTGGTTGTGTTTTTCATTTCGTTTGTCGTCCCAGTCTTAACGGGGGATTTTTTTGCTATCATAATTTTCTCCTTGTTATTCGCAGTGCATAATATAGTATAATATGAACGTTATTTCAAGATTAAAAGGTTTTAAAAATATGTCAAATACAGATAAATTTTCAAAGCGTGGACCAGGAACAAAGCGCAATGGATTTTTCCAAAATTATAAAGATACTCTGGCAGGTATGGCAAATAAAAATGAAATAATAGCAGGTTACGAAGCGCGAATAAGACAACTGAAAGTAGAATTAGCAAACGAGGCCGCAAAAAATGGCGAAGAAACAAAGCGTGCTTGGAAGTTAATGGAAATGATTAACAATTTAAAACAATCTGTCAAACTTGAAACAGACAAGTTGAAAGAATTAAATGGTAATCGTGGAAAAAAAGGCTAAACAATGGCAATAACAATTAATCCAATTTCACCGGTTGCATTTTCTGTTTTTGGTTTGGATATACGTTGGTATGCGCTGGCCTATGTTGCAGCATTCGTTTTAGGTTTTTGGATTTTTCGTCGTATGATTTCTGATAAAAAAAGCGTAATAAGTTTAAGCCAAAAACAATTTGATGATTTGTTTACTGCAATTGTTTTGGGTGTGGTAATCGGTGGTCGGCTGGGTTATGTACTTTTCTATAACTTGCATTTCTTTTTGAATTATCCGTTGGAAGTATTTGCAGTTTGGAAAGGCGGTATGAGTTTTCATGGTGGATTACTGGGCGTGTTAATTTCTGTGATTTTGTTCAGCAAAAAAATTGAAAAGCAAAAATCTGATAAAAAATTAACCTGGGGTAATTGGTTTAAATCTTCTTTTGAAATAATGGATTTGTTGGCAGTTGTCGCACCAATCGGATTGTTTTTTGGTCGCATTGCAAACTTTATAAATATGGAAGTAATGGGTCGTGTAACAGATAAACCCTGGGGAATTGTTTTTGCTGGTACTGATATGGCGCCGCGACACCCCAGTCCAATTTACGAAGCAGCAATGGAAGGTGTGTTGCTTTTTATAATAATGTTTTGCCTGTGGCGATTTACTAAATTGAATAAAAAAGCAGGCTTATTATCAGGAATTTTTGCGATGCTTTATGCAATTTTTAGAATATTTGCAGAACAGTTCAGGGCGCCTGATGTTCAGATTGGATTTCTGACCAGTTGGGGTTTGACCATGGGACAATTACTGTCTGGTATAATGTTTTTGGCAGGTGCAGCAATATTTACAGTTGCGTTTCGAAAAAAATAATATAAAATAGGCGGGTCATCAAACCAGGACAGATGGCAGAGTGGTTGAATGCGACGGTCTTGCATATGAGTTAAGTTTTGCAAGTGAAACGTGGCGAAACAAAGATTTGCGAAGTAAATCGTACGAATGGTGAGCAGCACCGACAGGTGCGACCAGCGAACAAAACCGTAGGTTGAGAGACCAGCGGAACAAAGTTTAGGACAGATGGCAGAGTGGTTGAATGCGACGGTCTTGAAAACCGTTGAGGTCGCAAGGCCTTCGGGGGTTCGAATCCCTCTCTGTCCGCCAGGATTAATAGAATTTTAATCTATACCGAAAAATCCCGCAGAACCGCGGGATTTTTTAATGCATTGCCTGCGGTAAGCCTATTTTATGATACAATAACACCAATTATCATGCCAACCTATACAATGCCATTTTTAGCATAGTCAAAGGATTATAAAATCCGCCCCAAAAGGCGGATTTATAAGATTTAATCAACTTTTTCGGTTGGGACCAAATCCCAAATTTCCCCATCGCAACTTGGTAAATGGTTGGGTTTATCTATTGGAAATTTTTGCCCACAATGTAAGCATTCAACTTCGCCATGATATCCCTCAAATCCATCATCGTTTTTATCGATTATATCTTCTTCAGATTTTTCTTCTTCGAAAGCAATTCTTTCTTGTTCTAAAACATTTCTTGTGTAGGTAAGTTTTTCTTCTGAATCATTCAATAAATCAGTCCACTTATCACGCCCTAAAGCCAATGCTAGAAGATGTTGTGCTTTCATAAGTGTTGGTTGTTCATCAATTTTGACATCGTATAAACGAAACAATTCGCGTATATCGAATACAAAATATTTTTGCTCACGATTTTTCCAATCTTTGAGAAGTTTCTTTGCTTGTAGTTTAAAGTATTCAATGTTATTCATAACATATTCCTTTAGTTTTGTCCGAGTTTATTATCTAGAAATTGTGCATCCGTAATCTTTGTTTTAGATAATAATCCCAGTAAAGGTTTATGTTATCTTTGTTGGCTGATATAATCTTTACACGGATGAGTAAGCTCGCCAACTAGCATAATTCCATTTTAATATGTAATATATTTAAAATCAAGTTTTATAGAATAAATTTTCTTGCTTTCCAAAATCCGGATAGGCGTCTGCAATGTGGAATAATTTCTGCAGGTTTAATCCATCTGGAATCATACTATCCATAATTGAATTTATTATTCGTGGGGACAGG